>CAWGXD010000009.1:0-124938 GCA_963826445.1 uncultured Actinomycetota bacterium
CGAGCAATACCGACCGGTAACGAGTAATAGGCAAACCCCCCTCTACGTATTGCTTGAGTGCGGCGCGCCAGGTCGACGCCCGCTCCGCGACCGACAGCGACTCGAGCGCCCGGTCCGGAACCAGGCCGCGCTCCAGAAAGGTGGAAGCATTTACATTGCGACAGATGACGTTGATTACTTTGGGAAAATCAAAGAGGTCGCCGAATCAGATCCCGGTTTTGCAATCGGTGACGCTGATGTCGATCTACCACAGAGCCGATTCGGGCTCATTTTCCGCCAGAAAGGCGCGCCCATTCACTGGCTGGAACTGCGAAAAGATTTCGCCCGTGAAATAGCTTTGCGCTTCCCAGCTGTCTTGACGAAACCGCAGTATTACTGCGCCCGTCTCATCCTGACGGAAGAGTTTAATGCCCCGTTTTTGCAAATTCTCTGCCCATCCGTCGCTGATTCGCTCGTAGCTTGGGAAGTCGCGCGAAGTGGCAATGATCAGACGCGGCTGCACCGCGTCCAGGAAAGGCTCAGAGCCGGACTCTCCGGAATGATTCTGACCTTTAATGATGATATCACTGCGAAGATTCAAACGATGTGCCAATAATTGTTCTTCGGTCTTGGTGCCGCTGTCCGACATGAACAAGATCGAGGTCGCGGGCGCCACGAGCAGCTGAACGACATACGCCTGATCATCGGCGATCGATGAGCTGAAGTTCCGTGGAGGGAACAGGACGTGGGCAGTGAGATCGCGCGACAGATGGAAACTGTCTCCCGCAGTCAGATTGTCCGGTTTAATTCGGTGTTCTCGAAACAAACGTTGCAACCTTTCTGTGAACAACTGAGTGGTCTGGCGCCGGATTATCCACAACGCGGATTCGAGGAAAATCTTCCAGCAATTGTGCTGTGCCACCGAGGTGATTTGCGTCGCCGTGAGTAAGCAGCACGCCGGAAAGCCGGTTCACACCGGCCCAGTGCAGATATTCACGGACGACCCGCTGGTAAGCCCGCTCACTCCCGCAGTCGAACAACCAGTTCGCGCTTCCGGTTTGCAAATGAACAGCCGCTCCGGCGCCGACATCCAGGACCGTAATCTTTGCAACGAGCTTTTCGGGCCAATGCGGATGTTCGACGTAAAAATGCCCACCGGGAACATGCGCGAGGAATTGCACGATTCCCATGACCAGCTGTGCCAAAAGCCAGTTGGCATTATTGAAAATCACCGCAAGCCCGGGGAGAAGCGGCGTCGAAAGAAGGGAAAGAAGCGCGATCGCGAGAATGAAGAAAGCGATCGGTACCACGATCAAATTCGCCACCAAAGAAATCGGTGTGACGATGTAAAAATACCAAAGCACCAGTGGCAACGAACCGACCCATGCCGCGAGGGAAACACCGGTTCCGCGACAAAGCCATTCGAAGCCAGCATGCATCCAACGTCGCGGACCGCGCAACAGGCTTCGTGGCAGGAAAGGATCGGGAGCGGTCCAGCGCTGCAAAAAGTCCGCAAATGGATCGGCAAACAATATGATGGCGCCAACGACCGCGAAGGAGAGTTGAAAGCCTGTCGAAAAAAGTTCGTTCGTATTCCAGCAGAGGAGAAAGAACGCCGCCGCAGCGAGGCTGTTGAGGACGAAAACCTTGCGTTCGAAAAACAAACCGCCAAACAAAATCGAGCTCATTACCGCAGCTCTTATACTCGAAACGTGTAGTCCCGTGACTGCGGCGTAGAAGAGAAGCAGAGGAATGATCAGCGCGGCCGCCCATTTCCGTGAGAGCCGCGCGACCATTGCCAGCATCCATAACAGCGCGGCAACAATTCCCACGTGCAAACCCGCGACAGCGAAAAGGTGAAGCGTGCCGGTTTGTTGAAATGGTTCCTCGATGTCTTCCGGTGTTTGGTGCCTGAGGCCCAGCACGATCCCGCTGAGAAAATTTTGCACCTCAGGCGCGTTCTCCAATCCTCTGCAAAGTGCGTTTTGCATCCATGCGCGCGACTTCTGCGCCAGGCGCAGAATGGGGTTGCCGCCGCCGTGCCGAATCAGTGTGCCGTCCTCCGGATAGCGAACAAAGAGCATTCGACGAACGTCGTGACGCGCCAGATAAGAGCGCATATCAAATTCGCCGGGATTTCGCGGCGGCGCGATGATTTCCGCGATTCCAAAAAACTTCAATTCATCGCCAAATTCCGGGACTGCCTTTCCAACGAACCTGCCAGATCGCGCGCGTTGGATTTTTTCCGGCCTTCAAATTCAATTGACTTGAGCTTTAGCAGGAATGTCGCAAACCCGCTGGGCGCAATCTTTGGCTCAGTGATGACGCACCCAATGGCCGTGACGACTCGCGGCCGGCTGCCAAGTTCGTCAGCAAGTTGCTGGCCTTCCGTATTGCTTGTCTCAAGGTTGTGCAGCAGGAAAAAGCCAAACCCAACGATGACGTAAGTCGCGAGCAGATGCGGTCTGATACGCGACGATGACAATGCAGGCCGCCAGGATGATCGTCACCACAATCAAAGCGGCGCCAGGAAGGGGAAAGACGTCTCCGATGACAATTCCTATTGCGGCCATGAGCGACAAACCAACAAATGGCTGACGCGGCGCGTTCAGGAATTTCATCCATCGGCTTTTCGCTTATCCTGCCTTGGCAAGGCAAGCCGCAAACGCGCGAGCGGCGATCACCGGGATGTTAAAAGTGAAGGGCAACGTCCAAACGATGTCATCCTGAGCGCAGCGAAGGACCGCCCAATCGAAGTCAGGTCCCGCAGTACATCGTGTGACCCGCGGCCGCGCGCGTGAGGTCCCTCACTTCGTTCGGAATGACCGCATATTAAGGCGTTGAGAGTTGAGCGCTGGACGTTAATGACGAGATTTTGGACCTGGTACCAGGAGCACAGGACGAGTGCTGCGTTTCAACACGCCTTTCGTGGCGCTTCCTACCAGCAAGTTATACATCGCACTGTGCCCGTGCGTACCCATCACGATTAGATCGGCATTAAGTTCATCGGCCTGATTCAAAATTTCTTCGGCCACAGTGCCAGTCGGCTCATGTAAACTGACCTTGATACCGTCCCGAGCTATCTCTTCTTGCCACTTGGCGAGCTTCGACGTCTGCCCTTCATCCTCTGGGATTGCTTCCGGCATTGGTTCAAAGCCTGGAACCGGTACGCCCGCCATCGGCGCAAGCTCAGGCATCCCCGCCAGGCCGTAGCCGAGAGTGCCCGGTGTTGCCGCCGCAGCGAGTTCCTTTACGTGAACCAGATGGATCTCTGCACTGAGAGCCTTGGCGAGTTGTCGGGCCAGATCGATAACCGGCGGCGTTACATCGGAAAAATCGATCGGAACAAGAATGCGTTTCATGCTTGCGCCATCGAGCTTAGTTACCTGGCTTTAGCCTCAAGATAGTAAGCTCAAGATCGATTTGCCCACGAAACACACGAAATACACAAAAGGCTGATGATTTCCGTTTCTGGAATTCTTTCGCGTTAATTCGCGTGTTTAGTGGGCAAATCTAAAATAGGTGATTCAAATCGACCCAAGCTTATGCCGTTCTAAATCCGTTTAGTCCGCCAAATCCGCGGTCATATCTGGAAATCCAGTGCAGATTGCTAGCGTCACGGCGCGCCGTAATTTCCCTCGTGCAGGATCTTTTCGGGGATGACCAAGATGTCGAAGTTGAGCGCACCGATAGCGCGCCGCTTGCCACGCGCATGCGCCCGCGCTCGCTCGATGAGCTTGTCGGTCAGGAGCACATTCTGGCGCCAGGCAAACTGTTGCGCCGCGCGATTGAAGCCGATCGATTGCCGTCGGTGATTTTCTCCGGTCCACCCGGCACCGGTAAGACCACACTGGCCCGGATCATTGCGGAGATGACGCACGCAAAATTCATTCGGATCAGCGGAGTGGAAAGCAACGTCGCCGAGATGCGCCGTGTCATCGCCGCCGCCACGAATCGTCTCCGCACGTCCGGGCGAAAGACGATCCTGTTCGTTGACGAGATTCATCATTTCAACAAGGCGCAACAAGACATTCTCTTGCCGGACGTCGAGGCAGGGACTCTCCGCCTGATCGGCGCGACCACCTACAATCCGTTCTTTTATGTGAACAGCGCGCTCGTGTCGCGGTCGCAGGTTTTTCGACTTGAGCCGCTCACAGTCGAGCAACTCGAGGTGTTAATCGATCGCGCCTTATCCGAGAAAGAGCGCGGACTTGGAAATTACAACGTGAAGATGGACAAGAACGCGCGTCGGCATCTCGCAAAGCTGAGCGACGGCGACGCGCGCAAATGTTTAAATGCGCTGGAGATCGGGGTTCTCACGACGCCTCCAGAAGAAAATGATGGCGCAATTCATTTCACGCTTCAGGTCGCGCGAAGAAAGCATTCAGCAAAAAGCGATCGTTTACGATCGTGCCGGCGACGCGCACTACGACACGATCAGTGCGTTTATTAAGAGCATGCGCGCTTCCGATGAGAAAGGCGCGATGTACTGGCTCGCAAAAATGCTGCATGCCGGCGAAGATTTCCGTTTCATCGCGCGCCGCATCGTCATTTTCGCGAGCGAAGACATCGGCCTCGCCGATCCGGAAGCGCTGCCACTCGCGATAGCGACACAGCAAGCGGTGGAATTTGTCGGCATGCCCGAAGCGCGAATTCCTCTGGCACATGCCACGGCTTACATGTGCCGCGCCGCAAAAAGTCGGGAAGCGTACGATGAGCTGAATGCCGCGATCGAAAAGGTCGAAATGGAACAAACGAAACAGGTTCCGGAGCGTCTCAAGAACAAACATTTCCCGGTGAATCCAGAAGCGGTAGGGCGGAACGGAAGGAGTTGCCGACTGAAATAACGAAGGGAACATTCAACAATTGATGATCAACGATCTGATCGTATCGTGTTTCGTGGCAACAGCGAAATTACAACCTTCGTTTTCTTCGCTGCCTTCTGTAGAAATTCTTCTGCGACATGCATGAACAGGGGGGAGATGAGTCGGCGGACCGTTGTCGCGTTTTCTGCGGCTGATTCGTTTTTCACACACAATTTTCGCGCTGCCATTTGCTCTCGGGGCGCTCATTGTGGCCGCGAACGGGTGGCCGTCGTTGAGAATCTTGGGTCTGGTTGTGGTCTGCATGGTGTTCGCGCGCACTGCAGCGATGCTTTTCAACCGACTGGTTGACTGGTCGCTCGATCAGCGCAATCCGCGCACGGCTTCGCGTCATCTGCTTGTCTCCAAGTCAGGAGTGATCGTGTTGCTTGCAGTTAGTTCTGGCGGTTTTCTCCTTGCGGCGGCCGCAATCAATCGACTGACTTTGATTCTCGCGCCAGTTGCGTTGGCTTAATTTTTTTCTACTCCGCTCACAAAACGGTTCACCAGCGCAACGCACTTCTTTCTCGGCCTCGCCCTGGCTATCGCACCGATCGGCGCATGGATCGCACAAACCGGTCGGATCGATTTTGCCCCGATTGTGCTTGCGGCAGGCGTAATTTGTTGGGTCGCAGGATTCGATCTCATTTATGCGACTCAGGATTACGATTTTGATCGGCGCGAAGGTATTCGGTCGCTTGTTGTGAAACTCGGGATCGCGAAAAGTCTTCGCCTGGCGCAGTTATTGCATCTTCTGACATTCGTGGCGCTCATCGTTTTCGGCGTGGTGGCGCAGCTTGGCGCGTTTTATTACTGGTCGATGCCGCTGATCGCAGTAGCTCTTCTTTACGAACACAAAACCGAGAAGCTCGATCTCATCGGAATCAATCGCGCTTTTTTTCAAAGCAACGCATTCGTCAGCGCAGTGTTCCTGGTCGCAGTCTGCGTGGACCGATTGCGCTAGCTTCGGAGATGATTTGCTCCATTCGCAGGCGGTTCGAATGAACCGTCGCCTTCCTACATCGCGTTTAACATTGCTACACGCCTCTCGTGGCGTCCGCCGTCGAAAGCTGTTTCCAGCCAGGTCCGCACAATTTTCAGCGCGAGATCTTCCGGGATCAGACGTTCGCCCATGGAAAGGACGTTGGCGTCATTGTGTTGTCGTGAAAGGCGCGCTGACTCCTCGCTCCAACAAAGCGCGCAGCGCACGCCGTGGACCTTGTTTGCTACCATTGCTTCGCCGTTGCCCGAACCACCGAACACGATGCCGCGCTCGCATTCGCCTCTCGCGACCGCTTCTGCGGCTGGCCGAATGAAAAGCGGATAGTCCACTGGTTCTTCACTGAATGTGCCGCAGTCTTTCACTTCATGACCGAGCGAAGTGAGCAGTTCTTTTACCTTTTCCTTGTAGCGAAAACCGGCGTGATCGGACCCAAGAGAAATCTTCATAATTTTGTCATTCCGAGCGAAGTCGAGGAATCTCTAATTGTTGCTATCGATTGCGTCGAGCAGAAAAGACAATAGTCCAGAGGTGTCTCGACTTCGCTCGACATCGACAATACTCATCCGCCGTGCAGTTTTGCCAGTTCGTTCCAGATTTCGCGTTCGCGTTCGCTCAGTTTCTTCGGCACGTTGATCTGAACTTCGACGTAAAGATCGCCACGCTTTCCCGAGACACCCGGGAAACCCCGTTCTCGCAGCCGAAATCGCTGGCCACCCTGCGTGCCTGGTGGAATTTTCAGGCGCACCTTCCCTTCGAGAGTGGCACGAGCAATTCGCCGCCAAGCACTGCCCGCCACGGTTCGATCTTCACCTCATGAATCAAATCGCTGCCCTCGACCGAAAAGTCGGGGTGGCGCGCAAGCCGGACGCGCAGGAACAGATCACCGCTTTTTCCTCCGCCCACACCGGCTTCGCCCTGGCCCGCCAGACGGATTCGCTGGCCCTCGCGAACGCCACGCGGGATTTTGACCTGATAATTTTCAACTTTATTTGAGCCTGCCCGACGCAGTGAGACCGTTCGCGTAGATCCGTTCAGCGCTTCTTCCAATGTGACCATGATGTCGGCCTCGACATCGGCCCCGCGCTCCGCTGTCGCCTGGCGTCCGCCAAATCCGCCGAAAGCCGAGCGGCCGCGGCCTCCACCGAAAAACGCTTCGAAGAAATCGCTGAATCCAGTTCCGCCGAATTCAAATTGAACTCCGCCGCCATCGCCGCCCCATTGATAATATCCGCCTTCCGTCGGTTGTGGACCCCATTGCGGCGGCGGTTGGAATCCGCCCGGTCGATTCCAATCTGCGCCGAGTTGGTCGTATTTTTTCCGTTTCTCTGGGTCGCCTAACACTTCGTACGCTTCGTTGATTTCCTTAAATTTTTCTTCAGCGGCCTTCTTGTCCTTGGCGACGTCGGGGTGATACTTGCGCGCCAGCTTGCGAAAAGCGCTGCGAATCTCATCTTCGCTGGCCGTCTTCGGCACGCCGAGTGTCTCGTAATAATCTCGGAATTGTACGGGCATTCGCGTCTCAAGCTTGTGCCTTCGCTCGATTCGCGCAACTTTTTGAATGATGCGCGAGCTGGGCAAATTCGTCGCCGTCATGGGCGTGACGCGCGGTCGCGGCGGTCCGGGAAACAGCGGTGCCGGTTCGGCCTCGTCCTCGCGGACCCGGCGGATCGTCCTCACGGCAGGCCGACCCATTCATCCGAGCCGTCCGCGAACCGCTGGTGCTTCCAGATCGGCACCGTCGCCTTGAGTTCGTCGATGAGCTCGCGACACACGTCGAAGGCCTCACCGCGGTGCTCGGCACTGACGGCCACGACGACGGCGAGGTCCCCGATGTCGAGCCGCCCGACGCGGTGCACGACGGCGATCCGCACGCTTCGGCCGTCGGCCGCCAGACGCTCCGCGAGCGCTCGGGCCACCTCCGCCGCCTGCGGGTGCGCGCTGTAGTCCAGCTCCAGCACCCGCTCCTTCTCGGCCTCCTCGCCAGCTCCGCCCGATCCGCCACTCTTCGCGTCATGGTTGCGCACGGTGCCGACGAACACGCACGTACCGCCGGCACGCGCGTCGGCGACGCTCGAGAGCACCTCGTCGACGGACAGCGGCGAATCTCGGATCTCGGCAAGGGTGACCGTCACGCCCGCCATCGTATGCGGATCATCGTGGTGCCGAGGGTCACGAACACGGACCCAGCCGCTCAAGGGAACGATCGTCCCCGCTCCGTGGTTGTCTTTGGGAAGAACGGACGCTCAGCGCATCCGAGCATCCGATCAAGGCATCCGATCAAGGCATCCGATCAACCCCGAGGAGCAGGCATGTCCGACCGCGACCCTGGCGGCGAGGGCGGCTTCGACCGCGACGAGGACCGCGACCAGGAGATTGACAAGGACAGTGGAGGCTCAGCTGGCTCCTCTGGCGGAGCCGGTCAGGAGGGCTGGCCGGGCGCCGCACCCGGCTTCGACCCCGCAAACCTGAGCTCGATGCTCGAGCAGGTGCTCGGTCAGGCCGCCGAGAACCCGGAGCTCGCCGCAGCGATGCGCAGCATGGGCGTCGATCCCTCCGATCCGGCCACCAAGGCGGCGATGCGCGCGCAGCTCGGTAGCTTCATGACGGCCCAGCAGTCGCCCACTGGTGCCCGCGACCTCGCGAACGACGTGGCCCGCAAGCACGTGCTGGCATCACAGGGCAACGACGTGCACGACGCCGCCGCGGCCCGCGCGGTCGAGGATGCCGTGGCCGTCGCCGTGCTCTGGCTGGACGAGGTCACGGCGCTCGGCGCGCCCTCGTGGCGAGCGACCGGGTTCAGCCGCGCCGAGTGGGTGGAGGCGACCATGCCGCGCTGGTTCGACCTCGTCGAGCCGGTGTCCGCTGGGGTCACGAGCGCAACGTCGGCCGCGATCCGGAAGCAGCTCGGCGAGCTGGGGCCCGAGGCCTTCGGCGACGCACTCCCACCGGAGCTGCAGGGCATGATGGGCGCTGGCTTCGACCCCGCCGCCATGCTCGAGCAGTGGGCCCCGATGCTGTCGAACCTCAGCCGGCAGATGTTCGCGGCCCAGCTCGGCCAGGCCGTCGGGACCCTCGCCACCGAGGTGGTGGGCGCGACCGAGGTGGGCCTTCCCCTCACCGAGCCCGGCCTCGTCGCCCTCCTGCCCGGCAACGTCGACGAGCTCGCCACCTCGCTCGAGATCGACCTGCCGCAGGTCCGCCTCTACCTCGCCGTTCGCGAGGCGGCCCGGGTCCGGCTGTTCGCGCAGGTGCCGTGGCTCGGTCCTCAGCTGATGTCGGCGGTCGCCGACTACGCACACAACATCACCATCGACACCGACGCCATCGAGTCGGCGTTGTCCACCATCGACGCCACCGATCCCGAAGCCCTCCGCAGCGCGCTCCAGGGCAACCTCTTCCGTCCGCAGCCGACCCCCGTCCAGCGACGCGCCCTGGACCGGCTCGAGACCCTCCTCGCGCTCGCCGAGGGCTGGGTCGACCACGTGACGGAGCGCGCAACGACCGCACACCTGCCCCAGTCCCCCGCACTCGCCGAGACCATCCGACGTCGGCGGGTCGGTGGCGCCGCCCAGAAGACGTTCGCCGGACTCGTTGGGCTCGAGCTGCGACCGCGCCGCATGCGCGACGCCGCGAACCTCTGGGCCGCCCTCGAGAACGCCGGCGGCCAGACGTTGCGCGACGGCCGGTGGGCCCACCCCGACCTGGCACCGACCTCCGAGGACCTGGACGACATCATCGGCTTCGTCGAGCGCGCCGCGAGCCAAGCCGGCGCCGACAAGCCCGTGGAGGGGCTGCCGGAGAGCACGCTGGGTGCCGGGGACCTGGGCACCGACCTCGACTCGGTGCTGCGCGGGATTCTCGACGAGGCAGCTGCAGGCGAGGTCGACAGCAGCCCTGACAACGACGATGGCGACCAGGATGACGACCAGGATAACGACCAGGATGACGGGCGGAAGTGACCACTCTCCGACCCCAGCCACCCACCTACGGAGCTGACCCGGGAACGAGCCCAGCGGCATACGGCCTGATCCACGACGACGCCATCGCGGAACTCAGCGGGTGGCACCCTCCCGATGCGGCGCAGGCGCGGCTGCGGCTGGACTACCTGGCCCACCTCGGACGGCATGGCGACGCCATGGCGCGTGGCGGCCCGCCGGCACACCTGACGGGCAGTGTCATCGTCCTCGACCGGGCTGGCGAACACGTTCTGCTCACCCTCCACCAGAAGGCCCGGCGGTGGTTCCAGTTCGGCGGGCACTTCGAGGCCGACGACCGGTCCATGCGAGAGGGCGCGGAGCGGGAGGCCCGCGAGGAGTCCGGGATCGACGAGCTCGTCGCCCTTCCGGAGATCGTCATGTTGGACCGACACGACCTGGG
This sequence comes from uncultured Actinomycetota bacterium, assembly GCA_963826445.1. Taxonomy (GTDB): domain Bacteria; phylum Actinomycetota; class Actinomycetes; order Actinomycetales; family Dermatophilaceae; genus Intrasporangium. Next base: position 10,222 of record CAWGXD010000009.1, read on the forward strand.
CTCCGCCTTCGGCCGCTGTCGGGAGCACCTGGACGTGCGATACGCCGCGATCGCCCCAACGGGCGCGGCGCACTCGGCGAGCCACGAGTCGGTCGACGTGCGTTGGTGGCCAGCGGACCGCCTGCCCCAGGACACGCGGGAGGACCTCCTGCCCCTCGTGCGGGCGGCGCAGGCGCTCATTCGTCGCTGAGCATTCGCCTCACTCGTCGCTCAGCGTCAGGCCCGCAGTCGCGGCCACCCCCTGGAGGTAGCCGCGCGCCCGCTCCAGCCGCGGATAGCCGCTCAGCAGGCTCCAGAAGGCCGGCCCGTGCCCAGGCTCGATGAGGTGCGCGAGCTCGTGGAGCAGCACATAGTCGAGCACCCAGCCGGGCATACCGCGGACCTTGTCGGAGATCCGGATCGAGCCCTCAGCCGGCGTGCAGGAGCCCCATCGGGACTCCTGGTTCGCCACCCACCGGACGCTCGCGGGCTGAGCTCGGCCACCCAGGTAGGCGGTCGAGAGGTGGGCGGCCCGCGCCCGGAGGTCGCCGTCCGAGCGACGTCGACGCTGCTCGGAAGCGGTCACGCGGGCCAGCATCGTGCGGATCCACTCGCCCTCCTCGGCGCGGGTGAGCCGAGCCGGGACAAGCACGACGAGGCGACCCTCGTGACGATATGCGGACACCGTGCGCCGCCGTCGGGAGCTGCGGCGCACCTCGACCGTCACCCCGTCGACAACCGTCTCCACGACCTCCCGGCGCGCGCCTTGCCGCGCCGATCGCGGGACCGCATGCGGCAGCTCTGGTCGGGACCTCGCCATGAGGGCAGGGTAGGCCGGACCGGCGACGACGCAATGGACGATGACCGAAACGCGCTGTCCAATGCACGACTGAGCCGCCCGGTTCCCAGCGGCCCGTACGGGGCGCCATGCGGGGATGAGCGTGATCTCATGCTCAGCGTGCTCTAGGGTTGTCGGAGCCGAGGCACCCATCAGAGGGGTGCCAGTACAAGGAGACACCAATGGCTGACGAGACCTACAAGGGCGAGTTCTACTGCGTGAAGTGCAAGGCGAAGCGCGAGGCCGAGGGCAGGGTTGTCGTGTCCGAGAACGGGCGGCGGATGGCCAAGGGCCAGTGCCCCGTCTGCGGCACGAACCTGAACCGCATCCTGGGCAAGGCCTGACCGGGTCCGACGCGCGTCCCCGGTGACGCGCCGACGAGGGCGGGACCAGCATGGTCCCGCCCTCGCCCTGTCCCCTCGCCAGCCCCTTGCCCTCTCCCCGTCCGGCGTCTGTGGATGACCCACTCGCGACCGGACCCGCCTTTGCGACGCTCGGACCACGAGGCAGCACGGCATCGAGAGCGGGTACCGGGCCAGGACGGAGGAGCGATGGGGTCAGGAAGCGGCGACCGGCCGAGACGGCCTCCCAAGCTCATTGCGGCACGCCCCGCTCAGCACCGTGAATCCAGCGATCCCACGCTCACAGCCTCTGACACCGAGGCCGTCCGGCACCCACGCATCCCGCCGTGGCGACGCCCCATCTCGCGAACGACCGGCGAGATCCAGTTCGGCGTGAGCGCCGGCGGCCCGATCGTCACCGGTGTGAGCGAGGCCGAGGCACGCGTCCTGGCGCGGCTCGACGGCACGGTGCCGCTGGGCACCTCCTATCGCTTCGCTGGAGAGGTGGGCATCCCCGCTCGCCGCTGGCGGGCCCTGCTCGACCTCATCGAGGAGATCGGGGTCCTCGAGCGGTTCTCGCCCGAGCAGCCTTGCCGGCCAGTCCTGCTCGACGGCCAAGGAGTGCTGCTCGAGGAGCTCTGCCAGGTGCTGCGACGCGGCGGGATCGACGCACTCGTCAGTGCGGCAGACCGCTCCGGCGCACGGGACGCCAAGCCGATCGCTGATCCGCCGCTCGTCGTCGTGCTGGGCGCCATGGCCCTCGACCCGCGCTCTGGCGACCCGTGGCTCCGGAGCGGCATCCCGCACCTCCCGGTGGTCGTCGAGGGGCCGCGCGCGACCGTCGGGCCATTGGTGGAGCCGACGCTGAAGGGCCCGTGCCTGTGGTGCCTCGACCTGCACCGCACCGACCGTGACGCGTCCTGGCCCGTCGTCCTGGCGCAGGTCTGCGGTTCTCCGAGCGACGTGGTGCACCGCGACGCCGTCCCGGAGACCGACCCGGCCCTGGTCCAGCTGGTCGCCGGCTGCATCGCCCTGTTCGCGCGCCGCCTCCCGAACTCGACCTCACTGCCTGTAGGGGTGGCGGTCGAGCTCAGTCTCCCCTGGCCCCGGATGGACCACCGCAAGTGGACGATCCACCCGCGGTGCCCCCGCCGCCACACCGCCCCTGCGGCCGAGGTTCCCTGAGTCTCGGCCCCCGACCTCCGCGCTGCGATGATGCACCGGCGCCGCGGATCGCTAGAGTCAGGGTGACCTTCCTGGGGGGTGAGAGCTGTGACCGACCTGCCGCGCAAGGCAGTGGTGCGTTCGGCCAAGCTTGCCACCGTGCCCCTCGGCTTCGCGGGGAGGACCGCGCTCGGGCTCGGCAAGCGCATCGGGGGCCGGCCCGCCGAGCTCGTCGCTGCAGAGCTCCAGGCCCGCACCGCCGAGCAGCTCTTCCAGGTTCTGGGCGAGCTCAAGGGCGGAGCGATGAAGTTCGGCCAGGCGCTGTCGATCTTCGAGGCCGCCCTTCCCGAGGAGATGGCCGGTCCCTACCGCGCGATGCTCACCAAGCTGCAGGACAGCGCGCCGCCGATGCCGACAAGCTCGGTCCACGCCGTCTTGCGGGCGGACCTGGGAACCCAGTGGCGCAGCAATTTCCGCTCGTTCGAGGACCATCCGGTCGCGTCCGCCTCGATCGGGCAGGTGCACCGGGGTGTCTGGACGGACGGGCGTGACGTAGCCGTCAAGATCCAGTACCCGGGGGCTGGCGCTGCGCTGATGAGTGACCTTCGACAGCTGTCCCGGATGGCGAAGATGACCGCTGGGTGGATCCCCGGCATCGACCTCGGTCCGATCCTCGATGAGCTGCGCGACCGGATGGCCGAGGAGCTGGACTACCGCCTCGAGGCCGACAACCAGGCCGCGTTCGCGGGGGCCTTCGCGGACGACCCGGACTTCTGCATCCCGAAGCTGGTCCGCGGCACCCAGCACGTCATCGTCTCGGAGTGGGTCGACGGGCGCCCCCTCAGCGAGATCATCCGCGAGGGAACCCAGTCTGAGCGCGACGAGGCTGCTCAGCTCTATCTCGAGTTCCTGCTCGCCGGCCCCGCCGAGGCTGGGCTGCTGCACGCCGACCCACATCCGGGCAACTTCCGCATCACGCCGGACGGCCGCCTCGGCGTCGTGGATTTCGGGGCGGTCAACCGCCTGCCGAACGGCATGCCTCCGGAGCTGGGGCGGCTGCTGACCGCCGGCCTAGAGGGCGGCGCCGACGCAGTCCTCGCCGGCCTGCGAGAGGCGGGCTTCGTCAAGCCGTCGATCGAGATCGACGCCGAGCGGTTGCTCGAGTACCTGGAGCCGTTCATCGCCCCCCTGCGCAGCGACGAGTTCACCTTCTCGCGGCCCTGGTTGCGAAGCGTCTTCGCCCACATCAACGATCCGAGGCAGCCGAACTACGTGCTCGCCTACAAGCTCAACCTGCCACCGGAGTACCTGCTGATCCACCGGGTCTGGAGCGGCGGCATCGGTGTACTCAGCCAGCTCGGGGGGACGGTGCGCGGGAGGGAGACGGTCGATGCCTTCCTCCCGGGAGCGAACCTTCCGCCCGTCCGCGACCTCCCGCGCCCTGCCCGGGCCGACAATTCAGACAAAGACTGAGGTGCCGTATGCCGCTGGGCCGGCTCCCGTCCGAGCCCACGTTCCAGCACTGCCAAGTCGCGGCGCTTACCACCACTCGGGATCGAGCTTGCCCTCAATCGAGCGGAGGTTGTCTCGACTGCACTGCTCGCAGGTCCACAGGGTGCGACCGTGCTCGACGCTACGACTCCAGGTGAGTCGGGCCGTTGCCTGGTCCTCCGGCGCCGGTGTCGTGCCACACGACGTGCAGGTGAGGAGCGGAGTGAGTTCCGCGGTATCCGTCTTGGTTGCCATGGTCGGGGCCTCCCTTGATCTCCCCCGTGGTTCGAGTATCCGCCTCCGCGCTGACATGCGTGGGACGTTTGCACAGGCGTGTCGACTGCGCCATCCCCGCGCCGGGGGCGGTGCGGCGACCCGCCGTCAGGGCCGCGATGGACTCCTACCCGCGCCCCGTGCCCTCATTCACGCGCCACGTAGGGGACGGAATGCCGTCGGCGGACCGGGCGGCCTCCGGCCGGCCTCGGAACGCGGAACCGCGGGTGACGTGCGCGTCACCCGCGGCTCGCTCAGTTGATTGAGTTGTTCTGGCTCACGTGCTGCTCTGCTGCCGGGCACCCTGGTCCCCGACGGTCGACGCCTCACTTCGGGTGATTGCGTCGACTCGCGCGGATCTCAGCGCGATCAGCCGGGCGCTGCGGCGGATGCCGCTGCGGTCCTGGCGCTGAGCGCGGTCGCGAATCCGGTCGCGAGCGAGGAGCTCCAAGTTCTCCATGACGACTCCTGGTCAGGTTTGTTGACTGCTGTTGATGGTTCAGAGGTGCGGTGGTCCGCCCGTCTCGACCCCGCTGCGGGGGTCACGCGTGTCGTTCACGCGGCGACCGGGTGCTTCCGGGGACGTCCGCGGGGTCGCTTGCGGGCGACGACGGCGCCCTGGACGAGCAGCTGCCCGCCCCAGACGCCCCACGGCTCCTGGCGCTCGAGCGCCCCGGCGAGGCACTGCAGACGCGCGGGGCACAGCCCACACAGGGTCTTGGCGAACTCGACGTCCTCGGGCCGCTCGGCGAACCAGAGCTCGGCGTCGTAGTCCCGGCACGGGATGGTCTCGCCGACCTGCTGCGCCTCCGTGCCCAGGTCGAGCAATTCGCTCAGCTGCATCGTTCTCACCTCCGTCTCCAGCGCGCCAGTGGTGTGGCGCGCCTGCTTACTCGTGTCCGTTGTCGATCGAAGCCCGGCACCGCAGGTGCGGGTCTCGGTCGTGCTGCTCGGCATCCGGGGAGTCATGGTTGGTCCCGTATCTGTCTCGGCACCTCGTGGGTGCTGTTCCGGTGGAGGGTGGGGTGGAGCGGCATTCGGTCTGTGCGGGAGAAACACGAAGGCCGCGGACCCGGTGATGTCGGGTTCGCGGCCTGGAGGTGAGGCTGTGGGTCTAACTCAGACCGGAGGCCTCCCAGAGCGGGAGCGAGCGACATCAGCTGTCTTGTAGATGGCGGTGAGGTCGACGCCGGCGGCGAACGGGACGGATCCCTTGACACCACGGTCAGCGATGCGACGGACGTCAGCCGGGGTAACGATGGACACACGTGGTCCCCTGAAGCCCCAGCTTGACGTCTGCGAGGAGAATGCTGGCCGAGCGCGGACGTGCCGAAAGCGACGCAGGAGACTGCGTTCATCGTCATCGTGATGTTCCTCATCAGGCCAACCTCCTCACTGTGCTCGCGAATCCCAGCCGGCCACCTGAGCCACTGGGCTTGACGGGTTTAGATTACGCGGGGCCCTGTGGACGCGACAACTCATTTATCGAGGATTTCGCAACATTTTCTCGTGCACGGTCAGGAATCGGCGGATTGCCCTGTGCGCGGAGCGGGTTTCGAGCAGGTCTTGCGGGTCGGCACCGCGGAGGATGGCGATGATGTCGGCGCCGTACTGGGCGAGCTTGCGGGCACCGACCCCGCTGATCGTTGCGAGCGCCCCGTCATCGGCCGGCTCGCGCTCGGCAATCGCGGTCAGCGTTGCATCGGTGAAGACGACGAAGGCCGGGACCGAGGCGGCCCGTGCGACGCCGAGCCGCCACTCGCGCAGGCGCTCGAACAGCGCCTCGTCGTAGCTCGGAGGGCAGTCATCGCACCGGCCCGTCTTGCGCTGGGCGGCCGTCGTCAGCTCGGCCCCACAGCCGCGACAGTTCAGCACGGTTGCGACTTTGGCGGCAGCACGGCGATGGGTGGTGGGCGCCGCCATTCGCGCTCCCCCGCCAAGGATGGCCTCGGCCGGCCCGAGAAAGCGAGACACCCGGCGCGTCGGCCGTCCACCCGAGGTGCGGGTGGACGACCACGAGAGGAACAGGCGCTGCCGTGCCCGGGTCACGCCGACGTAGAGGAGGCGTCGCTCCTCCTCGAGGGCTTCGACTCCCTCGGCGAGCGAGATCGGGATGAGGCCGTCGGACGCGCCGACGAGGAAGACGGTGTCCCACTCGAGGCCCTTCGCGGCATGCAGGCTGGCCAAGGTGACGCCTTGGACCGTTGGGGCGTGCTGTTCAGCGGCCCGGCGGTCGAGCTCCGCGACGAGCTCGGGCAGCCGGGCCTCCGGGACGGATGCCTCGAGGTCGTCGGAAAGCGAGGCGAGAGCCGTGAGCGACTCCCACCTCTCCCTGGTGGCTCCGCTGCTCGACGGAGGGTCGGGCGACCACCCGGCTCCGGAGATGACGTCCCGGGTGATGTGACCAAGGGGCTTGCTGCCGTCATCACTGCGCGCCGCGCCCCGGAGAAGCAGGATCGCGTCTCGGACCTCCTTGCGGGCGAAGAATCGCTCGCCTCCGCGCACCAGGTAGGACACGCCGACGGCCGCCAGGGCGGATTCGAACGCCTCCGACTGCCCGTTGGTGCGGAAGAGGACGGCGATCTCCGCAGCCGGGTGGCCGTCGTCGATGAGCCTCTTGATCCGGTCGGCCACGGCAGCGGCCTCCGCCTGGTCATCGCCGTGCGAGGTGAGTAGGGGCGACGGTCCCGACGGAGCCTGCGCAGTGAGTCGCAGGGCCCCGCTGCGGGCGGCCGTGGGGCCGGAGGAGATCACCGTGTTGGCCAGCTCGATGATCTGTGGCGACGACCGGTAGTTGCGCACGAGCCTGACGGTCCTCGAGCCTGGGAACCGCGAGGCGAAGCCAAGGAGGTGCCGGGGAGAGGCTCCGGTGAAGGAGTAGATCGTCTGCGCTGGGTCACCGACGACCGTGACGTCGTTGCGGGCGCCCAGCCACAGGTCGAGCAGGCGCTGCTGGAGGGCGTTGACATCCTGGTACTCGTCCACGACGAACTGGCGGTACTGGCCCTGCACGACGCGAACGATGTCGTCCCGCTCCTCGAGAATGCCGACGGTGAGGAGCAGGACGTCCTCGAAGTCAATGACTCCTCGGGCCTGCTTGACGTCCTCGTAGCAGACCAGCAGGCGCGCCATCGCCGTGACGTCCAGTCCGGGCGGCTCGCGACCCGCTGCCCGGGCAGCAGCGGCGTACGACTCCGGCGTGAGCAGACTCACCTTGGCCCACTCGATCTCGGCGGCAAGGTCGCGGATCGCCGTCCTGTCGAACTGCAGACGGAGGCGGCTTGCGGCCTCGGCCACCGCAGGAGCCTTGACACTCATCACCTCCGGCGCCGCACCGCCGACCGCCTGGGGCCAGAAGTAGTGCAACTGCCTCAGTGCCGCTGCGTGGAACGTCCGAGCCTGGACTCCGTGGACTCCCAGGGCCCGGAGTCGGGTCCGCATCTCGCCGGCAGCCCGGGCCGTGAACGTCACCGCGAGGATGCGCTGTGGTTGCTGGAGGCCGGCGTGAACGGAGTAGGCGATCCGGTGCGTGATCGCCCGGGTCTTGCCGGTGCCGGCCCCGGCCAGGACGCACAACGGCCCGGGGGGCGCCAACGCCACCTCCCGCTGCTCTGGGTCGAGCTGCTCGAGGATGTCGTCCGGATGTGGTGCGGCGAGCAGGGCGATCTCCTGTGACTCTGCGAGTCTGATGAGTAGGGGAATTTTCAACGGTCTGCCCCGGTTTCCCGAGGTGAACGCCTTGGCGCCATCCTTGCACCGAAACCTGACACGACCCGGAAGACCCGGGGCTACCAACCGACGACGGAGACCTGATGCCTGCCCCCACGCCGCTCCAACCCGCACCCGGAACGATCACGATGTTCACGACGAACTGGTGCGGGTACTGCGTCCGGCTCAAGGGCCAGCTCGACCGTGAGGGTGTGCCCTACACCGAGGTCAACCTCGAGAACTCTCCCGAGCACGTGGACTTCGTCGAACAGGTCAACGGCGGCAACCGGACGGTGCCGACCGTGGTCTTCCCCGACGGCACCTCTGCCACCAACCCCTCGCTCGCGGAGGTCAAGGCGAGGCTCAGCGCCTGAGGTCCCTCAGCCCTTGGACTCGGACATGACCGACTCGATGGACTGTCCCAACCAGTGCTCGATGATGCGTTTGGCGATGGAAAGCCCGAAGGGCCGATGGATGGCCCCGGTTCGCAACGCGGTCCGGTAATCGTCGCGCGTCACCCATCGAGCCTCACTGAGCTCGTGCGGATCGAGCTCGATGCTCGTGCCGAGCGCCCGAGCCGTGAACCCGATCATCACCGACGACGGGAACGGCCACGGCTGGTTGCCCAGGTAGCGGACATCGGTCACGTCGATGCCGACCTCCTCTTCGACCTCACGAGCCACCGCCGCCTCAAGTGACTCGCCCGGCTCGACGAAGCCAGCGAGCACCGAGAACCGGTTGTCCGGCCACTGTGGGCCACGTCCGAGGAGCAGTCGCTCGTCTGCATCGACGACGGCCATGATGACCGCTGGGTCGGTGCGCGGGTAATGCTCACTGTGGTCCGTGGGACAGACGCGCAGCCACCCGCCCTGAGACGTTGCTGTCGGCGCACCGCACCGGGAGCAGTGCGTGTGGGTTCCGTGCCAGTTGGCGAGGGACAGCACCGTCGTGAACAGGCCGGCATCTCGGTCCCCGAGAGCGGCGCCTGCTTGCCGAAGCGTCACCCAGCCCTCCACGTCGGGCGGGCGCAGGCGACTGCGGTCGGCCTCGTCCAGTCCCTCCCCAGGGAGGGCCACGCCGAGGTAGGCCGTCCCCTGCCCGTCGCGGCCCGCGAACAGAACCAGCCGCCCGGAGTCCTCCGCCGTGGGAGCTCGCAGCTGAAGTCGAAGCTCGCCGTGTTCATCGTGCTCTTCCTGCCCTTGTGAGCGGACCTGCGGCTCGACCGGAGCCCGGTCACCACGCAGCTCGAGCACCCGCGTCGCCGGGTCGGCAAGGAGCCGCGCGACGAGACCACCATCGCGACGCTCGATCCCCGATCGATCGAGCACCGTCCGGGACAGGGCGAGGTCGGGCAAGGTGTCTGCGCTTCGGACCACGTCGTCACCCTACGGCCGTGGGACCCGGCCGGCCTCCAAGCCCCTCGCCTCCGTGCCCAAGCCTCCAACGATCAGGCGCGCGCTCACCTTACGGTGGGAACGTGACCCGGAGCCCCCTGTTCCTCGCGGCCCTCGCGAGCGCTGCCGTGCCCGGTCTCGACCCGGTGTCGGTGGAGGGCGTGCGCACGAGGGCCGGCGGCTCCTTCGACCTGGCGTTCGTCACCGATCAGCAGGATCGTCGCTGGGTCATCAAGGCCCCATTGACGCAGGCCTCGGGCGCCGAGCTCGAGGCCGTGGTGGCGCTGGGCCCACTGCTCGGCCGCCGGCTCGATCTCGCCATGCCCATGGTCCGTGGGCAGGTGCCCGTTCAGGAGGGTCGGGCCATCGTCTACCTTCGGCTGCCGGGTCGGCCTCTGGACTTCGCCGCCCTACCGCCCGGGGACCTCGCGTCAGGAATCGGCCGAGCACTGGCCCATGTCCACAACCTCGACCTGGCCCTCTTCGAGGAGGCTGGTCGACCGGCCTATGACGCCGATGCGCACCGTCGCCGACAGCTGTCCGAGCTGGACCGGGCGGCGGCCACGGGGCACGTGCCGACCAACCTGCTCACCCGATGGGAGCAGCGACTCGAGGACATTTCGTTGTGGCGCTTCGCGCCGACTGCCGTGCACGGGTCCTTCATCGGGGAGCACGTGCTCGTCTCGTTCCAGGACGAGGACCGGGCCGATGCCGGCGAGGTCCGCGGGGTGCTCGGCTGGGAGCAGTCGCGGATCGGGGACCCGGCCGACGACTTCGCCGACCTGGTCGGATCGGCGGCGCCGGAGTCACTCGACATGGTCCTCTCGGCCTACGCCCAGTCGCGCGTCGAGCGACCCGACGGCAACCTCTTGGCGCGGGCTCGCTTGGCTGCGGAGATGGCGCCGATGCGGGTCCTGCTCCACGCACTTGCCTCGGCCGCGCGCGATCTCGTCGAGGATGCCGCGGCGTGCCTGCGGGCGCTGGACGAGCGGGTCCTTGTCGAGGACGAGCTCAGGGCAGTCGAAGCGGAGGCGCCTACCCCAGCGGAACCGGGGCTGCACCCGGAGCCGGACTGGGACGCCACCCAGCCGCACCAGCCCTTCCCCGACCCGTCGGTCACGCAGGCCATCGATCCGACACCCTCGGCGAGTCCCGCCGACGGACCTGACGTCGATGCGGAAGGATCTGCCGACCAACGTACCGATGCTGTCGAAGCGGAGCCGAACGACGGACGGGTGGGCTGAGCGCTCCATCGAGGGCCGCACCGTCAGTCGGGGATGGTGGACAGCATTGCGACGAGGATCCGCTCGTCCGGCAGGGCAGGCCGCACCGTCACTCCCTCGGCTGCATAGAAGAAGGCCGCGTCCACGCGATTGGGGTCGACGCCGCGAAGGCGAGCGAAGGCCAGTGCGTACGTCGCGAGCTGGACCGCCAGCACCTCGGCCTCCTGCCCTACCGGCTGGGCACCCGTCTTCCAGTCGACCACGGTCCACCCGCCGTCATCGCGCGGGAAGACCGCGTCGATCCGGCCCCGAACCGCGATGCCATCGATGACCGTCTCGATCGACAGCTCGATCTCTTCCGGGATCCGCTCGGCCCACTCGCTCGCGAGGAAGTTCGACCGCATGCGGTCCAGGTCATGGTCGACGGTGGCCCCCTCGTCGGCGCTTCCCGGGAGGTCGAACAGGTCGACGATGGCCGCGCGCGAAAAATGCTCCTCGACCCAGGCATGAAAGGCGGTTCCCTGCCGAGCGGCCAGGGCAGGAGGCTCCGGCATCGGCCTGCGCAACCGCATCGCGAAGGCCTCCGGATCGCGAGCGAGGGCGACCACCGCGGAGGCGGACAGGTGCCTCGGCACCTCCACGGCCGGCTCTTCTCGCACCCCCTTCATCGCCTCTTCGGCAAGGAGGAGACGCAGGTCGTCAATCCTCGGGTCCCCTACGAGTTCCGCCCGACGCGAAGCGACGATGCCGCGCAGCCGCTCCGGGAGCGTGCCCAGCGCCGCCCGCCGATGGCCGAGCGGGTCGTGCGGCCACGCCGACCGGATGGGCTCAGCCAAGTGTGGATTCTGTGGCGCCGCCAACGTGCCGTTCTTCTCGACAGGTGGCGGGGCAGCGCGCCACCCCGCTACGGAAACAGCACCCGGGAGCGCGTCCCGTATCTCGAGGAGGAAGCGGGACGGGACGGAGAGGGTCTTCTTGCCCGGCCCCCAGAGGTGGGTCGACAGGAGCAGGTCCGTGCGCGCCCGGGTCACGGCGACATAGGCCAGCCGACGTTCTTCCGCGATGGCGTGCCGACCCCCGTCCTCGGCGAACTCCTCGATGGCGGCTCCGAGCGCCTTGCGGTCAGGGCTGGCCGACCAGTTGAGGCGCGGCAGCCCGTCCCGATCACCGCGCAGGTCGTAGGGCAGGGAATCGAGCCCGACGAGCCACCCCTTGTCCTTTGGGGTTCCCGAGCACACGTACTCGACCGACTCTGCAGTGCGGTCCGAGCCGTTCGGCTCCATCGGGACGACGGACGTGGCCGTGTGGTCCGGGAAGGCACCCTCGACGAGCGCGGGAATGGCGACCACGTCCCACTCCAAGCCCTTGGCAGCGTGGACCGTGAGGACCTGGACTGCGTCGGTGTCGGACTCCACCTGCCCCGCGTCGAGGCCGCGTTCCTGGCTTCGGGCGGCCTCGAGCCAGCTGAGGAAGCCGGACAGGGTGGGCCGGTCCGAGCTGCTCACGTATCGGGCAGCCACGTCGGCGATGGCGTCGAGGTGCACCCGGGCGGTCGAGGCGGTGTGCTCCGGGCGCGACAGCACCTCGATGTCCAGACCGATTGCCGTCTCCGCCTCGTGGAGGAGGTCCACGAGTGGCAGGCCGGTGAGTCGACGGAGACGACGCACCACGTCAGCGAGCCCGTGCAGTCGTGCGAAGCCCTGGTCGCTGAGGTGCACTCCGCCCCGCCCGGTCCAGCCGACGGGGGGAAGTTCGTCGAGGGCCTCGACGAGGGTCGCCGCGTCGGCGCTGTCCGCAGCGAGGTCCGAGTCCCGGTGATCAGCTCCAGTCCCACCGGACACGGAGTCCGAGGCCTCGCCCGAGGGCGGTGTGACTCCGGCTGGGCCGGCCCACTCAGTGGCGTCGATGGGCAGCGCGTCCTGAGTCAGGTCGGGATGGCCGACGCGCCATGGTCGCGAGTGCAGCTCCCTCGCCCAGGCCCACAAGGCATCGAGGTCCGCGGCACCCAGCCGCGCCACTGGCCCGGTGAGCAGCCGCATCAGCTGGTCCCCCCGGGTCGGGTCCTGCACGACCCAGAGCAGCGCGACGAGATCGCTGACTTCCGCCGTGGCGAGCAGACCGCCCAGGCCAACCACCTCGACGGGGAGACCGGCATCCCGGATCGCCTCCATGACGAGCGGGAACGAGGAGCGTCGTCGGCAGAGCACGGCGGCGCTGCGCCCCGTCCGACGGCCGCTCGGCGACCGCCAGTGGGAGGCGATCCAGGCAGCCACCTGCGCCGCCTCATCCTCGGCGGTCTCGCCTCGCGCGATCGTGATCGCCCCGGGCCCCACTCCTGGGCGCGACCTGAGCGGCTGGACGTGGGCTGTGGACAGCGGCGCCGCGGTGACGTTCGCCGCCGCGAGGATCAGCTCGTCGTTGCGCCAGCTCGTCGAGAGGGGCAGCACGTCCGCTGGACCATCGGTGTCGGCGAACTCCGCGGGGAACCGCAGCAGGGTCGTCGCGCTGGCCCCCCGCCAGCCGTAGATGGACTGGTTGGGGTCCCCCACGGCCGTGAGAGCCACGGACGCGTCGTGGAACAGCGATCGCAGCAGCGTCAGCTGTGCCTCCGACGTGTCCTGGAACTCGTCGAGCAGAACCGCCTTGAACCGCTCCCGCTCGACCTGGCCGACGAGGGGCACCGATCCGGCAACGCGAGCCGCGAGCGCCACCTGGTCCGCGAAGTCCAGCGCCTCGCGCTCCCGCTTCAGCCGCACGAAGGCGTCGACGATCGGCAGGATCGCTCGTCGCTCGCGCAGCGCCGCCAACGCCTCCTTCGCCGGTGTGAGGCTCCCCTTGCCCTCGCCGTCGGGGAGGCCCTCCAGCGCCGCGATGACGGTGTCCAGGTGGTTCATCACCTCCGCCGGGACACGGACGTGCTCGGCCATCTCGCCGGCGAGGGACATCACGGCTTCGATGACGGTCGACTCGGCCTTGGACACCACGTCCATCGGCCCGTCCCACCGCGAGACAGCCTCGGCGGCCAGCTGCCAGGCGCCGGCCTCGGTGAGGACGCGGAACTCCGGCTCCACGCCGAGCCGAAGTGCGTGCTCGCGGACGAGCCGGCCCGCGTAGGAGTGGTACGTGGAGACGCTCGGCGTGCCTCCGAGCACTTCTGCTCCGCTGCCGTCGTCCTCAGGAGGCGTCCAGAGCCCGGCGCGCTCGAGGCCCCGCAACCGCTTGCCAATGCGCTGGGACAGCTCCGCCGCCGCCTTGCGCGTGAAGGTCAACCCCAGCACCTGGTCGGGGGCGACCAGGCCGTTGGCGACGAGCCAGACCACCCGAGCGGCCATCGTCTCGGTCTTGCCGGAGCCGGCGCCCGCTACGACGAGCAGGGGCCGAGGCCCGGCCTCGATCACGGCGGCCTGCTCATCCGTCGGAGCCGGCAGGTCCAGCGCACGGGCGACGTCGACGGCGGAGAAGCGCACCCCCCCGGGAGCCACCGTCACCCGCTCGGTTGTCGCGGTCACAGGGCATCTCCTTCCGGCTGGACGGGACAGGAGGACTTGACCGGGCAGGTGCGGCAACTGCCTTGCGACGCAACGAAAGCTGGCGCCGCTCATGGCTTCGGCGGTCGCCTCCACGAGCGAACGGGCCCAGTCCGGCTCCGCGGACTGCTGCGAGCGCGCCCTGGGTCAGCACCGAGGGGCGCAGCCCGGCCAGGCCTCCCTTGCCGATGTAGACGAGCGCCGCCCCCGCACTGTCGCTGCCCAGCGACGGGAAGCCGTCGGCCTCGACGGCGACCTGGTAGGCGCCGAGCTGCCCGTGGCGCTCGAGCTCAGCCTTCGTCGGCTTGCTCGTGCCCGTCTTGAGGTCGACGATGCGCAGACGCCCACGGCTGTCGCGCTCGATGCGGTCGACGCGCCCAGCGACGACGGCGCGTCCGATCCGGACCCGGAACTCGGTCTCGACTCCGACGGGCTCCCACTCCCCTGCAACCGACTCGCGGTAGGCGACGAACCGCGCCACCATGTCGTGGGCCTGGCGTCGGGTCCGGTCGGTGACCCAGCCGGATGGCAGGCCGAGTCGACCCCACCGGGCATCGACCTCCCCGTCGAGGACCTCGAGTGGGGCATCGGGCAGCTCGGCGACGATGTCGTGGACGAAGGTTCCGACCGACGCCGCTCCGAGCGCGACACCGTCCCCGCCGACCGAGGTGAGGAACCAGCGCAGCGCGCACTCGGAGAAGTACGTGACCTTGGACGGAGAGACGTGGACCGCCTCGTCCGGGCGACGAACCGGACGATCTGTGGTGACGTCGCGCAGCGCCCACCAGCTGCCGGGGTCGGCTCCACGAACCCCGGCCTGCGACGCCGCCGCGAGCAGGGCCAACGCCGGCTCGGCAACGCCCGGATCGGGGCTGACCACCTCGCGCCGCAGCTCGCCGACGAGCCCCGGCGAGGGACATCGTCCGGGCGACTTCGGTGTGTGGCCGGACCTCGTCGGCCATCCGTCCTCTCGCCGGGGGATCGACGAGGTCGAGGTAGACCGACGGCTGCTCGTCCTCGTTGCCCACCGCCGTCACGAGCAACCGCTCCGTGGCACGCGTCACGGCGACATGGAACAGCCGGGTCTCGTCGTAGCGCACCGCCGCCTGCGCTGCCCGGAAGCCGAGGGGCCGCTGGCTGACGACGTCGACGAGGTCCTCGGAGCCGAGGATCGAGCCCCGCAGGCGCAGGTCGGGCCAGACGCCCTCCTGCACGCCGGCGACCACGACGAGGCGCCACTCCCGGCCGGCCGCGGTCTGCGGCGTGACCAGGGAGACCTGAGGCCCGGCCTGGCCGCCGACGAGCAGTGTGTCACCGGGCACGTCCTGGCCGAGGAGGTGCTCGAGGAACGTGTCGGGTCCGGCAGTGGGCAACCGGTCGACGAAGGACCCGGCGGCGTCGAACAGGGCGAGCACGGCATCGAGGTCGCGGTCGGCCCGCACCCCCGACGGCCCGCCGGCGAGCGCCTGCCGACGCCACGCTTCAGCGACACCCGCGCCCTGCCAGATCGCCCAGAGGACCGACTCGGAGGTGACGCCGGGCGCCCATCGCCCATGCGACCCGAGCCGTGCCGCCGCGACGCCGGCGGCGAGCGCCGCTGCGATCCGGGCGGCCGGTCGCCCCGTCCCGCCGAGGCGCCCGACCCACAGCGGGTCGCGGAGCAGCTCGGAGAGCAGCTCGTCGCTCGACCGGCCACCACCCCCGCCGAGCTCTTCCTGCCGGAGCAGCCGGCGCAGTCGCCGCAGCCCAACCGCGTCGGACCCCCCGATCGGCGAGAGGACGAGATCGGCCACCCGCACCGGGTCGACGACGTGCCCCGGATCGCGGGCCACCGCGACGGCTCTCCTCGAGCAGTGCGAGCAGGGGGCGCACGGCGACCTCGTCCCGGACCGGCGTCTCCGCGCTGGCGGCGGTGACCGGCACGCCTGCCTGGGCAAGAGCGCGACGCAGGGTGGCCGCGCGAGCGCTTCCCCGGACGACTACGGCCATGTCGGTCCACGGCATCCCCTCGACAAGGTGGGCGCGTCGGAGGACCGCCGCGATATGGCTCGTCTCCTGCGCAACGGAGCGAAGCAGCGCGACGTCGACGTGCCCAACAGCACCGAGTGTCGTCGAACCTGCGCTGCTCACCACCGCCGAGCGCCCCGATCCGGCGCGTGACCCGGTCGGCCACGGCTGCGACGGCCTCAGGCAGCCGATGCCCACCGTCGAGCACCACCGTCTCCCGGCCACCCCCGGGGGCCGAGCCAAGGTCCTCCCAGCCGATCGCGAGGAAGCGCGGATCCGCACCGCGGAAGGTCTGGACCGCCGAGTCTGGATCTCCGATGAGGACGATCCGTGTGCCGCCGCGCGCGATGACTCGAAGCAGCCGGGCTGCTGCGGAGGTCATCTCCTGGGCATCGTCGACGACGACGAAGCGCAGGCTCTCATGCAGGCGCGCGAGTGCCGAGGGGACGTCCTCGAGCACATCGGCGGCCGCGGTGAGCACCCAGGCGGGGTCATAGGACCCGTGCCTGCTCAGCGAGGTCACCTCGTCGTACTCGCGCAGGACCCGCGCGGCGGCGACCCACTCGGGTCGGTCGTGCTCGCGACCGAGGCGGTGCAGGTCCTCCGGACCCTGGCCGTGCTCGACAGCACGCATGAGGAGGTCGCGCAGCTCGTTGCGGAAGCCGCGTGTGGTGAGCGCGTCCCGGACGGAGGCCGGCCACTGCGGGGCAGGGGCGTCTCCAGACGCGTGTCCGGCGAGGAGGTCGCGGAGAATCGCGTCCTGCTCGGGGCCGTTGAGCAGCCTCGGCGCTGGGTCACCGCGTAGCGCCGCCTCGGCGCGCAGGATGCCGAAGCCGAGGGCCTGCCACGTGCGAGCGAGCGGCAGCGTCGACGTGCCCCCGAGCCGGGTCGTCACCCGCTGTCGCAACGCCCCTGCGGCAGCCCGTGTAGCGGCCACGACGAGGCACTCGTCCGGGCGGGCGCCCTTCGAAACGGCGTGGACGACGAGCTCCACCGCGAGGGTCGACTTGCCCGTCCCGGGACCACCCAGGATGCGCAGCACGGCGGCGGTGGAGTCGACCGCACGCTGCTGGGACTCGTCGAGGCACACCTCCGCGACCCGCTGCGCCGGTGCCCGTCGGAGGATGACCACGGCAGGATTCCATCACGAGCGTCCGACATACCGTGGACCCAGCGAGCGCCACTGGCGGCGTGTCGTCACGATGCAGCCGTATGCCGCTCAGCCCGCCCCGTGCCCGACGAACCGTGGGCAGGTGGCGGGCTCAGCGGCATACGGCATCAGGGTTTGAACGTCACCGGGCGACGAGCTCCACCTCGAAGCCCTCGGTGCTCTCGAGGTAGGCGGCGTAGTGGTCGGCACCACCCGCGAAGGGGTGGCGGTCGACGAACATCAGCGTCCACCCTCCCTCGTCGCAGTCAGCGACGACCGCCTCGACGTCACCTCGTGAGCCGGCGTGGAAGGCGAGGTGGTTGAGTCCGGGGCGGACGCGGTCGTGCCGGCCCGGTGCCACGTCGGGACCGGACTCGATGACGAGGTAGAGCGACCCCAGCTCCCAAGCCTGCCCATGGCCCCAGTCGTCACCGAGTCGGTAGCCGAGCCGGCTGAGCAGCCAGCCCCACTCTCGCTTGGCCGCGGTGATGTCGGCTACCCAGAGCTCGACATGGTGGAGCGCGCCTCGCGAGCCATCTGGCGCGGGCGAAGCCGGAGGGACGGACCAACGCGCCCTCGCCATGTCCGCGCGGCCCCCGTCGACGAGGCCACGGACCATGGGCGTGCCCTCGGCGCGCCAGTGCTCGATGGCGATGGCGTCGTGCCCCTGGGGCGGGCGGCCGTCGGCGCGGATGACGCGCCACCAGGGGAGGTCGGACCCGTAGCGGCTCATGACGGTGCCGACATTCCGGGCGCCACCTTCGCCGAGCGCTCGGGCGATGTCGCCGTAGGCAACGACACGCCCGGGTGGGATCTGCGCGACGACCTCGAGGACCCGCTGCGCGTACTCCTCCATCAGTACTCCGGTTGGCTGGAGTCGATCTCCCGCAGGTAGGCGATGACGCCGCCCGCGACGTTTGCCACGTCGGTGTAACCGGCTCGAAGGGCGAGGCGGGTCGCCTCGGCCGAGCGGCCACCGACCTTGCAGTGGATGAGCACCCGACGGTCGCGGGGCAGGTCGTCCCAGGCCGTGCCGCTGCGGAAGCGGTCGAGGTGGATAGGGACGGCCCCGGGGATGGAGGCGATGGCCCGCTCCTCCGGGCCGCGCACGTCGACGAGCAGGGGCGGGTCGCTCGCAGCGAGCTCGTCGGCCAGCTGCCGAACGGAGACCTCCGGGACGGCTCCTTCGTCGGCGGCGGGCGCCCCGGGCACTCCACAGAATTCGACGTAGTCGATCAGCTCGGTGACCGAGGGCTTCTCCCCACAGACAGGGCAGGACGGGTCGGCCAGAACCGTCAGGGTGTCCCAGGTCTGGCGCAGGGCGTCGTGGACGAGGAGGCGGCCGGTCAGGGGCTCGCCGATCCCGAGCAGGAGCTTGATGGCCTCGGCCGACTGGACCGATCCAATTGCCGCACAGAGAACTCCGAAGACGCCGCCCTCGGCGCAGCTCGGGACGGCTCCGGGAGGGGGCGGCTCCGGGAACACGCAGCGATAGCACGGCCCATGGCCCTTCCACCACACCGACACCTGGCCGTCGAAGCGGAGGATCGAGCCCCAGACGTGCGGCTTGCCCAACAGGACGCAGGCGTCGTTGACGAGGTAGCGCGTTGGGAAGTTGTCGGTGCCGTCGACCACGACGTCGTAGTCGCGGATGACCTCGAGGGCGTTGCTCGAGTCGAGCGTCACGTCGTGGCGGACGACGTCGACGTGCGGGTTGACGCGGTGGACGGCGGACTCGGCGGACTCGGTCTTGGGCCGGCCGAGGTCGGCGTCCGAATGGATCACCTGACGGTGCAGGTTCGTCAGCTCGACGACATCCGCGTCGACGACTCCGATCGTCCCAACCCCGGCCGCGGCGAGGTAGAGCAGCGCGGGCGAGCCGAGGCCACCGGCACCGACGACGAGGACCTTGGCGGCGGCGAGTCGCTCCTGCCCCTCGCGGCCCACGTCCGGGATGAGGACGTGCCTGGCGTAGCGGGTGACCTCTTCCCCCGACAGCGGTCGACCCGTCTTGACCAGTGGTTCGAACGGCATGCCACCACGGTACTGGTCGGTATGGTGAGAACGACATCGTCGTCCGACCGTCGCCCGCCGGCGCCGGCCGACGACGCGGAGGGCCCGATCCCCGAGTTGAAGCAAGAGGTTCCATGCCCGACGACACGCCGACTGTGCAGCACCCGACGCAGCCCCCGACGCAGCCCACGATGCAGCGCGGTCAGCGATTGCCGCGCTCCGAGCGACGGGCCCAGTTGCTCGACGCCGCCCTCGGCGTCTTCGTGGAGAACGGGTACCACCAAGCCGCGATGGACGACATCGCCGCTCGCGCGGGTGTGTCGAAGCCGGTTCTCTACCAGCACTTCCCGGGCAAGCTCGAGCTCTACCTCGCCCTCGTCGACCAGCACTCGACCGAGCTGGAGAAGCTCGTCCGCGACGCGCTCGCCCTCAGGGACAACAAGGCGCGGATCAACACGATGGTCAACGCCTACTTCGACTTCGTCGCCCAGGAGGGCGCAGCCTTCCGCCTCATCTTCGAGTCCGACCTCGCCAACGAGCCGGAGGTCCGCAAGCGGCTCGACCAGGTCGACCTCACGTGCGCGGAGGCCATGGCGGACATCATCCGGGCCGAGACGTCGATGGACCACGACGAGGCCGTGCTCGTCGGCGTGGGGCTCGTCGGGCTGGCACAGACCTCGGCGCGGCACTGGCTCGACCACGTCGACACCATCACCAAGGAGACCGCGATCCGGATCACGAGTGGGCTGATCCGCCGCGGCTTCGGCGCCTTTCCGGCGGTCGGCAAGGGCGGCAAGGCGGGACGGGAATCGGTCGGATCGACCGCTGGTTAAGGTGGTCGAGAGGGACGATCCGATCGGCCCCGACTGACGACGAGAAAGAGGTTGACCGTGGAGGTCCGCATCGGCGTGCAGCACGTGGCACGCGAGATCACCTTCGAGACGACGCTGACCGCCGACGAGCTCGTCGCGGCGGTCAAGGCTGCGCGCTCGGCCGAGCTGCTCGAGCTCACTGACGAGAAGGGTGGGCGCATCATGGTGCCGAGCGCCTCGATCGGCTATGTGACCACCGGAGCGGAGCGCAAGACCGGGGTCGGCTTCGGCGTCCACTGAGGGTGCCGTCCCCGGCGACTTCGCCCGTTCCGTCAGCTGCGGTCAGCCGGCCCGATACGGGACCGCAACCGAAATGAACCCGAATTGTTCTCTTTGATAACGGAATGAGCTCGGCGTGGTTCATGCCGCGCGTGTGGGTACGTGCTTGGGTGGAGACGGGCCGGGACAGCCGGTCCGCCAACGCCCATGGTGGGCTTTGTTAGGAGGAGCTGCATGCTTGGGGCAATCATTGGGGCCATCATCGCTGGCTTGATCATCGGCGCCCTGGGACGACTCATTCTCCCGGGCAAACAGAACATCTCGATCCTCATGACCATCGTCATCGGCGTCATCGCCTCGCTCGCCGCCACGTTCATTCTCGGTTCCATCTTCGGATACGAGAACGACAACGGCGGAGTGCAGTGGTGGTACTGGATCGTCGGTGCCATCCTCGCCGCGCTCGGCATCCTGCTTTACGGCCGGATGTCCCGTCGGCCCGTGTGACGACTGGCTCTCGTCTGGAACGAGGCTCATTGAGGACCCGGCCGTGCTGGCCGGGTCCTCGGCTTTTCTCGGCACATCTCGATGACGGCATCCCTCGGGCGTCGATGATTCAGGCGGACAGTCCGAGCCGCTCCATGCGTTTGGTGTGCTTGTCGGTGAGCCGGACGAACATCCGGCCGAGCTCGGCGAGGTCCGCACCACCGCTGCCCGGGGCGCCGACCAGAAGGCCGGCCAGCGCATCCCGTTCGACGCCGACTCGCTGGGCCTGCGTGATCGCCTCACCGACGAGGCGGCGTCCCCACAGCGCGAGCCGCCCGGCAACCCTCGCGTCCTCGGTGATGGCCTGGCGGACCGCCGAGACCGCGAAGTCCGCCTGGCCCTGGTCCTCGAGCACGGCAAGGACCAGCGCCTTGGTGTCCTCGTCGACGTAGTTGGCGATCTCCCGATAGAAGTCCTGAGCGATGCCGTCGCCGACGTAGGCCTTGACCAGGCCCTCGAGCCAGTCGTTGGCTGTGGTGCGCGTGTGAAAGGCATCGACAGCCTCGACGAACGGCTGCATCGCCTCCTGCGGGTCGGCACCGAGGTCGGCGAGTCGCTCCCTGAGCAGCCTGAAGCTGCGCAGCTCGTGCGCCGCGAGGAGCGCGATGGCGGATTTGTGGCCCAGCGTCGGGGCGAGCTCCGAGTCCCTGGCCAGCTGGGAGAAGGCCCGCAACTCGCCGTAGGCCAGCGCACCCAGCAGGTCGACCACGGCCGCCCGGTACGCGGAGTCGCTCAGGTCGCGGTGTGGTTGCGGCCGCTGTGCCCGGCCTTCGGCGTCGCTCATGGCGCCAATCTAGTGAACGGCCGGTGTCGAGAAGATGGGGCGTCGTCGGGAAGCGGACAGTCGCGCACGCACGTACCGGTAGACTGGGTGAGACCATGCGGTGCCCGGTCGGCTCGATGACCATCTCAGAGCATCTCAGCCCGTCTCAGACCAACGGACTGACTCCCCGATCGGCCCGGAGTACGACTCCTGCACTGAGCTCCCGCAATCGCGTGTGGTGCTCGTGCCGATCGAAAGACAGTGATGACCCAGTCCAGCGACATCGCGCACCCGCCTGCCCCCGAGCTCACGTTCGGGGACTTCGACATCCACGCCGACATCATCTCGGCCCTGGCCGACGCCGGGATCACCCATCCGTTCCCCATCCAGGCGATGACCCTGCCAGTGGCGCTGGCTGGCCATGACATCATCGGCCAAGCCAAGACCGGGACGGGCAAGACCCTCGGCTTCGGCGTGCCCATGCTGAACAGCATCGTCGCCCCCGACGACGAGGGGTACCAAGCGCTGACGCGTCCTGGGAAGCCCCAGGCTCTCGTCGTCGTCCCGACGCGTGAACTCGCCGTCCAGGTGGCCGGCGACCTCGAGCGAGCGGGGAAGAACCGTGGCATTCGCGTGCTCACCGTGTACGGCGGTCGTGCCTACGAGCCGCAGGTCGAGGCCCTCCAGCGTGGGGTGGAGGTCGTCGTCGGAACCCCGGGTCGGCTCATCGACCTGTCGAAGCAGGGCCGCCTCGACCTGTCCCAGGCCAAGGTCGCCGTCCTCGACGAGGCCGACGAGATGCTCGACCTCGGCTTCCTCCCGGACGTCGAGACACTGATGGCACTCACGCCGCCGTCCCGCCAGACCATGCTCTTCTCGGCCACGATGCCGGGAGCGATCGTGGCGCTCGCCCGCCGCTACATGACCCAGCCCACCCACATTCGCGCTATGGGTGACGGGACGGAGAACGCCCACACGGTCAAGGCCGTCGAGCAGTTCGTCTACCGGGCTCACGCACTCGACAAGGTCGAGATGCTGGCCCGAATCCTCCAGTCCAGGGACCGCGGGCTCACGATCATCTTCAGCCGGACGAAGCGAACGGCGGCGAAGGTCGCCGAGGACCTCGTCGACCGGGGCTTCGCCGCCGCCGCCATCCATGGCGACCTCGGCCAGGGAGCGCGCGAGCAGGCGCTGCGGGCCTTCCGCAAGGGCAAGGTGGACATCCTCGTCGCCACCGACGTCGCCGCACGCGGGATCGACGTCGAGAACGTCACCCACGTCATCAACTTCCAGTGCCCGGAGGACGAGAAGACGTACCTGCACCGGATCGGCCGCACGGCCCGGGCGGGCAACACCGGGGTCGCGGTCACGTTCGTCGACTGGGACGACCTGCACCGCTGGACGCTGATCAACAAGGCGCTCGACCTCGGCATCCCGGAGCCGCAGGAGACCTACTCCAGCTCCGAGCACCTCTACGTCGACCTCGACATCCCGGCCGAGGCCAGGGGCTTACTCGGCAAGTCGGAGCAGACCCGCGCGGGCCTCGATGCTGAAGAGATCGAGGACCTCGGCGAGACGGGCGGGCGCCGCGGCAAGGGCCGGCCCGCGGACCGAGGAGCACGACGGCAGCCGGGGACGGGTCGCCGCGATGCCTCGAGTGACGGCAGAAGCGAAGCGGAGAGCCGTCCCAAACGAGCTCGCAACCGGCGCCGCACGCGAGGAGCCGGGGCTGCCGTGGCGGGCGCCGGCGCTGCGAGCGTCGCACCCGACTCGAACGGCGGCGCAGCCAGCACCCCGGAGTCCGCGGCGGGTGAGCGCTCGTCGCGCCCCCGGCAGCGCCGTCGGCGTCATGGCTCCGCGCAGGGCGAGTCCGCGCCGGCATCGACCAGCGCCGACTGACCCGCAGGCCCCCGGGCCTGCGCCGCTCCGACCGCACCGGTCCCCGCCCTTTGGCAACACACCCGCTTGTCGCGTGCCAACCCCTGCTGCAGCACGGGCAGGCAGGCGACAAGCGGGTGTGTTGCGCTGGGGAACCCCTCGCTGTCGGGGGGCCGCGTCACAGCTGCGCGAGGACCTTCGCGGCAACCTCACGGTAGGCCTGCGCGCCCTTGGACGTCCGAGCCGTGGAGAGAATGGACCGCCCGACCGCCGGCGCCTCCGCGAAGCGGATCGTCCTCGGGATCGGCGGTTCGAGGACCGGCACGCCGTAGCGCTCGCCGACGTCGGCCAGCACCTCGCGCACGTGCCGGCTCCGCCCGTCATGGAGCGTCGGCAGGATCCCGAGCACCTCGAGATCCGGGTTGAGGATCCGCTGCACGTCCGCAACGGTGTCGAGCAGCTGACCGACGCCGCGGTGGCTCAACATCTCGGCTGGCATCGGGACAATGAGCGCATCAGCCGCCGTCAGCGCGTTGAGGGTCAGCACGCCGAGGCTGGGTGAGCAGTCGATGAGGACGATGTCGTATGCCGCTGAGCCGGCTTCGTCGTCCGCGCCACCTTCCAGCGCGGTGCGCAAGACGTACTCGCGGCCCGGCCGCGGCATCAGCATGGCCTCGGCGCCGGCCAGGTCGATCGTCGACGGGACGAGGTCGAGTCCCTCGTCGCAGCTCAGGACGGCGTCGGCCACGGGCGCGCCCTGCGTGAGCACCTCGTGGATGGAGGTCTCCACCGTGTCGGGGTCGATCCCGAGTGAGAAGGTGAGGCAGGCTTGGGGATCGAGGTCGACGAGGAGCACTCGCTTGCCCTGCTCGACGAAGGCAGCGCCGAGGCTCGCGACCGAGGTCGTCTTGGCGACGCCGCCCTTCTGGTTGGCCAGGGCGAGGATCGTGGGGCGACGGTCTCCCGTCTTGGGGTGGACCATGGCGCCAGTGTGTCAGGTCGTCCGGGTCAGAAGGCGGAGATCGTGCGCGGCGCCCGCTCCGAGCGCGTGAGGGCGGACACGATGTTGCCCTGGCCATGCTTCTTCATCGCCAGACGGGTGAGCAGCCCCAGCACCGGGTCGAGAACGGCACGCGACAGCTCGGGAGCGGTGAAGCCCACGCTGGCTGCGACGTCCTCGCCGTGGACGACGATCTCGAGCATCCGCCCGGTGAGGAAGTCGTCGCGAAGAAGTGACCACCCTGTCCACGGGATGAGCACGGGCCGGTCGGCCGGCTGGCTCGCAAGAACGGACGGTAGCTCGGCGCGCGCTCGGACTGCCGCGGCCAGCACGGCCGAATGACCGTCCGAGGCGTCCCGCTCGCCGCCCGCTCGGATCCCGCTGTTGACCTCGGCGTCATGCCCCGCGCTGACCCAGGCCGAGCGGTGATAGTGCTCGTCGACGGTGATCGGGTCGGCTCCGGGCTCGCCCTGCAGCAGCCGAAGTACCGTCGGCAGCTGCCCGGCGAAGTGCGCCACCAGGCCGCCGACGGACCAGTCGGCCAACGCGCTGGGCTCGCGCCACGCCATGCTGACGTCGTCACGAGCCACGATCGCGATCACGTGGTCAGCCGCCTCCACGAAGGCGGAGCGAAGATCGCTCATGATTTCTCCTCGACGCTCTCGACGCTGCTTCGAGGCCCGGATGGGTCCGCCGCCTCGAGTCCGGCCCAGTCCGACTTCTCGGGACCCATCTGCTGCCCCTCGGGGCAGTGGGCGCGGAAGTCGCACCACGTGCACAGGGGCGACGGCCGCGGTGAGAAGGACAGCGACTCGATCCCTCGCTCCGCGAAGTCGGCGTCGACCCGGCGGAGGTCTCCGGCGATGGATTCCGCCTCGGCGATCTTGCGCTCCAGCGACTCGGTCGTGTGCTCGTATGCGGCGACTGTGCGGGTCGGCACGTGGTGCAGCTCGACTCGGACGCAAGGCCGTCGAAAGACGCGCGCGGCTCCCGCCGCGTAGAGCGCGAGTGGCAGGGAGGTCCGGGCGTCGTCCTCGGACGGCACCTGGCGACCGGTCTTGTAGTCGACGACGACGACCGCCCCGTCGCGGTCGTCGAGCCGGTCGACCCGCCCGGTCACCGCGATTGAGTCCGTCCTCAGGGCGACCGAGCGCTCGAGTCCGAGCGGTTGGCGATGTCGGTCGACCTGCCGCAGGTAGTCGACCACGGACTCGGTGACCCTCGCCCGCCATGACGCAGACTGCTCGGGGTCACGGAAACCGACGTCGATCCACGAGGTGCGGACGAGCTCAGCCACGCCCTCCGGAGTGCGGCGGGACTGAGGCAGGTCCCAGAAGTCGCGGAGCGCGTTGTGGGTCGCGATCCCGACCGAGGTGTGCGCCCGCTGTGATCGCGCCTCGGGTTTGGGCCGGTCGAGGTACTGCATCCGGTAACGCCGTGGGCAGTCGAGCCAGGCCAGCAACCTCGAGGGCGACGCGGGGTACAGCGGGGTCGGCATGCCTGCGAAGGTGCCCTGCTCCACTCTCACGTCAGCCACCCTAGGCCGGACCCATGACAGCGGCTCGCACCGAGTCGGCCACCAGCCGGACGGCGACGACCGCGAGGAGCAGGCCCGCGATCCAGGTCACGGCCGCACCACCGGCGTCGCCCCCCTCGCCTGCGACTCGATGGAGGCGAACACCTCCGGGGCTGTCGTGTGCTCGCCCAGACGGTTGCGCTTGCCCACGCCGTGGTAATCGCTGGCGCCCGTCACGAGCAAGCCGAGCCGACGAGCGAGAGCCAGTGCTCGCTCGACCTCCGAAGGTCCGTGGTCGCGGTGGAAGGCTTCGAGACCGGCGAGCCCAGCGGCATACATCTCCTCGACGAGCGCGTCGGTAACTGTCTCTCCCCTCGTCCTGGTGAACGGGTGGGCGAGCACGGGCACACCGCCTGCTCCACGGACAAGCTCGCAGGCGCGTACTGGATGCGGCGAGTAGTGCTTGACGTAGTAGGGCGACTCGTTGGTGAGCCACTCTCGGAAGGCCTCGTCGCGATGCCGGATCGTCCCGTTGGCGATGAGCGCGTCGGCGATGTGCGGGCGCCCGGGCGTCGCGCCCTGCGCCACCTGGTCGAGCACCTCGTCGTAGGTGATCGGGATCCCGTCGTCCGCCATGAGCGCGACCATGCGCTCGAGCCGCTTGGCGCGCGACTCGCGGGCCTTGGTGAGCTCGCCCATCAGGTCCACGTCGTGCGGGTCCGTCAAGTAGCCGAGGAGATGGATCGACCCGTGGTGCCAGGTCGTGGAGATCTCGATGCCGCGCACGAGGACGAGGCCGTGGTCGCGCGCGGCCGCCTCCGCTTCTGCCCAACCCGCCACGGTGTCGTGGTCGGTGATCCCGAGGACGTCGATGCTCGCTTCTCGTGCGGCGATGACCAGCTCCGTGGGGGTGTCGGTCCCGTCGCTCGCCGTCGAGTGCGTGTGCAGGTCGATGACGGGGACGGCGCTCACGGGCCAAGCGTATTGGTCCACGGCCACCCTCCCCCGCGCCTCCCGCAACACACCGAAGTGTGGTCAACCCCTCGCGGATATTTCCGTCATCGGTTGACGGGTGCGCGGTGTGTCGCCGGATCGGAGCAGCTGCTTCGCGGACCGGATGCGTGCCCCGATCGTCCCTGGCCTGTCGAGGTCGCTCCAGATGACGCGCTCGACCGGGTGGCCCTCGCCCCGGATCGCGTCCTCGCGTCGCTTCTCGAGCCAGACCACCTCCCCGGCATCGGCGACTCCATCCTCGGGGTTGCGCGTGCGGCCGTACTTCATCTTGCCGTCGAACTCGAGCACCACTCCCTCCACGAGGAAGTCGACGCGGCCGAGGAACCGACCCGACTGATCGACGATGACGACCTGGCTCTCATAGGCCAGACCGAGATCATCGAGGACGAGGCGCGTGCGGGACTCCCCCACCGATTCGCACTTCGGGTCCATGGCCAGGACCGCCTCGAGCGCCCGGTTCCGACCCTGGTGGGGCGTCACGTGCGCCACCTCTGCCAGCAGGTCCTCGACAGTGACGAGTCGGCGATGCAGAGCAGCATCGCCAGCGACGACAGCGCAGTCACGGCCCATGGTCAGAGCTGCCCGGACGATGGCCCGAGCAGGGGTCACGACGGAGACCCCGGAGCGCACGACCGCCTCGGCGCCGGCCCGCGGATGAACCCACAGCCCTGAGCGGTTCACGGCCTGACGCACTCCTGACAGGACGTCGACCCTGCTCGCGTCGTGACCGAACAGGGGCAGGCCATGCACGGCCAGTGCGGCATGGTGGCTCACGGCGTCGCCCGGGCGGGTATGGGCCGTCGCGAGGACCCTCAGGAGGAAGCGCTCATCCTCGTCGCCGGCGTCCCAGGCACGGCGCGTCGCGTAGGCACCCCGCCGCACGTGGACGATCTCACGCCTCCGGAGGGCGGCCCGCAGGTCGCCGGGGCCGATCCCCCTGGATGCCGCCTGGGCGGCCGCGAACGCGCCGGCTTGCTCGCCGGCCAGAGCCTGAAGTCGGTTGTCCATGGGAGCAAGCCCAGCGGCATACGGAATGCGTGGGAATGCCCCGCCCCGGGACTGTGGACAGCGAGCGCATGGGCCCAGCCATGTGGACAACGCGAACACACCGAAGAGAAGCCAACGCCCGGCGGTTATTCCCGTCGGGCGTTGGCCACTGTTCGGTGTGTTGCGGCAGGAAGCGGGGTCAGGCCTCCTGGCCCGGCGTGGACCCGGCCCAGTTCTTGTCCGCCTGCGGCACCGGCCGCCCCGGCTGTTCTCCACCGCGCGCGTCGAGGTAGCTCTCCTTCGGCACCATGACCTTGCGGCGGAAGATGCACACCACCTTGCCGTCCTGGTTGTAGCCGATCGTCTCGACGTGGACGACGCCCCGGTCGTCCTTCGACGTCGACTCCCACTTGTCGAGGACCGTCGTCTCGCCGTAGATCGTGTCGCCGTGGAACGTCGGCGCGACGTGACGCAGCGACTCGATCTCGAGGTTGGCGATCGCCTTGCCGGAGACATCCGGGACCGACATGCCGAGCAGCAGCGAGTACACGTAGTTGCCGACCACCACGTTGCGCCCGAACTGCGTCGTCTCACTCGCATAGTGCTCGTCCAGGTGCAAGCGGGTGGTGGTTCATCGTGAGCAGGCAGAAGAGGTGGTCGTCGTACTCCGTGACCGTCTTGCCGGGCCAGTGCTTGTACACCGCGCCGACCTCGAACTCCTCGTAGCTGCGACCGAACTGCATGCCGTCCTCCTGAGACCCACCGCGTGCGAAAGCGAACGGAGACCAGCCTGCCGGACCCAGCGGCATACAGACATGGCCGTATGCCGTGTGCTTCCTCACGCTGCCCGACCGCTCACCGGGTCGGCGGGGTCTCCGAGTCCACCCTCGGCAGCTCGCCGGTGTCGGTCAGGAGCGGCACGATGATCGCTGTCGAGGGCGACGGGTCGGACGGCAGACGCGTGCCCGCGGCCCGTCCGATCAGGCTGCCGTGCCGGCGGGCGAGGAGCAGCGCCGCGAGGTAGGTGCCGAGCGAGACACCTGCCGCGAGTCCCAGCCCCAGCCCGAACGCCTCGGCGAGCGTCGGCAGCCCGGCGGAGAAGCCCAACCCGTCCGGCTGCGTCACGATGAGCGAGATGCCCTCGTAAGCCTTGCGGCCCGGGAGGAGGGGGACGATCGCTGCGGTCGTCACCGCGAGTGCCGAGATCCGGGCCCGACGCGCGAGGAGCCGCGCGGCGAAGCCGATGACGAAAGCCGCCAATGCCGACGACGTCACGGCACCGGCCTCCGCCCGCTCCCCGGCAGCGACGATGACCCAGCCGAGGGCAGCCGCTGCTCCGGCGGCCGTGACGGCACGCCCGGTGGAGTACGACGAAACGCCGAACGCGACGGCGATGACGACCGCGCACGCGACCTGGACGAGGACGTTGTCGCCGAGCAGGGTGCGCGAGCTGATCGCGATCGGGTAGCCGAGGCCCTGTCCGACCGCGAGGACGACCGAGACCCCCACGGCGATGCCGAGCGAGAGGACGACGACCTCGAACGCCCGCGCTCCGGCCGTCACGTAGTAGCCCTCGAGGGCGTCCTCCCCGGCGCCCACGATCGAGAGCCCCGACAGCAGCAGCACGATGCCGGACGCCACGACGAGCGACGGTGACACGTCGCCGAAGAAGGTCATGCCCGCTGACTGCCCGACCACGATGAGGGTCGCCACGATGGTCGGGATCGCCGCGCCGACGCACTGGGAGAAGAAGGAGGCCATCCCGGCCTTGCTCAGCACGTCGTTGACCCGGGTGACGACAGCGGCCGTCAGGAAGCTCAGCAGGACGATGAACCACCCGCCGCCGAGAAGCCCAGCAGCACCCGCGGCGAGCGTCGCGCTGGCGCCGGTGACGACCCATCGGCGGTACGGGTGCGGTGCGGTGAGGACGGCGTCGAAGCGGACCCGAGCGTCCTCGACGTCGATGGGGTCCCGGCTGAGCGCCACGATGAGGGAGCGCAGTCGCTGCAGCCGCGTGTAGTCCTGGACGCGGAAGCGCACGATCCGCATGACGGTGATCGGGTCGGCGTCCGGCCCGCGGTGGTACGAGACGGTCACGGACGTGTAGGTGACGTCGACGTGGACGCTGGCGAGTCCGTAGGTCCGGGTCAGCATGAGCACGGTCGCGGTGACGTCAGCCGCCGCCGCACCGGTGGAGAGCATCGCGACGCCCGCGCGCATCGCCAGATCGATCACGGCCTGAGCAGTCTTGCGGTCAACGCCGTCCGGTGAGCGCCAGAGGGCGATCTCGTCAGTCGGCGGCCCGGTCGGACGGACGGCTCGCCTGGTGCTCGCGCGCAGGGACGGGAGCGAGCGCAGCGAGGAAGACGTGGCGGTCGGCCGGCGTGGTCGGTCGCTGGGGGGCACACGGAGACTGTATTGCCGGACCGCCGGGCAATTGGGTTTCTGCCGCGACGCCGCGACGTGGAAGCATGGGCAGGTGATGAGCGAAGAGCAGAAGAAGAGCGCCAGCCGCGCCCGACCGACCACCGACGAGTTCCGGGCCTTCGTCGCGTCCGGGTGGGCTCCCCGCCGCACCGACCTTCCCGAGCGCTCTCAAGTGGCACCGTATGCCGCTGAGCGCCGTGCCGCTCTGAGCGTGGCCTTCCCGGGTCAGCGCCTCGTCGTACCGGCCGGTGGCCTCAAGGTCCGCAGCAACGACACCGACTATGTCTTCCGGCCGCACAGCGCCTTCGCGCACCTGACTGGCCTCGGCAGCGACCGCGAGGCGGACGCCGTCCTCGTCCTCGAGCCCGTGGGCGCCGCCGGTGGTGACGGCGACCGCGAGACGCCGGGCCACGAGGCGATCCTCTACTTCCGTCCACTGTCGGGCCGCGACACCGATGAGTTCTTCGGGGACTCGCGCTACGGGGAGTTCTGGGTCGGGGCGCGGCCCACCATCGAGGACGTCGAGGCCGAGCTCGGCATCACGGCGCGTCACATCGACGAGTTCGCCGATGCCGTGGCCAAGGATGCCGGACAGGTCGGCATCCGCGTCGTGCGCGAGGCCGATGCCGAGGTCGCGGCCGCGGTGGACAAGGCGCGCGCGGAGGCGGCCGATGCCGCGGGAGCGGCCACCGCCGAGCAGCGCACCGAGGCCGAGCACGAGGCGGACGACGAGCTGTCGTCCTTCCTCTCCCACCTGCGGATGATCAAGGATGAGTGGGAGATCGAGGAGATGCGCTCCGCCATCGAGGGGACGCACCGCGGTTTCGAGGCGGTCATCGCCGACCTGCCCGAGGCCATCCGTCGGGGCCGTGGGGAGCGCTGGGTCGAGGGTGTCTTCGGCCTGTATGCGCGGCACCACGGCAACGGGGTCGGCTACGACTCGATCTGTGCGAGCGGCGACCACGCGAACACCCTGCACTGGATCAAGAACACCGGCGACATCACGGAGGGGGACCTGCTCCTGCTCGACGCCGGGGTCGAGGTCGACTCTCTCTTCACCGCCGACATCACGCGAACCCTGCCGGTGAGTGGCACCTTCACCGAGGCACAACGTCGGATCTACGACGCGGTCTACGCCGCGCAGGAGGCCGGGATCGCCGCGTGCAAGCCGGGCAACCGGTTCAGCGACATCCACGACGCCGCCATCCGGGTCATCGCGGAACACCTCCACGAGTGGGGCCTGCTGCCCGAGGGCGTCGGCGTCGAGGCGACGCTCGACAAGGAGCACGGCCAGTACCACCGCCGATGGATGGTGCACGGCACAAGCCACCACCTCGGACTCGACGTGCACGACTGTGCCCTCGCCACCCGCGAGCAGTACACGGACGCGGAGCTCAAGCCCGGGATGATCCTCACCGTCGAGCCCGGCCTCTACTTCAAGGCGGACGACTTGCTCGCCCCGCCGGAGTTCCGCGGCAACGGCGTGCGCATCGAGGACGACGTCCTCATCACCGAGGACGGCTGCGAGAACCTTTCGGCCGCTATGCCGCGCACGGCGGCTGACATCGAGGCCTGGATCGCGCGGATCTGGTCTGCGCGTGGCTGAGCCCCTCAGGGCACAGTCGTGACGGTCACGTCCGGTGGGTAGGGCGCTTGGACGCGGGGAGCGACCGGCGAGACTTGCGTGCCGGGGTCAGCTGGCGCGCCGGAGCCACCCTTGCCAGTAGCGCCGCCGGAGCCGCTGGAGCCGCTGGAACCGTCGGACGAGACCGGCTGATCTGGATCGGGTCCCGGGATCGGCGGGCTCCACTGCTCGACCAGGTCGATGACCGAGCCGGCGTCCTCCGCGGCCAACCCGCTTCCGTACGCCTGCGGTGTGCAGGTCGGGGAGACGTTGACCCAGACGGCCGGCCCTTCTGCGTAATCGAGGACGAGCCGAAACTGCCGCGAGTAGTCATCACCCGTGTTCGAGCAGCCGGAGTCGCTCAGCCCGACCGTCAGACCGCGTAGCGCGGCCACCACCTCGCGACTCTGCTCGGCGGACAGCCGGATCGGCTGCTCGGTCCCGTTGGCCCGATTGCGGCAGACGGTAACCCGCGGATCCCCTTCGGGCGCCAGCGACAGGTGGTCGCCGAGACGACCGAAGCTCCGGCTGGTGCAGGCTCCCGTCGGCGTTGGGTCGCGACGAGGCGGGTCCCCGACGATCCCATCCAGTCGGGAACCCACCGCAGCGGGCGACACGAAGTCACCGTTGGTCGACTTCGAGCACCCGTTGGGATCCGCCTTGGCAGCCACCCACACGATCGCGTCCTGGTAGCGCGAACCGATGAGGTGCACGGTCTCGTCCCCGCCCATGGCGGTGCACGCCTTGGACCGCAGGTTGTCCAGCGGCGCCCAGGTGAGCAGCTCGACCAGGTCGGACCGCTCGCCGGCGGACAGCACCGTGCGGGTCTTGAGTCGCGAAGGGTGACGTGAGCGAGCCGCTGACCACGTCGAGGACCGGATAGCTGCACACGACGAGCGACTCGGGCTCCCGGTCCGGTACCAGGCGGGCGTTGCCGTCGACGCCCTGGGGTTTCTCCGGAACCGTCATCCCCTCCTGGTCGGTGATCGTCGCGGGACACTCGAGCGCACCATCAGCGGCGACGGGCTGGGCGGTCACGCTCCGCATCGGCCCGACCGTCGACGGGGTTGTCCCGCCAGGGCCGGTAACAGCCGGGTTCGCACAGGCGGCAAGCACCGCTGCGACACCGAGGACACCGATGGCCGGGACGAGACGGCGTGACCGTACTGGCATGGCAGACCTCCGGGTTGGATCCTCACCGACGAAGACCCTTCGTGCGTCCAGAACGTTGCATCCCAGCGCAACACACCGAGCAGTGGCCAGACCCAGGCGGTTATTACCGCAGTGGTTTCGCCACTGCTCGGTGTGTTGCGAGGGAGGGTGCGGGCTCAGCCGTCCGTGCGGTCCGCCGGGGGCGGTGGCGGCACCTCGGTGGGCGAGGGCGCGGTCGGCGCGCCATAGCCGGTCAACCCGCTCGAGTGGATGCCGACCTTCCCGAGGATCTCGCGCGCCTGCTGCGCGAACTTGTGCTCGGTGAAGACCTCGTACTTGGTCGCGACGACCTGGCTCACCGATGAGAAGTCACGGGTGCCACGCGTGAACGCATAGCCGACGAGCGACCAGATGAGACCGAACAGGACACCCCACAGGGCGGTGGCCATCAGCAGCGAGAAGGCGCTCGTCGGTGGGTTGAACAGCGAGAAGATCAACCCGACGAAGAGTCCCAGCCACAGGCCCGACAGCGCTCCACCCAGTGCGACCCGACCCCACGTCAGCCGCGCCGTGACGCGCTCGACCTGCTTGAGCTCCGTGCCGACGATGAGGCAGTTCTCGACCGGGAATCCGCTGTCCGACAGGGTGTCGACGGCCTTCTGCGCGTCCTCGTACTTGTCGAACGTCCCCAGCGACATCGGGTAGTCGAGGGACAGGGTCGCGAAGCCCGGGCGCCCACCCGGACCCTTCGGTTGCAGGCTCATGACCTCATCCTCGCACTTCCCACGTCCACGCCGCGGGACCTCATGACTTGAGTCGGTAGTCCTCGACGAGGCGTCGACCGATGATCATCCGCTGGATGTCGGCCGTTCCCTCGCCGATGAGCAGCATCGGCGCCTCGCGATAGAGCCGCTCGATCTCGTACTCCTTCGAGTAGCCGTAGCCGCCGTGGATCCGGAAGCTGTCCTCGACGACCTGGACGCAGTTCTCCGAGGCGAGGTACTTCGCCATGCCGGCCTCGAGGTCGTTGCGCTCGCCGGAGTCCTTCTTGCGTGCAGCCTTGACCATCATCTCGTGGGCGGCCTCGACCTTGACGGCCATGTCGGCGAGGCGGAAGAGGACGGCCTGGTGGTCAACGATCTTCTTGCCGAAGGTCTCCCGCTGCTGGGCGTACGCGATGCCGAGCTCGAACGCCCGCCGCGCGACGCCACAGCCGCGCGCTGCGACGTTGACCCGGCCGACCTCGACGCCGTCCATCATCTGGTAGAAGCCCTTGCCCGGCTCGCCACCCAGGATCTGGGCGGAGCTGGTCCGATGGTTGTCCAGGATGAGCTCCGTCGTGTCGACCCCCTTGTAGCCCATCTTCTCGATCTTGCCGGGCACCGTGATGCCCTGAGCCGTCTCGCCGAAGCCGGACTCCTTCTCGATGAGGAAGGTCGTCATGTTCCGGTAGACGCTGTCCGCACCGGTGTCGGTCTTGACGAGGACGGCGACCAGGTTGGCCGAGCCGCCGTTGGTGAGCCACATCTTCTGCCCGTTGATCGTCCAGTCACCGTCGTCACCCTGGACCGCCCTGCTCTTGATGGCGGCCACGTCTGAGCCGCAACCCGGCTCCGACATCGAGAAGGCGCCGCGGATCTCGCCCGTGGCCATCCTCGGCAGGTAGCGCTGCTTCTGCTCCTCGGTGCCGTGCTGGAGGATCATGTAGGCGACGATGAAGTGGGTGTTGACGATGCCGCTCACCGACATCCACCCGCGCGAGACCTCCTCGACGCAGAGCGCGTAGGTGAGCAGCGACTCGCCGAGGCCGCCGTACTCCTCGGGGATCATCAGCCCGAAGATCCCCATCTCCTTCATCTGGTCGACGATGGCCTGCGGGTACTCGTCCTTGTGCTCGAGGTCGGTCGCGACGGGGATGATCTGCTCGTCGACGAATTCACGGACGAGCTTGAGCAGCTCGGTCTGCTCCTCCGTGAGGCCTTCGGTCTGCTGGAGTCGGGACATGCGAGATCGCCACCTTGCGCTCGGGCTGGGTCAACAACGTGACCGAGTATGCCGCTGAGCTCGCTTCCCGGGACACGCCTCGGCGTGTGTCGTCCCCCACCTGTAACGCTGGTCACGCGGCCACGTCCGCCGGGGATCGCGGTGCCCAGGCACGTGCTCCGCGGCCATGACGGCTCAGCGGACGGACATACGAGTCACCGTGAGCGCGTCGAGGTCGCGCACGGCATAGCGGTGATGCTCCCACTCTCCTCGAGGATCGTGCGCAGGCACGAAAGCACCGTCTCCTCAACCGATGGCGCGTGCGGGTTCCTCCGCGGCGTCGCGAGCTCCTCCGGGGTCACTCTGGCGAGGAAGTCGTGCACCATCGCCTGCCGATCGGCGCGAGCCGCCAGGACCTCGTCGAAGGACAGCGAGTCGGCAACGAAGACGGACGGGTCGTAAGCCTCGGTGCCGTTGCCCTCGTCGTCGTCGTCGTTGGGCAGGCCAGCCGGGTGGTAGGGCTGGTCCTTCTCGAGGATCGCCTTGCCGAGCCACACGTCGGTCGCCATCACCAGGTGGCGCAGCGTCTGGGTGAACGACCACTCGTCGTCGACGGAGGCGTCGAGAGTGCCGGCAGGCAACGCAGCGGCCCGGTCGAGCGTGGCCGCCCAGGTCCGCTCCAGCGCAGCCCACGCCTCCCGGAGGCCCTCTGGGTCCTCGGCCCCACGCAGCGCGCGCCCAACGAAGCGGCGATTCAGCTCCATGTCGACGAGGGGCACGACGTCAACGCCGTTGACGAGCAGCGCGCGGTCGCCCTCAAGCAGCCAAGGGGAGTCGATCTCCATCCCGGCAACCTCGCTCCCGCGCACGACGACATCGCGCAGGTCGCAGCTGATGAACCGGGACTCCCTGAGGGTCCGACTGTGGAAGGTCCTCCCGGTGAGGGCCTCAGGCTGGCTCTCGCTCATGAAGGCACCCTGTCACGGTGCACCGACAGCCTCAGGCGCGTCGTCAGACGGGGCGCCCTCCCACCGGTGGTCGTTCGCCATGAAGGCGTCCCAGAGCGTGGCACAGTATCTTCGCCCCAATGGTGAGCAGCGATGGCATCATCCGGGTCCCGCCCTCGGGATGCTCGGCCCCTGGGATCACGAGTAGCCGATCACCCGAAGCAGAAGCCCCGCCTGTATCTACCGGTACGACGTCCGCGTCGAGGCCTTCGGGACGTTGATCACGCACCGTGAGACAGACGCCAGCGGCGGATCCTGAGACCTGACAACCGCGCCGGTCGGCGGCTGCTCAGCGGGCGATGTTTCGCGCTCTTGCTGATTTGCGATAGTTGCTCTGTGCCATCCCACATCGTCGTCGCGCTCGTGCTCCTGTTGGTGTTCCTGGCAGCCGATGCCTGGGTCTACGTGGATGCTCAGCGTTGGAGTGACGAGGGCACTCCGGTCCAGTTTCGAATCGGAAACCTGGTCGTCGCCACGCCTGAACTTTGGGCGGTGGCGTGCATCGTGCTGTTTGTCGTGTTCTTCCCGGCCTACCTCGTGAGCAGGAAGAACTGACCGCAGCCCCACGGGCACGATCCGCTACTGGCGCGCGGAGTAGCCGGACACAACGCGGCCAGAGCGGGACGCCCGGTCATCTCGAACTCTTACCGTAAGTCAGTCTCAGTAAGTCAGTCTCCGAATCGTTCCCCACTTGCACGCTGAGGTGGCGGGAGTGCGCGCTGGTGATCGCGGACCGTCACCAGGGCTGGCCGAAGGGCACCTTCTTCGACTTGACGGCGCCCTCGAGCGTGGAGCGCTGGTCGAACTGCTCCGCCTTGAGACCGACGTGCACCGCCTTGAGGTGCGCGGCTCGGGTCGCATCGGGGCGGTCCTTCAGCGATTGCAGGAACAGGTGGGTGAACGCGCCGTTCGGACGGCCCTCGAAGGTCGCATCCGAGGCGGTCTGGTCCGGGCGGCAGGCCGCAAAGAGGACTGGTCTGGCCCCCTTGCCCCGTTTGGTCAGCTCGACGAGAGCCTTCCGGTCGACCGTCCGGGCAGGGGTGTGCTCCCGAATGGCGCGGGCTCGGTCGAGCCCGCGTGGGGTTGGCGGCGGCAGGAATCGGGGCTTACGCCCCAGGGTCATGGCCAGCTGGAGCTCCTCGAGGTCCTTGAGGCCGGTGCCGCTGTGGCAGGTGTCGAGGAGCACCTCCAGAAGCGCCCCCTCGGGCACGCGCTGGAACAGGTCATGCAGCTCGTCGTCCGAGATGACGGTGTTGCGGTCCCACTGGTCGCCAGCCCGCTTTATGTCGTAGCAGGCGAACACCTCGTCGAGTCCGTCGGGCTCATCCGTGGCACCGGGCTGGTTCGGGACCTGCGTGCCATGGCTCGAGAACGAGAAGACGAGATGGTCACCCGGTTTGGCCTTGTCGACCATCGCAGTGAGGGCGCCCATGACCGCCTTCTTCGTGGCCTCCGAGTCGCGGAACACCGTGGTCGTGCGCGACGTGAAGCCGAACTTCTTGAGCGCGGCCGAGATGTCGTTCGCGTCGTTGACGCATCCAGCCAGCCAGCTGCTCATGGGGAGGTGCTTGAACTCGTTGATGCCGACACAGACGGCGCTGCGTGCCATGGCCAGATCCTTTCCTGTTGAGCCGCTGGTGATCCCCGGCCGGATGGTGGGCCGGCTCACGAACGCGTGAGTACGGCGTCGGGACGTGCGTAGACGACGAAGGCGAGCCAGGTCGCATCCCCCTGCTCTCGGGCCGCCTGGCGCGCTCTCGAGGTGGCCACCGCCATGGGCGTCCCGGCCAGCAGCTCGTCGTAGAGCTTCTCGACGAACGCGCGCGAGGGCTGTTGGTGGACCGACCAGAGGCAGGAGACGAACGCGGACGCCCCCGCGTCCAGGAAGGCATCGGCGAATCCGCCTGCCGTCGTGAGCAGGACCCCCTCGCGACCGGTCTGGCACGCGTTGAGGACCACGACCGGCCCGGCCTCGCCCGGGCGGGCCCACCGGGCGTTCTCGCTCACCTCGGTAGCGGAGAGGAACTGCGGCTCGACGTTCCGTCCCCGTTTGCGGCCCTGGAGCAGGATGCGGGCACCGAGGATGTCCTCCAGGTCCGCGGCGCCGTGCCCAGAGAAGTGGAGCAGGTCGAAGC
Source organism: uncultured Actinomycetota bacterium (assembly GCA_963826445.1). Taxonomy (GTDB): domain Bacteria; phylum Actinomycetota; class Actinomycetes; order Actinomycetales; family Dermatophilaceae; genus Intrasporangium. Next base: position 48,450 of record CAWGXD010000009.1, read on the forward strand.
GGCCGCCTCGCAACAGCTGGAGCACCCCTGTCGGTGTCGCACGGACCCGGCTGGCTCCGAAGTGCTCCGCGAGGTAGCGCTCCTCGAGAACCGGTTCGGACAGGACGAAACTCGGGTCGCGGTAGTCCGGGATGAGCGTTCTGGCGCGACCCTCGCGGATCCGGATCTCCTTCGGCGGGAAGCTGCCGAGGCGCCATCGCACCAGCCCGCCCTGCGCGAGGAATCGGGGCTTCTGCTGACGCGGTCCCCTTGGCGGCTTGAGATGCACGAGCTCCCAGGGGACGTATGGCTCGTCGGCGTAGACGATGAGGTCGCCGATCTGGTTGCGGTGCTCCCAGAGGTAGGCCTGCATGTCCTCCGGCAGCAGCAGGTCGTAGAGCCGGGTGCCGATGTCCTGCAGACGTCGCAGCACCTGCGCCTCGCTCAGGTCGGCACCGACGATCTCCTGGACCTCATCGAGGAAGGCCGCCATGGTCCGCGCACGGTCGACGATGGGCAGGGACTGGAATGCGACCGGTTGGCCGTCCTGCTCGATCCGGACGGCGTACTTGTAGATGACCGAGCCGTCGGGTTGGGCGCTCTCGATGATGTCCAGGCACGGCAGGCCGTCCAGCTCAGGCGCGTCGATCCCGGTATGGATCTGGGCCCGCGCGGGAGGTGCCGGTGCGCCGAGGGCCGCTCGGGAGACCGCTTTCGCCTCGAGGGAGAGGGTCGCCAGCGGCACCCATCCCTGCCGGACGATGGCGTGCACCACGACGGGCCCAGTCGACAGCGCGCGCACGGTGAAGGGAACGGACGATTCCCCGCCGCCGAGCGGGAGCCCGAGGATGTCGGAGTCGGCGCCGATCACCTCGGCGTTCGACTTCCCGACGACCTGGACCGAGACCGGTCGCTCGGCCTCGACGGCGACCGTCGCGGCGGCGTGAACCATCCCTTCGCCCGCCTCGATGTCCTTGCGAGACAGCGTGACGCAGACCTCGAACGCCTCCTCGGTGACGACGGTCGCCGGCATCTCCGCGGCAACGGTGGCCTGTGTCGGGGCGGCCTGTGTCGGAGCGGGTTCTGGCGGCCCGGCCTCCGGAACGGGGAGTGGGAACGGTGGCGGCGGGGCCATCGGCAGGTCCCGGCTCGGCGGCTCAGGCATGGGCTCGGGCTCGGGCTCGGGCATGGCTTCGGGCTCGCCCCCCGCCCCCATCCCGAGCGGAAGCCAGCCGCCGATCGCCTCGATGACCTCGACCTGGCTGAAGTAGTTGGTGTGGTAGATCCGCGTCGTTCGTCTCGAACAGCCGGACCTCAGCGACGAAACCGCCGGTCGGTAGTCCGATGGCGCTCATCGAGGCCGTGTCGACGACGAGGTCGTTGTCGCCCTTGAACAGGTCGTCGACAAAGCCTTCCGCCAGCCTGACGACGAGCTCGCGAGGGAACTCCGGTGGCCGGTGGGAGTCGTCGAGGAGCTCGACGTGGAAGTTGGAGGCGATGACGAACCAGTTCGTCCCCGGCTCGGGCTGTCCCGGCTGCAGCTTGTTGAGGTCCGTGACGAACGGGCCATCCGGCATCATCGCGGCGAGCCCGGGCACGCCGTTGTCCTCACCGAAGTAGGACACGAGGTACTTGACGAGCGCACCGATGCCCTTGACGACTCCAGCGACCACTGCAGCCACGGGCGCACCGCCGGGAATGGCTGCCAGGGCGCCAGCCCCCACGCTGACGAGATTGGTGTAGAGATCGATGAGGTCGTGCCACCGGTCGGGATCGGCAAGGTGCGTGCCGCCGTTCGTCGCCGCGACGAAGATGATCTGGTCGACCGCCCCGGCCAGCTGGAGCGGGGCAGCACGTACTCCGACGAAGGCTGCGCGTCGTCAGGCCACCCCTGCTGTGCGTGATGATGTCGATGACGAACTCGTCGTCGGGCTGGTGCGTGCTCAGCCGCTCGAGGAGGTCCTTGGCGTTCTCGCGGGGATCGACGCTCAGGGTCCGGTGGTCGAAGCCGATGACCGCGTCATACGCGGCGATGGCGGTGCGGAGCAGTCCCATGGCGTTCTCGTCACAGGTGATCGCACCGAAGCCACCGGCCGTGGACGAGAACGTGCCATGGATGAACAGCAGGATGCGGACGGGACGGTCGGTCGGGAGGTGGAGCTCATCGAGTCGGTCGATCCGTCGCCAGGAGCCGAGATCGGTGTCGGTGATGTGCACCAACCCGGGACGGACATGCTCCTCCATCTTCTCGATCGCCTTGCCGACGACGAGAGGTGCAGCGAACCGGAAGACGATGGCCTGGACCGCGCCCCTGGACGATGTCCCCGAGCAGTCCGCGGGTGCGCACCGGATGCCGCGCCGGCCGTGTTCGGCCGCTCGCTCGCCCATCCTCGACCAGGTCGATGGTGAAGCGCGCAGTACGCGGGCCGAGGTCGATCGATCGCGTGCGGTGGCCCGCGTCGACCGGCAGGTGCCAGGAGTACACCCCGTCCCGCTCGAGGAGGACGACCGCGTCCTCCTCCGACCCGACATCGACCTCGACCATCGCCATCGCTCGAGACGGACGGCCGGGAGCTGCCCCCGGCAGCCCCCGATCGCGCCGCGGTGACAGGTCGAGACGCTGCATGGTCACGAGACCGCTGTCCTCCAGCGAGGCGACGATCGCATCCTTGGCCACTTGCTGCTCGAAGCCCGGCTCGCCGGGAAGCGCACGCGCGCGCGAGGCTTCCCGCACGTCGTAGGAGCGAGGCACGACGACTCGGACACCTTCACTGGCGAAGGAGGTGGGCGGCATACGGCTCCCTCCTGGACTCAATCGCGGTCGCTCACATTTCACCGTAGAGCCGAGCCCCTCGCCGCCGATACAGAATCGCCGAGAACGTGCGCCGAAAACCGTTTGCGCTCGCCCGCGTCAGGCGGCAATCTCGTTGCAACCGCACCGGCGCTGGGAGCTGCTGCACGAGTCCAAGGAGGGTGACATGTCGATCACGGCTCCGGGCATGCCTGCCCACATCCACTTCTTCCTTGGAGTTCTCTTGTCTTTCAATGCATTTCACGATGACGATCGAGGTCTCGACACCCGCTGACCGACCGACGGCCTCGGCCTCGAGACGAGCAGTACGCGGTCGACACCAACCCGGACGGCCCGCCCGAGGGTGAGCGCTGGTCGAGCTGGGACGGCGCGACCCACGGCCCGAAGCCGCGACCCGACTGGGTCATCACCGACCTCGGCGCCGTCGAGGAGCGATCTCGGCGTGCTCAAGACGGGCAAGGAGGCCGACGTCCACCTCGTGCGCCGGTGGGTGCCCGGCGTCGCCGACCGCGACGTCCTCATGGCCGGCAAGCGCTACCGGTCGAGCAAGCACCGGATGTTCCACCGCGACTCCGGCTACCTCGAGGGGCGGCGCGTGCGGAAGTCGCGTGAGACGCGGGCCATGCGCACCCGCACCTCGTTCGGCAAGGAGCTGATCAGCGGGCTCTGGGCCTTCGCCGAGTTCGAGACGCTCGTGCGGCTCTGGGACGAGGGCCTGCCGGTGCCCTACCCGGTGCAGATGTCCGACGACGAGATGCTGATGGAGTTCATCGGCACCCCGGACGGGCAGGCTGCGCCGCGCCTCGCGCAGACCCGGCCCGGACGCGCGACCTGCTGCCCGTGCTCTTCGAGCAGCTGCGCGAGGCGATGCTCCGGCTCGCCGAGCTCGGCTGGGCGCACGGTGACCTGTCGCCGTACAACGTGCTGCCTCGAGGGCGAGGGTGAGCGAGTCGCGGCTCGTCCTCATCGACTGGCCGCAGGTCGTCGACGTCATCGGCAACCCGCACGGGCCGGAGTTCCTCGAACGCGACACCCACAACATGTGTGACTGGTTCACCCGGCGCGGGTACGCGGTGGACACAGGGCACTTCTTCGGTGACCTCATGGCGGCGGCCACGTCGCGCTGGTGACCGGTCGCAGACCCTCCCACAACACACCCGCTTACCGAGTGCTCGGTTCGGCTGCACGAGGTAGGCGATCGGGTGAGCGGGGTGTGTTGCGGTGGAGAGGCCTCGGTCAGGGTTGGCGCGAGCCACCCAGGGGAGGCGCGCCGAGCGCCCAGAGCAGCTCGTTGATCTCGCGCTGCGCCCGGGTGCGGTGGGTGCGCCCGGCCCGACCCGAGTCGGTCAGGCTGATGTCCCGGGTCACGAGGAGTCGGTTGAGGCGCCCCCAGCAGGAGAGCGTGTGCGCCCTTTCTCGGCTGGCGAGCTCGACCATGACGGGGAGCGCGACGAGCTGGGTCCGCTTGCCGTAGACGACCCCCGCACTCGACATCCCGAGCATCCGGTAACCGTGGTCGGTCGCCCAACTCCCAGCGATGGCCCGGACGTCCAAGCTTGACGAGAAGTGCACGACGTCCCGCGCGCTTCGCACCCGAGGCCCCCTGTCGGACGAAGCCGCATCCCGATGAGGCGGCGGGACGAAGATTAGCGCACCCCACGCTGACCCACGCAGAGGGTCTTGGTCTGCGAATCGCGTTGCCCGGCAACGCGGCCCCGCCAACTCCGAGGAAGTCTGTGGGCTGCATCACACCGGTAGGACTCAGACCTGCCGCATCGTCGCCACCATGAACGACTGCCACGCCTCACGGCTCTCGTGGAGCTCACCCGGTCCACCGACGCGCTCCAGGATCAGGCCCGTCGCAGCTCGGCGTGGCATCGTCCCACTCCCCGGTGATCTCGACGTCGGTGCGCCCCCACACGTGCCGGCACATGGCCTGCACCGCCTGGACCTGCACTCGCGACCGCCGGATCAGCCTCGGCCGCTCGGCACCGAACCGGCCCGTGTCGACGTGGATGTGGTTTGCGTGCGCGTCGTCATAGAGATAGGTGAGGACGTCGGCGAACTCGTGATGCAGGCCGGCGGCCACTCCCCAGTAGGCACTGAGGCGGCGTCGCAGCTCGGACGGCGGAGCGTCGCGCCACTGGTCGTAGCGCAGCGACACGAGGTCCCTGCCGTCGGCCCTGAGCCGGGCCAGATCGAAGGCCTGCCCCGAACTGTGCCAGGAGCGGGGCCTGCCTCGGACCCAGGCGCCGTACGAGCGGACCCCGTCGGGTGCCTGCCCGGTGTGCAGCCGATGCAGTACGAGCCAGGCGTCCAGGCGCTCCCCGAACGCCGCGTCGACGTAGTAGGTGGCCGGCCGGCCCGAGACCTCATACAGGTATGCCGCTGGGCCGACTCGGGTGCGCGCCCGCAGATCCGTGTAGTCGACCGGAACCGGGTCGGCGAACACCTCCCGCGGCGTGGGCTCCAGCAGGCCCGGGATCTCCGGAAGGCCGGGCAGGTCGCCCCTGATGGCGAGCGTCCCAGCGGCAGCGGTCGCGATGCCTGCACCGCCGAGCACGAGGAAGCCACGACGGCTGATCCGTGGCGACCGACGCGCCGGGGGCGCGCTGCCGGCAGCCTCGCCTCGGCCGCTCTGGCCGGGCGCGGGCTGCCGCTCACCGGTCTCGCTCACGTCAGGTCAACGTCACGAGCGCCGCCGAGGTTTCCCGTGAACCTCACGGTGATGTCACAGTTCGTCGGTTGCGCGTGTCCTCCCTCATGAGAAGCACTCGACCAAGGAGGACCCCATGGCAACCACGCCACCCGTCACCGTTTCGGCTCGCACCGCGCGGATTCCTCTGGAGCACCCGAACACACCCTTCCTGCGCCTCGCCCGCTGGGTGGAGCATGCGGCAATACGGCGCCATGCTCGAGCCGGTCCTGGCCACGATGCACAACCGCCGAGTGATGACGTCGATGGGCCTGCTGGAACTGACGGCCCCGAGATGGTCGAGCCTCGACCCGGACGTTCGGGAACTCGCCGAGCCGCCGTCAGCGCACAGATCGGGTGCAGCTGGTGTATCGACTTCGGCTACTTCCTCTCGCACAACCGAGGCATGGACCCGGCCAAGCTCGAGGGGCTGGCGGACTGGCGGGCCAGCGACGCGTACACGTCGCTGGAGCGCCAGGTGCTCGAGTACGCCGAGGCCATGACGACCACCCCGCCGAGCGTGACCGACGAGATGGTCGAGGGCCTGCGTGAGTCGCTTACCGATGACCAGCTCGTCGAGCTGACTGCCATGATCGCTCTTGAGAACCTTCGATCACGCACCAACGCTGCGCTTGGACTGACGAGCCAGGGCTTCAAGGACCATTGTGAGGTGCCCAGCCGATGACCGACCGATGACCGACAAGCAGACGGCCTTCGAGGAGCACCGCAGGCTCCTCGAGGGCGCGGCCTACCGAATCCTCGGCACCCGCACCGATGCCGAAGACGTCGTCCAAGAGGCCTGGATCCGGTGGAGCACTGTGGAGCCGGACACGGTGGACGACGCCCGCGCCTACCTGGTGACGATCACGTCGCGGCTTGCACTCAACAAGCTGCGCGAGCTCAAGGCCCGCCGCGAGACCTACGTGGGGCCGTGGCTGCCCGAGCCCGTCGCGACCGCAACCGATGACCCGGCACGGGCGGCGGAGCTCGCCGACGAGGTCTCCATGGCGATGCTCATCGTCCTCGAGTCGCTGACACCACTCGAGCGCGCGGCGTTCGTCATGACCGACGTGTTCGCGATGAAGTCGCCCGAGGTGGCCGAGGCACTGGGACGTTCGCCGGCGTCGGTGCGCCAGCTCGTCACGAGGGCACGGTCCCATCTCGCCGCCCGTACCCCGCGTCAGGTCGTCGAGAAGAGCCGCCACCGGGCCGTCATCGAAAGATTCCTGAACGCAGCGATGTCCGGCGACATGGCCGCAGCTCGTCGCCGTCCTCTCCCCCGACGTCACGCTCGTCACCGACGGCGGCGGCGTCCGGCGAGCTGCTCTGCGCCCGATCCACTCCTCCGACAAGGTGATCCGTTGGATCCTCGGGGTCCTCCGGGATTCCGACGTGGCCAGCCTCGTCCCCGAGATCCGGACGCTCAACGGCGAACCTGCAGTCGTGGCGCGGGGACCAGCCGGCGTCGACTCCGTCTACTTCCTGACGGTGGAGGATGGACGGATCACCGCGGTGCACTCGATCCGCAACCCGGAGAAGCTCACAGCTGTCTAACCCGCTGCGCCGAGGATCTGCCTCAGGAGGTCAGTGCCTCGATGGCAGCCGCGGTCGCGAGGACCTTCCTGGCGGTGTCGACGTGGAGGTTCTCGATGAGCCGTCCGTTCAGGGTCGCGACGCCCTTCCCTTCGCCTGGGCCGCCTCGAACGCCTCGATGACGGCCCGCGCGTCCTCGACCTCGTCGGCGACTCGGGGCGAAGACCTCGTTGCCCGCCTCGACCTGGCCCGGGGTGGATCAGCGTCTTGCCGTCGAAGCCCAGGTCGCGGCCCTGCCGCGCACTCCGCCGCGAAGCCCGTCGAGGTCCTTGACGTCGTTGTAGACCCCGTCGAGGATCGCGACCCCGCCGGCCGGGCCGCGAGCAGCGCGAGCTGACAGGCGAGGTCAGCGAGGGCGCGCCCGGCCCGGGACGTGCCGCGCGCCGAGCTCCTTGACGAGGTCGTTGGTGCCCATGACGAGGCAGGCCAAGCGCGGTCGGACGCCGCGCGCGATCTCCTCGGCGTGCGAGCACGGCCATCGGCGTCTCGACCATGGCCCACAAGCGTCGGTGCGCTCCGGCGCGCCGCGGCGCTCCATGGCCGCGACGAGCGAGCGCACCTCGTCGGCCGAGTTCGACCTTGGGGACGACGATGGCGTCGGGCCCCGCCGCGCAGGCCGCCGCGAGGTCGTGCGTCGTGCCACTGCGGTGCCGATGCCGTTGACCCGGATCGTCAGCCTCACGCCGGCCGTAGTCACCGGATCGCGCTGCCGCGCAGGCGTTCTCGCGCGCCGCATCCTTCGCGTCCGGGGCCGACGGCATCCTCGAGGTCGAGGATCAGCGCGTCGACCGGGAGCGTCTTGGCCTTCTCGAGGGCCCGCTCGTTGGAGCTCGGCAGGTAGAGCACCGAGCGCCGCGGGCGCGGTATGCCGCTGGGCTCGCTCGCTCATGCGCACCTGGGTGCGCCTTCGTCGACGGCGGCGGGTCGCTCGATGCGGCATACAGCTCGGCGAGCTCGGGGTCGGTTGGCGACAGCCGCTCGGCGAGCTCGAGGATGACGAGGCACTGCTTGAGGCTCGCGTCGTCCTCCATCTTGCCGTCGAGCATGACCGCGCCGGTGCCGTCACCCATGGCCTCCACGACCCGGCGGGCGTGCGCGACGTCCTCGGCGCGACGGGCTGAAGACCCGCTTGGCGATCGTCGATCTGCGCCGGGTGCAGCGACCAGGTGCCGACGCAGCCGAGGAGGAAGGCGTTGCGGAACTGGTCCTCGCACGCGACGACGTCCTGCGATGTCGCCGAAGGGGCCGTAGTACGGGAAGATCCCGTGCATCGCGCAGGCGTCGACCATCCGGGCGATCGTGTAGTGCCAGAGGTCCTGCTGGTGGTCGGCCCGCGCTCCCGTGATGTCGCCGTCGACCGGGTCCTGTGCGCACGAGGTAGCCGGGGTGGCCGCCGCCGACGCGCGTCGTCTTCATCCGGCGGTCGGCGGCGAGGTCGGCCGGGCCGAGCGAGATGCCCTGCATGCGCGGGCTGGCGCCGGCGATCTCCTCGACGTTCGACCATGCCGCGGGCCGTCTCGAGGATCGCGTGGACGAGGATCGGCCGGGTCAGCCCGGCCTGGGCCTCGAGCTGGGCGAGCAGCCGGTCGACGTAGTGGATGTCCTCGGCGCCCTGCACCTTGGGCACCATGACGACGTCGAGCTTGTCGCCGATCTCGGTGACGAGCGTCGTGAGGTCGTCGAGCGCCCACGGGCTGTCGAGCGCGTTGATCCGCGTCCAGAGCTGGGTGTGCTCGCCGAAGTCGGTGGCCTTGGCGATCTCGACGAGCCCCGCGCGGGCGGCCTCCTTGCGGTCGGCCTTGACGGCGTCCTCGAGGTTGCCGAGCGAGCACGTCGACCGTGCCGACGATGCCCGGCACCTTGGCCGCCATCTTCGGGTTGCTCGGGTCGAAGAAGTGGATGCATCCGGCACGGGCGGGCCGGCACCTCGCGTGAGCGGGCGTCGGCGCCCCCACCGCGAGCGGGCGCGAAGAAGTCCTTGGCGCTGCGCATGGGCGCCAACGTAGCAGCGGCGCTGGTCGCGCCGCGTTATGACGACAGTCACGCGTGCCACCGATGAGGCCCGGATCACTAGGGTGGCCGGTGCTGACCGAGCGTCGCGACCGTAGCAGGTGCCGGCGCTGTGACCCGCGAGCGACGCCGAGCCTCGCGCCGGCGCATCGTCGCCGCCCTGCTCGGCGAGGCGATGACGAAGTCGGGCCTGCTCTGGATCGATGTCGCGGGCGACCGCACGTGGCCCGCCTGGCACGTCTGGGACGACGAGCACGGCCTTCGTCGTCAGCGGCCCCGGCGAGCAGCCGCTGCCCTGGCTGCCCGAGGAGGTCAGGCTCATCCTGCGCAGCAAGGACACCGGCGGCCGGCTGCTCACGGTCCGGGCCCACGCGCACGTCCTCGAGCCCGGCACGCCGGAGTGGGACGCGCCGCCGAGCTGCTGCGCGCGCGTCGCGGCTCAACGCCGTCGACGACTCGCTGACGCGGTGGGCGGCGGAGTGCACCGTCACCGCGCTCGTGCCCGTTCGGCGCCCCGCTCGAGGTCGCCGGGGGCGTATGCCGCCGCTCGACACCGCGCGCCGCCCCGGCGCGCACCGCGGCGACGACGACGTCGTGGCGCCCGTGGCACTGGGGGGGCCGCGGCCGAGGACGGGCCGAGCGACACTCCGGGCGGCGCCAAGCCGGAAGTCGCGTGGGCAGCGCCGGCAGCTGAGGCGAGGAGCGGCGCGACCGGTTCGCACGTCGTGGCGGCGGACGCCGCGACGCTGACCTCCGATAGCCTTGGGCCATGAGCGCCAGCACCCGCGTCTTCGTCGCGCGCCTGACCGGCCTGAGCGTCTTCGACCCGCTGGGTGACCAGGTGGGTCGCGTCCGCGACGTCGTGGTGATGTTCTCGCGAGCCCGTCCCGAGCCCCGGGTCATCGGCCTCGTCGTCGAGGTGCCGGGCAGGCGCCGCGTCTTCGTGCCGATGACCCGCGTCACCTCGATCGACGCTGGGCGCGGTCATCACGACCGGACTGGTCAACATGCGCCGCTTCGAGCAGCGCACCAACGAGGCGCTCGTCGCCGCCGAGCTGTTCGATCGCACGGTCACCGTGACGACACCCGAGGCGGAGGAGGCAGGTCTCGCGCGGGCCACTCGTCGAGGACATCGCGATCGAGCAGCGGCCCGTCGTGACTGGTGTGCAGTCAAGGTCTTCGTGCGCCAGCTGACCGGGGTCTCCTCGGCCTCGCGGGCCATGTCGCGCCTGACGCGTCGGCGCTCCGGCAAGACGATGCTCGTCGACATCCACGACGTCGTCGGCCTGCACGAGGAGGCCCGTGCTCAGAGCGCCGAGCGGCTCCTCGAGACCTACGAGGACCTCAAGGTCGCCGACCTCGCCGAGGTCATCCACGACCTCAACCCGAAGCGGCGCGCCGAGGTCGCGGCAGCCCTCGACGACGAGCGGCTCGCCGACATCCTCGAGGAGCTGCCGGAGGACGACCAGGTCGAGATCCTCGCCGGCCTCGCCAACGCACGGGCCGCCGACGTGCTCGAGGCGATGGAGCCGGACGATGCCGCGGACCTGCTCGCCGACCTCCCGCCCGAGCAGGCCGAGCAGCTGCTCCAGCTCATGGAGCCCGACGAGGCCGCCCCCCTGCGACGCCTGCTCGCCTACGACGAGAAGACCGCCGGCGGCCTGATGACGACCGAGCCGGTGATCCTCGGCCCCGAGGCGACCATCGCCGAGGCACTGGCCATGGTCCGCCGCGAGGAGCTCGCGCCCGCCCTGGCCTCGATGGTCTACGTCTGCCGGCCGCCGCTCGAGGTCGCCGACCGGCCGCTATCTCGGCCTCGTGCACATCCAGCGCCTGCTCCGCGAGCCCGCCGCACGCCGCCGTCGGGCTCGATCATCGACAAGGAGATCGAGCCGTTGCCGGCGCACGCGTCGCTCGAGATGGTCACGCGGACGCTGGCGACCTACAACCTCGTCTCGCTGCCCGTCGTCGACGAGGACGGGCGGCTCATCGGCGCCGTCACCGTCGACGACGTGCTCGACCACATCCTCCCCGAGGACTGGCGTGAGGAACGGCACGAGCTGGAGGTGAACCCGTGAGCGAGCGAGCCGAGCCGCCGCTTGCCGCGAGCCAGCCCGTCGCGGCGACAAGCTCGACCAGCCGCAGCGAGCAGCGCGCCGCGCGTCCTGCCCGCGGATGACCCTGCTCGCAGGAGGCGTTCGGCGTCCTGTCGGAGAAGTTCGCGCGCTTCATGGGCACGCCGCAGTTCCTCATCGGCATGACGGTCTTCGTCGCCGCGTGGATCGCCTGGAACGTCGCTCGCTCCGGCGTCGCTGCGTCTTCGACGAGTTCCCCTTCATCTTCCTGACGCTGATGCTGAGCCTGCAGGCGTCGTATGCCGCGCCCCTCATCCTGCTCGCCCAGAACCGCCAGGCCGACCGCGACCGGGTGGCCCTGGAGCAGGACCGTTCCCGGGACGAGCGCAACCTCGCCGACACCGAGTTCCTCACCCGCGAGGTGGCCTCGCTGCGGCTCGCCCTGCGCGAGCAGGCGACCCGGGACTTCGTGCGCTCCGAGCTGCGGGACCTACTCGAGCGAGCTCGAGGAGCGGGCGATCATCCGCCGCCTCGACGACGCAGCCGCCTCGCCGCGGCACCACCCCGACTAGACCCCGCAACACACCCGCTTCGCGACTGCCGGCCCCTGCTGCAACAGGGTCCGGCACTCGATGAGCGGGTGTGTTGCGCGGTGAGGTCACGGCGGCGGACGGCACCCCGGTCGGGCGAGCCAGCCCAGCGGCATACGATGGAGGACATGTCTGTCCCCGCACTGCCCAGCCGCGACGCCATGCTCACGGCACTGTCGAAGGTCAACGACCCCGAGATCCGCAAGCCGATCACCGAGCTCGGCATGGTCAAGTCGGTCGAGATCGACGACGCCGGGCAAGGTCGACCTCGCGATCTTCCTCACCGTCTCGGGCTGCCCGATGAAGGAGACGCTGACCACGTGACTCGACGGCAACGCCCTCCAGGCTGTCCTCGACGGCGTCACGTCGGTCGAGGTCGAGCTCGACGTCATGAGCGACGAGCAGCGCGCCGAGCTGCGCCCACAGCTGCGCGGCGGTGCGCCCGAGAAGGAGATCCCCTTCGCCAAGCCCAACCGCCTCACCCGGGTGTATGCCGTGGCGTCGGGCAAGGGCGGCGTGGGCAAGTCGTCGGTCACCGTCAACCTCGCCGCCGCGATGGCCGAGCAGGGGCTGCGGGTCGGGGTCGTCGACGCCGACGTCTACGGCTTCTCCGTGCCGCGCATGCTCGGCGTCGAGCAGCGTCCCACGCAGGTCGACGACATGATCCTGCCGCCCGATCGCGCACGAGGTGAAGGTCATCTCGATCGGCATGTTCGTCCCCGGCAACCAGCCCGTCGTCTGGCGCGGCCCGATGCTGCACCGGGCCCTGCAGCAGTTCCTCGGCGACGTCTTCTGGGGCGACCTCGACGTCCTCCTGCTCGATCTGCCGCCCGGCACCGGTGACATCGCCATCTCGGTCGCGCAGCTCATTCCGACTGCCGAGATCCTCGTCGTCACGACGCCGCAGCAGGCCGCGGCCGAGGTGGCTGAGCGGGCCGGGGCCATCGCCCTGCAGACCCACCAGCGGATCGCGGGCGTCATCGAGAACATGTCCTGGCTCGAGCTGCCGGACGGCACGCGCCAGGAGATCTTCGGCTCGGGCGGAGGGCAGGCCGTCGCCGATTCGCTGAGCCGCAGCATCGGAGCCACGGTGCAGCTGCTCGGCCAGATCCCGCTCGACACGACGCTGCGCGAGGGCGGCGACACGGGGAATCCGGTCGTGCTCGGCGGCGCCCGACTCCGCCGCCGGCGTGGCCCTGCGCGGCATCGCCCGCGGCCTCGCCACCCGGGCCAGGGGCTTGGCCGGCCGCTCGCTCGGCCTCACACCCGCCGGCCGCTGACGCCGCCTGCGCCCCTGCGGGCAGTTCACGCAGGGGCGCGCTCGACCGGGCTCCGGCGAACACACCGAGCACCAGTCAGGTCCCGAGGGTTATTTCCGCGGTTGATTCGCGACTGCTCGGCGTGTTGCGGATGAGGGGACGGGAGGGCTGGGAGGAAACAGGGGTGCGGGAGCGAGCTCAGCGGCATACGCCCGTGGTCAGGTGGCCTCGCTGTCCCACGGAGTCGCAATGGACGGATCGTGCACCTTGGGAGCGCTCGTGGGCTTGACCGGAGGCGGGCTGTCCTGCTCGGGCGGCGAGTTGAGGGCGTCGCGCACGATCTTGCGGGGGTCGTACTGACGTGGGTCGTACGTGCGCCAGTCCACATCGGAGAACTCCGGACCCATCTCGTCCTTGAGCTGCTGCTTCGCCCGATCGGCCATGGCGCGGGCCTGACGCACGAAGCGCCCGAGCTTCCCGGCGTACTCAGGCAGCCGCTCCGGGCCGAGCACGAGAATGGCGAGCACACCAAGCAGGAGGAACTCCCACCCGTTGATGTCGAACACTTCCCTCATCCTCCCCGGCCGGGGCGCCGGAGTGCGTCCGGCGCCATCATACGTACGCTGTCTTGCACTCAGTCGTCCGGTTCCGCCTCCAGGGTCATCTGCAGTTGGCGCTGCTGACCGTCGCGCTCGATGGTGAGCGTCACCGTCTCACCCACCGCACGAGCCCGGATCGAGACGATGAGCTGGTCCGGGGTGCGGACCGGCTTGCCCTCGAAGCTGACGATGACGTCTCCCGGCTGGACGCCTGGCCTTTCCGCCGGGCCATCCGGCGTGACGGCCTTGCCGGAGTCCTCGACCTTGGCGCCCTCGCCGGCGAAGGTGCGGTCCAGGAGGACGCCGATGATCGGGTGCGTCGCCTTGCCGGTCGCGATGAGCTGGTCTGCGGTGCGACGGGCCTGGTCGCTCGGGATGGCGAAGCCGAGCCCGATGTTGCCCGGTGGCCGCAGCGGTCGAGCCGGGGACCCGGGCGATCGCCGAGTTGACGCCGATGACCTTGCCGGACAGGTCGAGCAGTGGACCACCGGAGTTGCCGGGGTTGATGGCGGCGTCGGTCTGGATGGCGTTGATGAAGGAGGCCTCGTTCCCGGCGCCCGGAGTGACGGGGCGGTTGAGGGCGCTGACGATGCCGGAGGTGACCGTCTGCTCCAGGCCAAGCGGTGCCCCGACTGCGATGACGGGTCGCCGACGACGCACGGACTCGGACGGGCCGAGCTGGAGGGGGGTCAGGTCGGTGCGCTCGATCTTGAGCACAGCGAGGTCGTAGCTGACGTCGCGGCCGATGACCCGGGCGTCCTCCGTCTCACCGTTGCTGAGGACGACCTCGATGTCTCCGTTGCCGCCTCCGGCTGCGACGACGTGGTTGTTGGTCAGGATGTGGCCGCGGTCGTCGACGACGAAGCCCGATCCCGTGCCGGCGCCCTCGGAGCCGGCGTCGACCTTGATGGTCACGACGCTCGGCACCACGCGGGCGGCGATGTTCGCGATCGACCCGGTCGGCCGCTCAGTCGCACCTGGCCCCGGCTCCGGCAGTGTGCTTCGTTGGGGGATCACTCGGTCCTCGAGCACCTGGCCGGCCACGCCACCGACCGCTGCCGACGCGAGGCAGAGCGCCGCCACGCCGGCGACGAGCAGGCCACGTCGACGCTTCCGGGTGGGGGCAGGGGGCGGTAGGGGCGCGCCCGCGGGTCCCGGGAGAGGGGCTTCGCCCGGAGACGGGGCGTCGCCCGGCGAGGGGCTCCCCGGATAGGCGTAGGGCACCCCGACGGGGTAGTCCGGCTCGCGACCACTGGCAGGGCCGCCGGGGCTATGGGGGCCGGAGGGGCCACTGCCGAGGGATGGATTCACGTCTTCGGACGTGCTCGGAGCGCTCAAAGCAGCCGGACCTGCTGGCACGACAGGACCGGTCGGATCCTCCGGCAGGAGCGGACCGGCGTACCGGGTGCGATGAGCCTCCTCTGCGAGCGCATCCGCGCGGTCGGAGCCCCATGGAGCGTCGGCGCGGCTGGGCACAGCCGGTCCCTCGGTCGGGTGCTCTCCGCTGAACTGCGAGAACCAGCCACCGTCGCCGGAGTCGTCGCCGCGACGAGGGATGGGCTGGGTCGGAGTCACTCCGATGGCTCCAGTCTGGTCGACCTCCGCGCCGCGGCCCTCGTTGGGGTCCTGGGATCGCGGCTCGGTGGAGTCGTCGCTCATGGCCCCGATTGTGCCGAAGAGACGACGAAGATACGAACCGGGGCCTGGGAGCCTGCGGCGTGCGAGCGCGTCGTCGACACCGCCCAGAACGACGGCGGTGGCGCCGTCGAGTCACCGTGGCCCAGCCCGGTGACGGCTTCCGATCGAGTCACCACGGGCAGCGACGGGAGCACGGGCCGATAGGTCACCGCCGCGCCAAAGTCCGCGACGCCGGCAGGAACCCCGACCGACGGGGTGATCGGCCCTGCGCCTCCAGGCAGGGGCGAGACCGCCAGCCCCCAAGCGGCCGCCACCGAGGCACCCGCTGCGAGGGACGCGATCATGGCCGCGCGCATCGGGGATCGGTGCAGTGCGGGAGCGGTCGGCGGGACCGTCGAAAGGGGCTCGGGCGCTCCCGCCGCAACGAGCCCCCGGCCTCCCCGGGCGAGCGGCCCGAGCGGGATGCGAGGACCGGGCGCCGGGATGGGCGCGGGAGCGGCAACCAGGGGAGCCGACGCGAGGCTCATGAGGGAGGACCGGAGCGAACCGGGCAGGTCGCGCGCATCAGTGCGGAGGGCGGATACGATCCGGCGCTCCTGATCGGCGGCGGACCGACAGACCATGCAGGCGACGAGGTGCCGGTCGTAGAGGTGGAGGACGGCCGGCGGCAGGGCCCGGTCGACATAGGCCCGGACGTGTCCGCGCAGGTGGGGTGTCACCGGGCGCCCACCTCCATGGACCGTCGACGGACCTGCTCTCCGCTCACGTCAGGCTCACCGGGCTCCTGCGGGGACCCGCCGACCAGGCAGCCGGAGGCTCGGTCGCGCGGCGCGCGTCTCGGGCTTCTTCGTCGCCTCTGGTGCCCGGTGGGCGAGCGCCTCCCGCAGTTGGGAGCGACCGCGGTGGATCCGCGAGCGCACGGTGCCGAGCTTGATCCCGAGGGTCGCGCTGATCTCCTCGTACGAGAGGCCCTCGATGTCGCACAGCACGACGGCGGCGCGGAACTCCGGCGCGAGCGCGTCGAGCGCACGCTGCACGTCGTCGTCGAACCGCTCATCGTGGTAGGTCTGCTCCGGCCCCTTCTCGCGGCTCGGCAGGCGACCGGCGGCGTCCTCGGGCAGGGCGTCGAAGCGGATGCGTTGCTTGCGTCGCATCTTGTCGAGGAAGACGTTCGTCGTGATGCGGTGCAGCCAGCCCTCGAACGTGCCCGGCTGGTAGGAGTGAAGCGAACGGAAGACGCGGACGAAGACGTCGTGGGTCAGGTCCTCGGCGTCGTAGGGGTTGCCGGTCAGGCGGTAGGCCAGCCGGTAGACCCGCGCCGAGTGCTGCTCGACGACTCTCCTCCCACGTCGGGGGCGTCCAGACTGCGTCGCGCACCGCCCCCGAGGCGGCATCGAGCTGCGGGTCACCGGACCTGCCGGTGCCCTCGGTCAAGACAGTCGCACTCACGCGATCTCCATACCTTTCGAGCAACTGACCAGCACAACGCAGCGCCGGTCTCTTTCGTTCCCGTTCTCTGTCCCCTCATCGTTGCCAATTGCCGTCGTTCCTCCCTGTCGGGATCCTGTGAATGACCTGTGCATCCTCGGGCGTCCCGGGCCGAGCCTCGTGCACGCCCCCGCGTTAGGGTGACGACCATGAGCCAGCAGAAGGTTGCCGCCTGGTCACACGCCGAGGAGTTCGTCACCCCGAGCGACCACATCGAGGCGGCGCACCGGCGCGCGGTGAGGAACTCGATGTCGACGCTGATCGGCAATGGCGCCGGCGGCGTTGCTGCAGCGTGCTCGCCGCCGCGACCGGCGCCAAGGCCGTCATGGAGATCGGCACCGGAGCTGGCGTCTCTGGTCTCTGGCTCCTCGGCGGGATGCCGACCGGACGGCATCCTCACGACGATCGACATCGAGGCCGAGCACCAGCGGGCAGCCCGAGAGGCGTTCGCGGCCGCCGGCATCGCTCACCAGCGCACCCGCGTCATCGCCGGCCGGGCACTCGACGTCCTGCCCCGGATGACGGACAGCGCCTACGACCTGGTCGTCGTGGACGCCGACAAGGCGGAGTACCCCGAGTACGTCGCAGCAGGCGTCCCGGCTGCTGCGCCACGGCGGCACCCTGCGTGCTGACGTGGACCGACAAGGAGTCGGACCCTGCCAGCGCGCGACCCCGAGACGCGGACGCTGCGCGAGGTCGGCAAGCTCGATCCGCGACCACGACGCGGTTCACCGCGTCGCTGCTGCCCGTCGGCGACGGCCTGCTCGTCGCCGTCAAGCGCTGAGTCCGCTGAGTCGCTGAGTCGCGGCCAGGCGCTGCGACGGCGCTCAGGCGCTCAGGCGCCGAGGCGGCGCAGGAACAGCAACGGCTCCCGACCGTGCGGTCGGGGGCCGTCGATGCTGGACGGGCAGGTTCAGTTGACGCCGTCGCAACCCTGGATCGCGTCGCGAAGGGCTGCAGCCTCATCCGGCGTCATCTCGACGACGAGACGCCCGCCACCCTCGAGGGGCATGCGCAGCACGATGCCGCGACCCTCCTTGACGACCTCGAGCGGTCCGTCGCCGGTCCTCGGCTTCATTGCTGCCATGGTGCCCCTTCCACTAGGAATCTCGGGTGCGTCTGCAGCCATTATTCCGTGTCTCGTCTGCCGAGACCTAATCCGGGATGTGACGGAGGGCACGTCGGCGAAGCCCGAGTACTTCCCCGCGACAACGGGATTGGGCCAGAGTGGGCGCCATGACTGAGCCGAACCCCGCCACCCACGCCCGCCGCGAGCCCCATCGACGTCGCCGTCGACGGACGGAGTGGCCTGGCTTCGGCTCAACCGCCCCGATGCCATGAACAGCCCTCGACCGCGCGCTCAAGGTGGCGCTGCGCGACGCGCTGCGCTCGGTCGGCGGACGACCCCGCGGTCCGGTGCGTGGTGCTGACGGGCACCGGCCGGGCCTTCTGCGTCGGCCAGGACCTCAAGGAGCACGTGGCAGACCTCTCCTCCGGCGAGACGTCACTCGCGACGACTGTGACTGAGCACTACAACCAGATCGTCATGCTCCTCGCGACGATGAACAAGCCGGTTGTCGCCGCGCTGAACGGCGTCGCTGCCGGCGCTGGGATCAGCTTCGCTCTCGCCTGCGATTCCGGGTCATCGTCGAGGGCGCAGGGCTCAACACCGCCTTCGCCGGCATCGCCCTCTCCTGTGACTCGGGTGCCTCGTGGTCACTGCCCCGGCTCGTCGGACCGGCTCGAGCCAAGGAGCTGCTCATGTTCCCCCGCACCATTCCGGCCGACGAGGCGCTCGCGCTGGGTCTCGTGACGAAGGTGGTGCCGGAGACGAGTTCGACGGCGCCGTCGCCGAGCTCGCGACGTCCCTGGCGGCCGGTCCGACGCTCGCCTACGGGTCGATCCGTCGCGCCGTCGCCGTCAGCGCGGGCACCGATCTCGCGAACGCGCTGGCCCACGAAGCGGAGCTGATGGCCCTGACCGGTCGGAGCGCGGACCACCAGATCGCGGTCGACGCCTTCCTGGCCAAGGAGCAGCCCACCTTCTCCGGCCGCTGAGCCGCCCTCGACGGCTCGCTTCTTTGGCTGTATGCCGCTGAGCTGGCTCCGCGCGCACGCGCGGTCCCAGCCCTCCCGCTCTCTCGAACGTTGACCGGCAACGGCACCCAACTTCGCCCCGGCGAAGTTGGCGCGCCTGGGTCGCGGGCGGCGATCGTCAGGGCGGGTAGTCGCCGGTCGGTGACGGGATGAAGCGCCAGAGGATGTCGGTCCAGTAGTACTGGCCGACGATGAAGAGCACGAGGAGCGGCACGGCCCGGACGAGCAGCCGCGGCCACGTGTTGCCCCGGCGGTCGGCCCAGCCGGCGCCGACCATGACGACGAGGAGCGGGAAGAGCGGGATGAGGTAGCGGAAGATGCTCGTGAAGGGGTCGAGCACCGCGGCGAGGTAGGCCGGGTAGGCCAGCGACCACGTGCGCAGGTCGGCCCGAGGTCTGCTTGGCCCACGGCCCGGCCACCATCGCGACGATGACGAGGGGGACGACGACGAGCCAGACCGGCCCCCACGTGTCGCCGAACACGTACTTGGACATTCCCAGCCAGGGCGTGAACGGCTCGACCGTCCCGGAGCCGCGCCACGCCGCCATCGTGTCGGTGTAGGCCGACCGCTCGACCCCGGTGCGCCACCACGCGATCGCGGGCCAGAGGAGCCCGGCGACACCGCACGCCGACGAGCGAGGCGAGCCATGGCGGCATACTCGCGTCTCGTCGATGGGCCGGTCGTCGCGTGCGCGCCAGCGCAGCCACGACGCACGACGAGCGTGACGAGCCCCGAGCGGCACGGCGATCGGGCGCGCGAGCCCGACGAGCAGCGCGACGCCAGTCGCGACGAGCCAGCGCTCCCGGGCCAGGGCGTAGAGGTAGCCGACGAGCAGCAGCATCGCGAGCGACTCGGTGTAGGCGAGCTGCAGCGTCACCGACGCGGGGAAGCTCGCCCACAGCGCGACGACGAGGCAGGGCCGCCGGGTCGCCGATGCGCTCGCGCAGCAGCAGCCCCATGAGCACGGCCGCCCCGAAGCCGCACAGCAGCGCGATCATCGAGCCGACCGTCGGGGAAGCTCGAGGCCGGTCACCGCCATGCCGCCCGCGCCAGCGAACGGGAAGAGCGGGATAGAACGCCCACGCGTTCTGCTGGACGCCGCCGCCCTCGCTCGCGCGGGAGCTGGTACGGATAGCCGTGCGGTCGCGATGGTCTGGTACCACTGGCCGTCCCACAGCGCGGTGAACGGGAAGTACGTGACGGGGACGTCCGTCGCCGCCGGTCATGCCGGTCGGGACCTGGTGCTGCATGACGAGCAGCAGGATCGTCGTCGTGACGACGCGGGCCACGCGCGTAGAGCGCGAGCACCCAGAGGATGAACGACGCGGCGTGGGCGCCACGGCGACCGCCTCGGTCATGGCGTCGCGCCGGGTCCGTGACCGTCGATGGCCTGTCGGCGAGTCGTGCGGCTGGGCTCGCTCGTGCTCGGTCGTCGGCTCAGCGTCGGGCTCCGGTCCGCAGCGGGCTCCTCCGGCGTGCGAACCGACCCGGACCGGAGGACGGCGATCTCCTCGTCCTTCTCGCGCAGCTCGCGCCGCAGCCGGTCGACGACGCCGTCGACCTGGCTCATCCGGTAGCCGCGGACGCCCACGTCGAAGACGAGCGTCGTCGAAGTCGGCGTCCGCAGGTCGGCCCTCGGGCAGCGGCTCGTGGCTCAGGCTCGCGGTCGCGCCGGCCCATGCCACCGCCGGCGAGCCCGAGCATCAGCGCGACGACGAAGCAGAGGACGATGATCCCGACGAGGAGGATGAACCACTTCACGCGGGCCGCTCCGCTCGAATCGTGCCGTTGGGCTGGTCCTCATGGGCCTGGATGGCCGCGACCGCCTCCTCCGGGTCGTCGGTGACGATGAGCCGGTCGAGGTCGTCCTGGCCGATCATGCCGTGCCTCGAGGACGGAGTCGCGCAGCCAGTCGAGCAGGCCCTGCCAGTACGCGGTCCCCATGAGCACGACGGGGAACTCGCGTCACCTTGTGCGTCTGAGCGAGCGTCACCGCCTCGAAGAGCTCGTCAAGAGTGCCGAATCCGCCCGGCAGGACGATGAAGCCGTGCGAGTACTTGAGGAACATCGATCTTGCGCGCGAAGAAGTAGCGGAAGTTGATGCCGAGGTCGACGTACTCGTTGAGACCGGTCTCGAAGGGCAGCTCGATGCCGAGTCCCGACCGACGTGCCGCCGCCCGGTAGGCGCCCTTGTTGGCCGCCTCCATCGCGCCCGGTCCCCCACCGGTGATGACGGCGTAACCGGCCTCGGCGAGGAGGCGACCGACCTCGACGCCCATGGCGTATGCCTGGTCACCGAGCCGGGACCGCGCCGAGCCGAAGACGCTGATCGCCGGCCCCAGCTCGGCGAGCGCGCCGAAGCCCTCGACGAACTCGGACTGGATCCGCATGACCCGCCACGGGTCGGCGTGGAGCCAGTCGGTCGGCTGGCGGCGGTCGAGCAGACGCTGGTCCGTCGTCGTGCGAGGGACACTGCCCCGCCGCAGGACGACTGGACCGGAGCGCCGCACCATGTCGGGCACACGAGACGAGGGTTTCTCGTCCGGCCGGACCTCCGGGTCACTCGCGACGTCGTCCTGATGACCGGTGTCGTGCTCGCTCACGGGGACCACCCTAAGCCTCAGTCATTGGCATTGCTCCGTATGCCGCTCAGCTGGCTCCCAGCCCACCCCTCCCTTGTCGACTGAACAGCTTTCGGGCCCAGATTTCGTTCGCTCGGGCGGCGCAAGAGTTGTTCACTCGATCGGGGTGGAGGGTGTGAGCCAGCGGAGCAGCGCGCGCTCCGCCTCCTCGTACTGTGCGACCGGGCACCGCTCGTCGTCCATGTGGGCGAGGTTCGGGTCGCCGGGTCCGAAGTTGACCGCGGGAATCCCGAGCGCGGAGAAGCGAGCGACGTCCGTCCACCCCTCTTTGGGGTTGACCGGCAGACCGAGGGCGGCGACGAAGTCACGAGCTGCGGGCAGGTGGAGGCCCGGACGGGCCCCGTCCGCGGCGTCGCCCAGGGTGCAGTCGAAGCCCTCGAAGACCTGTTGGACGTGGTCGAACGCGGCTGCCGTGTCCTTGTCGGGAGCGAAGCGATAGTTGACCGACACCGTGCACCGGTCGGGGATGACGTTGCCCGCGATCCCGCCGCTGATGCCGACCGCCTGGAGCGCCTCGTGGTACTCGAGGCCGTCGACCTCGATCGTCTCCGCCTCGTAGGCCGAGAGCCGGGCGCAGGACCTGGGCCGCGTCGTGGATCGCGTTGTGACCGCTCCATGGACGGGCGGAGTGGGCCGCGACGCCGGTGGTCACGACGTCGACGCGCATGGTCCCCTTGCAGCCGCCCTCGATGCGCCCCGGCGGTCGGCTCGAGGAGCACGGCGAAGTCACCGGCGAGCAGGTCCGGGTGGTTCGCCCCGATGCGGGTCAGGCCGTTGAGCTCGGCCTCGATCTCCTCGCACTCGTAGAAGAGGAAGGTGAGGTCACGCGCCGGCTCGGTGACCTGCGCGGCCACGCTTGAGCATGACCGCCACGCCACCCTTCATGTCCACGGTGCCGCGGCCCCAGAGCTCATCACCGACGAGACGCGTCGGCAGGTTCGGCGGGCTGGTCAGCGGGACCGTGTCGAGATGGCCGGCGAGGATGACGCGCTCCGGCCGGCCGAGGTGAGTCCGGGCGATCACCGTGTCGCCGTCGCGGACCACCTCGAGATGACCGAGCGCCAGCAGCGCCGACTCGACGGCGTCCGCGAGTGCGGTCTCGTTCCGGCTCACCGACTCGATGTCGCAGATCGCCGCTGTCAGAGAGGTGACGTCACTCGACACGTCGAGAGCGGTGGTGGTCTCGGGGACAGGGCTCAGCGGCATACGGGAAGGCTACCCATGTCGCGCATCGGGCCACGTGCACGCCCACGACGCGGCCCCCATACCCTTGAGCCCATGTCTGAGCGCAGCGCATGGGGATACGGACTCGCCACGATCACCGCGGAGGGACAGGTCCTCGACACGTGGTTCCCGTCGCCCGTCATGGGGCTCCGGCCTGAGGACGCTGCCGCACCCGAGGGCCTCGATGCCCTCGCCGGGCCCGACGAGCGGCGCGCGCGTCCGCACCGAGGTCCGACGGGTCGAGATCGATCTCGATGCCCCGCCCGCCGACGCCTCTGACGCCTACCTGCGGCTGCACCTGCTGTCCCACCGACTGGCCCAGCCCAACACGATCAACCTCGACGGCATCTTCGGCACCCTCGCCAACGTCGTGTGGACCAACCACGGGCCATGTGCCGTCGAGGACTTCGAGCAGACCCGGCTACGTCTGCGCGCGACCGGCCCGGTCCAGGTCTTCGGCGTCGACAAGTTCCCGAGGATGACCGATTACGTCGTCCCGTCAGGGCGTTCGGATCGCGGACGCCGACCGCGTCCGGCTCGGCGCTCACCTCGCGGCGGGCACGACCGTCATGCACGAGGGGTTCTGCAACTTCAACGCCGGCACGCTCGGGGCCTCGATGGTCGAGGGGCGGGTCGTCCAGGGTGTCGTCATCGGCGACGGCTCTGACATCGGCGGCGGTGCGTCGATCATGGGCACGCTCTCCGGCGGCGGCACGGAACGGATCGCGATCGGCGACCGTTGTCTCATCGGAGCCAACGGTGGCGTCGGCATCTCGCTCGGCGATGACTGCGTCGTCGAGGCTGGGCTCTACGTCACCGCAGGGACCAAGGTGACCTTGCCGGACGGCAGCGTCGTCAAGGCCCGCGACCTCTCGGGGACGAGCAACATCCTGTTCATCCGCAACAGCGTGACCGGTGCCGTCGAGGCCCGGGACCGGAAGGGTACGGGGATCTCCCTCAACGAGGCGCTCCACGCCAACGACTGACCGACGCCGCCGACAACTGACGCGGACACAATGCCGCATCGACCGCCTCGGGCTCGTCCTCGACGAGACCGGCGTGACCGAGCCACCCGCGACGCCGTCGCGCACCGCGGGCGCGTCGCGCTGCTCACCGTTGTCACGCGTGGTCGTGGGCGGCGGGTGGTTCGCCTCGCAGTTCCTCTCGACAGCATCCGCACGCCGCAGTGCACGATCCGTGCGGCCGGCATGACGGAGAGCTTCGACCCCGAGCAGACGGGCAACGCCGCCCTCATCGCGGCGCTGTCGATCAAGCGCGACCTGCCCCCGCGAGCTGCGACCATCGCCCTGACGACGGCCTCCAGGAGTCGAAGATCAGCAACCTGCGCTACGGCGACCGCGACTCGCTCGGGCTCTTCCAGCAGCGACCGAGCCAGGGCTGGGGCACCGAGAAGCAGATCCTGGACCCGGTCCACTCGACGAACAAGTTCTATCGACGCGCTCGTGAAGTGAAGGGCTACGAGAGCGCCGACATCACGAAGATCGCCCAGCAGGTCCAGAAGAGCGGCTTCCCGGAGGCCTACCGCGACCACGAGGGCCAGGGCCGCGTGCTCGCGTCGGCGCTGACCGGCCACTCCCCCGCCGGACTCACCTGCGCCCTCGACGCCGCGACACTCGCACGCCAAGCCCGCCACGGTGGCCGACGACGCTCGCCACGAGAGATGGGCATCACGCAGGCACAGGCCTCGGACGGCAGCCCTGACCGTCACTGCGCCCGACCAGCGGCACGCATGGGCGGTGGGCCACTGGGCCATCGCTCGCGCCGAGCACTTCGGGGTGACGGCTGTGGCTGTCGGCGAGCGCGCGTGGGACCGCGGCTGACCGTGACGGCGCGTGGACCGAAGGTGCCGGCATCACGACCGTGACGATCACTCTCCAGTGATGCCCGCCTTCGCGTCGAGCGCCTGCAACAGGTCGTAGGCCGCTCGCTCGACCGCCTTGTGCCGCCACTCGGCCGCCCGGTAGACGCACGCGATGAGCCCGGACCGGTGCACCCGGCTGAAGTCGCCGCAGACGAACGCGTACCGCGCCTTGGTCTCGTCGTTCGCGCCCTCGGTGAGCCCGAGGTGCCAAGCGGCGTACTCCTCCCACGAGTGCCGCTTGAGGTAGGTGTTCTGCGCCGCGGCGTCGGGCTGCACCTCGCCCCACTCGGTGTCGAGGACGTAGCGCCGCTTGTCGATGAGGCCGCGGCACCGTGCGCGACGGCAGCGGCGTTGACGGAGTAGGAGGCCATGCGCCCCATCATGCCCCCACTTTGCCGCCACTTTCCGATCGCGCGCCCCGACACGCATGACTGGGGCGCGAGCGCAGTCGAGGCCTCAGGCGCGGGTAGTGGCGCTCGGCCTCGCCGGTGTAGATCTGGCGCGGACGGCCGATCTTCGTCTCCGGGTCGTTCATCATCTCGCGCCACTGGGCGATCCAGCCCGGGCAGGCGACCGATGGCGAACAGCACGGTGAACATCTTCGACTCGAAGCCCATGGCCTTGTAGATGAGGCCGGTGTAGAAGTCGACGTTCGGGTAGAGGCGGCGCTCGACGAAGTAGTCGTCGGCGAGGGCGATCTCCTCGAGGCCCTTGGCGATCTCGAGCAGCGGGTCGTTCTGGCCGAGCTTCTCGAGGATGTCGTCGGCCGCCTTCTTGATGATGGCCGCGCGCGGGTCGTAGTTCTTGTAGACCCGGTGGCCGAAGCCCATGAGGCGGACGCCGTCCTCCTTGTTCTTGACCTTCTCCATGAACGTCTTGGGGTCGTCGCCCGAGGCGTGGAGCTTGCCGAGCATCTCGAGGACGGCCTGGTTGGCGCCGCCGTGCAGCGGGCCCGACAGGGCATGGATGCCGGCCGAGACCGAGTTGAAGAGGTTGGCGTGGGCGGAGCCGACGAGGCGCACCGTCGAGGTCGAGCAGTTCTGCTCGTGGTCGGCGTGCAGGATGAAGAGCAGGTCGAGCGCCTTGGCGACGGTGGGGTCGACCTCGTAGGGCTCGACCGGGTAGCCGAACGTCATCCGCAGGAAGTTCTCGACGAACGACAGCGAGTTGTCGGGGTACATGTAGGGCTGGCCGACGCTCTTCTTGTGCGCCATCGGCCGCGATCGTCGGCAGCTTGGCGAGGAGGCGGACGCGTCGAGATCTCGACCTGCTCCTGGTCGAAGGGGTCGAGGCTGTCCTGGTAGAAGGTGCCGAGCGCGGAGACGGCCGAGCTGAGCACCGGCATCGGGTGCGCGTCGCGCGGGAAGCCGTTGAAGAAGGCGCGCAGGTCCTCGTGCAGCATCGTGTGCCGGCGGATCGAGTCCTCGAAGCGTCGCCAGCTCCTCGGGCGTCGGCAGCTCGCCGTAGATGAGCAGGTAGGCAGACCTCGACGAAGCGTGGAGCTTCTCGGCCAGCTCGTCGATCGGGTAGCCGCGGTAGCGCAGGATGCCGTTGTCACCGTCGATGTAGGTGATGGCGCTCTTGCACGAGGCGGTGTTGACGAACCCGACGTCGTAGGTGACGAGGCCGGTCTCCTTGAGGAGCGAGCCCACCCCGATGCCCGTCATTGCCGTCGACGGCGTCGACCGCCGGGAACGTGATTTCCTTGTCTCCGACCTTGAGTGTCGCGTCCACTGCGTTCGTCACTGCCTCATCGCCTCCTCGTAGATCCGGCCGGTGGGCCGGGCGTGTCCGCAAGCACGTTACCCCAGCGCAGTCGGGTGCCGGTAAGCCGGTCCGCACCTTGGCGTGCGTGGAGGGTAAAGACGATTTCGTATGCCGCTGGGCTCGCTTCTCGTCGGGACTGCAGTCCGCACCCGATCACTGCGTCGAGTGTTCAGAATCTGCCGGAGGCCGCCTTGATGCGCTCGTCGGTCGCCGTGAGGGCGATCCGGACGTGCTCGCGCCCGGCAGCGACCGTAGAAGCTCCCGGGAGCGACGAGGATGCCCCGGTCTGCCAGCTCGGAAACCGTTGCCCAGCAGTCCTCCTCGCGAGTGGCCCAGAGATAGAGGCCCGCCTCGGAGTGGTCGACCCGCAGGCCCGCTCGCTGAGACCGCCTCGAGCGAGCACCTCACGACGCAGGCCGTATGACGTCGCGCTGCTCCGCCACGTGTGTGTCGTCGCGCAGGGCGACCGCCATGGCGTGCTGGACGGGCGCGGGCATGATCATGCCGGCGTGCTTGCGCACCTCGAGGATCCGCGCCACGAGCTCCGGGTCCCCGGCGACGAAGGCGGCCCGGTAGCCCGCGAGGTTGGACTGCTTGGAGAGGGAGTAGACGGCGAGCAGTCCTGTGTGGTCACCACCGCAGACATCCGGGTGCAGGATGCTCGGCGTCGCTCGTGCCGAGCTGCCCGCGACGCCAATCCAGCTCCGCATAGCACTCGTCGCTGGCCACGATGACGCCGTGCTCGCGTGCCCACGACACGACCTTGGCCAAGGTGCTCGACACCGAGGACCTGGCCATTGGGGTTGCCGGGGCTGTTGAGCCACAACAGCTTCGGGCGTGGTCGCCCGGGTCAGCGGGCCGAGACTGGTCAGCGACTGGGCGACGACGCTCGTTGCGCCGGCGAGCCGGGCACCCGATGTCATACGTCGGGTAGGCGACCGTCGGGAATGCCGACGAGGTCGCCCGGCGCCGAGGCCGAGCAGCGTCGGCAGCCAGGCGACGAGCTCCTTGCTGCCGATCGTCGGCGGACGGCGTGCGACGGCTCGAGGCCCGGGACCCCGCGACGGCGCTCGAACCACTCGCAGATCGCGCTCACGCACGTCGGCGGTCCCGACTGTCAGCGGGTAGCCGGGGGCATCGGCGGCCTCGGCGAGCGCCGCGCGGACGAACTCCGGCGTCGGGTCGACCGGGGTGCCGACGGACAGGTCGACGATTCCGTCCGGGTGCGCGGACCGCTCGCGCCTTGTAGGGCGCGAGCGAGTCCCACGGGAAGTCGGGGAGGGAGCGGTCGATGCACCCAGCGCGTCACTCGTCGTGTTCCTGCGGCGGCAGGGCCGCGATCAGCGGGTGGTCCTTGTCGATCATGCCGAGCTTGGCGGCGCCACCCGGGCTGCCGAGGTCGTTGAAGAACTCGACGTTGGCGTTGTAGTAGTCAGCCCACTGCTCGGGCACGTCGTCCTCGTAGTAGATCGCCTCGACGGGGCATACCGGCTCACAGGCACCGCAGTCGACGCACTCGTCGGGGTGGATGTAGAGCGACCGCTTGCCCTCGTAGATGCAGTCGACCGGACACTCCTCGATGCAGGCCTTGTCCTTCAGGTCGACGCAAGGCTGGGCGATGACGTAGGTCATGGGGACGCGGACCTCCTGCTGTGGAGCGATGAGAGAGCGAGCGTCTGCTCGGCCTAGTATGCCGGACATGATCGGCCCCGACCGGAACCACCCCACCCCTGAGACGGGGTCTGAGGGTCCGCCGGACCCGTCGGCCCGGCTGACCGTCGGCGCTCGGGTCGTCGTGCGCTAGCGCCTGGTCGACACACCGGGGGCCGGCGCCACCGACGTGATCGGACGCCTCGCCGTGCGCACCGACGATGTCCTCGTCATCGACACGAAGACGCGGGCGCGTTTCCGTGCCCCGACGCGACGTCGTCGCCGCCAAGCCCGTCCCTCCGGCGGCGAGCGACCCGGGCCGGCGCACCTGCGCGTGTCGGCTCGACGACCTCGCCCTGGTCGCCGCCCAGGGGTGGGTGGCGGTCGACGCAGGTCGCGCTCGGGACGTGGCTGCTCCGCTCTGCCCCCGGCTACACGGGACGGGCCAACTCTGTGCTCGTCGTCGGCGACCCAGGGCTTCCGCTCGACGAGGCCGTCGACCACTGCGAGCAGTGGTATGCCGAACGCGACCAGACGACGATGTTCCAGGTCAGCGGCCCGGCCGGCTTCACCATCGCCGACCATCCGGTGGCCCAGGCGCTCGTCGAGCGTGGCTACACGGTCGGCGGCGGACGGCCGGACTGGTCGAGGGTCCTGGTCATGACCGGGCCGTTGGGCGGGCTCCCATCCGCGACCGGCACCGCACCGCAGGTCGTCGTGGAGAAGACGCTCTCCGAGGAGTGGCTCAGGGCCTACAGCGAGGGGCGCACCCCAGTCCCGGGGATCACGGAGGCGGTCCTCACCGGGAGTGAGCGGCAGTTGTTCCTCTCGATCCGCGAGGACCCGATGGGCCGGATCATCGCGGTGGCGCGGATCACGCTCCATCCCGGCTGGGCCGGCGTCTTCGGGCTCTGGGTCCACCCCGACCACCGGCGGCAGGGTCTCGCCCGGGGGGTCATGGCGGCAGTGGGGACGATCGCGCGGGAGAACCGCGTGCCGGCGATCTACCTGCAGGTGTCAGAGGACAACGACGCCGCGATTGCGATGTACGAGGCACTCGGCTTCACCGTCCATCACGAGTACACCTACCTCGTCCAGCCGTCCACCTGACACGTACTGCACACTCGACCAAGACCCGGCCGGGCGCGAAGTGCACACTCGACCAAGACCCAGCCGGGAGCGAACTGCACACTCGATGAGTAGGGTGCGGCAGGGCTGGGAGGGCAGGTGCGAGGGCAGCCAGCTCAGCGGCATACCTCAGTCTGTATGCCCGCGAACGAAACTCAGGGTTTCGCGTTGGGGTCGGTGCAGATGATCTCGTGCTCGGGGATGTAGTGCGTGTGCACTGCTTCGCTCTTGACGAGCGACGATGAGCCCGGCTTGTACCACTGACGCGTCACGGTGACGTCGAAGCCCGCGTTGGCCTGCTGCGGGTAGCACGACGGGGAGTCGTCGCGGATCGTCTTCGGCGGCACGACGTTGCGACGAGCGCCCTTGACCGACTTGACATCCCAGTGCTTCGTGCTCCACACCCGCCCGTGGACGTTGCCGTCAGCCACCCAGGTCTGCAGCAGCATCCCGTAGGGGGTGTTGTTCTTCCACTTGTTGTCGACGCTCGGCCAGTGGACCGTGGCCTCCCGACCTTCCGGGTAGCGCGGGATGAAGAAGGCGTGCGGCGTGAACTCGAGGATCTGGGCCCCGGCGAAGTAGGCCATGTTGTAGATCACCGTGGAGACCTGGGAGATACCGCCGCCGGTGCCCCGGGTGAGCCGGCCGTTGATGATGACCGTGCCGTCCCCGTAACCCTTCGCCGTGGTCCGCTCGCCGAGAATCCCGTTGAGGCTGAAGGTCTCTCCCGGGGCGATGTAGGTGCCGTTGATGGTGCGGCTCGCGACGATGAGGTTCTGCGTGCGCGAGGTGTCACTGGTCGGGAACGGCGAGCGCGAAGTCGACGATGACCTCCTTGACACCGGCCTTCTCGGCGTCCTCGGTCGTGATCTTCGGCTTCTTCGTCACAACCTTGAGCTCGACGCGCCGCTCAGGCGCCGTCATCGCCGTGATGACGTCGTCGGCGATCGTTGACTCGTCGACCGCCGTGCCGTCGACCGACGGGACGATCTTGGGGCGGCCGCCCTCGAGGGTCCACGTCGCGTCCTTCGCCTCCTTGGTCGAGACGTCGACGCTGTCCGACACGAGGGCGGTGAGCTTCTTCTTGTCGAACTCGGGCGCGAGTCCCCCGTCGCCGTCCGGCACCATCTTCACCGCAGGAGCGAAGTCCACCGGCTCGAGCTTGGCCGTGGCCTCGCCGGCGACGATCGTGATCGGCCCCGACATCGCTTTCTCGCCGAAGTCCCGCGCCGCCGCCGCGACGGCCTCGCCACTGACCTGCGGCTCGACCGGTGCGACGGCGGCCGTGGCGGTCGTCGAGTGCGGGAAGGCCTCGCGCAGTGCGAGTTTGGTGCCGGCGATGTCGAGCGTGCGTCCTGCCACCGGCGCGGTGACCTTGAGCTTGCCGCCCTTGAACGTCACCGCACCCTCGGTCGGCTTGGTCGCGACCGACGGTGCCAGCTTGGACAGTCGGGCCGTGAGCACGTCGTCGTCGACGTGAGTGAGCAGGGGCGCCTCGACGGACCCGACCAGGCGAGACCAGATCGTGACCGGGTTGAGGCTGAACCCCGTCAGGCCGTCGAGCGTGCCGGCCGGGTCGACCGAGAAGCCGGCCTCGCCCGGCACGACCTTGACCGGCTTCTCCCGGCCGGGCACGGTCAGTGAGATCGGGGTCGCCAGCAGGGACTCGGACTTCGTGGCGATCGCGTCCTCGGCCTCATCCTCCGAGAGCCCGCCGATCGGGATGCCGCCGACAGAGGCCGTGGATGGCAGGCCCTGCGCCGACCAGGCGGCGAGTCCGACGTAGCCGCCGACCAGGACGGCGGCCGCGATGGCCAGCCGGATGATGGTGGCGCGTTGGTCGTTCAGGGCCATGGGTTCTCCGTGCGGGGGCGAGGTCGTCAGCGCACGATATCCGAGTGGGGATCGCGAAGTTCCCCCGGATGCGGCCTGGTTCGGGTCGGGCATATGGTCGCATGCTCAACGGCGCTGTTTTGAATCGGTCACCCGACGAGGTTCCGGAGGGGTCCGTCGCCCTTGGCAGCGGCACGCAGGGGTCGCCACGTCCGAGGGTCCACCTGCCGGAACGCCTCGCGGTCCGTCGTCCGCCGCGCGATCAGGTTCGAGAGCGCGTGGAGGTCGTCGGTGGCGACGATGACCTGGGTGACATGCGCCCGCATCGCGGCGAG
Source organism: uncultured Actinomycetota bacterium (assembly GCA_963826445.1). Taxonomy (GTDB): domain Bacteria; phylum Actinomycetota; class Actinomycetes; order Actinomycetales; family Dermatophilaceae; genus Intrasporangium. The sequence goes on from CAWGXD010000009.1 coordinate 79,746, forward strand.
CTTGCTCGCCCGCGTGCTCGGATCCTCCACGACGTGGGTGATCTCGTCGTCGTCCACCACCGACGGTGGATGGGGGTCCCCTGGACCCGGCACGACAAGGCCGTATGCCGCTGAGTCGGCTTCCCGGGTCCAGGCGCGGTCTTCGTCGGCCCAGGTGCGCGGGATGCGGATCTCGTAGGTCCGTGCTGGGAGGTCGCCATCGGAGAGCTGGTCGAGGGCGGCTCGGGTGAGCCGATGGGCCTGGATGTGGTCCGGATGACGGTAGCCACCCTCGCGGGTCGTAGGTGACGAGGGCGTCCGGTCGCACGTCGCGAAGCAGCCCGGCGAGGGCCGCACCGGCCTCCGTCAGATCGGCGTTGACGAAGGCCTCCGGGCGGGCGGCCGCCGAGGATCCGGCCATCCCGGAGTCCCGGTAGCGACGGCCGCCGAGGCCGTCCTCACCGAGCAGGTGACCGTGCGCCCCCAGGGCAGCAAGGGCTGCGGACAGCTCACCGCGCCGGTGGGGCGCGAGCAGGTCATCGGGCATGACCCTCGAGGTGGCGCAGGTCGGCTGGGATGACCTCGCCCTCCTCGCCGAGAGTGCAGGTCACGACGTGGACCTCGTCGCCCCGAGCCACGTGGTGTGCCATCGTCGTGGCGCAGGTGAGCGTCTCGTCGTCGGGATGGGCGTGGACGAGGACGATGCGATGGGTCATCGGCTGCTCCGGGTGGGCTTCTCGGGACGCGTTTGGTCGGGTCAGCTCATCAGCGGACGGCGATGGTGGCGAGATCGACGATGCCGCCGACTGCGTGGTCGTCATAGTGCAGCACGCCGGAGCCGTGGATGTGCAGCACCTTCGTCGCCGCGAGGGCGACGTAACCGCCCCGCTCGCGAATGAGCGCATCCGCCTTGGCCCACAGGGCCGCGCGCTTGCCCCGGTCGGCCGTCGCCTGAGCCTGGTCCATGAGGTTGGCCACGGCCTTGTCGTCGAAGTAGCCGACGTCCTGGCCGGGCCCGGAGGAGTCGATGTTGATGCGGGCATCGAAGAGTGCGGGGAGCACCGCGCTCGCCGATGGGATGTCGGGCAGCCAAGACCCGCGGAAGACGTCGAAGTCCTTGCCGGAGGAAGGTCTTTCGATCGTCTTGTAGTACTCCTCAGGTGGCACGGCGGTGCGCTCGACGTCGAAGCCCGCCCGCTCCCAGCCGGCTTCGAGGGCCGCATAGGCCTTGTCGATCAGCCGCGACTCCGCGTGCACCACGCGCACCTTGACGGGGAGCTTGAGGCCAGCCTTCTCGAGGAGGGCGCGCGCCGAGTCGGGGTCGCCTTCGACGCGAGCGCCCTGGGGGGGTGTGAAGCCCGCCTCGCTGACGCTCGGTCCGAGGACGGACCACGTCGGCGACCCTGCCCCTTCGCCACCGTTGGCGGTGACGTAGGTCGCCCGGTTGGTCGCGAGGGCGAAGGCCTGGCGCACGACGTCCTTCGACATGACCTTGCTGCGCATGTTGAGCGCGAGGTAGTCGATGCTGCCCGTGTAGGGGAAGGTCAGCCGGGCCTGCAACGCCGGACCAGCCTGGTTGCGCAGGGTGGGCTGACGCCTTGACCCACGACACGGCCTGGGCGTCGTCGTCCTGCTGGTTGAGCAGTCGCTCGATGACAGTGGCCTCGCCGAGCCCCGCGGTCACGACGATTCGGTCGGGGTAGGCCTTGCGGACGGGGTCGGACTGCGGGGTCCCAGTGCTCGTTGCGCACGAAGGTGCCGCCCTTGCCAGGCGTCCACGGCCCTCCAGCCGGTAGGGCCCGGTCGAGAAGACCGCGACAGAGGCCTTGGCCTCCTTGGTGTCGCTGGCCGCCTTCCGCGGCGCGAACTCCGGGCAGCGCGACGATGTGCGGGAAGTCGGGCTCAGGGGCACGCAGGTTGGAAGGTGATCTGGCGGTCCTTGCAGACGACGGCCTGGAGAAAGTCGACTTGGCGTTCTTCTTGTCCGTCGGTCCGGCGTAGACCGGCTTCTCGAGCGCCCTCGGGGGTGACCTTCGTCGGCACGTCGAGCAGGTAGCTTGCGTAGTTCGTGCCGCCGATGTGGGTGCGTGCGGTCGAACGTTCGCGCGACACCGTGCCGGATGTCGTCGCACGTGACCGGCGTGCCGTCCTCCCACGCGACTCCCTCGCGGAGCGTGAAGGTCCAGGACTGCGCGCCGTTCGACTCCTTGCCCGTGTCGGTCGCCAGGTCGCCGACGAGCTCCTTCTCGTCGGTCGCCCGCACCGTAGGTGGTCAGGGTCCGCACGAAGGTCCGCTGCGGCGAAGAACGCCTCCGGACCGACGTACATCAGCTGCGGGTCCCAGGTCGCGATGTCCCCGGCGACCAGGACCTGCAGCGTGCCCCCTCCCTGGGGCGGTCCGACCGTCGCCGTCGCCTCTCCCGTGCCGCTGGCAGGCCGGGAGCCGACGATGTCCTCGGGGGTGCAGGCTGCGGCGCCGGCCAGCAGAGGACCGCCGCCAAGGCGGCGGTGCCGAGCCGGCGGAGTGGGACGGTGCGGTGCACGGTGGGATCAGGCCTCCGCCTTCGCCGCCGCCTTGGCCCGGGCGGCCGTGCGAGCACGGTCGGTCGCGTCGAGGACGACCTTGCGGATGCGGACGGCCTCCGGGCGTGACCTCGACACACTCGTCCTCGCGGCAGAACTCGAGGCACTGCTCGAGGCTGAGCTTGCGCGGCGGCACGATCTTCTCGAAGTCTTGTCCGTGGAGGAGGCGCGCACGTTGGTGAGCTTCTTCTCCTTGGTGATGTTGACGTCCATGTCGTCGGCGCGGGAGTTCTCGCCGACGATCATGCCCTCGTAGACCTCGGTCGTCGGCTCGACGAACAGGGTGCCGCGCTCCTGGAGGTTGACCATGGCGTAGGCCGTGACGACGCCGCTGCGGTCGGAGACGAGCGAGCCGCTCATGCGGGTCGTGATCGGCGCCGAACCACGGCTCGTAGTCCTCGAAGACGTGGTGGGCGATGCCGGTGCCGCGGGTCTCGGTGAGGAACTCGGTGCGGAAGCCGATGAGGCCGCGGCGAGGGCACGAGGAACTCCATGCGGATCCAGCCGGTGCCGTGGTTGGTCATCTGCTCCATGCGGCCCTTGCGGGCGGCGAGGATCTGCGTGATCGCGCCGAGGAACTCCTCGGGCGTGTCGATGGTGAGGCGCTCGACGGGCTCGTGGACCTTGCCGTCGACCTCCCGGGTGACGACCTGCGGCTTGCCGACGGTCAGCTCGTAGCCCTCGCGGCGCATCTGCTCGACGAGGATGGCGAGGGCGAGCTCGCCGCGGCCCTGCACCTCCCAGGCGTCGGGACGCTCGGTCGGCAGGATGCGCAGCGACACGTTGCCGACGAGCTCCTTGTCGAGGCGGTCCTTGACCATGCGGGCGGTGACCTTGGAGCCGCGGACCCGGCCGACCATCGGGCTGGTGTTCGTGCCGATCGTCATCGAGATGGCGGGCTCGTCGACCGTGATGAGCGGCAGCGGGATCGGGTTCTCGGGGTCGGCGAGGGTCTCGCCGATGGTGATCTCGGGGATGCCGGCGACGGCGATGATGTCGCCGGGGCCGGCGCTGCTCGGCCGGCTTGCGCTCGAGCGCCTCGGTCATGAGCAGCTCGGTGATCTTGACCCGCTGCTGCGTGCCGTCGTGGCGGCACCACATGACCTGCTGGCCCTTCTTGATCGTGCCGTTGTGGACGCGGAGCAGGGCGAGGCGGCCGAGGAAGTTGGAGGCGTCGAGGTTGGTGACGTGGGCCTGCAGCGGCGCCTCGTCGTCGTAGGTCGGCGCGGGGATGGTCTCGAGGATCGTCTCGAAGAGGGCCTCGAGGTCCTCGCCGTCCGGGAAGGCCGCCGTTGTCGGGGCGCTGCGAGCGAGGCGCGGCCGGCCTTGGCCGAGGCGTAGACGATCGGGAAGTCGATCTGCTCCTCGGTGGCGTCGAGGTCGAGGAACAGCTCGTAGGCCTCGTCGACGACCTCGGCGATGCGCGAGTCGGGGCGGTCGACCTTGTTGATGCAGAGGATGACCGGCATCTTCGCGGCGAGCGCCTTGCGCAGCACGAAGCGGGTCTGGGGCAGCGGGCCCTCGGACGCGTCGACGAGCAGGACGACCCCGTCGACCATCGACAGGCCGCGCTCGACCTCGCCACCGAAGTCGGCGTGGCCGGGGGTGTCGATGATGTTGATGGTGACGCCGTCGGTGAGGCCGCGCGTCGAGCGGCCGCCTTGCCCGTGTAGTGCACCGCGGTGTTCTTCGCGAGGATCGTGATGCCCTTCTCGCGCTCGAGGTCGCCGGAGTCCATCGCGCGCTCGTCGACGTGCTGGTGCTCGCCGAACGCGCCGGACTGCCAGAGCATCTTGTCGACGAGGGTGGTCTTGCCGTGGTCGACGTGGGCGACGATGGCGACGTTGCGGATGTCCGCGCGGGTCTTCATGGGCATGAGGAACAGTCTCTCAGGGTTTGGAGGGTGGTTCGGACCACGCGTCGTGGCAGGACGGCGCTCGAGCCGGGCGTCACCGCAGCATCGACGCGAGCGCCTCCGACGATGGGCAGGTCGGCGGGCAGCCACGCCACGTCGTCGCAGGTCGTCGAGCCCCAGCCAGCGCAGCTCGTCGTGGTCCTCGATCGGCGCGGGCTCGCCCTCGACGACCTCCGCGATCCACACGAGCATCTCGTAGCGGTCGCCGAGCGGCCACGTCGTGCCGGGCAGCGGACCGGGCACGTGCGCCCGAGCCGCACGCGCACGCCGAGCTCCTCGAGCAGCTCACGGTGGAGCGCAGACGAGCGGCGACTCGCCCGGCGTCGACCTTGCCGCCGGGCAGCTCCCACCCGCCGGCGAGGGCGGCCGGCTCGGTGCGGCGCGCCGCGAGCAGGCGAGTCGGATGCTCGAGGTCGTCGACGATCGGCGGCGCCGACGACGAGCAGCAGCGACGAGCGTGGGCCGTGGGTCGGCCCGGTCGGCACTGTGGTGTCCTCTGGGCTCATGGCGCCACCGATCGTGTCACACCCCTCGCACGGCAGCCGTCGACGTGCACGTCATCGCGTCACTCGACCGTGGCTGCAGGAGGCGTCGAGCGCGGTTGCGTATCGGACGGATAAACATTGTCCGCGATGTGGGATTTCCGTCCCGATCTTCACTAGGTTCGTCCCCAGCCGGTCGCGGCGGTGCCATGCGCTGCCGTGGAAGGTCTCCTCTTGGCCGTCCCACTCCAGGGCCGCCTCTGCACTAGAGCGAGGTAAAACATGAAGTTCTTCCGGAAGGCCGCCCCGGTCGCGATCCTCGCGACCGCCGCGCTGGCCCTCGGGGCGTGCGCCCAGTCCGAGCGTGACACCGGCAACACCGGCGCCACCAACGGCGGCGGCGCGAGCGGTGGCACCCTCACCTTTGGTGCCGCTGGAGCCCCGAAGCTGTTCGACCCCTTCTACGCCACCGACGGCGAGACGTTCCGCGTGACGCGCCAGATCTTCGACGGGCTGCTGAGCATCAAGCCCGGCACCGCCGAGGTCATTCCCGGCCTCGCAGCCGAGCTGCCGACGCCGTCCGCGGACGGTCTCAAGTGGACCTTCAAGCTCCGCACCGGGGTGAAGTTCCACGACGGCACCGACTTCAACGCCGACGCCGTCTGCAAGAACTTCGAGCGGATGTTCGACCAGAACCCGGCCGCGCAGAGCAGCGCAGCCTCCTACTGGTCCGACGTCATGGGTGCCTTCAAGGACAAGGCGGCCGACGCGCTCTACCAGGGCTGCAGCGTCACCGACCCCACGACCGTCGTCATCTCGGTCAGCCGGCCCACCTCGAAGTTCCCGACCGCCCTCAGCCTGTCGTCGTTCTCGATGCAGAGCCCGACCGCCATGGCGAAGGGCAACGCAAACGACGTCAAGGCGCAGGGTGACGGGTTCGTCTTCCCCGCGTACTCGCAGAACCCGGTCGGCACCGGCCCGTTCAAGTTCCAGGGCTACGACCAGGCCAACGGCACCGTGACGCTGGTCCGCAATGACAACTACTGGGGCGAGAAGGCCAAGCTGGACAAGCTCGTCTTCAAGATCGTTCCCGACGAGTCCACCCGTCGCCAGGAGCTCAAGGCCGGCAGCATCCAGGGCTACGACCTGCCCAACCCGGTCGACTGGCAGGGCCTCAAGGACGAGGGCAACCAGGTGCTCGTCCGCCCGGCGTTCAACATCCTCTACATGGGCCTCAACCCGAAGAAGAACCCCAAGCTCGCCGACCTCAAGGTCCGCCAGGCGCTCTACTACGCCCTGAACCGCGACCAGCTCGTCAAGACCCAGCTCCCTGAGGGCGCCTCGGTCGCGACGCAGTTCATGCCGGACACCGTCAAGGGCTACAACAAGAGCCTGCAGGCAGTCCCGTACGACAAGGCGAAGGCGCAGCAGCTGCTCAAGGACGCCGGCGCCGAGGGCCTGGAGCTCCAGTTCGCCTACCCGACGGAGGTCTCACGTCCGTACATGCCAGACCCGCAAAAGATCTTCGAGGCGCTGCGCACCGACCTCGAGGCCGCTGGCGTCAAGGTCACGGTCGTCGCCAAGCCGTGGAACGGCGGCTACCTCGAGGGCATCGACCAGGGCCTGTTCGACGCGTGGATCGTGGGGTGGACCGGCGACTACGACTCGGCGGACAACTTCATCGGCACGTTCTTCTCGTCAGACCAGAACGACTTCCAGACCCACAGCCAGCCGTGGGGCAAGGAACTGTCCGACAAGCTCAAGGCTGCCGACGCGATCATCGACCCTGACCAGCGCGCCACCGCCTACGAGCAGGTCAACAAGGACATCATGGAGATGTACCTGCCCGGTCTGCCCCTGACGCACTCCCCGCCGGCGATTGTCGTCGGCCCGAATGTCCAGGGCCTGGTCGCGTCCCCGCTGACAGCCGAGGAGTTCGACACGGTAACCGTCAGCGGCAAGTGATCCTCACCGGAGACCTCATCAGGTAGGGACACTTCACATCGGCCGGGGGCCGTCCCAAGATTGGGACGGCCCCCGGTCGTGAGAAAGGATGGCGCCTGACCATGTTGCGATACCTCGTGCGACGGCTGCTCCAGATGGGCGGCGTGGTCGTGGTCCTCTCGATGCTGCTCTTCATGTGGTTGCGAGCGCTGCCCGGTGGCCCGGTTTCGGCGCTGCTCGGTGAGCGGTCCACCCCCGAGCGAGCCGCGGCGCTGTCCCACGCGCTCGGGCTCGACCAGCCGATCTACGTGCAGTACTGGAATTACCTCACCCGCATCGCCCAAGGTGACTTCGGTCCGTCCAACGGCGTGCTCCCGGGTCGTGACTCCTTCGAGATCTTCCTGACCCGCTTCCCCGCCACGATCGAGCTCGCCATCCTGGCCATGCTGCTCGCCGTCGCGGTGGGCATCCCGCTCGGCTATTACGCGGCCCGGCGCAAGAACAGCTGGCTCGACAACGTGTCCGTCATGGGCTCGCTCGTCGGCGTGGCGGTGCCCGTCTTCTTCCTCGCCTTCATGCTCAAGCACTGGTTCGCCGTCGAGCTGCAATGGCTGCCGGTCTCCGGCCGTCAGGATCCGACGATTGACGCGACCAGGGTCACCGGGTTCTTCGTCCTGGACGGCATCCTCACACAGGAGTGGGACGCGGCCTGGGACGCCTTCAGGCACCTCATCCTCCCCGCCATCGCCCTGGCCTCGATCCCCTTCGCCGTCATCTTCCGGATCACCCGGGCCTCGGTGCTCGACGTCGTCGAGGAGGACTACGTCCGAACCGCCAACGCCAAGGGACTCACCTCGAGGGTGATCCGCGGCAGGCACATCCTGCGGAATGCCCTGCTGCCCGTCGTCACGACGATCGGCCTGCAGACGGGGGCCCTATTGGCCGGAGCGGTCCTGACGGAACGGGTCTTCAGCTATCCCGGAATCGGGCAGGCCCTCGCATCCGGTATCGAGCTGCGTGACTACCCGGTCCTCCAGGTCCTCATCCTGGCCGCGGCAGCCATCTTCGTCGTCGTCAACCTCATCGTGGACCTCACCTATGCCTTCATCGACCCCCGCATCAGGACGAGGTGATCTGCCGTGAACCAGTCCCCTGAAGAGACTCCTGGGCAGACTCCGGAACCCCCCTCGGAACCGGGTCGCTTCTTCGGCAACCGCAAGAAGGACCGCATCGACCAGCTTGCCGAGACCGCGGGACACACGGCCTCCCCGTCCTCGGTTGGCACCGACACCGTCACTGACACCGTCACCGTGGCGGATGCTGGTCGCGTCGCAGGCGGAGAGGGCCAGTCGCTCATCGCGAGCGCATGGGCGCGGCTGCGCCGCAACCCGATCTTCCTCATCGGCGCCGCGATCACCCTGCTCTTCGTCGTCCTGGCCGTCATCGGTCCCTGGATCGCGCCTCACGACCCGGCCGCACAGCCCCTGCTCGACCAGGTCCGGCCCCAGACCAACCCGGTCCCGCAGGCCCAGCCCGGCTTCCCGCTCGGTGGTGACACGGTCGGGCGGGACCTCTTCTCGCGCCTCCTCGTCGGCGCTCGCCAGACCCTCATCGTCGGTGTCCTCGCCACCATGGGCGGCCTGCTCGGCGGCCTCATTCTCGGCACGCTCGCCGGCGCAATCGGCGGACGCGTCGACACGGTCATCATGCGCATCGTCGATGTCATGCTCTCGATCCCCGGCCTCATCCTTGCCGTCTCGATCGCGGCGATTGCGGCGAGCCCCAGCCAGACGACGGTCATCATCGCCATCGCGGTCGTGCAGATCCCGATCTTCGCCCGTCTTCTTCGTGGGTCGATGCTGGGCCAACGGGCGAGCGATCACGTCCTCGCCGCCCGCGCCCTGGGTGTCAGGCCCCGCGCCGTCGTCTTCCGCCACATGCTGCCGAACTCGCTGGGCCCGGTCATCGTCCAGTCGACCCTTGTCCTCGCCACGGCGATCATCGAGGCGGCCGGCCTGTCCTTCCTCGGTCTCGGCAACCCCGACGACCGGCAGCCCGAGTGGGGGCAGATGCTTGGAAACGCCCAGCAGCTCGTGGGCGCCTACCCGCATCTGGCCATCTATCCCGCACTGTGCATCATCGTCGTGGCCCTCGGCTTCACCCTCATGGGAGAGTCGTTGCGAGAGGCCCTCGACCCGAAGAGCCGGAGGTGACCGGGGTGTCCCAGACCATCGCGTCCACGAGTGCAGGCGACCGCCAGAGCTACCGTGGCGATGAGCCGCTGCTCCAGGTGCGAGGCCTCACGGTCAGCTTCATCCGGTCCGGCGAGGAGCCGTTCACCGCGGTCGACGGCATCGACTTCGACGTCCACCCCGGGCAGACCGTCGGTCTCGTCGGGGAGTCGGGCTGTGGCAAGTCCGTGACTTCGCTCGCGATCATGGGCCTGCTGCCGAAGCGCGGCAACCGGGTCGAGGGCGAGGTCCGTTTCGCCGGGACGGACCTGCTGCGGCTGTCCGACGCGGACATGCGCGATCGGCGGGGCAAGGACCTGGCGATGATCTTCCAGGACCCGCTCAGCTCGCTCAACCCGGTCGTCCCGGTCGGCCTGCAGGTGGCCGAGGTGCTCGAGCGGCACAAGGGCATGTCGCGCAAGGCCGCCATGGGCGTCGCCCGGGAGATGCTCGACAAGGTCGGCATCCCCGACCCGAAACGCCGGCTGAAGGACTACCCGCACCAGATGTCCGGCGGGATGCGCCAGCGCGCCCTCATCGCCATGGCCTTGGCGTGCGAGCCGCGCCTGCTCATCGCCGACGAGCCGACGACCGCCCTCGACGTGACGATCCAGGCGCAGATCCTCACCCTCCTGAAGAACCTCGTAGAGGAGACGGGTACTGCTCTCATCATGATCACGCACGACCTCGGCGTGGTCGCGGGCCTCTGCGACGAGGTCAACGTCCTCTACGCCGGGCGCATCGTCGAGCGCGCCGAGCGGCACCCACTCTTCGAGCGCCCGCGCCATCCGTACACGCATGGCCTGCTCGAGTCCATTCCCAAGCTCGGGGTCGGTCGCGGCGAGCGGCTCAACCCGATCCCCGGCTCGGTGGCGGACAACCTCCCGTGGACGAGCAGCTGTGCCTTCACCCCGCGGTGTCCCAACGCCATCGAGACGTGCCGGCAGCAGACACCACCGCTGGTGGAGGACTACGGTCGTGCCCTGCGCTGCTTCAATCCCGTGGAGGTGAGTCGATGACCTCGACCGTGAACCCCGATCACGACACGAGCGGGGCGGCCGAGACCGAGACTGATCGCCCGGAGGTGCTCCTCGACGTCCGAGGGGTCAAGGTGCACTTCCCGATCAGGAAGGGCGTCATCTTCGACAAGGTCATCGGCCACGTGTACGCGGTCGACGGGGTGGATCTGCAGATCCGGCGCGGTGAGACGTACGGCCTCGTCGGCGAGTCCGGCTGCGGCAAGTCGACCCTGGGTCGGGCCATCCTCAACCTCGAGCCGCCGACCGAGGGCTCGGTGCGATTCGACGGGGTGGACATCGCGAGCCTCAAGGGTGAGGAGCTCCGACGCAAGCGCCAGGACCTCCAGATGGTCTTCCAAGACCCGATGAGCAGCCTCGACCCGCGGCAGTCGGTCGAGTCCCTGCTCCTCGAGTCCATGAAGGCGCACGGCCTCGTCGAGGACGGGGCCGCTGCCAGTCGGCGCCTGCGTGAGCTGCTCGCCGCCGTCGGCCTGCCGCCAGCGGCGCTGAAGAAGTACCCGCACGAGTTCTCGGGTGGTCAGCGCCAGCGCATCGGCATCGCCCGGGCACTCTCGGTCAACCCGAAGCTCATCGTCGCCGACGAGCCGTCTCCGCGCTCGACGTGTCCGTGCAGGCCCAGGTCATCAACCTGCTCGAGGACCTCCAAAGGGAGTTCGGCCTGACGTACCTCGTCATCGCCCACGACCTCGCCGTCGTGCGGCACATCAGCGACCGCGTCGGGGTGATGTACCTCGGGGCACTCGCCGAGGAGGCACCTGCCGACAATCTCTACGCGCGGCCGCTGCATCCGTACACCCGTGCGCTCCTCTCGGCCGTGCCGGTGCCCGATCCGGTCGTCGAGGACCAGCGGGAGCGGATCCTGCTGACGGGCGACCTGCCCTCTCCGGCCAACCCACCCTCCGGCTGCCGCTTCCACACCCGCTGTCCGTGGCGTCAGCCGACGCGGTGCGATACAGAGCGACCGGCGTTGCGCGTCGTCAACATCGACGGCGTCCCGGAGGACCACCGAGTGGCCTGCCACTGGGCGGAGCAGATCGCGTCGGGCGAGCTGCGTCCGCACGAGGTGGAGGCGGTAGCCGTCGAGCAGACGGCGTTGGTCGACGAGGGCGCCTCGCCCATCATGGGCCCGACGTCCATCGGTGAGATCGGCTGACGGTCCGCGGGCGCTGCTACGAGGGGTGCCCCTCCGCGTCGGCCTCGGTCTCGGCGAACTCGAGGCCGTGCCGGGCCAAGGCCTCGGCCCAAGCCTTCATCGCCTTCGGGCCGACCCCGTGCATCCCGGCGATCACGGTCGCTGGATGACGGGAGAGGTCCTGGAGCGTGCGGATCCCGGCTGCCTCCAGCGCTCGGTCGGCCGGGGCGGAGACGTGGGGCACCTCGAGGTCCGGCATGCCCGTTTCCCTTCGTCGGTCGGCTGTCCAACCATGATGCACACTCGATGCACACTCGGGCGCGCTGAGCGCTCGATGGGCTGGGAGCGAGCCCAGCGGCATACGGCATCGGTCTTGTCCCCAGACGCAGGAAGAGGTGCCACTCGCTCGGGGGTCCGAGTGGCACCTCTTTCACCATCAACAGCGCACGAGCACTGGATCGCGTTACACCTCCCGTCAAGGAATTTCTCCGCCTGTTCTCCAGCCCAGGGAAGCAACCGTCGGGATGAACAGTTGAACGTTGTATGAACGTCGACATCTGGTCCGATATCGCCTGCCCGTGGTGCTTCATCGGCAAGCGCCGCTTCGAGAAGGCTCTCGCCGAGTTCCCGCACCGCGACGAGGTGACGGTCACGTGGCACAGCTACCAGCTCGACCCGACGCATCCCGGAGCACTACGACGGTAGCGAGCTCGACTACCTGGCGAAGGTCAAGCGGATGGACCCGGCGCAGGTCCGCGGCATGCTCGACCACGTGACCTCGACGGCCGAGGCCGAGGGGCTCCAGTACGACTTCAACACGCTCGTCGTGGCCAACAGCTTCGCGGCGCACGAGCTGCTCCATCTCGCCAAGGAGCGAGGGGTCGCCGGCACGGTCAAGGAGGCACTCCTGTCCGGCCCACTTCGAGAAGGGCCAGGACATCGGTGACCGACAGGTGCTGGTCGCCATCGGCGCCTCGGCCGGGCTCGACGCCAGCGAGGTGAACGCCGCGCTCGACAGCCGCCGCTACCGGGAGGCGGTGGACGACGACATCCGGAAGGCCCGCAGCCTCGGCATCCAGGGCGTGCCGTTCTTCGTGATCGAGAACAAGTGGGGCATCTCCGGCGCCCAGCCGGCCGAACTCTTCTCCCAAGCCCTTGAGCAGGCGTGGCGCGAGACCAACCCGCTCGTCATGGTGCAACCTGACGGCGACGACCCTGCCGCCTGCGGGCCGGACGGCTGTGCCATCTGAGCGCTTCCTGACATCTGGAGACAGGTCTGCTCCGGTCACGACCCGTTCAAGGATGACCCCTTCGGACCGGACCCAGACGGCCCGGGGGTTACTGTGGAGTAGACATTCGGTGACCCAAGGAGGCGTGGTGAGCGCGATCCGCCCGCGGGAGGTGACCCTGCACGGCCACAAGCTGTCGTATGTCGACAGCGGGTCGGGCGAGGCGATCCTGTTCGTCCACGGCCTGCTCGGCTCGCACCGCAACTGGCGTCACCTCGTCGACCGCCTCGACAACACCAACCGCGTCATCGTGCCGGATCTCTTCGGACACGGCGCCTCCGAGAAGCACGAGGGGGACTACTCGCCCTCCGCCCAGGCCGCAACTCTGCGGGACCTCATCAACCGCTTGGACATCGACCGGGTGACCATCGTCGGGCATTCCCTCGGGGGCGGCATCTCGCTCGCCTTCTGCTACCTCTTCCCGGAGCGGGTCGAGCGCCTGGTCCTCGTCGGCACCGGCGGGCTGGGCCGGGAGGTGAGCCCTGCGCTACGGGCTGCCACGCTACCGGTTGCCGACTTGGTGCTGCCCGTCATTGCCTCGCCGTGGGTGCGCGGCGGTGCCGAGCTGGTCGGGCGAGGACTGTCCCTCTTCGGTTGGCGGGCGAGCCATGACATCCGCGCGGCCTGGGAGGGCTTCACCGAGCTGAGCGATGCCGACGCCCGCCGCGCGTTCCTGGCGACGACGCGCGCCGTCATGAACTTCCACGGGCAGACCATCGCGGCCCACGAGTACCTGCTGGAGCTCGCCGGGCTGCCGGTCCTCGTGGTCTGGGGGACCAACGACATGGTCATCCCGGTCGATCACGCGAAGCGCCTGGGCGAGCTCGCACCCGCGTGCCGGGTCGAGATCTTCGACGGTGCGGGCCACTTTCCCCACCTCGACCAGCCGGACCGCTTCGCCGACGTGCTCCGGGCCTTCATGGCGACCACGGAGCGGGGCGAAGGACCCCCCGCCGGTTCTCCGCCGACCGGCGGCTCTTCGGATCGCACGGCACAGAGGCAGGCGCGGACCCGGTCCCCTCGTCCCGGGGACTCTGCCGCCACGCGGGAGGATCGCCCCGCCTGAGCCGCGCGCACGAGCGGGCGGCTGGACGCCAGGAGGCAGTGAAAGTGGCGCCAGTCGCTCGGGGTACGAGTCGCGCCTCTCTCGTCAGGGCCATCGGTCCCTGCGTGCGGTGCGCTACCCGAACGATCTCGGTGCCGTCCAGGCCCGAGGTGCTCCATGGGCGATCCATGACGGTCTGAGGCGAGCACACGCGGATGGGTACGGTCCTTGAGTCCGACCGGTCGGAGCGACCGCAGGCGACGAGAGGGATCCAGGTAATGAGCCCCGACGATGTGATCATCGCAGGGCGCTACGTCCTGCTCGAGCGCATCGGTCTCGGCGGGATGGGCTCGGTGTGGCGAGCGCAGGATGAGCGCCTTCAACGAACCGTCGCCGTGAAACTGTTGCACCTGCCTCCGGGCGCGAGCGAGTCGGAGGCCCGGGTGGCCAAGGAGCGGGCGATGCGGGAGGCCCGCATTACCGCTCGTCTCCACCATCCTCATGCGGTACCTGTCTTCGACGTCGTCGAGCACGAGGGACAACCCTGCCTGATCATGCAGTACCTCCCCTCCCGAACGTTGCAGCAAGTGCTCGCCCAGAGCGGGACCTTGCCCGTCGACGAGGCCGCGCTCATCGGTGCGGAGGTCGGTTCCGCGCTGGCCGCTGCACACGCCGCCGGAGTGGTGCACCGTGACGTCAAACCCGCCAACATCCTCATCACCGAGGACGGCTCCGCCAAGATCAGCGACTTCGGCATCTCGCACGTGCTCGGTGATGCCCGGTTGACCTCTACCGGCATGCTGACCGGCACCCCGGCCTATCTGGCGCCGGAAGTGGCCCGCGGTGAGCCATCCTCGGCCGCGTCGGACGTCTACTCCCTGGGCGCGACTCTCTTCGCCGCCGTGGAGGGCTCGCCGCCGTTCGGGATGGGCGAGAACGCGATGGCGTTGTTGCACCGGGTCGCCTCCGAGCCGTTGACCCCGCCCGCCAGGGCAGGAGCGCTCACTCCCGTGCTCGTGGCGATGCTGGACCGCGATCCCGCCGCACGCCCCGCCATGGCCGAGGCAGCCGAGTGGCTCCAGCGGCTCGACCTGTCGGCTCAGTTGGAGGAACCACCAACCGCCCCGATTTCCCCTGTCGCGACGACGCCGTTCCCGGCTGGTCCCACTGGCCCGCCGGCACCACCAACAGTCGCGATGGGAACGCCCGCCGCGGCTGGACCGGCGCCTGCCGACAGTGAACGCAGTGACCGTAGGTCCCGGCGAGGGATCGCGGTGCTCGTCGCGCTGGCCGCCATCGCGGCCGTTGGTTTCCTGGCCCTTCAGGCTCTCCTGGGAGACGACCGAAGCCCGGCTGCCGCACCACCCACGACCTCGTTGGTCGCCGACAGCCCCTCGCCGTCCCCCACCGGCGACACGGCGAGCCGCAGTATCACGACAAGGCCCACCGCAACGACCCGGCCAGCCACCACAAAGGCCGAAACCCCGCCCGCCTCGCCGGCTACGACGAAGTCAACCAGCGCGGACCCCTCGGAGCCGCCGGCCACCGGGCAACCCATGGGGATCCGGTCGGTGCGGGCACTGCAGGACTACTACGCCCGGCTGCCTGACAACACCGACGAGGGCTACGCCCTCCTCACTGACCGGTACCGGAGCACCACGGCCGGCAGCAAGGAGTCCTACGAGGCGTTCTGGGGCGACATCGCTCGCGTCAGCATCCGCGACTCCACGGCGACATCGGGCGGGAGGGTCGAGGCAACCCTCACCTACACGTTCAACGACGGTCGGGTGGTCCAGGAACGGACGGCGTATCGGCTGGTGGAGCAGGGCGGCACCCTGATGATCGACAGGTCCACCGTCCTGAGCAGCCGAGAACTCTGAGGGTCGATAGCATCGCTGCATGACGATGCTGACCCGGGGGCCTCGTGACCCAGTCCGTGCTGAGGCATCCGCGCTCGCCGCGGCGGCCTGCCTGTTCCACGGATTCCAGGACGCGTCGAGACTCGCCATCCTTCAGCACCTGGCTCTCGGTGAGCACAGGGTGGTCGACCTGACGGCCCACCTCGGGCTGGCTCAGAGCACGGTCTCCAAGCACCTCGCCTGCCTCAAGGACTGCGGCCTCGTCAGTTCCCGACCGCAGGGACGCGCATCTGTCTTCTCCATCAACCACCCCGAGGCACTGATGGACCTGCTCGCGGCGGCAGAGCGACTCCTCGGGCTGACCGGGGACGCGGTCACGCTGTGCCCGCGGTACGGCATCGCCGCCGCCGAGAGCGCGTGATGGCCACCGACCACCGAGAACCTTGGCCGTCCCGGGCACTGGGGCGAAAAAGAATGCTGGCCCCGAACGTCCCGGGTTCGTCGACGCTCGGCGAGGCTGAGACCGAGCGGTTGACCCGTTGGGCGCTGCGTCTGGCGCAGTTCACCGTCGCCTACAACGTCGTCGAGGGTGCCGTGGCCATCAGCGCGGGACTGGTGGCGGGACTGGTGTCACTGGTCGGCTTCGGGTTCGACTCGGGGATCGAGTCGGCCGTCGCCGTCCTCGTCGGACTTCGGCTTGCCGCACGACTCCGGCACGGCCCGCCGGACGAGCGCAAGGAGCGCCGGACCCTGCGGGCCGTTGCACTGACGTTCTTCCTCCTCGCCGCCTATGTGGTGTTCGAGGGCGTGCGGTCGCTGATGGATGCCGAGTCGCCCGAGCCCTCGCTCGTCGGTATCGTCCTGCTCACTGCGTCCATCATCGTGATGCCCGTCCTGGCCGCCGCCAAGCAGCGGGTGGCCATCCAGCTCGGCGGTGACAAGCTCATCCTGGCCGACGCAGCCGAGACGAAGATCTGCGTGCTCCTCAGCATCTCCACGCTCCTTGGACTGGGCCTCTACACCATCACGGGCGCAACCTGGCTGGACCCGGTGGCGGGATTCGTGATCGCAGTCTTTGCCGTACACGAGGGCCGGGAAGCCTGGGAGGGCGAGCTGGTCGAGGAGGACGACGACCGGGATCAGCGGCGCTCGTGTGCGAGTGGGGAGGCGCGCTGATGGGCACCGGGCACGCCCATGGTGGTGGGGCTCCGGCTGGGCACGCCGGTGGTCGTCATCGTTGGCGCCTGCGGGTCGCGTTCGTCCTCATCGCCGCCTTCTTCGCGGTCGAGCTCGTCTTCGCGCTGCTCTCCGGGTCGCTGGCGCTGCTCTCCGATGCTGGCCACATGGCTTCGGACGTCGTGGCACTGGGCGCCGCACTCGTCGCGACAACGGTTGCCACCCGCCCGGACTCACCGGCCGGCGAACCTATCGGGTCCTACCGGGCTGAGATCTTCGCCTCCGGGCTGGCGGTCCTGCTCATGCTCGGCGTCGCGTCCTACGTCGTCGTCGCGGCCATCGGACGGATCGGCGACCCGGTCGAGGTCCAGACCGGCCCGATGCTCATCGTCGGAGCGATCGGGCTGGCCGTGAACCTCGCAGCCCTGCTGCTCCTGCACGGCGGGTCCACCGAGTCTCTCAACGTCAAGGGCGCCTACCTCGAGGTGGTGGCTGACACAGCGGGTTCCGTGGGCGTGCTCGCTGCCGGATGGCTGGTCGCCGCCACGTCCAACGCCATCTGGGACACCGTCGTCGCCCTGGCCATCGGGGTCTTCGTCACGATCCGCGCGGTGCTCCTGGGGCGGCAGGTCCTTGCCGTCCTCGCCCAGCACGTTCCCGAGAGTGTCGACATCGACGAGGTCACCACCGACCTGGCGGCGATCCCGGGGGTGCGCGACGTGCACGACCTGCACCTGTGGACCCTGACGTCCGGGATGCTCGTGGCCACGGCGCACCTCGTCTCCGACGAGGGCGCGCAGACCCCAGACCTGCTCGAAGGGGCCAAAGAAGTCCTGCGCGACAAGCACGGTGTGCTGCACGCGACGCTCCAGGTCGAACCCGCGCGCAGCCGGGAGTGCCACGAACTCGACTGGTGAGCATCGGAACCCGTGAGCACCAACCACACAGGCAATCTGTGAGGCCCGGTTCACAGCAATGCGGCTTCGTGCCAGAAGTGCAGCTCGATGTGGAGGTCCTCATGCCGCAGGATCAGATAGTCAGGCCATCGCCCGCGAGCACCGAAATCGCCATCGCCGTCACCGACTAACGAGGCCGTCCGGACCGTAGCCACCGCCTGAGCCGGGGCCACGCGGGCCGAGCGAGAGGCAGACGGCCTCGCTCCGTTCGACACACATTCAGCGGGATGCGTCCGGGACCATGACAGCGACGTCGAATCGCTCGAAGTCACGGTCAAACGATGCAACCTGGCCGCCGTGCTCGAGCGCGAGGGCAGCCAAGTGAGCGTCGGTCGTCAGGTTGCCAGCGGTTCCGGCCCGCTCGAGAAGTCGCCCCAACACCTCGGCATGCCTGACCCCCGGATGGACCACCACGGCGCTCGGCGCCGCGAGCCAAGCGGTAACCACCTCCATGGCCTCCCTGGTTGACAGGGGTGTGGGGAAGATTCGGGCACTGGTGGAGATGCGAATGAAAGCCAGCAGGCTGACCCACGGTAGCCCGATGGTCTCCCCGCCTGAGAGGGCTGCAGTCAACCAAGCGCGCGCGGCCTCGTGATGCCTCGCCTGCCGGTTGACCGCGTATAGCAGCACGTTGGCATCGACCAGCTTCACCTGCCGAGGCTCATCTCGCGCGCAATCTCGTCATCCTCCAAGTCGGCGGCCAGCCGCAGCGCGTGATCGAGGTCGACCCGCGGCTCTCCGAGATCATGCGCCGGAAAGGCCACGTCGACCCCACCTGCGCCGCCCAACGCCTCACGTAGAGCATCGTTGACGGCCGCCTTGAAGGAGACCCCGCGCTCGAGCATGCGTCGCTTCAAGAGGGCCTCCACGTCCGAGTCGAGTGTGATCGTCGTCCGAGCCATGGTGCATCATAGCATCACCATTTGTGATGCCATGATGCCGGATGGGGTCCGATCTCATACGTTGAAGCGGAACTCGACGACGTCGCCGTCCTGCATGACGTAGTCCTTGCCCTCGATCCGCACCTTGCCGGCCGCCTTGGCGGCGGCCATCGACCCGGCCGCCACCAGGTCGTCGAACGAGACGACCTCGGCCTTGATGAACCCACGCTGGAAGTCGGTGTGGATGACGCCCGCGGCCTGCGGCGCGGTCCACCCCTTGCCGATGGTCCACGCGCGAGCCTCCTTCGGTCCCGGCGGTCAAGTACGTCTGCAGCCCGAGCGTGTGGAAGCCCTGCCGGGCGAGCTGGTCCAGGCCCGACTCCTCGGCGCCGAAGCTCTGCGAGCAGCTCGAGCGCCTCGTCCGGCTCCATGTCCATCAGGTCCATCTCGAGCTTGGCATTGAGGAAAACCGAGTCCGCCGGGGCCACCGACGCGCCGAGCTCGCGCTTGAGCTCCTCGTCGGCGAGCTGGTCCTCGTCGAGGTTGAACACGTAGATGAACGGCTTCGTCGTGAGCAGACCCAGCCCCCTCGCCAACTCGGCGTCGACTCCGGCAGCGAGCCCAGCGGCATACAGCGTATTGCCTTCTTCGAGCACCTTCTGCGCGGCGAGCGCGGTGTCGAGAAGTTCAGAGGACTTCTTGTCGCCCCTTTTTGCTCTGACCTCCTTGTCGAGGCGGGGCACCGCCTTCTCGAGCGTCTGCAGATCGGCGAGGACGAGCTCGGTCTCGATGGTCTCGATGTCGCCAGCGGGGTCGACCTTGCCGTCGACGTGGGCTACGTCGTCGTCGGTGAAGACCCGGACGACCTGGCAGATCGCGTCGGACTCGCGGATGTTGGCGAGGAACTTGTTGCCCAGCCCCTCCCCCTCGCTCGCGCCGCGCACGAGCCCGGCGATGTCGACGAAGCTCACCGTCGCCGGCAGGATCCGCTCGGAACCGAAGATCTCCGCCAGCACGCCGAGCCGCTCGTCGGGCAGCGGCACGACGCCGATGTTCGGCTCGATCGTCGCGAACGGGTAGTTCGCCGCGAGCACGGTGTTCTTGGTCAGCGCGTTGAAGAGCGTCGACTTGCCGACGTTGGGGAGTCCGACGATTCCAATGGTGAGGGCCACGGGGTCAAGAGTTTAGTCTCCGTGTGGCGCGCTCCCGACCACGCAGCCGTATGCCGCTGAGCTCGCCTCCCCGCCCACGCCCGGGCCGGGTCAACCGACCGGAAGTCCACGGGCGCGTGAGAACGGCAGTGCGGTTGTGCGCGCGCTGGTTCCGGTCGGTTGACCCAGGGACGGCTACTCGGTGGCGATCGCGTCGAGGACCTTCATCCGGGAGGCCCGGACGGCCGGCACGATGGCGGCGAGGACGCCGAAGATGACGGCCACGGCGAGGAAGGCGACCAGGCTGCCGACCGGGATCGCCAGCTCGGTCAGGTCCTCCGAGAGGGACTGGCGCAGCAGGACCCCGATGGCGAGGCCCAGCCCCATGCCGAGCAGCGCCCCGAGCAGGGCGATCGCCACCGACTCGAGGGTGACCATCCGCCTCAACTTGCTCCTGCTGAGGCCGACCGCGCGCAGCAGGCCGATCTCCCGGGTGCGCTCGAGGACGCTGAGACCGAGGGTGTTGACGATGCCGATGACCGCGATGATCACGGCGAGCGCCAGAAGCGCGTAGATGATCGCCAGCAGCTGGTTGATCTGGCCGCTCGTCGTCTCGGTGAACGCCACCTTGTCCTGGACCGACACGATCGGCAGGTCCTCGACGACCCTGTCGAGGGCCGCCTGGACAGCCGCCAGGTCGGCACCCTCGACGACGTTGATGCTCAGCGTGACGTCGCTGCGCTTGAGACCGGCCTGCTCCAGAACCGACATCGGGACCGTGACCGAGCCCGTGGCGTAGGACGATTCGAAGATGCCGGCGACCTTGAGATCGATCGTCTTGCCGCCCGGGAAGCCGACGGCGAGGGTGTCCCCGACACCGACCGAGTGCTCGGCAGCGACGTCCTTGGTGAGGAGCACCTCGTCACCGGAGAGCGCCTGCGTGCCTGCCACCATGTCGAGCTGGTAGATCTGGTCGAAGCTCTCGTCGATGCCGCTCACCGAGGCCTGCTTGCCGCCGATCAGCGCGGGGGTGAACTGCTGTCGACTGACCGTCGCGACGCCTTCGACGCCCTCCATCTGGTCGCCGATGCTCGTCGGAAAGCTCTGGAAGGTCGGCGACTGCACGAGGAAGTCGCTGCGGAACTGCTGGTCGATCAACGCAGCGTTGGTCTTGTCGGTGGAGGCAGCGAGCACCCCGACGGCTGACACGACGGCGAGGCCGATCATCAGGGCCGAGGCCGTCGCACCCGTCCGGCGTGGGTTGCGCAGCGCGTTCTCGCCGGCGAGCCGGCCCGCCGTGCCGAACAGCCGGCCGAAGACCGCCCGGCAGGCGACGAGCACGGGATGCCCGAGGACGGGAGCCATGACCGCGGCGGTGATGACCCAGATCACTGCCCCGGCGCCGATCCAGAGGGCGCTGCTCCCCGGCGCGTCGGCGAACCCGGCGACGACCAGCCCACCGCCGAGGACGAGAGCGATGGTGCCGAAGAGCAGTCGCCGGTGCATGCCCTTCTCCTGGACGGTCAGGTCGTCGCGCAGCGCGGCGACCGGCGAGACCTTCGACGCCCGGCGTGCCGGCACGAGGGCGGCGACCATGGTGACGACGATGCCGACGACGTACGCCGCTATGACGGTGCGGAGGTTCAGCGTGAGCACGTCACCCGAGATGTCGAGGCCGATGGCCCGGAACACCGCGGCCAGGGCGCGCGACAGGCCGAGCCCGAGCAGGAGGCCGAGCGTGCTGCCGACGAGGGCCATGAGGAAGGCCTCGACGCAGCACCGACCGGGTCACCTGCTTCTTGCTGGCACCGAGGGCGCGTAGCAGGGCGGACTCCCGTACGCGTTGGCCCACGAGGATCGAGAACGTGTTGAAGATGATGAACGCACCGACGACGATCGCGATCACCGCGAAGGTGGTGAGGAAGATCGAGAAGACGCCGAGGAACCGCCCGACCTGGTCCTGGGACTCGGCCACGACCTTGTCACCGGTGACGGCCGTGAAGCCCGCCGGGACGACCTTTTTGGCGGCGGCCACCAGCTCGCCCTGGGTGACCCCGTCTGCCGCCGTGAGGGCAACCGACGTGAAACCGTCCTGCCCGCCGAGGAAGATGTCCTGGGCCTGGCCGGTCTCGAGGAGCACGAGGGTCGCCCCGGCCGTGCCGCCGCCGTTGAGGTTGCCGGTCCCGACCAGCTCGAAGGTCCGCCGGGGCTCACCGAAGGGCACGATGAGCGTCACGGTGTCGCCGATCCGGTAGTTGCCGCGCTCCGCCGAGGATGCGTCGAGGGTCACCTCGCCGGCTCGCTCCGGCCAGCGGCCAGACTCGAGCTCCAGGACCGGCTCACCGAGCATGTTCTCGCTCTCGGCGTAGTTGAAGGCAAGCGTCGGCGCGCCCTGCCCTCCGACCACCTTGCCGTCCTTGCCGAGCAGGTAGGAGCCCTGCCCGTCGACCGATCCCACCGCCCTGGCCACCTCGGGCAGCGCGTCGAGCCGGGCGACGTCGGCCGGCGTCAGCAGCGCTGACGTCCCCGCTCCCGCGGCCTCGAAGGACGTCTCCCCCTCGGTTCGGACGATCCCGTCCTGTGTCGAGCCCTTGATGATGTTGTCGAAGGTGGCGTTGAGGCCGCTGCTGAAGGTCATCACGCCGGCGAGGAAGCCGATGCCGAGCACGATGGCCAACGTGCTCATGAGGAGGCGGAGCTTGCGGGCAACGAGGTTGCGCCAGGTCAGGCGGAGCATGGTCAGCCCGCCACCTTCGCGTCGGCGGTGGCCCGCTGGGCCGCCGTCTTGGCCGCGGCCGCGTCGTGGAGGCGCGCCATCCGCTCGAGGATCTGATCGCGGTCCGGAGTGCGCAGCTCATCGACGATCCGGCCGTCGGCGAGGAACAGCACCCGGTCGGTGTACGAGGCCGCGACGGGGTCGTGGGTGACCATGACCACGGTCTGGCGGAACTCGTCGACGCTGCGACGCAGGAAGCCGAGCACCTCGGCCCCGCTCGTGCTGTCGAGGTTGCCGGTGGGCTCGTCGGCGAAGACGATCGAGGGCTTGCTCACGAGTGCGCGGGCGCAGGCAACGCGTTGCTGCTGGCCGCCAGACAGCTCGGCGGGGCGGTGCCCGAGGCGGGGCCGGAGGCCGACTGCGTCGACCACCTCGTCGAACCACGCCTGGTCGGGCTTGCGGCCAGCGAGGCTGAGCGGCAGGACGATGTTCTCCTCCGCGCTGAGGGTGGGCACGAGGTTGAAGGCCTGGAAGACGAAGCCGATCCGCTCGCGGCGCAGGGCCGTCAGGTCGTTGTCCCTCAGCTGCCCCAGGGCGACGCCGTCGACGATGGCCTCACCGGACGTGGGGGTGTCGAGGGCGGCGAGACAGTGCATGAGGGTCGACTTGCCGGACCCGGAGGGGCCCATCACGGCGGTGAACTCCCCCCGCATCAGGTCGACGGTGACCCCGTCCAGGGCCCGCACCTGGGCCTCGTCCTTCCCGTAGATCTTCACCAGATCGACGGCGCTCGCCGCCGCCCCGCGGTTGTCGGTCAGGTCGCTCATCGTGGATCCCCCAGATGTCGTAGGTTCGTCGATAACCCGGGCAGTCTTGTAGGTGAACCCACTCCCGGACATCAGGGAAGCACCCCGATATGACCCTGAGGTCCGTGACCCGACCCCGACGGGAGGTCACAGTCGCGCCCGAGCGAGCACAGCGGCATACGGCCACCCCGAAGGGACGGAGCTCAGGGGGCCGTGCGGAGGGGACGCACTCCACACAGCTGGCGCGACTGCGCCACGAGGTTGCCGGCCGAGTCCCAGATCCGGGCGTCCTCCTCGAGCATGCCTCCGGCGTAGTTCTCCGTCGACAGGGCAACCCGCAGCCAGCCGGGTGCGGGTCGCCTCCTGATGTGGCCGGTGAACTCGAGCGTCGGCGTCCACCCGTAGAGGCCGAGGTCGAAGGCCACCGGAGGGAAGGCGTCGAGGGCCCAGGCGAGCAGCGTGGTGTCTGGCTCGCGGTGGTCGCGCAGCCGGAGCCAGCCGCGGATCTGACCCTGCATCGACGGCTTGCCGACCGCCCACCCAGCCGTCGCGGGATCGAGGCGCAGGTCGACCCGGTCGAGGAAGCTGCTGTGCGCGAGGAACTCCGGCGGGGCCTGTTCCGACGAGAGACACTCGTCCGGGGGTGGCAGGTCCGGCGGCGTCGACTGGCGGCTCGCGTCGACCTCGTCGAGGTTGCCGAACGAGGCGATGGCCCGCACCCGCTCGACCTGCTGGCCGTCGACATCCTGGAAAACGCTCATCTGGCCGGTAGAGAGGAGCCGGCCGGTCCGCATGACCTCGCTGGCGACGGTGAAGGTGCCCGGTAGGGACGCCGTCATGAAGTAGGCACTGACGACGACCGGGTCGACGTGGCGGGTCGTCTCGGCGGGGTCGTGGGACAGGTGCTGCCCCAGGGCCGTGAGGCCCGCCGCCATGACCACTCCGCCGTTGACGGCATTGCCGATCATCCAGGACTCGCTGAAGGCACCATGCCGGGTGGCCGGTGTGTCCCCGGGCTCGAGCCGGATGGCCTCGTCGTACTCGCTCACACGTGGAGTTCTAGCAGACCGCCCACCCGGCCCAGGCAACCATCCCCTGCGAGCGGCATCTGGGGTGGGTTCTGGCGCTACCCCGACCATTAGCACGTCGAGCTGCACTGAGCGGTCGTTGAGCGCTGGGCGTCGTGGTCCCGCGTGGTGGTCCCGGCTGCTGTGGGCGCGGTCTGGGACGGTGGGGACATGGATGGAGCTGCACTGTTTGCCGGTTTCGTCGCCGGGCTGGTCCTCGGCGGGTTCATCGCGTTCCTGTGGGTGCGGGGCTCGCTCCTGTCGCGGGCGACTGCCGCGGAGGCTGAGCGAGACCTGCTTCGGGTTCGCTTGGAGGATCTCGAGCTGGCGCGCGCCGAGTCCGCCGACGCGGCCGCCCTCCTGGCGCCGCTCCGGGACACGATCGGTCGGGTCGAGCGGCAGGTCGGTGCGCTGGAACGCGACCGGGTGGAGCAGTTCGGCGAGCTCGGCGAGCGCCTCACCGAGGTCAGCCGTTCGACGGAGTCGCTCCGCTCGGAGACGGCCACCCTCGCGACCGCGCTCAGTGCCTCCACGGTGCGTGGCGCCTGGGGCGAGGTCCAGCTGCGCCGGGTGCTCGAGCTGTCCGGGCTGTTGGCGCGGTGCGACTTCGACGAGCAGGTCACGCGGACCTCGCGCCACGGTGCGACGGTGCGGCCCGACGCGGTCGATCAACCTGCCCGGCGGGCGCCACGTCGTCGTCGACAGCAAGGCACCGATGTCCCACTTCCTCCAGGCGCACGGCGAGACGGTGGCGCAGTCGAGCGCGCTGAACTGCTCGGCTGCGCACGCGACCGCGCTGCGGCGTCACGTCGAGAGCCTCGCGGGCAAGGCGTACTGGACCGCCTTCACCCGCTCCCCCGAGGTCGTCGTCTGTTTCGTCCCCGGCGAGGCCATCCTCGCCACCGCGCTCGCCGACGACCCCGGCCTCTACGAGCACGCCCTGTCGCGCAAGGTCGTGCTCGCCTCACCCGGCACCCTCTTCGCCGTCCTGCGCACCATCGGCGCCATCTGGCAGCAGGACGCGCTCGAGCAGAACGCCCGCGAGCTGCTCGCCATCGGCCAGGACCTGCACGCCCGACTCTCGACCCTCGGGGGCCACGTCACGGCGATGGGCCAGTCGCTTGCGCGCTCGGTCGAGCAGTACAACCGGTTCGTCGGCACGCTCGAGTCACGCGTGCTCGTCACGGCGCGCCGCTGCACGAGCTGGGACCGGCGAGCGACGCCGGGCGCGAGCGTCGACCCGCTCGAGGTCGCGCCGCGATCGCTGAGCGCGCCCGAGCTGCTCGACGGCCTCGGCCGGATGGCACGGGACGAGGCGCACCTGGCACGCGAGCGGGTGACTGAGCCACCTGGGGCATCAACCGAGGCCACGGCCTAGGCCCGACAAGCGACGCAATCCGGCGCCGAACGTCCCGAATGGAGCACGTTCTGGCATTTCGGGCAGGCCGCAAGTGGACTTCCGCAGGTTACCCCCGGACAATTGCCGCGTGGATGGTGGTGCACAGTGACCGCGGGTGGGGGGCCCGCGCCAGAAGAGGATCGTAATTCGACGGGTCGGCGGATCGGGCCCTATGAGCAGTCGCTCCGTGAGTCAGCCCGTCGCGCCGAGCAGACGCACCGCACCCGAGTGCGCAAGACCCGACGTCGGCGCGCGATGATCGCCGCAGTAACCGTCGTGGCTCTCGCCATCGCCGGCTTCGCCGGCTGGCGACTGCTGGCTCCCGAGCCACCACCGACCGGGGTGCCATCGACGGCAGCCGCCCCGGTCTCGTGCGCGAACCCGACCGCGGTCACCATCGCGGCTGCTCCAGCCGTGGCCCCGATCGTCGCCTCGCTCGCCAAGACACTCAGCACGCACGAGGACGGACCGTGTGCTGCCTTCACGATCCAGGCTGCGGAGGCCTTCGCCGCTGCCCGCACCGTGGGCACGTCGGCCGAGCCGGCTGCCTGGGTCGCTGACTCCGCGGAGTGGATCCAGCATGCACAGTCACTCGCCGCCCGTGAGTTCACGGTAGACGCCCCGTTCGCCTCCAGTGGCATCGTCGTGGCGCTCCCCCCCGAGGCGGCTGACGAGCTGCGCAATCAGGCAACGTGGTCGACCATCATGACCGGGGGCACGCCGATCCGCGTCCCGGACCCGAACCGATCCGCCCTCGGTGCCGCGGCCCTGGGCGCCGCCGTCCCGGGCCTCCCACCGGCACGGGTGACCGAGGTCGTCCGGGCCAACGCCTCGACGCCGGTGCCCGACCTCGAAGCGGTCGCCCAGTCGAACACACCCCTCGGAGTCGTCGTCCCTGCCGCGCAGCTGGTCGCCTTCAACGAGTCGGACTCCCACCAGGACCTCGCTGCACTGGCGCCGGCCGATGGAGCTGCCTTCCTGCAGTACAGCCTCGTCACGGTCAACGAGAAGCCAGAGGTCGCCAAGCTCATCGCGGACTTCGCCGCCTATCTTGCGACCGAGGAAGCCAAGGACGCCCTCTCAGAGGCGGGATTCACGACACCGGACGGGCCGGAACCCCGGGTGCCGACGCCGCTCTACGGCATGGTCACCCAGAAGCCGGCCCCCGAGGCAGCCGTGCTCGCGGACGTCAGGGCCGCATGGACCAGCGTGGCACCGAAGGCTCAGGCCCTGCTCGCCCTCGACGTGTCCGGCGCCATGCTTCGGCGCACTCCGGAGGGCACCCGGCTCGATGTCCTGCAGGCGGCGGTCCTGCGCACCATCGCCGGCATCCAGCCATCCAACACGCTTGCCCTCTGGGCCTACTCGCTCCACATCGGCACCAAGGGTGACGATTTCCGACCTCTCCGAGGTGCGGGGGCGCTCGGTGACGGCAAGCATTTCCTCGCCGTCCGCGAGAGCATCGCCGACCTCGACCGGACGGTGGGCGGTGGCCGCGGTCTCTACGACACCATCGCCGCCGCCTACGAGCAGGCCCGCTCGACGTTCGTGAAGGGCAACGACAACTCCGTCGTCGTCGTGACGGCTGGGCCCAACGAGGACGACTACGGCGCCTCGCTACAGATCCTCACCGACCGGATCAACGAGCTCAAGGATCCGGCCCGTCCGGTCCGGGTCGACATCATCGGCTTCGGCACGGAGCCGGATGCCAAGGCGATGACCTCGATCGCGAAGCTGACCGGCGGCCGCTACCTGCCCGCACCGGAGCCGGGCGACCTGGACGCCGCCCTGTGGACGGCACTCGGCGACTGACCGAACGGCGCGGTGGTCGCCTGGCCGCCCGGGGCCGGGGATCGTCAGTGCAGCGAGCCGGCGTCCTCGAACGCGGCGTCGTGGCGCACCGTGCCTGCGTCCTCGCCCTTGCGGGCCTTGAGGTCGCGGCGCAGCTCGTTGGGCAGCGAGAAGAGCAGCGACTCCTCCGCCGCGATGACGGCCTCGACCTCGCCGTAGCCGCGCTCGGCGAGCCACGCCAGCACGTCGCGGACGAGCACCTCGGGCACGCTCGCGCCCGACGTCACGCCGACGGTGGAGACGCCCTCGAGCCAGGCCTCGTCGATCTCGTCGGCGAAGTCGACGAGGTGGCCGTCACGGGCGCCGTGCTCGAGCGCGACCTCGACGAGGCGCACGGAGTTCGACGAGTTGCGCGACCCGACGACGATCATGAGGTCGGTGTCCTTCGCCATCTGCTTGACGGCCAGCTGGCGGTTCTGCGTGGCGTAGCAGATGTCGTCGGACGGGCGGGCTCTGCAGCGCGGGGAACTTCTCCTTGAGCCGGGCGACCGTCTCCATCGTCTCGTCGACCGACAGCGTGGTCTGCGAGAGCCAGACGACCTTGTCGGGGTCGCGGACCGTGACGTTGTCGACGTCGTCGGGCCCGTCGACGAGCGTGATGTGCTCGGGCGCCTCGCCGGACGGTGCCTACGACCTCCTCGTGGCCCTCGTGGCCGATGAGCAGGATGTCGAAGTCGTCGTCGGCGAAGCGGACGGCCTCGCGGTGCACCTTGGTCACGAGGGGGCACGTCGCGTCGATCGTCTTGAGGCTGCGCGCGCCTGCGCCTCGTCGTGGACGACCGGAGCGACGCCGTGCGCCGAGAAGATGACGGTGGCGCCCTCGGGCACCTCGTCGGTCTCGTCGACGAAGATCGCGCCGCGCTTCTCGAGCGTGCTGACGACGTGCTTGTTGTGCACGATCTGCTTGCGCACGTAGACCGGCGGCCCGTAGAGCTCGAGGGCCTTCTCGACCGTCACGACGGCCCGGTCGACGCCGGCGCAGTAGCCGCGGGGGGCTGCGAGGAGGACCTTCTTGTCGGACGTCTGGTCGGCTGGCTCGCTCCATGGCCTCAGGTCGGGCTGGTGGTGGCGTCGCCGCGAACCGTCCGTCGTATGCCGCTGGGCTGGCGGCGCGCACCGCCCATGACCTCGCGCGTGGTGGGCGCGGCGCACCGTAGGGTGACGCTCGTGAGCATGACGAGCCCGCTGCCCGAGAAGGCGGCCGACACGACGGCCGAGCAGCCCTGGCCGGTGCGCGTGCTCAGCCTCAAGATCGCCGACTACGTCGACCGGATGAGCCAGCTGTGGGTCGAGGGACAGGTCGTGCAGTTCAACGCCCCGCGGCGGCACGGCGTTCCTCACCCTGCGCGACCCGGACGTCGACATGTCGCCTGTCGGTCTCGGTCCCGATGAACGCCGTCAACGCCATGCCGATCCCGCTCGCGCAGGGCGCCCGGGTGGTGCTCCAGGCCAAGCCGACCTTCTGGACCAAGCGCGGCACCCTCCAGCTCGAGGCGCGGCAGATCCGCCCGGTCGGCATCGGCGACCTGCTGGCCCGCGTCGAGATCCTCAAGCGCACGCTCGCGGCCGAGGGGGTCTTCGACGCCGGGCGCAAGCGGCCGATCCCGTTCCTGCCGCACCGAGTCGGACTCATCACCGGGCGCAACTCCGCCGCCGAGAAGGACGTCGTCGAGAACGCCCGGCGCCGGTGGCCCGCGGTCCGCTTCGAGATCCGCGAGGTCGCGGTACAGGGCAGCACGGCCGTCACCGAGGTCGTCGCGGCCCTGCGCCGAGCTCGATGCGCAGCCCGGGGTCGACGTCATCGTCATCGCCCGCGGCGGCGGGGCGCTCGAGGAGCTGCTGCCCTTCTCCAACGAGGCGATGATCCGCGCCGTCGCCGCTGCACGCACCCCGGTCATCAGCGCCATCGGCCACGACGTCGACCAGCCCCTGCTCGACTTCGTCGCCGACTGGAGGGCGTCGACGCCGACCGATGCCGGCAAGAAGGTCGTCCCCGACGCAGCCCGCGAGCGCGCCCTGGTCGACGGCGGCCGTGACCGGGTGCGCACGCGCGATCGTGCGACGGGTCGAGTCCGAGCGGCGGGTCTGCGCTCCCTGCGTCAGCCGTCCCGTCATGGCCGACCCGGTCGCCCTCGTCCGGGTGCGACGCGACGAGGTCGCCGCGCCTGCGCGAGCGCGCGGCCGCGATGCGCATCGAGGCCCGGCTGCACCGGGCCGCCGACCAGGCCGAGCACCTGCGGCGTCAGGTCGTCGCCCTCTCGCCGCAGTCGACCCTCGAGCGGGGCTATGCCGTCGTGCAGCACCGTGACGGACGCATCGTCATGGACCAGGACGACGTCGGCGTCGGTGAGCTGCTGCGGGTGCGGGTGGCCCGGGGCGACTTCGGCGTGCGGCCGGTGAGCGACGGCACCGCGGATGCGCCGTCGGCAGCCGCCCAGGCGCGCTCGCAAGCCACGCACCCGACGCAGCCGAAGCCGGCGTCGATAGGGTGTCCGGCATGGCTGCCGGCACGACTGACGACACCGACGGCGGCGTTCCCCGACATCGCCGGACATGCGCTACGAGGATGCCCGCGAGGAGCTCATCGCCATCGTCGCCAAGCTCGAGGCGGGCAGGCGCCCTCGAGGACTCGATGCAGCTGTGGCGTCGCGGCGAGGCCCTGGCCGCGCACTGCCAGCGCTGGCTCGACGGCGCCCAGGCCGAGATCGAGCGCGCTCCGACACGAAGCAGACCGACCCCGCGAACGGCCGAGGCGAGGCTAGGTCGCCGTCGCGCCGCTGCCCGCCCTGCCCACCGGCGCCGCTCGGCGGTCAGGAGGCCGGTGTGACCTCTGCGAGGGCGGCGACGAAGGCCTTGAGCTCGTCCTCGCGCCGTTCCTCGTCGCGACGAGGGTGAGGCCGCGTCGGAGGCGGACGCGCGCACGACGTAGCCGACCTGCGACGTGCGCCCACCGGCATACCGCTCGAAGGTGCGCCCGCCGACGGTGACGGTGCCGGCCGCGCGGGTCGTCGGTGACCGAGCGTCGAGACCCAGCCGTCGGTCGGCGCCGCGGCCTGCTTGAAGGCGAGGTCGCCGCCGGCCGGCGTCTTCCAGACGGTCGTGAAGGTGGGCACCTTGTCGGTGCCGGGCGCGTAGGTGGCCGTCGTCGGCACCCAGCCCGAGCCGAGACCCGTCGGCAGCTCGATCGGCCAGCCGGTCTGGGCGGCGACGGTCGAGGCCTTGCCCGCGGCGTCGACGGCGGGGCGCTCGACCTCGCTCATGCGCGGCACGATCGCGACGAGCACGAGCAGGAAGAAGCCGATGACGAGGAGCGAGCGCAGCATGTTGGGCATCGAGCCCATCGAGTAGCGGCTCGCGACGCAGGGGCTGCGGGCGGGGGCGCGGAGCTGCCCGGTGACGGTCATGGCCCCATCGTCCCCGGCCGCGGGACGCGCGTCCAAACCGCCGCCCGCCGCCCCGCTAGGCTGTCGCCCGACTCGCGACAGTGCACGGAGCCGACGGAGGACTCGATGAAGCACAGCCAGCCCGACCGCAACCTCGCTCTCGAGCTGGTGCGGGTCGACCGAGGCGGCCGCGATGGCCGGAGGCCGTTGGGTGGGCCGCGGCGAGAAGAACAAGGCCGACGGCGCCGCGGTCGAGGCGATGCGGGCCATGATCTCCACGGTCAGCATGAACGGCGTCGTCGTCATCGGCGAGGGCGAGAAGGACAACGCCCCGATGCTCTACAACGGCGAGCACGTCGGTGACGGCACCGGCCCCGAGGTCGACGTCGCGGTCGACCCGATCGACGGCACGACCCTGACGGCCAAGGGCATGAACAACGCCGTCGCCGTCATGGCCGTCGCCAACCGCGGCGCGATGTACGACCCGTCCGCCGTCTTCTACATGGACAAGCTCGCCACCGGCCCCGATGCGGCCGACGTCGTCGACATCCGCCTCCCCGTCGCCGAGAACATCCGGCGCATCGCCAAGGCCAAGAGGGAGACTCCGCCGACGTCACGGTCGTCATGCTCGACCGGCCGCGTCACGAGGGCCTCGCCGAGCAGATCCGCGACACGGGCGCCCGCATCCGCTACATCGTCGACGGCGACGTCGCCGGTGCCGTCATGGCCGCCCGTCCCAACACCGGCGTCGACCTGCTCCTCGGCATCGGCGGCACCCCCGAGGGCATCATCGCCGCGTGCGCCATCAAGTGCACAGGCGGCGTCATCCAGGGCCAGCTGTGGCCCAAGGACGACGAGGAGCGGCAGAAGGCCATCGACGCCGGCCACGACCTCGACCGCGTGCTCTCGACCGACGACCTCGTCGTCGGCGACTGCTTCTTCGTCGCGACGGGCATCACCGACGGCGAGCTGCTCCGCGGTGTGCGCTACGGCGCGAAGTCGGCCCGCACCAACTCGCTCGTCATGCGCTCGCGCAGCGGCACCATCCGCACCATCGACAGCGAGCACCGCTTCGACCGACCGGGCTGGTTCGGCAGCACCGACATGATCGAGCCCTGAGGAGGCGCCCGGTGAGCACCGCACCCGGTCCGCACCCTCGTCATCGGCGAGGCCCTCGTCGACGCCGTGACCGACGCCGGGAGCCGGAGGATGGCGAAAGGCAACAGCGCAGACGTGACGGTCAGGCACGTGGCGGCAGCCCCGCGAACGTCGCCTTCTCCGGCTTCCCCCGCCCTCGGCCCCGTTTCCTCCTCGCGAACCCCGCGTGGGTCGCGGAACCGCACTCACCATCGGCACCGGATCGCGGATCATTGCCAGGAGCGGGGGTGGAGCTGACACGGGGTTGAGGAGCAGGACTCCTTCACGTCCGTCGCGCACGCCACCATCGGACGGCAATCCGGCGCCGCCACGACACTATCGGCTTCGAGCTGGAGTGCAGTCTGCGGCGCTCCCGTCTCCGGTGGGGGATACCGCCATGTGCAGACGGCACAGCATCGCGGCGGTGTCTTTGAGCCGGGTGGCGGCGCGGTGCGCGACACGTGGCACGGCACGTTGGAGGGCCATCATCTTGCACTGGGTTTCTTCTGAGAACCTTTTGGGGGCTGTTATGGGTTATCCTGGTCGAGGCGCTGGGTTATTCGAGAGGAGTGCGTCGCGCTTGGGCGGATGTCGTCAAGGTGTCGGACGAGGACCTCGCGCTGCTGCGCCCCGGGGAAGCGCTGGCACTCGAACTGGTCGTGGATGGGCAGGGACGTGGGCCCAGCCTTATCCGGTCGAGTCGCCTGCGCATCAGAGCTGTGGCCAGGCTGACCCGGACCCGCGAACAGGCACGTCGCGCCCGCTCCCCCGCGGTCACGGCTTGTTCGCACCGGCCGGGGCGCAGTTTCATGGCCGGCTGATTTCGCGGTCCGCTCGACGACGGCCTCGCTGGCTGGCTGCCCGCGACCTGCTAGGCGTGCCTGCCTCACCTCGCCGCGCCGCTCGCCATCCAACGGGCGATCGCGACCAGTCGGATCACGGTCGGCCAAGCCGGCGCCCATGCCCCGACGGCGCCCACCTCGTCAGCGGCTGACGTGTTATTCTACAAGGACGGCGACCGGCGACAGCTATACTCGACTGCGATCTGCGCCAGCGTCGCGGTGATTCACGTCGTGATGCCGGCTCCCGGCGACTGATGAGGCATCCTCTACGACTCACCTCCACAGCGCCCGCTCAAGTCGTATGACCAGAGCTCCAGCGAGAGCAAGGGGATAGGTACCGAGCGCCCAGGCCCGATCGCTGCGGCCCGTCGTCGACCGAGTGCGTGATAGCCGCGCATCGTGGCTTGGTCGCTGCTGTCGTGGGAGGTGCCACATGGATCGGTCGCGCACCTCGCAGGCCTCGACCTGCCTGCGTCGCCAGCCCCTCGAGAAGGCACGCGAGCACGCTGACTCCGGTGACTCTTCGCGCCGCCCCCACAGCGCGCGGCGCATGAGCTGGCCAAGACTTACCAGGAGCAGCCCCATCCGCCCTGCGTGACGGATGAGGTGTTCGCCGCAAAGCGGTTGAGGCCATGCTCGGTCTGCAAGGAGCAGCCGGGGACCTGCCCCACGCTGGATCCCCGACCCCCCGCTCTGGGTCGAGCGGTCAGCCAGGTCGCCAGCGAGTCGACGCCGAGCAGGCGTCCGCCGGTCGCCAACAGCGCCCTCGTCATCGCCGAGACGACCTGGGCCGAGGCCGACCAGCTCGACGGCCAGGCGGCTCTCAGCTCGTGGCCTCGTGACGCCGACGGCCTCACCCGCCACCCAGGACGACGACGGCAGGCATGCTGACGCTCTCGACGACATTGCCGCCTGCAAGGAGCAGGGCCGGGTCATCATCCCCAAGCTGGCCCAGCATATGGCAGCCTCGGATGACCAGCTCTTCGACATGGTGATGGTGATCAGCTGCAGCAGGGTGGCCATACCCCAGCTTTTCCTATGTCAAGCTCGCGGCCGAGCACAACCGGTTCAACCGAGACCAGATGAGGCGGGCTCCGCCGTCCCCGTCCCAGGGGACCGTCCGTCCGACAGTGGGGATGTCCGAGGACCCGGTGAGAGGAGGGGAGTCCGAGTCCCGCGCGAAATCCGCAGCGAGTGACCGCCGAGGAGTGCAAGATCATGGCCACCTTCGGCCGCGCCTCCACCGCGGTTCCGGTGACCCGGCCGATGCCGAGGGCAGCATCGGCGAGATCACAAGGCCGAGCGCGTCCCCGAGCGCCGCCGCGTGGCCGCGGCCACCGACGTCTCGGGAGTCCGGTGACTACCGACTTCCAGCTGCTTTCCGTCTTCGACGTCTCCGGCTCGATGGAACGAGGTGGCTACACGACCTGTGTGAGAAGATCACCAGGAGTGCGGCTCGTGATCGCGCTCAACGCCCTGCCCGGCAGATCCACCCGAAGCTCGGCCTCCTGGTTCTTCGACGACAAGGGGCCGAACGGCGAGGACTACAGCAAGAAGATCGTGCCATCTACCTCCTACCAGCAGCACCGTGGTTGGACGGCGACGCTGCTCGGTCGAGCAAGGAGGTCGAGGCGTGGACGGTTACGACACGATTCTGGGCGG
The DNA here is from genome assembly GCA_963826445.1 of uncultured Actinomycetota bacterium. Lineage (GTDB taxonomy): Bacteria > Actinomycetota > Actinomycetes > Actinomycetales > Dermatophilaceae > Intrasporangium. Next base: position 114,272 of record CAWGXD010000009.1, read on the forward strand.
CGTACCAGGAGGTCAAGGCCAACTATGACCCGGAGCGTGTTAACGCCGTCGGACTGGTTCGACGGACGGCAGGTCGAGGACCGGGTGGTGGCCTGTCCCTGGACCAGCTCACTGCCAATATCTCGTCGGGTAGGCCACCGACCCCGCAAGCCGCCGATCGCCATCGTCGCCACGATCTGCATACGGCCTGGACGTCATGAAGTCATTGCGGAAGATCTCGCGGGGCTCCTCTCCGGAGTTCTACGGGTGCCGAGCCTGGCTGACATGCACGAGACCGGCGCCGCGCCGCCGCTCGACTGCAAGGACGGCGTTTGCGAGTCTTATGCTCTGGTTGAGCCAAGGCTGGGCGATCCCTCCACTCTACCCTTGGCTGTATGCCGCTGAGCTCGCTCACGCTCTGTGGTGACCTTAGGCTTATCTCTTCCCACAACGTTTTGCTCAACGCCGTACTCGTTCCTGGCTGGGGCCCCGTCGCCGTAGGAATGAGGAATGTGGGGTGAGTGACTCACGCCACGGGGACAAAGCGGTCCAAGTGCACAACTCGGAGGTGAGTGGAGACGGAGCGGTATCTGATGAGTTAGGCGGCGGGGTGGGACGGTCGTTGGGATGATCCTTAACTGCGTATGTCGTCGTCTAATGATAGGGTGGGGCGGGCGTGAAGGTGGAACCCGTAGCTTCGTCGACGGCGGTGCAGTAGCGCGGGCAGCACCAGAGAACGTCACCCACACGCTGGGAGACCTCGGTGGCGACGAGGACAACTTCGCAGCGCTCGCCGTGCTCAGAAGTCGCAGCGGATCGACACCCAGGTCGCCCTCACCTGAGACTTCGCCCACCACCATCAAGCAGAAGGTCAACTCTGGCGACGTGCTGGAGATCGTCTCTGCCACTGGGCGGCCTGATGGAGTTCGCGGCCGACAACAAGGTCCAGGCGCTGGATCGATCCTCTACGCCGAGCGCGCGCCCCGAACTCGCTCGCTCCGGGCCTGCTCGACTCGGCGAAATACAGCAGGAACTCAGCCCATGAAGCTGGCCGGCAAGGAGCCTCGTCTGGTACCGAATAAGGCCTACACCGCGGGCGGCTCGACCGGCTCCGGCGACGATGACCAGCTGGAGGGCGTCGCCGACAAGATCAAGGCCAGTGGGACGGCGCCGGTGATCGGCTGGAGCTGCCGAGGACCGGTTGGGTCGGCACTGACCTGCATCGTAGAGTACGTGCTGGGCATGTTCGGACCCTGAAGGTCACGACCAGTGGACGTGAGCAGCAGCATCCGTTCAACGCCCGGCGCGGATGTCGCCGGAGGCGTTCGACGAGTTCGCCAGCATCGCGAAGGGCTGGCGGCCACGTGCTGGGCGGCCAAGGGAAGCGCCGAGCACTTCGTCGGTCATGAATGCCCCGGCCTTCGCAAGCTGCTCAAGGGCTCCCTTGAGCGTCAGGGTACTCTCGCCGCCGCTGCGAGAATATCGAGGCCAACCTGGCCGAGGAGGTGGCGTCTTCGCGTCCCCCAGAAAGCTTCAGTACGGGCTCCCACACCGGACCGGTGACTTAATCGGTGCGGTAGCACGGCGGGGTCGTTCATGGAATGACGCTGACGCCAGGCGGTCATGAAGTTCCTCGCCTCGGCCGACTTCGGCAAGGAAGTGGGTGAAGGCCGGCGGCTCGGCCGTCGCCTGCACAAGACGTTCAGCCGATCCCACCCCGACGATACGATGAAGCAGGTCGCCGACATCGTCTCGAAGGCAGGCGCTTCCGCTTCACGGGTCCGACCTCATGCCCAGGTGGTCGGTCTGGTCGAAGCCGACCGCGAGCGGGGAACTGGTCAGCTCGAGGAAGAACGGCGACACCCAGGCGAGCGGTTAGTCTATGACTACGCAGACCGTCACGCCCCTCCGCAACGCGCTCAACCCGACGACGCGTACTGCGCTCCGGCGACCGCGGGCAAGATCATCATCGTGGCTTCGTCCGGCACGGGCCGTGGTGGTCGGCGGCGAGCGGGTTCCTCGCCTTGGCGTGACCACCGGAGCGGTTCGGCACAGATCGTCATAGCCCGCCGCGATCGTGGCCGGCCAACCGCGGGGGCGGCCCTGCTCTTCTGCTTCCTTGAACATGTTGTCTAGGAGTTGTGGAGCGGCTCACGCAGGGAGTGACATCCCTACGCCTTCGCATTCCTGGCTCCCGACTTGCCTGATGCTGATCTACCCAACGGTCCCAGTCAGATCCACTGTTCGCCAACTCTGACAGCACGGCCTATGTCTGGCTGGAGAATGACCTGGTAACCACATTCTTCAGCCACAGGCCAGTTCTGCAAACTGATTATTATAGATACTGCTTGATCATTCTGGCAGGGGCTGTTGTTGCCTTCTGCTAAATTGTTGTGGTGCTGTCTAGAAAAGGGTTTCAACGGAGAGCACAAGTTTGCCAGGAGCCTGATCTTCTTGCTGCTCATGGTGATCTTGGCCCAGGCTGGCCATCTGGCTGCTGTTGATGTGTACAACAACCCCGGGCAGGCCAGGCAGACCGGCCTGGCTCAAGGTCATCTGGGTGGGAATGGTGGCCAGCCCCAGGCCTGGCTGCAGATCCAATACGGCCAAACCAAATGCCTGATCCTGCTCATGGTCATTCTCATTGTCTTCAGGCTGGTTCGCGACTGCTGTGAGACGGGCCATCAAGGGCGTGCCGCAGGACACGCCAGGCTGCCGCATCACGGCGCCTCCGAGCTGGTATATCTTCTGGCGGTCGCCATCTGGAGATCATGGGCACCATCATCACGGTCTTCGTCACGGTGTTCATCACGGTCGAGCCTCTTCCACATTGTCTACGTCATGACCATGCGATACAACACCAACGTCATCGCGAACCTCTTCTTCAGAGCTGGTTTGGTGTGCAGTGAGGTGGCACAGGCCTTGGCCATCGTCGTCGTCTGCTGCTTGGCGGTGATCCCGCTCATCTGGTTCCAATCCGGCACTTCCGCAACGAGGACACGAACGAATGCACAGGTCTACTCAAGGACGGACGGCCGCTCAGCCCGTTTTAATCGTCGTCATGGAGCCGGGCGCTGTCTGCTGGCTCATTGCACCATCGGCCTGCTGGTCACGCTCGTTTCGCAGCCGTCTGCCGGACTACGCCGCCTCGTCCGGTGGTGGATGGCTCCGTTCAACCCCTTTCTCGTCCGAGTGGACGACGAGCAACTACCGCGGCGAACCGGGAAGGGGAACAACTTCGGCGCCGGGGTCGTCAACAGCATCGCCGTCGCGGTGCCGGCCAGACCATCATCCCATCAATGTCGCTGTCCGCCGCCTACGCGTTCACCTTCACGGGAGTCTCCGGTTCAGGAGTTCCTCTTGGTCGATCATCGCGGTCATGGTGGTGCGCATCCGATGTCGCGTCCAGCCCGTGACCGTCAACCTGCTCGGTTCTGCGCGGCCTCGGGCATCTCCGGCCAGTACATCGCGGTCGTGCTGCTGCACGGCTTCGGCATGCCGCTGTAATCGATGTCCTCCGCACGCACATGACCACCACGCTTCCCGCGAGCAGCCGGTGCCCAGAGTCGGCGATCGGGACGGCAGTCCGACTTCCAGAAAATCGTTCCCGGCGGCGGCGGCCCCGATGTCGATCCCGGCCATCGCGGCGTCTGCATGTTCCATCCATCACTCCTTGGGTGATGGATGATGGCTGGTCGCCGAGCTGTTCCACCGACAATGCGACGGTCATCGTCGGAGCCCAGCAGCGGCGGCGGGCACCAGGGCCAGGGTCAGGAGCGGCCGACCGCCGGCGCGTCCATTTCATCATTATCGCATCGATCGTTTTCGTGGCCCTCCAGCGGGTACATGGTCCGAGGACATCACCTCCGGCTGAGTGAAGTGGGCCCGAGATGGGGTTGACGAACCCGGCCATGGGGCGCGCCCTCCCAGCCAACTGAGGCCGCAGGCGCATCCATGTCGTCGAGCTCAGCGGCAGACGGCAATGCTCCTCCCAGCCCGCCAAGACCGAGGGAGACCTCCGTGGCCGAGTTCGCCGACCGAGGACCTGCTGCCGATCTGCAGCGACGCAGATGCTACGCCTGGCCACTCACCACTGGAGGGGGTGCGGACCGTCTGATGGCCCCTGCAGGGATGATGTTTCTTTCGCGTCCATGGAGGCCTTGCGGCTGCTCACGGAGGACGGCGATGCACTACATCGCCGACGACCCTGCTACCTGGTGATCTTCAGCAGCTCGCGAACATCCTCAGGACCGGAAGGCGACAACAACTGCAGCAGTTCGTCGCCCTCGACCTCGTCGAAGAACGCCAACATCGTGGCCGGCTGCGCGCCGCCGACGTGCCAGGACACGGGCACGGTGATCGCGATGGCAAGTGTGGTCAGCAGCGGTCGATACCCGGTGTCGACGAGGAGGCGATCATGGGTCGACGACGCTGAACACGCCACTCCAATCTGCGCGATCACACGGCTCCGTGACCGACGTGCAGGATGAGCGGAACACCGGGTCAACCTGCCGCAGGTCGAGCTGAACGCCGACACCGCGCCTGGTCAGACGAGACGATGAAGAATTCCTGTTCATGGCCAGGGGCGGCGGCGACAAGCCACACACCCCACCAGGAGACCAAGGCGACCTCCTTACGAGGAGGCGGATGATGATGCGCTTCCTCTACGAGAAGTCCGCTCGTCGGACGCCGCCCTGCTCGCGGCGATTTCACCTCGCCATCGTCATCGGCTGTACGGAGCCCGCTGAGTTTGCTCTCTACAATTAGAAGTACGTGGTCACAAGTGAAGATCCTTGACACACTGCCGAAACGGGGCGCCTTTCACTGACGGCTCATGGTTTCAGGCATGTCCAGCTTGAGGAGGGTCCTCAGCTGACCCGCAGTCCTCGGCATCGGTGAAGTCCGGGGGCAAAGTAGATCTTCCTGCCACGACGTGCGCGTCGAGGCGGTGCGCGATGGCGCGTCGTGGCCATCGCGGCGCCGCGCGCGCTCCGCCGACCCCCACCAGGCGCTGGAGATCACTTCTGAGGCCGTTCCACCCAGCAGCGACTGACCCGGCGCGGTTCCTGCCCGAAGACCAGACGCACGGAGGGGCTGGAGGGACTGGGCTAACATGCCGAGGAGAATGTGGTCTGCGTCTCGTCGATCAGCAGAGGAACGTCGTCGTCAAGGCTGCTGCTAATTAGCCCCATGGATAATCAGCACCCCTCGGGGTGAGGCTGTCCCAAGCACCCGGTCAAACAACGTGGCTGTCCTGACTCGTGACCGTTGTTGCCGGGACATCGCCCACGCGAAGATCAAGGAGCGGGCGGCTCGACGCGGCGGACACGCCCTGAGCACTCAAGTGACCACTCCGTCGACGACGCTGGGCGGGCGAAGACTCTCGGCCGCATCGGGCTCGCTCCGGGCCGGACCCGACGGTGGCTGGATGACTGATGGTTCAGCAGTTAGGCTCGCTGGGTCGAGGTCAGTCAGCCGCGAGGGGAGAACCGGAAACAGGAGGTGACCCATGCCTGCGCTGCTCACCTAAGGAGTCGACCTCGGGGTCAGGACTGCATTAAATAAGGTCGAGGGGTGTCAGTACGAGGAGCTGACACGGAGGCGGTTTGCGGACCCAGGTGGGCTACTCCCCCCGCGTTCATCGTCGTCGACGAGAAAGGGGAGCTACTCCGCTGAGGTGCAGGCACAACCAGTGAGCGGCCGGGCTTGCATTACTCAGATAGATCGATAGACACCCGACCGGCTTCCAGGAAACTGCTCGCGGAGGAGCACCTGCTCCGACGCCGAGCACTTCGACCTCCTAGGGTTCGACGGCATGGCCAAGGTGGGCGCTGGTGATTCCTGACCCGTTGCCCACCGGACTCTGCATCCACCCGCTCGGCATCATCGGGCCAAGTCCTGGCCACGCGAAGATCTTCCGCAACCCAGGCGGCTGGATTCACCGAGGCGGGAACTCCAGGCGCTGGGCTGGCTACAACGCCGCCGGCAAACGTGAACCTGTTGCCCGTCGTGCCGCGGGACAACCCGCTGCGCGATGACCTTCAGCACCTGAGAACGAGCTGGCGCCAACCAGGTCACCGAAGCCCTGCCGGCAGTCTGAATGTGTCATGGAGAGCTTCGGGGGTCATCGATGACGATGTTGGAGAAACTGCGCGAGGACCTGGCCAAGGTCCGCGTCCGCACCCCCACCCCACTCGGCCCTCGTCGGCGGCTCGACGACGACGTCGACATCGGCCTGCTCCAACCCGGCCCGCCCACCTCGGCAAACCGGGACCGCCGACCTCCTGTTTCAGCCGACACCGCCACTACTCGCGTGTAAAGCAGGATCGGTCATGGGCGCCGGTCTTGACCACACTGGCGCCGTGCGCCACCGCAGCGGCGAAGGACGAGCCCACCAGCAGTGACGCTCTTATCCAGGCCGAGGAGCGCGGCGACGACGACCTGACCGCAGGCTGTCACAGTGTGCTCAGGGCCTCAGCCGGACGGCCGTCGGCCACCGCGGCGAACACACCCAGGGTCGTGAGACGGCGATCGCACCCTCAGGGCCACACTGATGATGAGGGACGCGGCGCCTCAGGCGTTGCCAGGTTGACCGACGCCGCCGACAGCGAGCTACCGTCGCCGCGCCACACCGCGAATACGGCGATGTTTGTAGCCGGCCAGGCAAAGGTCGCGCCCGGAGCGTCCTCGAACAGTTCGAGGTGGTCGCGCTCGAAGTAGATCCACCATAAGCGCGAGCAGACGACGAGCAGGCCGCCGAGGATGACGCCGAGGACTCGCCGTGTCACCGGACTCGAGCGCGCCTGGACCGCTTGGACCCAGGCCAGGATTACGGCCAACGGAGCACGTCATGATCGCGAAGAGCGCATACCGCTGGCGGTGACGCGGGCGTGGGGTGGTGGGGCGTCCGACGTCCGCGTTCTGCGCGCGCGACGACGGAACGCAGCTCAAGGACGATGCCGATCGCGAACGTCCGGGAAGCCAACCTCGTTCGGCGCCACCACCAGTCGCCAGATCCAGAACAGCTGGACGGCGGCGATAACCGCATCTCTTATAGCGAGAGCTGTGGGCCGCCCCGCTTCGTCCGCGCCTGCTGCTGGAGCCAGAAACGCGCTCACTCATGGCCAGCTCACCATTACCGCAGATCCTAAGCCACAACCAGGGCCTGACTGCCCGTGCTCTCGTCGAGGTGTCCCGCAAACCGCGCGACATGAGGCTTGCCACGATGACGAACGTGGACAGACGCGGTAGACGACGTCGTCCAGCCGTAGGGTGGACGTGAACCACGCGGCTTCATCCACGCCCACCAGCATCCGGCCGAAGATGAGGAAACCCGTACCAGGTCCGAACACGGCCTCGGCCATCCTGGTGCCACGCGCCGCGGCGCCGCCATCGTGACGACGAAGACGAGATCGGAGAACAGCTCAACAGCGGGGTCGGCGAGGCGGCGCGGTTGGCGGCCGCGGTTTGCGCGGCCGGATGAGCCGAGGCTTAGGGGGACGGTGTTCGTCGGGCTCACGGCGTGACTGCTAGCTGGGTCAGCAAGGATGCCGTTATCGACGACCTGTAAGGCCGACGGGACCGAGCGCTGGGCGCTGGAGCCGAGCCCAGCGGCATACGGCCGGGGCTCCCGGTCTCAGAGGAGGCCGCGGCGCGAGGCAGTGACGTGCGGCGGCCGCTCGAACTTGACGAGGACGCCGAACAGTGGGTCGCAGCCACTGATCCCTGATGACGTAGCGGCGACGCGTCACCGTTCGCGAGAGTCCGCCGTTCGGCGACGCACTTACCGTGCCGCTGTTCAGCACTGTGCTTTTATGTAGAGGTGAGGCAGCACTGTGCATCAGAAGGGTGAGGCCAAGGCGTGCGCAGGTCGCGTCACAGTAATCGTGCCACGAGGACTTCAGCGAGCTCTTGAGCGCGGCTCGTTCAGGATCACGTCGGTCACTGCGAGGCCGCTGGTCGACGTCGGAGAGCGCGGCGCCAGCTGGTTGAGCAGGTAGTGCGGCCGCGCAGACCTGCTCGTGGCGAACCCCTCGCCCCATGACCTAGGTGATGAGGCTGTCCACGAGATTCTGCGGCGATCGGCTCGCCCGTCGTGGTGCATGGTGATAGTTGGCGAGCACTTTGCTGAGCATCCACTATCTCGTCGACCTGACCGGGGTCTCGACAAGTCGCGGGAAGACGCGGGTACCGGCGGAGGGGGATAGGTGACGCGCGCGAGCAGGTGGCGCAGGGCATGGCCGAGTCGCGAATGCGTCGACCTCGTCGTAGGTGTAGAGCGTCGGAGCCCGTCCTCTGCGGCTGGGCACGTTGAGGTGTGCTCCGTCACCTCATCGGTGTCGTGCTTGTCGAGAGATGATGGGTGGACGCAGAGACTCATCCAGCCAGCCCCTCCTTTTTCGCGTCCCGCGCGTAGGCTGACAGATAGTCGATTGGGGCGCGTCCTCGTGATCCTCGAGAGCAGTGGATGTTGGGGTGATAGCCCGGGAGGTCGGGCGGGTCGTGGAGGAAGGTGAGGCCATAGAGCCGCTCGGCCGCGAACAGAGACGGGCGACGCAGACCTCGCTCGGCCGCCGAGCAGAGGGGTGGATGGCCGCTCGCGTCCGACGCGGGGACGTCGTTGGCATGCGCACGCGGTTGGAGAACAGGTCGTCGTGCTCCACCATCCGGTTGCCGGTCCTGTTCTTCTCCTCAGGGCTGCCCGCCTCTTCTGGGCGTTGGCCGCTGCGGCGCGGGCCATCGGGGCGAGTCGCTCACGGACCCGGTCCGGTGAGCCCGCGGTCGAGTCGGCCAGGGCGGCCGCGGCGTGGGTGGCATAGCCCAGGAGCCGGGCTCGCTCAGCGCGAAGCCGGACGATCTCCGAGGACGAGCCCACTCGTGTCGTGTTCGTTGCCGCGACTGCCACGGGCTCGCTGGGCGTCGTGGAGCCGGCGACGCAGGGCGAGGTTGGTCAAGGAGGCCAAGTGCGGGTGGTTGGTCGGCAGGACGAGACTGATGAGGTACGAGCCGGTGGTGGTGCCTCCCTGGCCGCCTCGCCCGCGGCCGAAATCTCGCCGGCGGTGAGCCCATCGAGCCCGGCGACGTCGTCGACGAGCACGGCGAGGTCGTTGGCGTCGGCGAGCAGCTGACGCTGAATCGCGTGGTCAGGGTCGCGAGGGCCGCATTGAGGACACGGAGGCGCTCCTTGGCCGCATGGTTTACCCACACCGGCCACCGTGAACTCGGTGAGGTATCGCTCGACCAGGTGCCGGGACTCCGGTCGAGAGCCCCCATCTGCGCAGTGTCGTCGCGCACCGCGCGGATCCGCTCGTAGAAGCGGACCGGCAGGATCGCGTCGCTATGGGCAGCGAGCTTGGGGGCGTACTCCTCCTCGATCGCCTGGATCTCCGGTGTGGCCAGCGCGCTCGACGTGCCGAAGAAGGCCGTGCTGGCCCGTGAGAGCAGTGGCCGGAGCGTTCGAGGGCCACCAGCGTGTTCTCGAAGGTGGGCGGCTCGGCACTGGCAGCGACGGCCTCGACCTCGGCCCGGTGTTGCTCCATCCCGGCGTCGAACGCCGGACCGTAGTGCTCGGGGCGGATCTCGCCGAACGGCGGCAGGGAGAAGGCCAGAGTGCTCTTGTCGCAAATGGATTGCCATCGAGAGACGTGAGGTCGGCAGCTTCGGTTGGCTCGGTCATGTCCCCGACACTACGGACCGCGGCTGACTCCCTCGAACGGTTATCCGATCCCTTCCCGTGAGGGCTAGTGGAGGGTGCGTCCTTTCGCCCAGATAGGGCGTGGCCGGAAGCTTCTGCCTACCGCCCGCTGTGGGGCAGCGCCACAGCGTCCAATAGACACTGGCGGCTGTCAGCCGGAATCACCGCCTGATGTCCATGCGCAGCAGCTTGGACTCGCTCGAGATGCCCGGATAGGCTTTGGAGGTTGTCGGCACCAAGGGCCAGATGTCTTTCTTCTTTACCAGGCGCGGGGCCTTCAGCTCGATCTCGTGCCCGTCTATGAGGAGGCGTGCCTCCTGCGCGGCCAAGACGTTCTTGACCCAATCGGTGCGCGGCCCGTACAACGGGATGAACAGGTAGCCGTCGGGCAGGTGGTGGGTGTCGAGGGGAGTCCGGTAGGTCTTCCCCGACGATCTGCCGGTGTGGATCAGAACCGGGCGAGCGCCCCGGCGCACCTCGATGGGGTTGAATACTCGCTTGTTGATGTGGGCCAGCCAGCGCGGTAGGGGCATCGTGGTTCCTCACTCGTTGAAGAGACATTGGCTCACCGCGGCCGGCTGCTGGCGCCGGGGATTCCTCATGCGAAGGGTGCTGAACGGACAACGCCCGGCCGAGCGAACCGCGAAGCCCCAAGTCTTGGGGGCTTCGCTTTGCCTTCACCTGTTCCGGGTGGTCAGATGATCAGCAGTACCGCAGCGGTAACTGCTCCAGCCAGGCTCAACGCGCCGAGCACGAAGCTCACCACTGCGCCTGTGGTCCAGTGCCCGGACTGGTCGCGACACTGGCTCCGAACATGCCGAAGCCGGCGGTGAGCAGTGCTCCGCCCGCGATCCAGCTGCTCAGTACCAGACCTCGCTCAGGTCCGCCAAGATCCAGGCGGCCGTCGAAGGTAAATGTATGCACCGAACGCTGCGACCAGGGCACCGATGACCAGGAGCGTGTAGCCTCGACTGTGCGGTTACGGAACAAGCGG
>CAWGXD010000010.1:0-229481 GCA_963826445.1 uncultured Actinomycetota bacterium
AGCAACGAGCCGGTCGCCCCGGCCTCGGCCCCGACCGAGACGGACGATGGTGCCCGTTCGACGTCGGAGGTCCAGCAGGCCACCGGCCGCTAACCCAGCTGGCGCCGGGCCCTCGCCCGCTTGTAGAGCCAGTCGACCGGCGAGTACCAGAGGGGCGCGGAGCAGCGCCACCGCCCAGCCGGCCGGCGGCGGGCTCGAGTGACCGAGCACGAGAGCAGGAGATCGTCGACGACGATCTCTGCCGCGTCGACGATCTGCCGTCGCCCGTCACGGCGGACGGTCACGCGCGTCGGCAACATCGAGTGCAGCTTGGCGGCCGCAGGGTCGGCGCGTGCCTCCTGAGCAAGGGCGAAGGCCGCGTTGATGAGGATAACGGCGAAGATGGCAATTCCGAGCTGGGGCATGCCGGCGAGCAGCGCGAGCCCTCCGGCCACCCACAGCATGAGAGCGAAGAAGTGGACCAACTCACCCGTCAGTCGTCGCAGCAGGGACCGCCGCGGGGGCTGGGGCAGCAGGTTCGCTCCGTCGGCGGCCAGGCGGGCGGCAGCCTCTTCCGCGCTCAAGCCGTTCAGGGTCCCGTGCACAGCGCCCCCTCCGGGCCAGCCTGCCCACGTGCTCCCGTGACCCGCACGGGCCAATGGTCCCGCCGCAGCGACGTGGGCGGCAGGGGGCTCAGGCAGTCCAGCGGATCGGCAGCCGCTTGACCCCGCGCTGGAAGTCCGGTCCCCGAAGTCGAGCCGGGACTGCCCGCCGACTCGATCCACGACGTGCGCGCGAGTAGCTCGGTGAACAGCGCCCGCATCTGCACCCGCGCGAGGTGCGCCCAGGCAGAAGTGCGGACCGTGCCCGAAGGCCAGGTGCGCCCCCGCGTCGCGGTCGACGTCGAACTCGTCGGGGCGGCGAAGACCTGCTCGTCGCGATTGGCCGATGCGAACGAGACGACGACCTTGTCGCCGGCCGCACCTGCTGCCCGGCGAGCTCGGTGTCGGTCGTGGCCGTGCGCCGAAACATCATGACCGGCGTCCACCAGCGGAGCAGCTCGTCGACCGCGGGGGGTGCGGTCCGCGCGCAGCGCCCGTTGGGACTCGGGGTGCTCGAGCAGCGCGATCAGGCCACCGGGGATGCCGTTACGCAGGGTCTCGTTGCCCGCGACGGCGAAGAGCCAGAAGAGGTTCTCGAACTCCTCGATGGTCACGTGCCCGTCGCCCCCGGCCGTCATCACGCTGCGCCATGAGGATCGACATGACGTCGTCGCCGGGAACGCGCGCTTGCGCTCACCGAGCCCGGCGGCATACGTGTAGAGGTCTGGCATGTCGGCGCGGGTGCGCGGGTCGGGCATCCGGCCGTACGATCCGGGCCGGTCGCACGGCGAGCGCCGCCGGGCCAGGTCGGTGCCGCGCACCGGGACGAAGGTCGCGCTGACGGCGTAGTCGGGGTCCTGCCAGCCGATGACGCGGTTGGACCAGTCGTAGAGCAGGCCGCGGTCCTGGGGCGGCACCCCGAGCACGTCGGCGAGCGTGAGCAGCGGCAGGTCGGCGGCGACGTCCTTGGCGCGTCGACCTCGCGTGGCCCCGCCAGCATGCGGTCGACGATCGGCCGCGCGTGGCCGGCGATCTGGGGCTCGAGGGTCCGACGCCCTGGGGGTGAAGGACCTCGCGAGCATCCGACGGAGCCGGGAGTGCTCGGGCGGGTCCATGTTGAGCATCATCCGGCGGACATAGGCGAGGTCACCCGGCGCGGCGGGGTCGCGGATCTGCGTGCCCCGCCGGACGAGAACGCCGGGGGTCGCGCAGCACCCGCGTCACGTCGGCGTGCCGCAGCACGAGCCAGTAGCCGGGCCCCTCGGGCCAGCCGGGCTGCTCGGGCTCCTCGACCCTCACGATGCCGTGCTCGCGGCGCAGGTCGGCGAGGACGGCATACGGCACGTCGTCGACGTAGGTCGACGGGTCGTGCAGCAGGCGGTCGCCTCGATCGGCCACGCGGTCAGCCCGCGGCAGGTCGGCTGACGAAGTCGTTCACGAGAGTCGCGAGATGCACCGGCGTCTCGAACATCGGGTAGTGGCCGGCATTGGCGAGGACCTCGAGCCGGGCGTTGGGATAGAGCGGCAGCCAGGTCTGCTTGCGGTCGCGGCGCCCAGCGCCGGGTCGTGCTCGCCGACCGCGACGAGGACCGGAAGCTCGCGGCCGCGCACCTCGTCGGCGAAGTCGGCGCCGCCCACGCGTCGAGGACGCGGGCGAAGGCGTCGACGCTGTGCTCGAGCGACCAGTCGACGATCGCGTTGACGAAGCGGGCGTGTTGCGGTTGCCGGTCGTGAAGTCGATGATGCCGAAGCGGTTGTCGCGGCTCTGGGCCGCGCCCCAGAAGAGGCCTCGGCCGGCATCGTCGAAGGGCGTGGGCATCGCGCCGACCGGGGACACACCGACGAGAGCCTCGACACGGTCGGGTGCGAGGGCGAGCGCCCGCTGGATGACAGCGCCGCCATGGAGTGCCCGACGAGGGTGAAGCGCTCGGCGCCCAGCTCGTCGGCGACGGCGAGGATGTCGCGGGCGGACTCGTCGAGCGACTGGTCGCCCTGCTCCGCCGGCGCTGTCCAAAGCCACGGACGTCGGTGAAGACCCAGGTGACGGCGTCACGGTCGAGGTAGTCCGGGAAGGGGCCCCAGCCGTCGGCGGAGCCGAACCAACCGTGAGTGAGGAAGACGGTGCGCGGGCCGGACCCGACGACGTGGTGGGCGATCGACATGACTCTCCTTCGAGCGGACAACAGAAGTCGTATGCCCCCGAGCCTAGTCGCGAAGGGCAGCTCGGGTCGCGGACCTCCCGCCTCAGTCGAGTGTGCAGTCCGCGCTCGGGCGCTCGCCCGGAGGCGGTCAAAGAGGGCGTTGTCGTCCCCCCCGGAATCGGCGTCTCGGCTCTCGCTCGCATCCTGCCGACGCGCACGAATCCGGCCCGCTCGGCGCTGCTAGGGCGACGTTGCTCTGGGCGGTGAGCAGGAAGAGCCTGCGCAGTCCGAGCCCGCCGTCCCCGGCTGCCCATCGACAGGAGCACACCGCGTCGCCGCGGACTGCCATGACACCATGCCCGCGGACCTCTGGGGTGTGCCGGTCCCGACGCTGCGGTGCCGTCTGGCTCATCGGGTCGAACTCGAAGAGGGCGACGTTGCCCAGAGCGACGTCGGTCTCCCGGTCCGCGACACACCATGCGACGCGGACGCCGTTCGCCTCCAGAGGCGCACCCGCTCGAGGTAGGCAGGCACGTTCTCCACCGAGCCGGTGGGGGCGAGTGCGGCAGCATCTGCTGGAAGACACGTCGCTGGCCGACCACGAGCCGGGGGGCATCGCTCTCCCGCCAGGGCCGGAGACGAAGGCGCTCGTGCTCGAGGAGGACCGGCTCCAGCCAGCGGGAGCGCGGCTCGCGCGCGTCCCCGTGGCCGAGCCAGCCAATCCACTCGCATGCGCCGCTCACGGCTCTGGTCCGAAGGACGCCGGGGGCGAGCGTGAAGCCGAGCGACCACGCCTTGCGCCGGGCATCCGAGTCGCCGGCCGGCGACCGCCACATCACCAGGCTGGCCCCCTGCTCGAACGCCTGCTTCACCTCGGCGTCGACGGCCTGCCGATCCTGCCCCGGGCTCGGTTCCAGGAGGAACACGTCATCGATCTGCGTCACGATCAGTTCAGTCCAGCCGAGGTCAGCCAGTCTTGGCGACCTCGCTGGCGTCCTTCTTGTCGACGACGACCTGCTTGACCATGTCGGCGAGGGCCGGCGTGTCGAGCTTGGCCGAGACGGCGTTGAGGGCCGCCTTGACGGCTGTCGGCCTTCTCGGTGCGCACGAGCGGCACGACGTTGTCGGAGCCGAAGAGGCTCTTCGGGTCCTCGAGCACGACGAAGCCGTTGGCCGCGATGGACGGGTCGGTGCTGAAGATGTTGGCGGCCTTGACCTGGCCGTTCTTCAGCGCCTCGACCGTCGCCTGGCTCTGCAGCGGGCGGAACTCGTTGGGCACGATGTTGTAGACCGACTTCAGGCCGACGAGGCCCTGCTGGCGGGTCTTGAACTCCGGCGGGGCGCCGATCGTGAGCTCGGCCTGGTGGGCGGCGAGGTCGGGGATCGCCTTGAGCGACCACTGCGTCGGCGGTCTCCTTGGTGACGACGAGGGAGTTCTTGTCCTCGGCCGCGGACTTGTCGAGGACGGTGAGTCCTGCGGCAGCTTTCTTGAGCGTGGCGTAGACCTCGTCGGGCTTGGTCGCCGTCGCGGTCTTGTCGAAGAAGTTGAGCAGCGAGCCGGTGTACTCGGGCAGCACGTCGACCTCGCCGCCGGTGATGGCCTTGAGGTAGGTCTCGCGGCTGCCGATGTTGAACTGGCGCTTGACCGTCATGCCCTTGGCCTCGAGCGCCTGGGCGTAGATCTCGCCGAGGAGCGCGGCCTCGGGGAAGTCGGCCGAGCCGACTGGTCACGAGGTCGCCGAGCCGGTGCCGCCGCTCGTGGCCCCGGGCTGCTCGGTGGCGAGCGGGTTTCGCCGCCGCCACAGGCGGCGAGCGGGAGCACGACAGCGGCGAGGAAGGCCCGGCGAGAAGCGCGTGCGAAGCATTGTCATATTCTCTCCGTTCGGTGAGCCATGGGGCACTGCCTTTGTGCGGTCGCCTCGAGCAGGTCAAGCCGAGTGGAGCAGGTCAAGCCGGTGGTGGTCGGGCTCCGAGCGGTCGCCCGGCGGTCCACGGCCGGTGCGGTGTCGGACGCGCAGATCGAGGCGTCCAGGGCGTGAACGAGGCAACACGGGTCCGCGGCCGGAGATTCCCGGTGAGACGGCATATCTCTCGAGCAGGGCCAGCAGGCCGTCGGCGACGAGCGCGAGCACGGCGACGAGGACGGACCCGCAGACCATCTGGACGTAGTCGCGCGAGGCCAGCCCGTCGATGAGGTAGCGGCCCAGACCCCCGAGGCTGACGGACGCGGCGATCGTCGCGGTGGCGATGACCTGGAGGGTCGCGCTGCGCAGGCCGGTGAGGAAGAGCGGCAGCGCGCACGGCGGCTCGACCTTCGTGAGCACCTGCCACCGGTCATGCCCATGCCGCGCGCGGCGTCGCGCGCCGCAGGGTCGACGCTGTCGATGCCGGCGTAGATGCCCGACAGCAGCGGCGGGATCGCGAGCAGCACGAGCACGATGATGCTCGGGATGACGAAGGCGAGGTCGCTCTGGATGAGCGGCCCGACGAACATCGAGACGGCGAAGAGCAGCCCGAGGCTCGGCACCGCGCGCATGGCGTTGGCGCCGGTGACGAGCCAGCGCGGCCGCGCCGGTGTGCCCACCCAAGCGCCGAGCGGCACGGCGATGACGAGCGCGATGAGCAGAGGGTGAGGACGGTGTAGAGGAGGTGCTCCGAGCCGCGGTCGGGCATGCCGTCGGCGCCCGACCAGTGGGCCGGGTCGGTGAACCACGCCCAGATGGTCGCGAGGCTCATGCGCCGCCACCGCCCGGCGTCCAGGGCGTCAGGAGCGCGCGAGACGACCTGGATGACGAGGTCGAAGACGAGGGCGAGGAGCAGGCAGGCGACGATGCCGACCCACACCTCGGTCGGGAAGCGAGCGCGCGTAGCCGTCGGTGAGGAAGTAGCCGAGCTGCGAGATGCCGATGAGCGAGGCGACACTGACGATGCTGACGTTGCTCACCGCGGCGACGCGCAGGCCCGCCGCGATGACCGGCACGGCGAGCGGCAGGTCGACGGCGCGGAAGCGGGCGAAGCCGCCGTAGCCCATCGCAATGGCCGCCTGGCCGCGTGGACGGGTCGACCGACGAGAGCCCGTCGGCGACTGTGCGAGTCAGCAGCGCGACGGTGTAGATCGGTCATCGCGACGATGACGTTGACCGGGTCGAGGATCTTCGTGCCGAGCATCGGGGGCAGCAGGATGAAGAGCGCGAGCGACGGGATCGTGTAGAGCAGCCCCGTCGTCGTCGAGCAGCGGTGGCTCGCAGCCACGACGGCGGCTCGCGAGCCAGCCGAGGGGCAGCGGCGATGACGAGGCCGAGCACGAGCGGCAGAGCCGGCGAGCCAGGCGTGCTGGCGGCCGCGCGACAGGATGTCGTCGAGGTGGTCGAGGGCCCAGGTCACCGGGTGGTCGCCCTCGCGCTCGACGCGACCGGCTCGTCGGCCGGCGGCGCGGCGCGCCTCGATGGCGGGCGACTCACCTCGGCCGCGCGGATGGTGCCGACGAGGCGGCCGTCGTCGTCGGCGACGACCCCCCGACCGCTCGGCGAGGAGAGGGCGGCGTCGAGCAGCGCCCGGAGCGAGCCGCGACGCCGACGCGACGGTGCCGCCGCGGTGGAGCAGGTCGCGCGGTCACCTCGCGCTCGACGGCCGCCGCGCGCGACCCAGCCGACGGGCTCGCCCGCGTCGCCGAGGCGCGAGCACCCAGGCGCTGCCGACGGCGCGGACCTCCTCGGCGGTGGCACCGAGTCGGTACCGTCGGCTCGTCGGTGAGCGAGACTCGGGTGCGGCCGCGAAGGAGAGCGCCCGGTAGCCCCGGTCGCGGCCGACGAAGCCGGCGACGAAGTCGTCGACGGGGTCGGCGAGCAGCTTCGGCCGGGGGTCGAGCTGGGCGAGCACGCCCACCCACGCGCAGCACGGCCACCTGGTCGCCGAGCTTGACGGCCTCGTCGATGTCGTGGGTGACGAAGAGGATCGTCTTGCCGAGCTCGGACTGAAGGCGGAGGAACTCGTTCTGGAGCTGCTCGCGCACGACCGGGTCGACCGCCGAGAACGGCTCGTCCATGAGCATGACGGGCGGGTCGGCCGCGAGCGCCCGGGCGACGCCGACGCGCTGCTGCTGGCCGCCCGAGAGCTGGGCCGGGTAGCGCCGCGCCATCGCGGGGTCGAGGCCGACCCGCTCGATGAGCTCCATGGCGCGGGCTCCGGCCGTGCGCTTGTCGACGCCGAGCAGGCGCGGCACCGTCATGACGTTGTCGAGGACGGTGCGGTGCGGGAAGAGGCCGGCGTGCTGGATGACGTAGCCCATGCCGCGACGCAGCTCGGCGACGTCCATCGAGGCGGTGTCCCTGCCGTCGACCGAGATCGTGCCGGACGTCGGGGTGACCATGCGGTTGACCATGCGCAGGGTCGTCGTCTTGCCACAGCCCGAGGGCCCGACGAGCACGGTGATCTGGCCGGTCGGTGCCTCGAGAGTGAGGTTGTCGACCGCCACGCTCGAGCCTCGCCCTCGGCGTTGCCGCACGCTCCGGTGGCCGTAGTCGCTTGGTCACGCCTTCGAAGCGGATCATGCAGATCAACGTACCCGCGCGCGCCGACAGCCCGTCGGTGTCCAGCCCTCCGTTGCCAGACCTACGTGACGTCGGCCCATCGGCGTTGGTCAGAGGTCGACGACGGCCCCGCCGGAGTGCACTGCCAGGGCGATCGCCGCCCCGACGACTCCGGATCGTGGCTCTGCCTCATGGTCGTCGGCGATGCCGAGCTCGTCGGCGAAGGTGCCCGTGACGACGCCGGTGACGAGCTCGGTCCAGAGCCGCCCCGCAGGAGCATCGCGTGGTCACCGCGCGCGATCCGGATGAGCCTCGCGTCAGCGCCCCTGCGCCTGCAGCTCCTCGACGAGCCGGCGCGATCGGGAGAGGCCACAGATGACGTCGCGGTCGCCGTGGATGACGACGGTCGCCGGACCACGCCCCGGGGCGGGGTCGCCCCGCTCGATCCACGGCGCGAGCGCCGACGACGAGCCGCACGTCGGGCTCCTCCCCCCGATGCAGCGCCACCCGACCGCCCATCGAGTGACCGACGACGGCCACCGGCCGCCGGGGTATGCCGTCCGCACCTCCTCCAGCGCCCACCTGGCGTCCACGACGGGGTGCCTGCTCGTCGCCGTTCCAGCCGCGGAAGCGGAAGCGGACGCGCGCACGGCCAGCGGCCCCGGCACCCTGCGCAGCGCGCGGGCGAAGGGCACGAGCCGAGCGACGTTGTGCGACCACGGCCTGGTTGGGCTCGTGGCCGTCGACCGCGCCGCCGTGCATGACGAGCACGACGCACCGGCATCGGCGGGCTGCGCGTCGAGGCCGTGGTGTCGCCACGTCGACGGAGCGCCCCGGCGCTCGGTCACTGACGGTGGCGCTCACACCGGTGAGCGGTGGAAGTTCTTCAACGAGCGACTCGCCGTGGGCCCGCGCTGACCCTGGTAGTGAGAGCCGTAAGCCGCTGAGCCATAAGGGTTCTCGGCGGGAGAGCTGAGCCGGAAGAAGCAGAGCTGACCGATCTTCATGCCCGGGTAGAGCATGATCGGCAGAGTCGCGACGTTGCTCAGCTCGAGCGTCACGTGGCCCGAGAAGCCGGGGTCGACGAAGCCCGCGGTTGCGTGCGTCAGCAGTCCGAGGCGCCGAGCGACCTCTTGCCCTCGACCCGCGCGGCGAGGTCATCGGGCAGCGTCACGGCCTCGAGGGTCGAGCCGAGCACGAACTCCCCCGGGTGCAGGACGAAGCCTCCTCCCCGAGCCGACCTCGACGAGCCGGGTCAGGTCGGGCTGCTCGGCGGCCGGGTCGATGTAGGGGTACTTGTGGTTGTCGAAGAGCCGGAAGTACTTGTCGAGGCGCACGTCGATGCTCGACGGCTGGACCATCTGCGGGTCCCACGGGTCGAGCACGACCCGCTCCGCCGCGATCTCGGCCCGGATGTCCTTGTCGGAGAGCAGCACGGGGTCGAGGCTACCGCGCCACGCTCTCGCACTTCGTTGTTCGATGCCGTATGCCGCTGGGCTGGTTCCAGCCCTTTCCGCGGTCGCCGGGTGGGCCTAGGTTGAGGGCCATGACGCCACAGGGGACCGCCGCGGACGCGCGAGCCCCGCGCCTTCATGCGCGCACTTCCAGTGCCTGCTCCAGCGCATGCTCGACGAGCTCGCCGCAGGATGAGCGGTGGTGAGCCGCTCGTCGACGGTGCTCACGGAGCACCTCGGCGTCGGCGGCCGCAGCAGCTCGCGGTCGTCACCGAGGAGATCGCGGCACATCGGCCGTCGACGCCGACATCGCGCTCGAGGTGCTGGCCGCGCCGCGATGCCGAGGCGCGGCTCGTCGGGATCGGCGGCGGCGACATGCGCCATCACTCACGCTCGGCGACCTCCTGCAGGCCGGTCGATTCGGGCCGGGTCGCATCCGGTCGGCCAGGTCGACTACCTGCGGATGGCACACGGGTCCGCGACCGGAGGACACCCGACAGGTCGTCACCGCGGGGGTCCGGCTCTTCCGTCACCGACGGTGTACCCGGTCGCGGTGCGCGTGATGGGTCTGAATCCCCACATCGGGCGCGAGGCGGCGATCCTCGAGGTGCTCGGCGCCGGAACGGGACGCGGCCGAGGCGCTTATCGCCCGGTTGCGCGAGCTGATGGACGAGCGGAGCGTCATGCGCGGCCAGGTCATCACCTTCGCCTCGATCCCTACGGTCCCGGTCTCGCCGGGGCGACCTTCATCGAGCGCCCGAGCGCTGACCGCCGACGATGTCGTCCTCCCAGAGGGAGAGCTCGACCGGATCGCGCACCACGTCGTCGGGATGGGCGGCACCGTGACCGCCTCCGCGCGCACGGCCAACACCTCAAGCGCGGCATCCTGCTCTACGGGCCGCCCGGCACCGGCAAGACGCACACGGTCCGCTACCTGCTCAGCGCAACTCCCGGCACGACCGCGGTGCTGCTGAGCGGCGGTGCGCTGCAGCACATCCACGCCGCGGCGAAGGTCGCGCGGGCGCACCAGCCGGCGATCGTCGTGCTCGAGGACGTCGACCTCGTCGCGGAGGACCGGTCCCTCACGATGGGGCCGCAGCCGCTGCTCTTCGAGGTGCTCGACGCACTCGATGGCCTCGACGCCGATGCCGACGTGGCGTTCCTGCTGACGACGAACCGCGTCGAGGACCTCGAGGTGGCCCTGGCCCAACGGCCCGGCGGGTCGACCTGGCCGCCGAGATCCCGCTGCCGGATCGCGAGGGCCGACGCGCGCTGCTCCGGCTCTACGGCAGGCACCTCTTCGAGGACGCGGCGCTGTCCGCTGCCGCGGAGCGGGCGGAGGGCACGACGGCCACCTTCGCCAAGGAGCTCGTCCGCCGGGCCGTGCTGGCCGCGGCCCTCGAGGAGACGGCGCCGGGGGACCGGCACCTCACCTCTGCCTTGGACGAGCTGCTCTCCGACTCCGAGCTCCTGACGCGGAGCCTGCTCGGTGCGCAGGGCTTTGGGGGCGAGGGCGGCGAGGGTCCTGAGGACCGCAGAGGAGATAGAAGCGGACCGGCTTTCCCCCGACCGGGGAGCGCACCTTTTGCCGGCCCGATGCCCAGCGTGTACCGGGGCCGCGGGGCGGGGTGGTTCGCCTGCCGGCCGCGCCGCTGAGCGAGGCTGGCCGCGAGAGCGAGCTCAGCGGCATACTGGCATGGACTGGGTGACTGCCCACGGACTGCCGCGACCGGCGGCCCCGAGGACCCGCCAGCACGGGCTGGGCGTGCCCAGGGCTCGTCGTGGTAGTCCATCGGGCCCGCGCGTCGCGGAGCCCGGCGAACGGCTGAGCGTTCGGTTCGGCACCACACTGCGGCAACTTAGCCGGGTCGGGGTGGCGATATCGTGCAGCCGCACTAAGAGGTCCGGGACGACGACAAGGCCGACGAGGAGGCCTGCGGTGCCGCTGCGGCTGCGCTCAGCCCAGGACCAGCCCCAGGCGAGCGGAAGGACCGCCAGGGATGCGACCGAGATAGCCCAGGTAGGTCAGGGCAGGGATGTCGGGCGGTCGCCGGTCAGCCACTGTATGCCAAGGACGAGGTGCACGACGAGGCCTGGCTTCGATGAGCCCCAGGATCGCGATGATCGGCTTGTTGACGGGGCGGTTCCGCAATCGACCTGGACCAGGACGAGCAGCGCCGCGACGCCACACAGCACGGAGATAGCGATCTGGAGCTTGGTGTCACGACGTGCTCAACCATGGTGGTCGAGCCCACCACACGCCGACGTAGTGGTGGCCGTCGGGCACGGTCGGTCCGTCGACGAGCCAGTCCGCCTTCGCGGCCGGCCGCCGCTCGACTCGGTGTCGGCATCGACCGTCATGCGCGTCGACCTCCTCCGGCTGCAGGGTCGTGATGACGGCCACCCCACTGGCGTAGGGCCATTCGTCGTCGGGGAAGTCCTGGAACTCCAGGACGTCGAGCTCGACCCGCACGTCGTGGACCTCAGGGTGCTCGCGCAGCTCGAACAGCACTCGCCGCACCGTCTCGAGCGGCAGGTCCTCGGGACGGTTCGGCGCGATGGACCACTCACAGTCGTTGCCGTCGAAGAACTGCTCGAGGGTCACGGCGACCTGCGCGCTCGCTGCCCCGCGCTCGCGGACGTGCTCGACGAAGGCGGTCTGCTTGGCGAGATCCATGACGGTTTCGGCCCCTGGGGTCGCGGTCTGGGCAGCTGGCACGGCGTCGGCTACACTGGCGCCGCGTGCCGCTCGCGCACCCCTTCGGGGCACCTCCGGCGGCCCGTGCGAGCGTAGCTCAATGGTAGAGCGCCAGCTTCCCAAGCTGGATACGCGGGTTCGATTCCCGTCGCTCGCTCCACGGGCATATCCCCTATTTTCAGCCCAACCATTTTCCTGAAATGGTTGGGCTAGAAATCGGGAGATGCTGAGAAGGGGCGGATCACGAACGGGATCCGCCCCTTCTCGCATCTACAAACGCCAGGTCTGACGGGCCGCGCTGCTCAGGCCGCTCGGGGACGCGAGCGCGCCCCACCTAAAAAAAAAAACGTCGCGCTGGCGGGTCGTCAGCATGGTGGAAGCGGCGTCGCCGCATCTGTGCGCTAAATAAAATGGTGGGCTGCGTACATGAAATGGATCGGGTTCTTGGGGTCTCTAATCTCTGCCCGGGCATGCCAGATCTCCAGCTAAATCTTGTTGTAGGCGACGACGGCGGCGGTGCGGGACCCCCAAGGTCACGAGCGGCATACCAAATAAGCACATGAACCCGCTGCGTATGTTTCCGCTGCTGGTGGTTCTTCAGGTTGCCGAACACGCCCTCGATGTATGTGCGCCGGTCGAACCAGATGCGCCACCGCTTTGAGCCCCAGTATTCCTCTTGGAGGTACTTGAGCCACTTGCCCGCCGGGGATCGTCGCGGTCGACGCCTTGCACCAGGCGAGCCTTTGCCTGCGGCGGGTCGATGATCGGGAGGCCGTGCTCGATGGCCGTTTCGACGCTTCCCGCGAGGCGGGGGCAGCCCACGGTGCCGTTCTAGGCTGGGCACCGCCAACGGGAGCGGTCGTCACCGTCCTGCCTCAGGGCGACTTGACCCGGGCCAAGGCGTACTGCCTGCGCTCCTCGATGGCGGGCGTCGAAGTCGGCCCCTACTCTTCCTTGGTCGCGCGGTCCCCCGGGCTCTCGATCGACGACAAGGTGCTGCGCGGGCACCTAGCAACGCGGAGTGCCGGCGATGATCTGCGCGCCCTCGAAGTAGGTCGCGCCGTGGTCGTTCGCGCGCAGGTCTGCCACCGGCCGTACGAATATCCGCCATAGGACGGCGGCCCACCGGTCGAATGCCTTGTAGGAGTAGTGGCGGTCACCGACCTCCTCGGAGACCGCCACTACTCCTACAAGGCATTCGACCGGTGGGCCGCCGTCCTATGGCGGATGAGAGTACGGCCGGTGGCAGACCTGCGCGCGAACGACCACGGCGCGACCTACTACGAGGGCGCGCAGATCATCGCCGGCACTCCGCACTGCTCAGTGCAAACGCAGCACCTTGTCGTAGATCGAGAGCCCGGGGGACCGCGCGACCAAGGAAGAGTAAGGGCCGACTTCGACGCCCGACATCGAGGAGCGCCGGCAGTACGCCCTGGCCCGGGTCAAGACGCCCTAAGGCAGGACGGTGACGACCGCTCCCGTTGGCGGTGCCCGGCCCAGAACGGCACCGTGGGCTGCCCCCGCCTCGCAGGAAGCGTCGAAACGGCCATCGAGCACGGCCTCCCGATCATCGACCCGCCGCAGGAAACAGCTCGCCCGGCGCAAGTCGCCCACCGTGACGATACCCGGCGGGCAAGTGGCTCAAGTACCACCAGGAGGAGTACTGGGGCTCAAAGCCGGTGGCTGCTATCCTGGTTCGACCGGCGCACCTACATCGAGGGCGTCTTCGGCAACATGAAGAACTACGACAGCGGCAACATCCACCGCGGCTACATGTCCTTCACCGGTCATGCCGCTCGGTGACCTTCGGCCTCACCGCCGCCGTCGTCGCCTACAACATGCGCGAGCTCGAGAACTGGCACGCCCGCGCAGAGCAGAGCATGACCCGGAGAACCCGCTCTCCGCCATCTACGCGGCACCACCCGCTGCACCAGCGCACGCGAGTGGGTACACGGCTTCACCATGCTGACGACCCGCCAGCGCGACGGCTTCTCTACCAGGTTGGACGGGCTAACTACCCCAAGCGGCCTGAGCAGCGCGGCCCGTCAGACCTGGCGTTTGCAGATGCGAGAAGGGGCGGATCCCGTTAGTAATATGCCCCTTCTCAACATTTCCCACTTCCAGCCCAACCATTTCAGGAAAATGGTTGGGCTGTAAATCGGGGAAATGCCCGTGGAGCGAGCGACGGGAATCGAACCCGCGTATCCAGCTTGGGAAGCTGGCGCTCTACCATTGAGCTACGCTCGCACGGGCCGCCGGAGACCCCCGCAAGGAGGCGCAGCGGCACGCGGCGTCAGTGTAGCCGACACCGTGCCAGCTAGACGGAGACCTCGACCCCAGGGGCCCGACACCGCATGGATCTCGCCAAGCAGCAGGCCCTCATCGAGCACGTGCGAGCGCGCGGAGGCGACCACCCCGCAGGTCGCCGTCACCCTCGAGCAGTTCTTCGACGGCAACGACTGCGAGTGGTGCATCGCGCCCACACCGCGACGAGGACCTCGCCCTCGAGTCCGTGCGGCGACGTGCTCTTCGCGCTGCGCGAGCGCCCCGAGGTGCACGACGTTCGTGTCGTGCTCTACCAGCTCGGAGTTCCAGACCTTCCCCGATGACGAATGGCCCTATGCCAGTGGGGTGGCCGTCATCACGACCCTCACCGGAAGAGGTGGACGTGCTGCACGATCGACGCGGAGACCGACCCGAGCGGCGGCCGGCCTCGCCGAGCCCCAACTGGCTCGTCGACGGCACCGACCATGCCGGAGGGACACCACTACGTCGGTGTGTGGTGGGCTTGTACCACCACGGTTGAATACGTCCGTGACTCCTAGCTCCAGATCGCCATCTCCGTGCTGTGTGGCGTCGCGGCGCTGCTCGTCCTGGTCCAGGTCTGGCTGCGGGACCGCCGCGTCAACAAGCCGATCATCGCGATCCTTGGGCTCATCGAAGCCTGGCCTCGTCGTGCACCTGGTCCTTGGCATCCAGTGGCTGACCGGCGACCGGCCCGACATCCCTGCCCTGACCTACCTGGGCTATCTAGGTCGCATCCTTGGCGGTCCTACCGCTCGCCTGGGGCTAGGTCGTGGGCTGAGCGCAGCCGCAGCGGCACCGCAGTCCTCCTCGTCGGCCTTGTCGTCGTCCCTTACCTCTTCGTGCGGCTGCACGAGATCGCCACCCCGAACCGGCTGCTTTGCCGCAGGGTGGTGCCGAACCTAACGCTCAGCCGTTCGCCGGGCTCCGCGACGCGCGGGCCCGATGGACTACCACGACGAGCCCTGGGCACGCCCGCCCGTGCTGGCGGGTCCTCGGGGCCACCGGTCGCGGCAGTCCGTGGGCATACACCCATTCCATGCCTGTATGCCGCTGAGCTCGCCGCTCTCGCGGCCAGCCTCGCTCAGCGGCGCGGCCGGTAGGCGAACCACCCCGCCCCGCGGCCCCGGTACACGCTGGGCATCGGGCCGGCAAAAGGTGCGCCCCCCGGTCAGGGGAAAGCCTGTCCGCTCCCATCTCCTCCGCGTCCTCAGGACCCTCGGCGCCCTCGCCCCCAAAGCCCTGCACACCGAGCAGGCTCCGGGTCAGGAGCTCGGCGTCGGAGAGCAGCTCGTCGAAGGCAGAGGTGAGGTGCCGGTCCCCCGGCGCCGTCTCCTCGAGGGCCGCGGCGAGCACGGCCCGGCGCACGAGCTCCTTCGCGAAGGAGGCCGTCGTGCCCTCGGCCCGCGGCCGCGGCGCCGACATCGCCTCGGTCCCGAAGAGGTGCCCGCCGTAGAGCCGGAGCAGCGCGCAGCCGCCCTCGCCGTCGGGCAGCGGGATCTCGCCGCGAGGTCGACGCGTCCCGGGCGCTGCGCCAGCGCGACCTCGAGGTCCTCGACGCGGTTCGTCGTGAGCACGAAGGCGACGTCGGCGTCGGCGTCGAGGCCGTCGAGAGCGTCGAGCACCTCGAAGAGCAGCGGCGAGGCCCCATCCCGAAGGAGCGGTCCTCGGCGACGAGGTCGCAGTCCTCGAGCACGACGATCGCCGGCTGGTGCGCCCGCGCGACCTTGGCCGCGTCGTGGATGAAGCGCAGCGAGCCGCCGCTCAGCAGCACCGCGGTCGTGCCGGGCGTCGCCGAGAGGAGGTAGCGCACGGTGTGCGTCTTGCCGGTGCCGGGCGGCCCGTAGAGCAGGACGCCGCGCTTGAGGTGCTGGCCGTGGGCCTGCAGCCGCTCGCGGTGCTCACCCATCCCGATGACGTGGTGCGCCACCCGGTCGAGCACCCCGTCGGGCAGCACGACGCGTCGGCGTCGACGCGTCGGGCGTTCGATGAAGGTCATGCCGGCCATACCGGGGCCGTAGGGGTCGAGCCGAAGGTGACGACCTGGCCGCGGATGACGCTCCGCACGTCCATCAGCTCCTGCACCGGGCGATAAGCGCGTCGGACACGTCTCGGTCCGGCGCGAGCACCTCGATGGTCCCCGGACTCGCGGCCGAACTGCGGGTTCATGCCCATGCGCGCACCGCGACCGGGTCGCCGTCGAGACGGAAGAGCCGGATCCCCGACGGTGACGACCTGCCGCTGGTCGTCCTTGCCGCGGCCCGGTCGGCATCCGGTCGGTAGTCGACCTGGCCGACCGGCATGCGACCCGGCCCGAATGACCGTGCTGCACGAGGTCGCCGAGCGACATGTGGTGGCGCGCGTCGCCGCCGCGATGCCGACGATGCGCGCCTCGGAACGGCGCGGCCAGCACCGCCAGCGCGATGTCGGCGTCGACGAGCCGGTGCGGCCGCACGCGCACGGTGACCACGGCGAGCAGGTGCGGCTCGATGCCGAGGTGCTCGGTCAGCACGTCGGACGAGCCGCTGGCCGCCCGTCCTGCGGCAGCTCTTCGAGGATGCGCCGGAGCACGGAGTGGAAGTCGCGCATGCAGCTCGTCGCTCGCGCGCCGGGGACAGTCCCGAGGGGTCATGCCCTCGACGATAGGCCCAGCCCGGTGACCGTGGACAGGGCTGCGAACGCAGCCCGGACGGCATACGGCATGCACAGGGCGAAGCCCGGCTCGGCCTGTAGCCTCGACCCCGTGCTGCTCTCCGACAAGGACATCCGGGCCGAGATCGCGGCGGAGCGTGTCGTGCTCGACCCGTGGGACCCGGCGATGGTCCAGCCGTCGAGCGTCGACGTGCGCCTCGACAAGTTCTTCCGGCTCTTCGACAACCACAAGTACCCCTACATCGACCCGGCCGCCGAGCAGCCCGACCTGACCCGGCTCGTCGAGGTCGGCGCCGAGCGAGGAGCGCTTCGTCCTGCACCCGGGGGAGTTCGTGCTCGGCTCGACGCTCGAGACCGTGACGCTGCCCGACGACCTCGCCGCGCGGGTCGAGGGCAAGAGCTCGCTCGGGCGGCTCGGCCTGCTGACCCACGCCACGGCCGGCTTCGTCGACCCGGGTTTCTCCGGGCACGTCACGCTCGAGCTGTCCAACGTCGCGACCCTGCCGATCATGCTCTACCCGGGCATGAAGATCGGCCAGCTCTGCTTCTTCCGGCTCAGCTCCCCTGCCGAAAACCCTTATGGCCAGCGGTCAGTACGGGTCTCACTACCAAGGTCAGCGCGGTCCGACCGCGTCCCGCTCGTGGCAGAACTTCCAGCGCACTCAGGTGTGAACGCTCAGCTCCGTATTGCCTGCTTCGCCTCCTTTGAAACGTGGGGACACCAAGGCCCGCTGCGGGCCGGCGTGCGGTGTGCGTGCTCGTGACTGCACGGGGGAGCGGTCGACTTCGCGCGAGCTGCAACCAACCCGGTGGTCGCCCAACGTCGCCCGGCTCGTGCCGTTCGCACGCGCGCTCTCGCAGGGTGCCGGGGCCGCTGGCCGTCGCGCGGCTGCGCTTCCGCTACCGCGGGTGGAACGGGGCTCGAGGCGGCGCCGGTCGAGGATGCGCTGTTGGGCGCTCGCGCAAGTCCGCGCTGCGTACCCCGGCGCCCCCGTCGGTCTCGTCGGCCACTCGATGGGTGGGCGCACCGCTCTTGTCGGTGTCGGACGATGAAAACGACGTCCGGCTGGTCCTCGGGCTCGCGCCGTGGATCGAGCGGGGTGACCCAAACCCCGGCGCGACGGCCAGAAGACCGTCCTGCATCCATGGGGATCGCGACGTCATCTACGCCGCTGTTCGGCCTCTCGCCGGACGGTCGAACGCGATGCTGGCCGCGGGGGATGACGCGACGCTCATCCGCGTGGCACGTGGCGAGCACACGATGGTGGTACGAGCAGGGCTCTGGACAGCGCTCGTCGTCGACATCGTCTGCGGCGACCTTCGTCCGTTGGGCTCCGGAGGGCAGCCTCGGAGCCCCGGTCCGGACCCATCGGTGCCGTGGTGGCGCTGGCGGTGCACGGCGGTGGCGGGGTCATCGAACATCTGACCATGCCGTGGGCGCGGGCCCCGAAAGTTGTTCTTTCGATTGGCAGGGGGGGTTATTCGGTGGCTCCTGTCGGTACGGGCTGGGTACGTTTGATCTGCATGATCCGCTTCGACAGCGTGACCAAGACTCTACGGCGCGGGGACTGCCGGGGCGACGACCCGCCGTCGACAACCTGACGCTCGAGGCGCCAACGGGGCGGATCACCGTGCTGGTCGGACCCTCCGGCTGTGGCAAGACGACGACCCTGCGCATGGTCAACCGGATGATCACGCCGACGTCCGGCACGATCTCGATCAACGGCAGGGACACCGCGAGCCTCGACGTCGCCGAGCTGCGCCGGGGCATCGGCTACGTCATCCAGCACGCCGGCCTCTTCCCGCACCGCACCATCCTCGACAACGTCACGACCGTGCCCCGCCTCCTCGGCTTGGACAAGCGCAAGGCCCGGGCGCGCGCCCATGGAGCTGCATCGAGCGGGTCGGCCTCGAGCCGGCTCTCGCCCAGCGCTACCCGGCCCAGCTCTCGGGGGGCCAGCAGCAGCGCGTCGGCGTTGCCCGGGCCCTGGCGGCCGACCCGCCGGTCATGCTCATGGACGAGCCGTTCTCGCGCCGTCGACCCCGTCGTCCGCGAGCAACTGCAGAACGAGTTCCTCCGGCTGCAGTCCGAGATCGGCAAGACGATCCTCTTCGTCACCCATGACATCGACGAGGCCGATCAAGCTCGGTGACCAGGTCGCTGTGCTGCGCATCGGCGGGTGTCCTCGCCCAATTGGACACTCCCGCACGAGCTCCTCGCCGACCCGGTCGACGACTTCGTGGCCGAGTTCGTCGGGCGCGACCGCGGCTACCGGGCGCTGGCCTTCGCCGACGCATGTCGGCGCTCACCCTCGCGAAGGAGCCGACGACCCACCTCGGCGCCACTGCTGTGTGAGGTCCGCGCCGTCGGGCAGGCCTGGGTCCTAGTGCCTCGGTGACTCGGGGCGAGCCCAATCGGGCTGGGTCCGCGCCGAATGCGGTCACGAAACGACGGTGGACCGCTTCGCTGCTCCACCGGGGGCGGCACGGTCGCCCGCACCGACTGGCTCGCTCCGCGCGCTCCTCGACGCCGCCCGCAAGCTCCGCCCAGCGGGCGCGGGGTCGTCGCCGACGCCGGACGGCCGCTTCGTCGGCACCATCTCTCGCGCCCAGGAGGTGCCCGGGTGACCCGCCACCCTAACAGCCCTGCCACCCCCTTCCGCGCCGGCTCAGCGGCATACCCCTCGACCCGCTGTGGCTGGGGTCGACGACGACCGAGGGGCCGGCCGCCGTGACCTTGGCGATCGACCACTTCGACGAGATCCTGTCGCGCGGCGTCCAGCACGCCTGGCTCGCGGGCATCCCATTGGTCCATCGGCCTGGCTCATCGCGCTGCCGCTGGGCTGGCTCGCGGGCCCGTTAAGGCGTGGCTCAGAGGACCGCTGCTCAGGTGCGACGGGGCTGCTCTACACGATTCCCTTCGCTCGCGTTGTTCATCCTGCTGCCCAACTATCCTCACACCGTGGAATCCTCGACCCGGTCAACGTCATCGTCGCGATGACGATCTACACCGTTGCGCTCCTGACTCGGACAGTCGCTGATGCCCTCTCGAGCTGTCGATCCGTCCACGCGAGCCGCGGCTACTGCCATGGGATTCGGCGGCTTCGCGCGCTTCCGCGCGGTCGACCTGCCCTCTGGCGGTTCCGGTGCTCGCGGCAGGGCTGCGGGTCGCCGCGGTGAGCAACGTCAGCATCGTCAGTGTCGCGTCGCTCATCGGCGTCAACCAGCTCGGCTACTTCCTCACCGACGGCTACGCGCGCAACTTCGCGACCGAGGTCTGGGTGGGCATCGTGGCCTGCGTGGCGCTCGCCATCCTCTTCGACGTCGCCATCAACGGGATTGCGCGCATCCTGACACCGTGGGCTCGAGCCGGGGCGGAGGCGGCGACATGATCGACGACCTCGTGACGTGGCTGACGGACCCGGAGCACTGGACGGGACCCGACGGCGTGCCGGCCCGGCTCGGGGAGCACCTGCTCTACACCGTCGTCACGATCGGGATCGCCCTGGTGATCGCGGTGCCACTCGGCGCGTGGGTCGGGCACACCGGACGGGCCCGCTGGCTCGTCACCTGGGCGAACGCCTTGCGCGCGGTGCCCAGTCTCGGGCTGCTCTTCGCCATCTCGATGCTCGTCGGGCCGCTCATCCAGAGCGATCTCGCCTTCACCATTCCCAGCATCATCGTCCTCGTGCTGCTCGCCATCCCGCCCCTGCTGTCCGGCACCTACGCGGGCGTGGAGAGCGTGGACCCGGCGGCCCGCGACGCCGCTCGCGGCATGGGGATGCGCGGTACCCAGGTGCTCACCCAGGTCGAGCTGCCGATCGCCATGCCGCTGTTCCTCTCGGGGCTGCGCTCGGCGACGCTCCAGGTCATCGCGACCGCGACGATCGCTGCCTCGATCAGCCTGGGGGGCTGGGTCGCTACCTCATCGACGGGCTCGCCGCACGGGATCTGCCGCAGATGGTCGCGGGTTCCGTGCTCGTGGCCGTGCTCGCGCTGGTCGCTGACGGCCTGCTCGCCCTGCTCCAGCGATACGCCGTCTCCCCGGGAATCTCGGGGCGCCGCACCCATGTTGGACCAACCGACCCTGGACGCCTCGATCTGTCGCGTGCCGGCACCGGCACCGGCCTTGGACCGCCGGGCAACCGCTCGGAGCCCGACCACCAACCGGCTTGACCTGCTCGACTCGGCTTGACCTGCTCGACTCGGCTTGACCTGCTCGACCCCACAAAGGCAGTTGCCTCGTGGCTCACCGAACGGAGAGTATCTGACAATGCTTCGCACGCGAACCCTTCTCGTCGGCTTCCTCGCCGCTGCCGTCCTCCCGCTCACCGCCTGTGGCAGCAGCGAGAACCCGCTCGCCACCGAGCAGCCCGGGGCCACGAGCGGCGGCACCGGATCGACGACCTCCGTGACCATCGGCTCGGCGGACTTCCCCGAGTCCGCGCTCCTCGGCGAGATCTACGCCCAGGCGCTCGAGGCCAAGGGCCTGACCGTGAAGCGCCAGTTCAACATCGGCAACCGGGAGACCTACCTCAAGGCGATCGAGGGTGGGGAGGTGGACATCCTGCCCGAGTACACCGGCTCGCTGACGAACTTCTTCGACAGCACCGTGACGGCGACCGACCCCGACGAGGTCTACGCGACGCTCAAGACCAAGCTGCCCGCCGGACTCACCGTCCTGGCGAAGTCCGCTGCTGAGGACAAGAACTCCATGGTCGTCAGCAAGGAGACGGCCGACGCGTGGTCGCTCAAGGCGATCCCCGACCTCGTCGCCCACCAGAAGGAGCTGTCCATCGCCGCCCCGCCCGAGTTCCGGACCCGGCACCAGGGCCTCGTGGGCCTCAAGGAGGTCTACAACCTCGTGCCGGCCGAGTTCCGACCGCTCGCGAGCCAAGCCACCGTCGAGGCGCTCAAGAATGGTCAGGTCAAGGCCGCCAACATCTTCAGCACCGACCCGTCCATCGCGGCCAACGGCTTCGTTGTCCTCGAGGACCCGAAGCTGCTCTTCGGCTCCGACAACGTCGTGCCACTCGTGCGCGAGCAGGTCGCCAGCTCGGTCCAGGCACCACTCGACGCTGTGTCCGCGAAGCTCGACACGCCAGCCCTCGCGGACATGGTCAAGCAGGTCGTCGTGGACAAGAAGGACGCCAGCGTCGTTGCCAAGGACTGGCTGACCTCGGCTGGACTGAACTGATCGTGACGCAGATCGACGACGTGTTCCTCCTGGAACCGAGCCCGGGGCAGGATCGGCAGGCCGTCGACGCCCAGGTGAAGCAGGCGTTCGAGCAGGGAGCCAGCCTGGTGCTGTGGCGGTCGCCGGCCGGCGACTGGGATGCCCGGCGCAAGGCGTGGTCGCTCGGCTTCACGCTCGCCCCCGGCGTCCATCGGACCAGAGCCGTGAGCGGCGCGGCGCATGACGAGTGGATCGGCTGGCTCGGCCACGGGGACGCGCGCGAGCCGCGCTCCCGCTGGCTGGAGCCGGTCCTCCTCGAGCACGAGCGCCTTCGTCTCCGGCCCTGGCGGGAGAGCGATGCCCCCCGGCTCGTGGAGACGGCCAGCGACGTGGTCTTCCAGCAGATGCTGCCGCACTCGCCCCTGCCGCGCTCGGTGGAGAACGTGCCTGCCTACCTCGAGCGGGTGCGCCTCTCGGAGGCGAACGGCGTCCGCGTCGCATGGTGTGTCGCGGACCGGGAGACCGACGTCGCTCTGGGCAACGTCGCCCTCTTCGAGTTCGACACCGATGAGCCGGACGGCACCGCACAGGTCGGCTACTGGGCACACCCCGAGGGCCGCGGGCGTGGTGTCATGGCGGCCGCGGTCGACGCGGTCTGCACCTGGTCGATGGGCAGCCAGGACGACGGCGGGCTCGGCCTGCGCAGGCTCTTCCTGCTCACCGCCCAGAGCAACGTCGCCTCACAGCGCCTCGCCGAGCGGGCCGGATTCGTCCGCGTCGGCACGGAGCGAGCGAGCGCCGAGACGGCCGATGGCGGGTGGGAGGACAACGCCCTCTATGACCGCCTCCGCGACTGACGCCCGGGCGCGGACTGCACACTCGACGTGGGGCGGGAGGAGCGCGACCCCAGCTGCCCTGCGCGACTAGGCTCGGCGGCATACGACTTCTGTTGTCCGAGCTCAAAGGAGAGTCATGTCGATCGCTCACCGCACCATCGGCTCCGGCCCGCGCACCGTCTTCCTCACTCACGGGTGGTTCGGCTCGTCCGACGGCTGGGGCACCTTCCCGGACTACCTCGACGGAGACGCCTTCACCTGGGTCTTCACCGACATCCGTGGCTATGGACAGCGCAAGGAGGAGCAGGGCGACCAGTCCCTCGAGGAGTCCGCTGGTGACATCATCGCGCTGGCCGACGAGCTGGGCGCCGAGCGCTTCTCCGTCGTCGGCCATTCCATGGGTGGGGCCGTGATCCAGAAGGTCCTGGCGATGGCTCCCGACCGTGTCGAGGCCCTCGTCGGCGTGTGCCCGGTCAGCTCGACGCCGACGCCGTTCGACGAGGCCGGGCGCGAGCTCTTCTGGGGCGCCCCGGAGGACCGCGAGAAGCGGTACGCCATCATCGACTTCACGACGGGCAACCGGAACACGCCCGAGTTCGTCAACGCGGTCACCGACTGGTCGGTGGAGCACTCCACCAAGGAGGCCTTCACCAACGTCCTCGAGGCGTGGACCAAGCCCGACTTCGCCGAGGACGTCAAGGGCAAGGAGCTGCCCGTCCTCGTCCTGGCCGGCGAGCACGACCCCGCGCTCGGCAAGGAGACCTGCGAGCAGACGTGGATGCAGCTCTTCCCCAAGGTCCGGCTCGAGGTCGTCGCCAACGCCGGCCACTACCCGATGTTCGAGGCGCCGGTCAACCTCGCGACCCGCATCAACAACTTCCTCAAGGAGACCGGCAACTGACCATGCCTGGCACGGTCGAGGCGACTCGGCTGCTGCATGACCCATCGACCTACGTCGAGGGGGTGCCCTATGACGTGCTCGCCGAGCTGCGTCGGGAACAAGGCGTGGTGCGCGTCGAGGAGCCCGAGCAGCTCGGCTGGCCCGAGGGACCGGGCTACTGGCTCGTCCTTCGACACGCGGACGTGGTGCGGGTCCTGCGCGACCCGAAGGCGTTCTCCTCGTGGGTGGGCGGCACCCAGATCAGGGACCCCGCCACGCCGGCGGACCTCGCCTACGTGCGCCGCATGATGCTCAACATGGACCCGCCAGAGCATTCGCGGCTGAGGCGGATGCTGGCCAGATCCTTCACCCCGAGGGCGATCGGACGCCTTGAGTCTCAGATCGCAGGTCATGCCAAGGGGGTCGTCGACCGGATGCTCGCCGGGCCGCGGGAGTGCGACTTCGCCAAGGACGTGGCTGCCGACCTGCCGCTGCTCGCGCTCGCGGACATCCTCGGCGTGCCGTCGGAGGACCGGTGGCTGATGTTCGACTGGTCCAACCGGGTGATCGGTTGGCAGGACCCCGACTACGCCTCGAGCGCGGCCTTCACCGGAGAGGGCGGGTCGGACCTCGCGGCGGCGGCCTTGGCGGTGCGGCCATCACCTGGACCGGACGGTCGGATGCCCGACCCGCGCAGCCGCTCGGGCATGCCCGACCTCTACCGGTATGCCGCTGGGCTCGGTGAGCGCAAACGTGCCGATCCCGGCGACGACGTCATGTCGATCCTCATGGCCCAGCGCGACGATGCGGCCGGGGGCGACGGGCACGTGTCCATCGAGGAGTTCGAGAACCTGTTCTGGCTCTTCGCCGTGGCCGGTAACGAGACGCTCCGCAACGGCCTCCCCGGAGCGATGATCGCGTTGCTCGAGCATCCCGATGCACAGCGGGCACTCCGGCCGGATCCGTCGCGAATCGGCGGTGTGGTGGACGAGCTGCTGCGTTGGTGGACGCCCGTCATGACGTTCCGGCGCACGGCGACGGTGGACGTCGATGTGGCGGGGCAGCGCATCGCGGCGGGCGACAAGGTGGTCGTGTCCTTCGCGTCCGCGAACCGTGACGAGTCGGTGTTCGCCGACCCTGACGGCTTCGACGTGGACCGCAACGCCAAGGCGCATCTCGCCTTCGGGCACGGTCCGCACTTCTGCCTCGGGGCCCATCTGGCGCGCGTGCAGATGACCGCGCTGTTCACCGAGGTGCTCGCCAGGACGTCGTCGATCGAGGCTGCGGGGGACCCGGCCTACCTGCGGTCCAACTTCCAGCGCGGGGTGAAGCGGCTTCCGATCCGCTGGACCGCCTGACCCCCTGCCGCCGACGTCGCTGCGGCGGGACCATTGGCCCGTGCGGGTCACGGGAGCACGTGGGCAGGCTGGCCCGGAGGGGGCGCTGTGCACGGGACCCTGAACGGCTTGAGCGCGGAAGAGGCTGCCGCCCGCCTGGCCGCCGACGGAGCGAACCTGCTGCCCAAGCCCCCGCGGCGGTCCCTGCTGCGACGACTGACGGGTGAGTTGGTCCACTTCTTCGCTCTCATGCTGTGGGTGGCCGGAGGGCTCGCGCTGCTCGCCGGCATGCCCCAGCTCGGAATTGCCATCTTCGCCGTTATCCTCATCAACGCGGCCTTCGCCCTTGCTCAGGAGGCACGCGCCGACCCTGCGGCCGCCAAGCTGCACTCGATGTTGCCGACGCGCGTGACCGTCCGCCGTGACGGGCGACGGCAGATCGTCGACGCGGCAGAGATCGTCGTCGACGATCTCCTGCTCTCGTGCTCGGTCACTCGAGCCCGCCGCCGGCCGGCTGGGCGGTGCCGCTGTTCTGCGCCCCCTGGTACTCGCGGTCGACTGGCTCTACAAGCGCCAGGGCCCGGCGCCAGCTGGGTTAGCGGCCGGTGGCCTGCTGGACCTCCGACGTCGAACGGGCACCATCGTCCGTCTCGGTCGGGGCCGAGGCCGGGGCGACCGGCTCGTTGCTCGCCTTGATCGCCTTGGTCTCGTCGATGCTGGCCCGCAGGAGCGAGACGAGCTCTGCGGAGGGGTCATCGACGCAGGCCCGGGCGACGCCGTTGACGGCCAGCGAGACGACCTTGGCGGCGGCGTCGGCACGCAGGTCCCGGGTCCCGACGCGGCGGACGAAGTCCCGGGCCCACTTCTCGGCGCCCGGCACGTGGGCGAGCGCGATCTTGGCCTCGTCACTGAGCGTGTTGGCGTCGCGGCCCTCGATGTCGTTGAGGTGACGCTCGGCGCCCATGACCGCCAGCGCCATGACGTTCTGCCGCTCAGCCGATGCGATCGGCAGGGCGACGAGAGCGGCGCGGCGCATCAGGGTCGGTGCGACCCGTCGGTCGTCGGGGTTCAGCCCGACGACCTCGGGGATCATCATGGCCAGCTCCTGCCGGCGGACGTCGCCGAGGGCGTCGTTGACGCACCGGGCCAGTGAGGCGAGGACGGGATGGGTGCACTTGGGGTGGTCACTCCACCGCTCGCCGGCCAGGTAGGAGGCCATCTCCATGAAGCAGGCGCCCTTGCGAGGGTTGCGATGACGTCCGCGGGAAAGGACTGGGACGCCGTCCGGGATGGCGTCAAGCGGCTGGGATGTCTTGGTTGCGGATCGACCGAACATGTTGGCTCCCTGTGTACGGTGCGCTGACCTCTACCCAATATGCGCGCACTGACCCCTGCCTGACCAGCCCTTCAGCACATTCGGCTCCGCAGCGTTCCCTACGGACGTTGCCGGACCCTGCCCGGCGCCCGGGCGTCAGTCGCCATCCGGCGGCGCCAGCCGCTTCAGCAACGGGCCCACGATGTCCATCGGGAGCCGGAACACCACCGTGGAGTTCTGCTCGGCGCCGAGCTCCAGCAGGGTTTGCAAGTAGCGCAGCTGGAGCGACGCCGGGCTCTGCGAGAGCATGTCGGCCGCCTCGCGGTGGGCCAGGAAGGTGTCGAGGTCGGCCCGGCCGACGACCGACCGCAGCGTCCTCTGGGCCATCGAGTCTTGGCCCGCGATCCCAACGCGCGGTCCAGCACCGTCGAGTGTGCACTCCGCGCCGCTCCAACCCGGGCGTCAACTGCACACTCGAGCAGGAGGCGGGTAGGCCGCACGGTCGAGTGTGCACTCCGCGCGGCTCCAACCCGGGTCGTATGCCGCTGAGCTGCCTTCCAGCCCACGGTCGCCTCCCGCTCCAGTTGGGCATTCCCACCCGATCGAAAGAACAGCTTTCGGGCCGGGTGTCCCCGATTCTTGCTCACTCGATCGGTGGGCTGGGTCAGGTGGGCAGGGTCAGGTGGCCGGCTCCGGCGTCGGGACGTCGGGCGCGGGCGTCGGCCTCCTCGCGGGCTTGGCCGTCCCCACCGCGGCGAACCGCGGCGAGGAGCATCTGGGCGACGTCGACGACCTCGACGGCGTCGGTCGGCCTTGCCGTCCTGGATCGCGGCGTTGAGGCCGTCGGAGAGCATGACCTTGCAGAAGGGGCAGCCGATGGCGATGCGGTCGGCGCCCGGTGGCGAGGGCCTCCTCGGTGCGGTTGTTGTTGATCCGGGTGCCGAGCTTCTCCTCCATCCACATGCGCGCGCCGCCGGCGCCGCAGCAGAAGGACTTCTCCTTGCTGCGCTCCATCTCGGCGTACTCGACCCCGGGCAGGATCTGGAGCAGCTCGCGCGGCGGCGCGTAGACCTGGTTGTGCCGGCCGAGGTAGCACGGGTCGTGGTAGGTCACCTTGGCGCCGGTCGAAGCAGCGCGCGCGTCCGGTGCCGGCCGCGGCCTCGCCGGGTCGGGCGACGGGGGTCAGGCGCTTCTCGCGGACGAGCCGGTTGAGCAGCTGGGTGTGGTGCAGCACCTCGTAGCTGCCCGCCGAGCTGCGGGTACTCGTTCTTGATCGTGTTGAAGCAGTGCGCGCAGGTGACGACGATCTTCGTCGCGCCGACCTCGTTGAGGGTCTCGACGTTCTGCTGGGCGAGCATCTGGAAGAGGAACTCGTTGCCGGCGCGGCGGGCCGAGTCGCCGGTGCAGGCCTCGCCGTCGCCGAGGACGGCGAAGCTTGACGCCGGCGGTGTCGAGCAGCTCCGCGACGGCGCGGGTCGTCTTCTTGGCGCGGTCCTCGTAGGCGCCGGCGCAGCCGACCCAGAAGAGGTAGTCGACCTCGTCCAGGTCCTCGACGTCGGCCCCGACCTGCTTGACCTCGAAGGGCAGGTCCTTGGCCCAGTCCATCCGCAGCCGCGGCGCGAGGCCCCACGGGTTGGCGTTCTTCTCGAGGTTCTTGAACAGGCCGTTGAGCTCGGCCGGGAAGGCCGACTCGATGAGGTTCTTGTAGCGGCGCATGTCGACGATGGCGTCGACGTGCTCGATGTCGACGGGGCACTGCTCGACGCAGGCGCCGCACGTCGTGCACGACCAGAGGACGTCCTCGTCGATGACGGCGCCGCCATCCGGCGTCCCGTACGGGTTGTAGGCCGTCAGCGGGTGGCGGATGTCGTAGCCGGTCTCGCCGACGAGCTGCTCCGTCGCGACCGCGGCCTTCGTCGCTGTCGCTGAAGCCGTCGGACGCCTGCTCGATGCCGGCCGGCCCGGACCTCCTCGGAGGCCAGCAGCCACGGCGCCTTGGCGTGCGCGTGGTCGCGCAGCGTCATGACGAGCAGCTTGGGCGAGAGCGGCTTGTCGGTGTTCCACGCCGGGCACTGGCTCTGGCAGCGACCGCACTCGGTGCAGGTGGTGAAGTCGAGCAGGCCCTTCCAGGTGAAGTCCTCGACCTTGCCGACGCCGAGCGCGGCGTCCTCGTCGAGCTCCTCGACGTTCTCGAAGTCGAGCACCTCGCCGCCGACCTTGATCGGCTGCAGCTCACCGAGGCTGGTGCGGCCGTCGGCGTGGCGCTTGAAGAAGATGTTGAAGAAGGCGAGGAAGCGGTGCCAGGCGACGCCCATCGTCGGCTGCAGCGCGATGGTGATCATCCACGCGAAGCTGATGAGGATCTTGATCGCGGCGATGACGACGATGAGGTTCTCGAGCGCGCCGACCGACAGGCCGGTGAAGAAGTTGCCGAGCCAGCCCGTCAGCGGGAAGTGCAGCGCGCGTGCGCCGTCGCCGGTGCCCGTCTTCGGGCGAGGGTCTACTCGAGCGGCGCGGAGCAGCCAGGATGCAGAGCGTGACGCCGAGGATCGTCAGCTCGACGTAGTAGGCCTGCCACCAGGTGGAGCCGAAGAAGCGGCTGCGGCGGCCGTCCTCACCGGCGGCCGAGCGCGGGTGGTTCTTCTGGCGGATCGCCATGAGCACGAGGATGCTGATCAGGCCGGCCAACGCGAAGAAGTCGGTGACCCACTCGTACGAGGAGGAAGTGGCCGATCAGCGGCAGCGCGAACGTCCGGCTCGAAGAGCTGGCCGAACGCGTTGAGCAGGGTGAAGAACAGGTACGCCGAAGCTGACCATCGTGAACCAGTGCGCGACCGCGACGACCGGCAGGCGCGACATCCGCGTGTGGCCGAGGAACTCCCGCAGCAGCGTCCGCGTGCGGGCGCCCTTGTCGTCCCCGCGGTCCTCGGGCTGGCCGAGCCGGAACGTCGCGAGGAAGTGGTTGACCGTCTTGGCGAGCAGCGCGACGGCCACAGCGGTCACGCCGAGGCAGACGACGATCGGCGACGATCTGGAGCGCACTCATGGCCGGGAGTCTACTGACGACTGAGCAAACGCTTAGTGATGTGACGGCCGTCGCGCGTGACACCCGGTCCCTCACCGTCCCGGCGCCGACCACAGCCGTGCCAGACCGCCGCGGGCGGCGGGACTTGGCAGAGATAACCGAGTGTTGGAATATTCATAAGCAGGATTCGGTTGTCTGGGACAGTCGAGCACAAGACCCCTGCTCCCGTACCCCAGCCCACCGCCACCGCTCGCAAAGGGCGCCCCGCAATGCCGATTTACGACGACGTGACCAAGCTGATCGGCAACACGCCACTCGTGCGACTCAACAAGGTCACCGACGGCGCGGAGGCGACCGTCGCCGCGAAGCTCGAGTTCTACAACCCGGCCAGCTCCGTCAAGGACCGCATCGGCGTCGTCGATCGTCGATGCGGCGGAGGCGAGCGGTGAGCTGAAGCCCGGCGGCACGATCGTCGAGGCGACGTCGGGCAACACCGGCATCGCGCTCGCCATGGTCGGCGCGGCCCGCGGCTACAAGGTCGTCCTGACGATGCCCGAGTCGATGAGCAAGGAGCGCCGCGCGCTGCTGCGCGCCTTCGGCGCCGAGCTCGTGCTCACCGACCCGTCGACCGGATGAAGGGCGCCGTCGCCAAGGCCGACGAGATCGCGGCCGAGCGGGGCGGCGTCCTCGCCCGCCAGTTCGCCAACGAGGCCAACCCCGAGATCCACCGCAGGACGACCGCCGAGGAGATCTGGAAGGACACCGACGGCGAGGTCGACATCGTCGTCGCCGGCATCGGCACCGGCGGCACGATCACCGGCGTCGGCCAGGTGCTCAAGGCCCGCAAGCCCGAGCGTGCAGATGATCGCCGTCGAGCCGGAGGAGTCGCCCGATCCTCAACGGCGGCCAGCCCGGTCCGCACAAGATCCAGGGCATCGGCGCCAACTTCGTGCCCGAGATCCTCGACACCGACATCTACGACGAGGTCATCGACGTCAACGCCGAGCACCTCCGTCAAGTGGGCCCGCCGCGCCGCGACCGAGGAGGGCCTGCTCGTCGGCATCAGCTCCGGTGCCGCCATCGCCGCCGCCGTCCAGGTCGCGCCAGCGACCGGAGAACAAGGGCAAGACGATCGTCGTCATCATCCCGTCCTTCGGCGAGCGCTACCTGTCCACGATCCTCTTCGAGGGCCTCGTCGACTGACCGTCGTCCCCATGGAGCTCCAGCAGTCGAGCACCGCACCGCGACCACGAGCGTGACGCGCGCGCCCCGCGCCCGAGACCCCGCTGACGCTCGTCCGCGGGACGGCGACGGCGGAGTCCGGCGTCAGCCGAGGTCATCCCGAGCAGAGCGACCGTATGCCGGCCGCGCTCGGTCTCGTGCGCAAGCTCG
This sequence comes from uncultured Actinomycetota bacterium, assembly GCA_963826445.1. GTDB lineage: Bacteria > Actinomycetota > Actinomycetes > Actinomycetales > Dermatophilaceae > Intrasporangium. The sequence continues at coordinate 30,321 of CAWGXD010000010.1, forward strand.
CCGAACGCGTCGCTCGAGGACGTCGACGGCGCGATCGAGCGCGACCCGGCGGCGACGTCACGACTCGAGGTCGTGCTGACGTCGCCCGGCCTGCACGCCATCTGGGCGCATCGGGGTCTGCACGAGCTGTGGAAGCGGCCCGGCGGGCGGCTGCCCGCGCGGGTGCTCGCGACGGTCGCGCGGTCGGTGACCGGCGTCGAGATCCACCCGGCGCCCGGCTCGGGCGACGCTTCTTCATCGACCACGGCATGGGCGTCGTCATCGGCGAGACCGCAGAGGTCGGTGACGACGTCATGATCTACCACGGCGTCACGCTCGGCGGCCGGTCGCTGGCGCAGGTCAAGCGCCACCCGACGGTCGGCAACCGCGTCACCATCGGCGCCGGCGCCCGCGTGCTCGGCCCGGTCCGCGTCGGTGACGACGTGCAGATCGGCGCGAACTCCGTCGTCGTCAAGGACGTCCCGTGCGGAGCCGTGGCGACCGGCATACCGGCGGTGCTGCGCTTCCCGAAGAAGAGTGCGACGAACCAGTGGCTCGATCCCGCGATGTTCATCTGACAGGTCTGGCGAGCGACGTGTTTGGGTATCGCGGCACGTGGGTAGTACGTGTCTGAGGCGCTCTGCCTCCCCGCGGCCCCGTTGTGTATCCCCCTGCGCAGCGGGGCCCGCCGTTGCCCTCGTCGAGGGTGAATGTCGCGCCGGTCGATTCGGGGCGAAGCCCGGGCCTTGGCTAGACTCGGCGCACTGGAGGGCTCGCATAGTGGCCGAGTGCGGCGGTCTTGAAAACCGCTATGGGTTCATAGCCCATCGTGGGTTCGAATCCCACGCCCTCCGCCATGCACCTGGCGACAGGTCCACGATCGTCTATGGGTCGGTGCGGGGTCCGGCGCCCTCTTCCGGACCCCGCGCCGAGTCCAGGTGCCCTGGCCAACTTCCCACCAATTGGCCAGGGCGTGGACCCCCCTCTTCCCTCCCCGCTGTGTCGGTTCCTATCCCTCGTGTGTGTGCCTGCTGTCCCGGCCGCGGCACATCGGTGAAACTGGTCTCGTGGCGGACATTGCGGCGGAACTTGCCGGGGTTGAGCTCTTCGCGGGCCTCGATCCCGAGGCCCTCGGTCGCCTCGGCGAGCGAGCCCATGTCCAGCGGGTGGGACGCGGGCAGGTCCTCTTCGTCGAGGGCGAGCCGAGCGACACGTTCCTCCTGGTGCGCAGTGGTCGACTCAGGGTCTTCCGGGACTCCCCTCAGGGCGACGAGCTGACCCTGAGCTTCATCGAGCCGGGAGCGACGATCGGCGAGCTGTCGGTGGTGGACGAGCAGCCTCGATCCGCCTCGGTGGATGCGGCCGAACCGTCCGTGCTCGTCGCCGTGCCGAGCGGTGCGGTCCGGGAGGTGCTGCGGTCGAGCCCCGACTCGGCGTGGCACGTCGCCCAGCACCTGGCTGGCACGGTGCGCCACCTGACCGACACCACTGCCGACCTCGTTCTGCTCGACCTGCCTCGGCGGCTCGGCAAGCTCATCCTCGAGCAGGCCGTCGATGTTGGCGGCGGTCGTCTGACGACGACCTTCGTCACGAGCCAGTCCGGTGTGGCGACGATGCTCGGGGTGACCCGGCAGTCGCTCAACCGTGCCCTGGCGGCCTTGGTCAGGCGGGGATGGGTCAGGATGGCGGACGGTGGACGGCTGGAGATCGTCGACGCTGCCGCGCTGCGGCGCTTCATCGCGTCCTGATCCCGTCTCGCGCCCGGCCGTCCGGCGGTCAGGCCGCGCGGACGTCGGTCCGTGGGTCGCGGGCTGCTTCGGTGGGGACCAGCTCGTCGTGGTGACGACCGGGGACCCAGCAGGCCCAGTCGTGCCATGGGGTGTGGGACTCGAGGTCCCAGGTGTGGGCGGAGTGCCGGGTCTCGAGGGCGGTGGCGTTCATGGTGACTCCCTGGTGGGTGGAGGGCTCTGCTGATGTGCCAAAGCCTGCTCCCGAAGGCAGGTGCTGGGCTGTCACCTGGGTGACCCCAGCCCTGTCATCCAGGTGACATGGTGCTCCGTAAGGTAGGGAGTCGTGACCGTCCCCGAAGAGCAGTCCGCAATGGGCCCCCGAGCCAGCGACCGGGACGTGCACCTCGACTCCGTCGTCGCCGCGCTCGCGCCGCTCACCCTTCCCACGACGCCGCCGCTGGTGTTGCGAGGGCAGACCTTCGACGCGGGCCGTCCCGCGGTCATGGCCATCGTCAACCGGACGCCGGACTCGTTCTTCGCCGGCAACCGTCATGCGCAGCTCGACTCGGCCAAGCGCGCCCTCGAGGAGGCGCTGGACCTGGGCGCCGATCTCGTGGACGTCGGCGGCGTGCGGGCCGGGCAGGAGGGGGAGCAGGTCGACGAGGAGGAGGAGATCCGCCGTGTCGTGCCCTTCCTGGAGTGGGCTCGGAGCGCGCACCCCGACATCATCCTCAGTCTGGACACGTGGCGCTCGGAGCGTCGCCCGAGCCGCGGCCGGTGCCGGCGTCGACCTCATCAATGACACGTGGGCCGGAGCGCGATCCAGGGCTCGTCCACGTTGCTGCCGACCTCGGTGCCGGCTATGTCGTGTCACATGCGGGCGGCCTGCCGCCGCGCACCGACCCCGTCGGCGTCACCTACGGCGACGACGTGCTCGACGTCGTGCGCGACGTCGTGACGCACGCTCGTCCGCGGCGCTCGCGCGGCCGAGCTGAGCCGGCATACCCCGTGAGCGCATCCTCGTCGACCCGACCCTGGACTTCGGCAAGACGACCGCGCACTCCCTCGAGGTGCTTCGACACACCGCAGACGTGGCTGCGCTCGAACTACCCTGTCCTCCAGGCGATGTCGCGCAAGGACTTCGTCGGCGAGAGCCTCGGCCTGCCGGCCGAGGAGCGGCTCGAGGGCTCCCTGGCCGCAACGGCGGTCGCGGCCTGGCTCGGTGCCACGGTCTTCCGCGCGCACGACGTGCGGGCGACCCGGAGGGTGGTCGACATGGTCGCGACGATCCGGGGCGATCGGCCGCCGCGTGCTCGCGCTGCGGGGCACCCGACATGGCGGTCCGGCGAACTCCTGGTGAACAAGCAAAATGCCCGAGGTTCCAACGGGACGACCCGCGGTAGTCTGCTAGGTTCGTCGCGGTTGCAGTTGCAGTTCCTCGCAGTCGAGCAGGTGCCCGTCATCCACAACGGTGACGGGTTTTCTTTTCGACGTCGACGGGTTCGCCCGTCGAGTGGAGTCAAAGCGGCAGCTTGGGATGCGCGAGGTGCGTGATCCCACTCGCTAAAGAAGGAAGAGTTACCCGTATGGCACAGGGCACCGTCAAGTGGTTCAACGCTGAGAAGGGCTTTGGCTTCATCGCCCAGGACGGCGGCGGCCCCGACGTTTTCGTCCACTACTCGGCCATCCAGTCGAACGGCTACCGTTCGCTGGACGAGGCGCAGCGAGTCGAGTTCGAGGTCACGCAGGGTCCGAAGGGCCCGCAGGCCGACGCAGTTCGTCCGCTCTGATCCCACGAGGATCGAACAGCAACGAGCGACACCCATCAGTCGTTTGTGACAGAGCCCCCCGGCCGTGCCGGGGGGCTCTGTTCGTCTGGTGTCAGGCGCACTCGTCGACGTCGGCCGTCTCGGTCGGCGTCGGGGTGGGGGTCGACCGGGTCGTCGTGGGGGTCGGCTTCGGCTTGCTCGTCGGCTTCGGCGGGTCGATGGCCTTCTTCACGAGAGAGCGGACCAGCTCGTAGTCGGGGTTGCTGCTGTAGGGGAATCCGTTCTTCGCCGAAAAGCCCAGGCTGGTGATCTTCGCCTTCTGGACCCTTTCGACGAGCTCGGAGAAGGCGGGCAGGTTCTGGCCCGGAATGTCGGTGTAGACGTTTTCCTTCAGGATCTGCGCGATGCTGGCGTATTTCGTCAGCATGAAGGCCGGGTCCACGTGGTTCACGACCGCCTGAACGACGCACCTCTGTCGTTGCTGACGGTGGTCGTCGCTGTCCGCAGCGCGGGTGCGCGCGTACCACAGCGCCTCGTACCCGTTGAGCACCTGGGGCCCGAGCTTGTCGAAGTAATGGGCGTAGCTGCCGTCGGCGTGCTTCTGCCCGTAGGGCAGGGGAGTCTTGCCGTCGAACCCGCCCAGCTTGACGTTGACCTCGACGCCGCCCATCGCGTTGACGAGCTCGGTGAAGCCCTTGAGGTCAATGACGACGAGATGGTCGATCTTGAGGCCGAGGACCTCGCCGACGACGTTGCGCGTCTCGGTGCGCCCGGGGACGTCGTCCTCGGGGTAGGCCTCGGGATGCTTCTCCCGGAACTGGTCGACCTCGGCCCAGATCGCGTTGATGGCGCAGGGGTCGGCCGGGTCCGCCGCCTTGCGCGGGCAGTTCGGCGTGTCGTGGCTGCCGCCATAGGTGCCCTCCGGCCACAGCTCCCTGAGCGGGCTGTCCTCGGGGAGCGGGGCCCACTCGAAGTTGCGCGGGATCGAGATGAGGACGGTCCGGCCGGTCCTCGTGTCGATGCTCGCGACGATCATCGAGTCCGGCCGCGTGCCGACTCGCCCGATGCCGGCATCGGAGCCCATGAGGAGCAGGTTGACGCGCGGCGTGTCCCGCCATGGGTCGGCATTGGGTTCGTTGACGACCTTCGCGCCCTCGCCGGGCCCGAAGGGCTGGGCGCTGAAGACCTCGGCGATCGTGTCCTTGGTGATCAGGGCCGCCTCGGCGCCCTTGTAGGTGCCGGTGCCGACCAGCGCGACCAACAGGGTGGTGAACAGCGCGAGGATGCGCGTCCGGGACCGGTCGAGCCACTCCGGTCGAGCTGCCACCGCCGTCGCGACGATCGACCCGCACCAGATGAGCCCGCCCGCCGCAAGGAGGACGCCGGCTACCTGGAGGAGGTCCGGGTGGCTCAGGACGTAGAGGCCGAAGTCCTTGACGCCCCGGGACGCGAGGAGGTAGGCGAGGGCGGCGAGGCCTGCGAAGAAGACGGTGAAGATCAACCACCCTGCTGCGCGGGCCCGGGTCCGGATCAGGCCGGCGCCCGGGATCGCCGCTCCGAGGGCGACGAGGCGCATGGAGCGGCGAAAGCGCGAGCGCAGCTGTCGACGAACGGAACCTCTGCCCACGGGCGCGGCGACGCGCCGGTCGTGGTGCACGGTCATGGTTTCCCCTCGCGGTGGCTGGTGGAGGCAGCCCCAACATTGTGCACGCTTGGCGCCGAGATGCCAGTCGGGTCCCGAAAGCCGGGCGCCGTGGGCATTGTCACGCGCAGGGGTCGACGTCGGCGGGCGGCGTCGTCGTGCCAGGAGTTGTCGTGGGGCTTGGCGTGGGCGTCGACGTGGGGGTCTCGGTCGTGCTCGGTTCGCCCGCGCCGGTTGGCTTCGGCTTGGGCGGGGTGATCGCCTTCGTGACGAGCGCCCGGATCTGCGCGTAGTCGGGGTGGGCTGGGTTGATCCCGTGGCTGGGGTCAATGCCGATGCTGACGAACTTGCCTGACTTCTGGATCCGCTCGACGAGCTCGACGAAGGCAGCGAGGTTCGCGGCCGGGATGTCGGTGTAGATGTTCTCGCGCGCGATCCGCGCGATCTCGGCGTACTTCGCGAGCATCGCCGTGGCGCTCACCTGGCCGACGACCGCCTGGACGACACAGCGTTGCCGGGACATCCGGTTGTAGTCGTCGTCCGCGGCACGCGACCGGGCGTACCAGAGCGCCTGGTAGCCGTTCATCCGCATCGGGCCCGGGGTGTCGAAGTAGTTCCGGTAACTGCCATCGGGGTTCTTCGGGCCATAGGGGATCGGCGTCTTCCCGTCGTAGCCGCCGAGCTTGACGTTGATCGTCACGCCACCCATGGCATTGATGAGCTGGCGGAACCCTTCGAGGTCGACGACGACGGTGTGGTCGATCTTGAGGCCGAGGATCTCACCGATGACGTCGCGGGTCTCGGAGCGACCGGGGGCCTCGTCGCCGGGGTAGGCGTCGGGGTGCTCCTGGCGGAACTGGTCGACCTCGGTCCAGATCGCGTTGAGCATGCACGGGTCGTTTGGATCCCGCTCCTGGCGCGGGCAGTTCGGCAAACCGTAGGTGCCGCTCGGCCACCACTCGCGCAGCTTGCTCGTCTCCGGGAGCGGGACGCGCTGGAGGTTACGCGGCAGGGAGATGAGCACTGTCCGGCCGGTCTTCGTGTCCGTGCTGGCGACGATCATCGAGTCGGTCCGAGTGCCTTCGCGGCCGACACCGGCGTCCGACCCGAGGAGCAGGATGTTGACGCGAGGGGTGTCGGCCCAGGGGTCCTCGCCCTCGGCCACATGCGCCCCTTGGCCCGGCCTGAGCGGCGAGTCCTTGAAGATGACGTCAACGGTGTCGCGCCCGATGAGCGCGAACTCGGCCCCCTTGTAGGACGCCCCCCCGACGAGGACGACCATGAGCGTGGTGAACACGGCCAGGGAGCGCGTGCGGGCGCGGTCTAGTTGCCGAGGGCGCGCTTGGACGGCAGTCGCGACGATCGAGGCGCACCAGATGAAGCCGCCGACCGCGAGGACGATGGTGAGCGCGAGCAGGTAGCGCGTGTTGCTGGCGATGACCAGGCCGACGCTGGTCAGGCCCCGGGTGAGGACGAGGTAAGCGGTCCCGGCCACGCTGGCGAGGAACACAGCGAGGAGTCCCCAGCCCCAGACCCGGCTCCGCGTCCGGGTCAGACCGGCGCCGGGGAGCAGTGTGCCGAGGGCGGTGAGTCCGATGGCCCGCCGGAAGCCCGAGGACAACTCGCGACGCAACGACCGACGGCCCCCGCTCCCGTCGGTGCGCCGTGTCGGCTCGTCGGTCATGGGGTCCTTTCGGGCGTGCGAAGGCATGCGGGGTGGTCGTCATTCTGCCTTGTCCTACTGTGAGGACGTGCCGAGGCCACAGAAGGTTGGCCGTCCTGCGAAGCAGGCACCCGGTTTTGGCCGGGGAGCGCGCTCCCGGTAGCCTGTGCACGCTTGTGTGTCCCTCGGTGATCTGGGATCGCGGGCGTGGAGGCGTCGCATAGTGGCCTAGTGCGCCCGCCTGCTAAGCGGGTTGAGGATAAAACCTCTCGCGGGTTCAAATCCCGCCGCCTCCGCCAAGATGACCAGGACTTCGTGAAGTCCTGGTCATTCTTGTGTCAGGCGACGGTCCCGAACTCAGTCCGCGCCGGCCGGCCGGGCCTTGCCCTTCTTGGACAGCGGCAGGAGGACCCACAGACCCAGCGCCAGCAGGAGAAGCGCACCTCCCGTGACGAACGCAGCCGTGCGGGACAGCAGCACGTCGAGCACGAGGACGACACCACCGACGATCCCCAAACCCAACGACAGCAGCCCGACAATGATGAGCCGATCTGTGTAGCGGACGATGAAGTCCTTGAGGCCCTCGTGGAACAGGATCCGATGCATGGCGACCGGCGCAGTGAAGACGACGACGCTGACGGCCGCAGCCATGAGGGTGACCACGTAGATCCCGCGTTGCAGCTGGCTCAGCTCCACGAAGCGCTGCTGGAAGGGAATGGTCAGCAGGAAGGCGAACAGGACCTGGGTGCCGGCTTGCGTGACGCGCAGCTCCTGCAGCTGCTCGTTGAAGTTGCGGTCGAGACGCGCGGCCTCGGACTCGTTGCGCTCGTAAGCCATCAGGTCATCATGCCGCAGCGGCGATGGCGACCCCGGAAGCCAGCCCCGTGCAGACGTCACGTCGGACGCGGAGCGAGCTCAGCGGCATACGGACAAATGACGGAGCCCGGCACCCCCCAAGGGTGCCGGGCCCGCATCACGTCGTCCGATCCCACCGACGGGACGGACTACGGCTCACTGCGCGCCGAAGCGCGCCTTGAGACCGTCGAACTCGGCCCACAGCTCCGGCGGGAGCTGGTCGCCGAGAGACTTGAACCAGTCCTCGATGAGGGGCAGCTCGTCGGCCCACTCGGCGGGACGGACTGCGCCGGCCTTCTCGAGGTCCGCCTCGGTGACGTCGAGGCCCTCGATGTCCAGGGCGTTCGGTGCAGGGACCAGACCGACGGGCGTCTCCACGGCCTCCGCTTCGCCCTCGAGCCGCTCGACGATCCACTTGAGGACGCGGCTGTTCTCGCCGTAGCCGGGCCAGAGGAAGGAGCCGTCCTCGTCGCGGCGGAACCAGTTGACGCCGTAGATCCGCGGCAACTTGGAGGCGTCCGCCTGCTTGCCGATCTCGAGCCAGTGGGAGAAGTAGTCGCTCACGTTGTAGCCGAGGAACGGCAGCATCGCCATCGGGTCGCGACGGACGACGCCGACGGCGCCGGTGGCGGCAGCAGTCGTCTCCGACGAGAGCGTCGCGCCGACGAAGGTGCCATGTGTCCAGTCCCGCGACTCGTAGACCAGCGGGATCGTCGTCTTGCGCCGGCCGCCGAAGAGGATCGCCGAGATCGGCACACCGTCGGGCTGGTCGTACTCGGGCGCGGCGATCGGGCACTGGGCGATCGGGGTGCAGAAGCGGCTGTTGGGGTGGGCCGCGGGCTTGTCACTCTCCGGCGTCCAGTCCTCGCCGAGCCAGGAGGTGAGGTGGGCCGGCTTCTCGTCCGTCATGCCCTCCCACCACACGTCGCCGTCGTCGGTCAGGGCCACGTTGGTGAAGACCGAGTTGCCCTTGTTGATCGTGGCCATGGCGTTCGGGTTGGTGGTCTCGCCGGTGCCCGGTGCGACGCCGAAGAGCCCGGCCTCGGGGTTGACGGCATAGAGGCGACCGTCGTCACCGAAGCGCATCCAGGCGATGTCGTCGCCGACCATCTCGGCCTTCCAGCCGGGGATCGTCGGCTCGATCATGGCGAGGTTCGTCTTGCCACACGCGCTCGGGAACGCCGCCGCGATGTAGTGGACCTTGCCCTCCGGGTTGGTCAGCTTGAGGATGAGCATGTGCTCGGCCATCCAGCCCTCGTCGCGGGCCATGGCGCTCGCGATGCGCAGGCTGTAGCACTTCTTGCCGAGCAGGGCGTTGCCGCCGTAACCGGAGCCGTAGCTCCAGATGACGCGCTCCTCCGGGAAGTGGGTGATGTACTTCGTGTCGTTGCAGGGCCAGGGGATGTCCTCCTCGCCCTCAGCGAGCGGCGCACCGACCGAGTGCAGGGCCGGCACGAAAGCGGCATTCGTCTCCTCGATCTTGCGCAGCACCTTCTCGCCGCACCGGGCCATGATGAGCATCGAGACCGCGACGTAGGCGGAGTCGGTCACCTCCACCCCGAACATCGGGATCTTCGCGTCGAGGTGTCCCATGACGAAGGGGATGACGTACATCGTGCGACCCTGCATCGACCCCCGGTAGAGGTCGGTCATGATCGTCTTCATGTCGTCGGGCGCCATCCAGTTGTTGGTCGGGCCGGAATCCTTTTCCTCGACGGAGCAGATGAAGGTGCGGTCCTCGACGCGGGCGACGTCGCTCGGGTCGGACGCGCACCAGAAGGAGTTGGGCTTCTTGTCCTCGTTGAGCCGCACCAGCGTGCCGGCCTCGACGAGCTGGTCGGTCAGCTCGGCCCACTCCTCCGGGGTGCCGGTGATCCAGCGGATGTCGCGCGGCTGCGTCAGCTCGGCGACCTCGTCGACCCAGGCCTGCAGGCCCGCATGGGTCGAGGTATGCGTGGTATCTGTCGTGGTCAACTTGCCCATCCCTTTCGCGCGGTGGTCGGGCACCGCGTCGTGCCGGTGGTCGTTCGCCATGTGGTCACGGCTCCGTCGCGGCGTGCGGGGAGCAGGTGTCCGCATGGTGAACAAATGACGTGATGCAACCAAGGTACCCAGCCGCACGAGGGCGGGTGACCATGCTCCCGGCGCCGTGCGGTGACACCGCTCACAACCGGGTCGGGTTGCAAGATTATTGACGGCGAACTGTCCGTTTCTTGCATGCCTTGCTGTCGGGTCAGATGCCCAAGGCGCCTTGGGCGACCCCCCAGCAACAAGCCGATGCCGTATGCCGCTGGGCTCGTCTCGCGCCACCGCTGACGAGCGCGCGTGGCCGGGTCCATTCTCGTGGGCCAGCCTCTTCAGCGCTCAGGTCGCGCGTGCCGGCGGCAAGGTCACACCGAACCCCGCCACGGCGAGCCGCAGCAGCACCTGGCCCGACGTCAAGAGATCCGCGATGCGTGCGGCACTGAGCACTTCGAGCTCGGCCAGCCGTGCGTCGTACGACTGTTCGCCGGCGAGGCGCGCCCGCTGCAGCTCGACCGTGTTGTGCCACACCGTCTGTCGCGCCTCGCGAAGGAAGCGCCTGGAGCTGAACCGGTTCACCGGTTGGAGGAGGCGGTCGAGCAGGGTGCGCGTCGAGATCGCGCCGAGCTCGTCGTCCTCGGCGGCCACGCGCCTCGCGAGGACACCGTCGATCCGCTCGTGGTCTCGCCTGTGACGGGCGAGGACGACCGGGTCTGCGAACTCGTCGTCGCTGATCACCGCCAGCAGCGCTTGCGGCAGGTCGTAGTTGATGTGCGCATTGATGCCCAGCAGCACATGCCGCAAGGCCGGCAGCGAGGCCGGCGCGTCGAAGGCCAACCGCCACGGTCGCGGCACATCAGCGCGGCCGGCGAGGTCGCTGTCCAGCGCAGCCAGGTAGAGCTCGGCGAACGCGACGTCCCATCGCTCGACCCACTCCGGTTCCTCGAACCGCGCATCGTCGATCGCCGTGCCCACGGCCAAGGTGGTCCGGCGATACGTCAGCAGGAACAGCCGCTGGGCAGCCCGTTCTGCAGGCATCGCCGCCAGCCGGGCGTCCATCAGGGCGACGACAGCGCCGATGTCGCGCTCGGGCATCTGAACCCCCTGACCGGGTCGGCCTTTGGCACCAGTATCAAGGCCGTCTGGCCAACTGGCGACCGTCGGGGTGGAGGGCGGGGCCACACGTCGGGTGCCCTCCACTCGAGCGGCCGCTGACCGACCCGATGGACCTGATGCCGATTTCGTGGTTCAGGCGCGGAGGCGATAAGGTGACTCTTCGTCCGCCCCGAGCGGTGGATGCTGCACCCGTAGCTCAACGGATAGAGCATCTGACTACGGATCAGAAGGTTAGGGGTTCGAATCCCTTCGGGTGCGCTCTGTGTTGAGACAGAAAAGGGCGGCCTGACCAGCGGAAACGCGGGTCAGGCCGCTTCTGTGTGCCCGCTGTGAGCACTTCTCATCTGTGAGCCCATGGGCACTAAGATGCTCAAAGGCGACAACCAGTCGGCTGAGTGACACTGCCGGTGTGCTGCAGACGGGTCCTGTCATCTTCGCCCCTGCGCGGCCGCTCACTCCTTGTCTCCGACATGCAGACCTGCACTGGGACCACCTGCTCTGGCATCCCCGGTTCGGCGAGGTGGCGCGCTACTCCAGCTCGGCCAACGCGCACGCTGCACGTGAAGCACCCGAGCGGGCCCAGACCATGGCGGCGCAGAGCGCCACCGGCATGCCCCTCGAGCTGATCGGGCTCGTCACGCCGTTGCCCCCGGACGGAGGGCCCATGTCGGGGCAGACAGCCGAGCACCAGGCGCACGCCCCCGGCCACGCTGCGGTCCTTCTCTCCGACCGTGGCGTGCTGTTTGCCGGCGACATGCTCTCGCCCCCACCGGTCGAACCCCGAGCAGGCTCGGCGCCTGTCGGAGTGAACCGCTGGTCACGGCCGGAAGGTGAGGACGACGGCGGCCCAAGTGCCCGACGTGTTGCCGTCCGCGCGGAAGCTTCCGATGGACGTCGGGAGCTGGTAGGCCCGGCCGAGGTTGGTGTTCGCCGTTGCCTGCGGGGTGAGAGCCGTCCAGGAGGAGGTCCACGTCGGGTTCGTCGACGAGGTGAGCGAGGCGACGGCACCGAACACGACCTCGCGGCTCACCGAGGTGGTTCCGGTCAGGCCGGAGGAGAACGCGGTGGTGGTCCCGCTGGCCGAGGCGGCCTGGTCCAGGCGCGTCACGCCGCGCAGGTCGTCAGCGACCATGCGGTAGGTCGTGGCGTTCGGGAACGTCGCCGTGATCGTCGCACCGGGCCGCAACGGCTTGGCCATGGTCGCGGTGAGCACGACGAGCCGTCCGCCGCCCACCGCCACCGAGCGGGCGAGGGTGTAGGTGTTACCGGCAGAGTCGGTGACTGCGACGCCACCCTTCGCCGACTTGGTCAGCATCTCCAGCGTGACGACCACCAGATGGTTCTGCTCGACGGACGTCGCCGAGTCCAGGGTGATGATCGCGCTGCTGCTCGTCGCGGTCGACGAGGCGGTGCCGACGGTCCCGACGTAGCCCGGTGGTGGCGAGGTGATGGTGGCGGTGCGCGCGGCGGTGGAGTTCAGGCCGGAGGTGTTTTTCACGGTCACGGTGACGGTGTAGCTGCCTGCGGTCGGGTAGGTGTGGGTGGCCGTCGCGGTGGCCGGAGGGGGCCGACCGCGTGGTGCCGTCGCCGAAGTCGAACGTGTAGGTGGCGATCGGCGTCGAGTCGGTGTCGGTGGAGGCCGAGGCGTCGGCGGTGACCGGCCAGGGGGCCGTCCCGCGAGGACGGCGACACGTCAGGGCGGCGGCCGGCGGCTGCGTCCGGGCGGGTTGACGGTCACCTGGGTGGTGGCCGTGGAGGTCTGGCCGGCGGTGTCTTTGACCGTCACCGTGACGGTGTAGGTGCCGGCCGAGGTGTAGGTGTGCGTCGCGGTGGCGCCGGCCTGGGGACCGACCGCCGCGGAGCCGTCGCCGAAGTCGAACGTGTAGGTGGCGATCGGCGTCGAGTCGGTGTCGGTCGAGGCCGAGGCGTCGGCGGTGACCGGCCAGGGGGGCCGTCCCGCGAGGACGGCGACACGCTCAGGGCGGCGGCCGGCGGTGCGTCCGGCGGCGTTGACGGTCACCTGGGTCGCGTGGCCGTGGAGGACAGGCCGGCGGTGTCCTTGACCGTCACCGTGACCGTGAAGGTGCCGGCCGAGGTGTAGGTGTGCGTCGCGGTGGCTCCGGCCTGGGGACCGACCGCCGCGGAGCCGTCGCCGAAGTCGAACTTGTAGGTGGCGATCGGCGTCGAGTCGGTGTCGGTGGAGGCCGAGGCGTCGGCCGTGACCGCCAGGGGGGCCGTCCCGGAGGACGGCGACACGCTCAGGGCGGCGGCCGGCGGCTGCGTCCGGCGGGTTGACCGTCACCTGGGTGGTGGCCGTGGAGGACTGTCCGGCGGTGTCCTTGACCGTCACCGTGACCGTGTAGGTGCCGGCCGAGGTGTAGGTGTGCGTGGCGGTGGCTCCGGCCTGGGGACCGACCGCCGCGGAGCCGTCGCCGAAGTCGAACGTGTAGGTGGCGATCGGCGTCGAGTCGGTGTCGGTGGAGGCCGAGGCGTCGGCCGTGACCGGCCAGGGGGGCCGTCCCGGAGGACGGCGACACGCTCAGGGCGGCGGCCGGCGGTGCGTCCGGCGGGCTGTTCACGGTCACCTGTGGTGGCGGCCGTGGAGGCTGTCCGGCGGTGTCCTTGACCGTCACCGTCACCGTGTAGGTGCCGGCCGAGGTGTAGGTGTGCGTCGCGGTGGCGCCGGCCTGGGGACCGACCGCCGCGGAGCCGTCGCCGAAGTCGAACGTGTAGGTGGCGATCGGCGTGGAGTCGGTGTCGGTGGAGGCCGAGGCGTCGGCCGTGACCGCCAGGGGGGCCGTCCCGGATGGACGGCGACACGCTCAGGGCGGCGGCCGGCGGCTGCGTCGCCGACGGTCACCACCGTGGCGTGGCGTGACTGATGAGCCCGCTGGTATCGGCGACCGTCACCGTGACCGTGAAGGTGCCGGCGGAGGTGTAGGTGTGCGTCGCGGTGGCGCCGGCCTGGGGACCGACCGCCGCGGAGCCGTCGCCGAAGTCGAACGCGTAGGTCAGGGCCGGCCCTGCGGGTCGGTCGAGGCCGAGGCGTCGGCCGTGACCGGCAGCGGGGCCGCGCCGGTGGACGGGCGTCATGACGAGCTGGCAGGGCGGCTGGCCGGCGGCGGCGTCGCGCGACGGTCACCGACCGCTCGCTGGTGACCGGTGAGGCCGGAGGTGTTCGGGGCGGTGACCGTGACGGTGTAGGTGCCGGCCGGGCTGTAGGTGTGGCGTCGCGGTCGGCGCCGGCCTGGGCGGCGCAGCGTCGTGCCGTCACCGAAGTCGAACGCGTAGCTCAGCGCCTGGCCCTGCGGGTCGGTCGAGCGCTGACGCGTCGGCGGTGACGGGAGCGGGGCCGTCCCGGAGGTCGGCGTCACGCGTCAGCGGCGGCGACCGGCGGCTGACGGCGGCGGCGGCAGGTCCGGCTGGAACTCGTAGGCGCCGAGGTCGTCGTAGAGGCGCGGGACCGGCCGCGAACGTGTTGGGACGTTGGGGTCGTCGCACGCGCGGGTTGCCCGAGGATGTCGGTGGCCTGCTCGCCCGGCGACGCCGCTGTCAGCCGCGGTCGATGGCCGGCGAGCCCTCCGTGAGCTGGAGGTCCCAGGTGCACGGCGTCCGCGAACTCGGGTCGGCCTGGACACCGCGCGGCCTCCTGGCCCGGAGGCCGTGCTGCATCGCGGCGAGGCAGGTGTACGTCGTGCCCCACGCGTACATGACGCCGGACTTGCTGCAGGTACACCAGGTTGTGGTCGACGAGCGTGGTGTTCTGGGCGCCGTCCCAGACGCCGATGTTGCCGGCGCGGCGCGCGCAGGCGATGCCGGCGTAGGCGGGTAGACGGCGTTGTCGACGGCGATGTTGTTCGCGATCCGGTAGTGCCGGACGTCGACCCTCGACGTTGATGCCGGCTGGTGCAGTTGTGGAACACCGTGTTGCCGACGATCGTGCCGCCGGTCACGTTGAGGTTGTCGATGCCGTGGTCGCCGTTGTTGTAGCGTCACGTTGAGGGTGACGAGGTTGTTGTTGGCGCCGGTGTAGAGCTGGATGCCGGAGTCCTCGTTGTCGTGGGTGACGTTGCGCGATGATGACGTTGCCCGGGCTCGTAGACGTTGATGCCGTTGGCGTTGCGCTGCCAACCCTGGGCGTTGTAGCTCGACTGGTTGTTCGTCACGGTGTTACCCGTGGAGGTGCTGGGACGTAGATGCCGGTGTCGCTGTTGTGGTTGGTGTTGTTGTCGGCGACCAGCGAGTTGTTCGTCGCCCGGATGCTGATGCCTGGCGCGGTGGCTCCTTGTGCCTGCCGGCCCGGCGTTGGTGACGGTGTTGCCGCGGACCGTGATGTGGTCGCTCTTCGTGACGTAGATGCCGTCGCCGGTCGTGCCGGTGAACGTGAGGTTGGTCAGCGGTGATGTAGCTCTTCGCCGAGATGTACGCGCCGTTGGTCACCCCGGTGCCGATGACCGGGTTGCGACCCGGCCAGCTCGTGATGATGATCGGCGCGCTGGCGGTGCCGGACACGGACGGCTTGATCGACTCCGCGTAGGTGCCGTCGCCGATGAAGAGGGCGTTGCCGGCCTGCAGCCGGCTCACGCCCTTGGTGATGGTGCAGAACGGCGCGCTCGACGTGCCGTTGCCCGGAGTCGCTGCAGACCGGGCTCGTCTTGTCGACGTAGAAGTCGGTCGCGGCCGGAAGCACCGGGGGCGTCCCGATGACGAACTCGTCGATGACGCTGCCGGCCGCGCACGTCAGTGTCCTCCTGGGAGGTGGACGAGTCGCAGATCGCCTGGAGCTTCAGTCCGGTCGCGCCCACGTCGACGCGGAGGTGCGACGAGGTGCAGGGCGCGCAACGCGGTCCGCGGGTCGGTGCTGGTCCACGGCGGCTCAGCGACGACGCCGCGCCGACGGTGACGTGAGTGACGCCCTGGATGGGCTGGAAACGCTCGTAGTCGTGCGAGTGGCCGTTGATGTTGAGGACGTACTTGCTGTAGCGTCTGCCCGAACCCGTCGAGGATCGAGGCGATCTGCGGCCTCGCCCGGGTGGGAGCCGGTGGAGTACGCCGGCCGGTGGCCGTAGGTGACGATGTACTTGATGCTCGGGTCGTCCTGTGCCTGGCGCATGAGCGGGTCGGCCTTCGACTGCCAGTCGCTCCAGTGCACCGGTCCACGGCTCTGGGTAGGCGATGAACCGCACCGGCGCCGGCGTCGAACCAGCCCCAGTCGTTGCCGCAGCCGAGAGTCGCCGGCGACCCCGGCGAGGCTGCGGCGTGCGGCATGAGGAGCCGGCCCTTGTAGTTGCGCAGGTCGTCCGAGCCGGGGACGTCGTACTCGTGGTTGCCCCAGGCCGGCATGTACGCGGCGCGCGTGCTCCAGCGCCATGACGTCGTTGAAGTGCTGGTCGACGGCCGCGATCGTCGTGGCGTTGCCGTAGGTCAGGTCGCCGACCATGAGCACGAACGACGGGTCGTCGGCGCTGATGCTGTCGAGAGTCGTCGCCGAGCTTGGAGAAGTTCGCGGTGTCGCCGACGTCGCCTACGGCGTCGAAGCGGAAGTCGCCGGTGGAGACGGCGGCGTGGAAGGTGTAGTCGGGCCCGCCGCCGATCGAGTAGTGGTACGTCGTCACCCGGAACGAGTCCGCCGAGCTCGAGCTGCCAGAACGGCCCGGGCGACGACCACGGCGTCCACGCCGGCGCGACGCCGGTCGCGGTTTGCCCGTAGTCGGTGCTCGTGCCCCACCGCACGTCGTTCGCGGTCACCGCGCCAGTCGATCGCAACCGACGCCGAGCCGGTGAAGGTGTAGTGGACCTCGTCGACCGGAGTGCTGGCCCAGCCTTGCAGGGCAGGGCCCCCCACGACGAGCGCGATCGCCGTGACCATCACCGGGGGTAGCAGGCGCGCCAGCCACCGTCCGCGTCGGCGGGGCGGACGGGCGGGAGCGAGGGGTGACCACGCGTTCATGTCCCGACGCTAGGAGCAGCGTGCTCTCCGGTCGACCCGCGTTCGGACGACCGGCGGCTACGTCTTTTGACGTAACCCACAGACGGCGTCGCTCAAGTCGAACAGCACGTATGCCGCTGGGCTCGCTCACTGAGGACGCGCACACTGAACGCGTGGCTGGGAGCGAGCCCAGCGGCATGCCACTTCATTGCGCAGTCTGGCGCCTCGCGAGAGAGCCGAGTGTGTCGAGGAGCTGCTCACACCGTGCAGCTCGACCCGGCCGAGTTCGGGCACCGCTTCCCACGCCAGCTGTCCGGCGGTCAGCAGCAGCGCGTCGGGTCGCGCGTGCCCTGGCCGCTGACCCGCCCGTGATGCTCATTACGAGATTTGAGGGAATGTTCTCAATTGGTTGAGAGTTCAACTAAATAGCGGCCTGTATCAGGGCCGAGGACTCGCACCACAACGGAGGTCATCGTGACCAGCAGCTCACCAGTGTTCACCGGCTCCATCGGCACCGCCGCCGACAAGGGACTACCCGAGGAGGTGGACGTCGTCGTCATCGGCTCAGGTGGGGCGGGTCTGATGGCCTCCCTCACCGCAGCCAAGGAGGAGGCCCGCGTGCTCGTGATCGAGTCACGGGAACTCGTCGGTGGCGCGACCGGAATCTCGGCCGGCGCTGCCTGGATCCCCAACCACGGCTTCTCCACCAAGGAGCTCAACGTGCAGGACTCCCTCGACCAGGCCCGGCGGTACATGTACGGCCAAGGCCGTGACGAGACCCTGGACCACGACATGGTCGAGAAGTTCCTGGAGGTTGGACCGGCGGTCGCGCGCTACGTCGAGAAGCACACCAACTTCGGGTGGATCCCGACGATCTGGCCCGACTACCGCTCAGATATCGATGGAGCCTCGGTGGGTCGTGCCCTCTTCCCGGGGCCCTACTCCCCAGCCCGGCTGGGTGACGCCGCCAAGTACGTGCGCCCCGCCCTGACCACCGGCATGGCCAAGAACCCGCTCCCTTCTGGATGCTGGCCGGCCTCGACCCCAAGGACGTGTGGCTCGCCGGGCCGGCGCTCGTCGGCGCCCTGCTCGAGGCGAACCTGCGCTCCGGCGTCGACGTGCGGGTCGAGGCCCCGGCCGTGCGACTCGTCACTGACGGTGCGGCTGTCGGCGGGGTGGTGGTCAGCGTTGACGGCGTCGAGCGGACAGTCGTCGCCACGAATGGCGTGTTGATCGCCACCGGTGGTTTCGAGCACTCCCGCGAAGTCATGACCGAGCACCTGGGTGCACCATTCGCGACCCAGGTCTCACCGAAGGGGCACAACGGCATCGCCGTCCAGCTGGCCGATGAGGTCGGCGCCGACCTGACCGGCATGCAGGACGCCTGGTGGATGCCGGCCGTGCTCCTTCCGGGTGAGGAGCTAGAGGGCCAGCCCTTGGCCCGGGTGTTCCTGGGCGAGCGGGCTCTGCCTCACAGCATCATGGTCAACAGCGCCGGCGAACGTTTCGCGAACGAGGCGCTCGCCTACGACCAGTTCGGCGCGATCATGCGTGAGGCCGACCCGGAGACGGGTGAGATGCCAAACGCCTTGGCGTGGCTGATCTTCGACCAGAACTACTGGGACAAGTACGGCATCTTCGGTGTCACGCCCGGTGGTGAGGTGCCCGACTTCATCCGCCGCGCCGACAGCCTGGCCAGGCTGGCCGGCGAGATCGGGGTGGACGAGGTGGGCCTGCTCCGCACGGTTGACGAGTTCAACCCTGAGGCACGCATCGGGCGCGACTCGAAATTCCATCGCGGCGAGACCCTGTTCGACCGGTACTTCGGCGCCTACTACCCGCGTCTCGGCAAGAACTCCCCGGACGCCCGGTTCCCCTCCGTCGCCGCCAAGGCCCGCATGCTCATCGGCCGCACGATCGGCCCGGTCGTCAACAAGCTGGCCGCTAGTGCTGCAGCCAAGAGCGACCCCGAGGCGCTGCGCAAGGCGGTTGTCGCGCCGCTGGCGAAGATCATCCGGCCCGTGCTGAACAGCCCGCGTTCCAGTGTGCTCGGCCCGGTCGAGAAGGCGCCGTTCTACGCGGTCAAGGTAGAGGCCAGTGCGCTCGGAACGGTCGGCGGGCCCGGACCAACAGCCGGGGCGAGGCGCTCGACACCGCGGGGAACGTCATCCCAGGCCTGTACGCCGCAGGCAACGCCGGCGGTGCGCCCACGAAGGGCTTCTACGGCGGCGCCGGTGGCACGATCTCGCTGGGACTGGTCTTCGGCCACCTGGCCGGACAGTCGGCCGCACACCGGGACGCGGCAACTGCCGCTCCGTCGAAGGGGGTCGCGCGCCAAGCCGCAACCGTCTGATCCGGACAGCCGTACGCGGACTGTGCAAGCGAACCGCCCCTCACCCGATAGTGCAGGTGAGGGGCGGTTCGACGGCAGCTTGGGTCCGGTGCATCGACTACTTGGTCCACATCGACGTCCCGGGCCGTCGAGCTCTGATCTCGACCGAGGGCGGGTCCGCCGAGCAACAGATCGTTGAACTGACGGGCCAGGGAGACCATGACGCGCACCGTATTGGTGAGGTTCTCGGAGAAATCCTGTCCGTCGTTGCCTCAAGCTGTGTGTGGCGCGCTATCACGTCCGTCCTGCCGCTGTGAGGCGGCTACTTTCGTCCGACTTTGCCGCTGCGAGGACGGTCCTGACCGATCGATTTCACAGCCGGGCGCG
Source organism: uncultured Actinomycetota bacterium (assembly GCA_963826445.1). Classification (GTDB taxonomy): domain Bacteria; phylum Actinomycetota; class Actinomycetes; order Actinomycetales; family Dermatophilaceae; genus Intrasporangium. Next base: position 49,745 of record CAWGXD010000010.1, read on the forward strand.
CCATGGTGGTCTGGTGATCAGTGCGACAGGTCTGACACGTAGGTTCAGTGGTGTCGACGCCGTGGACCGCCTGACCGTGGAGATCAGGGAAGGCGAGATCTTCGGTCTCCTTGGGCCGAACGGCGCGGGCAAGACGACCACGGTACGGATGCTCGCCGGGCTCATCGGGGTCACCGAGGGGCGAGCCGAGGTGGCGGGCGTCGATGTCACCGACCGCGCGGCGGGGCGCCGGCTGCGCAGCCTCGTAGGCGTACTGCCCGAGGAGGTCGGACTGTACGGGGACCTCTCTGCTGCCCGCACGCTCGACTACTTCGGAAGGCTCTACCACCTTCCCGCCGGCGTCAGGGCAGAGCGCATCGAAGGGCTGCTGACTCGGCTCGGCCTGTGGGAACGTCGCGAACAGCCGGTGTCAAGCCTGTCCAAGGGCCTCAAGCAACGGCTCGCCCTGGCTCGGGCCCTGGTCCACGACCCGCCCGTCGTCCTGCTGGATGAGCCGACGGCGAATCTGGACCCGGAGGTGGCGCGCACGGTGCGTGACTTCCTGATCGAGCTGCGCGACGAGGGACACACGCTGGTCATCAACACCCACCGGCTCGACGAGGCGCAGCGCACGTGCGACCGGGTCGGCATCCTGCGAACCCGACTGCTGCGGGTTGGTCGGCCGGACGAGCTCCAGCTCGGGGCGTCGGGCAACCGGGTCGACATCGACCTCGAGACGGTCGCGGAGCAGCACCTCGATGCTGTACGCGCGCTTGGCATTACGGAGCTGCGCCTCGAAGGGGCTCGCCTGGTCGCAACTCTGCCGCCGGATGTCGAGGTGCCCGATCTAGTCTCGGCCCTCGTCGGCGCCGGCGCTCGCGTCACCGGCGTCTCCCGCGACAGCACCAGTCTCGAGGAGGCCTACCTCGAGGTCATCGAGGGGACATCATGAACATGGCCACCGCGCTGACGATCGCGCGCAAGGACGTGTGGGTCGCGCTCCGCCGACGGAGCACCCTGGTCGGACTGGTCGTCTTCCCGCTCATCGTTGCGCTGGGCCTGCCGCTCGTGCTGCGGCGCGTGGCTGGCAGCACCGGGGGAGGGGATGCCGCACTGGCCATGGTGCCGCAGCTGCTCGATGCCTTCGTCTTCTTCCTGGTCATTGGCTCGGCGGTCCTGCCCACCGCGATTGCGGCGTACTCGCTCGTCGGCGAAAAGGTCGAGCGTAGCCTCGAACCCCTGCTCGCAACACCGGCGAGCGAGCTCGAGATCCTCCTCGGCAAGACCATCGCGGCGCTGGTTCCCACGTTGCTCGCGATCTGGCTCGGTGGGGCACTGTTCGTTCTCAACGCGAACCGGGAAACCCAGTCCCTCTGGGGCCAGTCCTTCCTGCCGGACACGGCGACGTGGATCATCCTCACGGTTGTGGTCCCGCTGGCCGCCCTCTTCAGTGTGCTCGCGAGCGTCCTTGTCTCCGTGCGGGTGACGGACGTCCGCACGGCTCAGCAGCTGGCGGGTCTCATGGTCATCCCGTTCGCGGCCCTCTATGTCCTCTCCGAGATCGGCGTCTTCGCCCTCACCACGACGTCGCTGCTGTGGATCGCAGCGGTGCTGCTCGTCCTCGACCTGGTCCTGTTCGCCGGCGCGCGCGCCGTCTTCGACCGTGAGGAGATACTGACCCGATGGCGCTGACCCGCGCCGGCACCACGGGCGGTGTGCGGTTGTGATACTGGGTGGATGACCGGTGCCCTGACTCGACCGTCAGGCACGACCTCCGAACCGTGAGGAGCAGGCGATGAGATTCGGACTGCACATTCCCAACTTCACGTGGGCGGGTGGCCCCGACGCGCTCCGTGGCCGGCTCGTCGAGATCGCGAGTACCGCCGAGAACGCCGGGTACGACCGGATCAGCGTCATGGACCACGTCTGGCAGATTGCACCGCTCGGCCCTCCGGAGCACGAGATGCTCGAGGCCTACACGACGCTCGGCTTCCTGGCCGGCCAGACCCAGCGGGTTGAGCTGCTCGCCATGGTGACCGCCGTCGTCTACCGGGACCCGGGGCTGCTGGCCAAGGCGGTCACGACGCTTGACGTGCTGTCCGGAGGCCGGGCTGTGCTCGGGATCGGCGCCGCCTGGAACGAAGAGGAGTCTCGGGGCCTGGGACTGTTCTTCCCGTCGACGAAGGAGCGGTTCGAGCGGCTTGAGGAGGCCCTCCAGATTGTCCTGCAGTTGTGGAGCGACGACGAGGGACCGTACGAGGGCAAGCATTACCGCCTAGCCCGGACCCTGAATTCCCCACAGCCGCTGAGCCGCCCGCGCCCGCCGATCCTCATCGGGGGTTCGGGAGAGCGCAAGACCCTCCGGCTCGTGGCGCAGTACGCCGACTCGTGCAACATCTTCGACACGCCCGAGCTACCACGCAAGCTCGACGTGCTGCGCGAGCACTGCGAGCGGCTGGGCCGCGACTACGACGAGATCGAGAAGACGGCGCAGCTGCGCTTCGACCTCGGCCCGGACGGCGAACACGTGGATCGGCTCATCGACCACCTGCACGAGCTCGCGGACCTCGGGATCGAGGTTGCACATGGCGGTTTGAAGAACGTGGAGTCCATGCGGCCGCTCGAGCTGATGGCCGAGCGCGTCATACCGGCTCTGAAGGATTCCTGAGCCCAGACGCGCGCGACCGTCGTGGCCCGTCTCGCCCCCCTGGAGGTCGACGGCCAGCCGGGACGCCGGATCCAAGCAACTGAAGGAGAGCCCGTGACCTCACCCAGTCGGAGCTCGAGTCCGCCGGGCCGGGCCCAACTGCGCAAGGTCGTCGTCTACTCATTGCTCTCCCTGGACGGTGTGGCGGAAGAGCCCGGCGACTGGATGTTCGACGTGGACGCGGAAGTATTCGCCTTCCTCGGTGGGGTCATCGAGACGCAGGATGACGTCCTGCTTGGACGACGGACGTACGACTACTGGGTCGAGTACTGGCCCACGTCGGAAGTCCAGCCCTTCGCCGACTTCATCAACTCGACACCAAAGCACGTGTTCAGCTCGCACGCACTACGGGGCACGTGGCAGAACGAGCAGCTTGTCACCGCTCCCGTCGAGGATCATGTTCAAGGCTTGCAGGCCGGCCTCGGAGGCGACATCGGAGTCCACGGCAGCATCACGCTCGTGCAGGCGTTGCTCGCGGCGAACCTCGTCGACGACCTGCACCTCGTGGTCGCTCCCACGATTGCTGGTCGGGGCGCAAGGCTGTTCCCATCCGGCATCAACGGACCCCTCCGACTCGCCTGCACCGGCCAGTCGCTCACCCCGAGCGGCACGCTTCTCCTGTCCTATGCCAGGGGCGCTGACCGCAACCCTGCCGACGCCCCACCCCCGGCGTGATTGACGGAGTCGCGGGACGTCAGACGTGTGACCGTTCCCTGGGACCTCGAGCAACAGCACCGAGATCACGCCGTATGCCGCTGTGCTCGGCCCCACGCGCCCGCTAACTCCCAGCGTGCCCGGTCCGCGTCGAGCGTGCACTTCCCGTCGGGCCTCGTGCCGGTACGCCGGTCGCGCGCCGGCGCCTGTGGAACGACCGCGGTCCGCGGGTGCGCGTCGATCTCGAATGGCGAGGTCGTGCTTCACGAGATCCCCTTGGCCGGCAAACTTCGGGGAAACTTCCTCGCCAGCCTCGCATCCCGGTCCACAGCGGACTCGGGGCTCTACTCGACGGCGCGACTTGAATTCATCCCTGAATCACGCTGCGCAACAGCTGGATTCAGGCGGACCGCTCTGACCGTGAGCGCTACTGCCAACAGGCTGGCAGCGCCGAGCACAGCCCATTGCGCCCAGGGCTGGATCTGCGCGTTACCGCTCGGGCGCGTGAGGCCGAAATACAGCACGATGGCCGGCGCGGCGAGCCCCGGTACAAGACTCCACCCTCGTGGACGATGGGCGAGCGCGCCGAGAACCGCCATGACGGGACCGACAAGCAGGGAGATGGCCGACCAGAGCTGGATCTCGACGACGCTCAGTCGCTCGTTCAGCCCCAGTGCGGCGTCGCTCACGTAGTAGGCCACGACCGCGAGCATGAGGCCTACCGTCGCCAGAAGCGCTGCTGCGGGCAGTCGTCGGGTGAACCAGCCGACTCCGAACGCGAAGAGCGCCCACGCCCACGGCGTCCCCAGCCACGAGCTGACGTACTCGAGCCAGCGCACGCCCTGACCCGGTGTGGTCGTGAAGGGGCCGTAGGCGGACCCCAAGGCGTTGCTCGCCGAGTTGGCCACGCCAAGAGCAATGCCCGCAACAAGAGGAGGCGCCCAGCGAACACATGAGGCACGTGCTGCTGCCAGTTGGCTTGGGCGGTTCGCTGCGACGGCCGCGTCGGTGTCCACGTTCACGGATCCTTCCAATACCAATGACACATCAGGGCTCGGTACCAGTGCGTCGGTCTCTCTCCTCCAGCTCCTCATCCGTGACGTAACGGTCGGCGTACACCTGCCCGGACAGCTCGGCGATCCGCGCCATGAGTGCATCCGTCGCCTCCCGCCAGGCAACGGGGTCGTCCGGGCGGTCCGCCCACCGCGAGAGGTCCAACGGGGCGTCATACGTGATGGACACTCGGCCTCGCCGCGGGTTCGGCTGGCCCGGTAGGCGGACCTCTCGAGTTCCGTGCACCACGGCCGGGATGACGGGTATGTGGAGCGGCAGGGCCAGGCGCATGACGCCGGTCCGGCCACGATAGAGCCTGCCGTCCGGGGACCGCGTGCCTTCAGGGAAGAGCGCAACGACTCCTCCTTCCCCGAGGATCCGCCCTGCGGTGTCGAGCCCGGGACTGGCCGCGGCCGCACTTGCCGGATCGATCGGCACCTGCCCGATCGCGCGGAGGAACCAGGCCAGCGCGCGGCGTCGCAGGCTGTCGCCCGAGTAGTACTTCTGCTTCGCGATGAAGATGACTCGTCGCGGCACGCCGAGGCTGATCACCACCGGGTCGATCATCGTCACGTGGTTGCCGGCGAGGAGAAAGGGGCCGGTCCGGGGGAGGTTCTCACGCCCGGACCACCGAGGTCTCACATACCACCGAGCGATCGGCGCGACGACGACGAACTTGAAGAACCAGTACCACACGGGGCACAGCCTAGGAGGCCGATCAGCTCCGACGTTGTGCATCGGCGGGTCGTGTGGTGGAGTCGATCTGAAACAGGTCCACCGCCGCACGACCTCGGAGGAACCATGACCGACGTCCTCGACCCCACCCTGTCGCACACTCGCGGCGAGACCGACCCCCCGCTCATCGAGCAGACGATCGGCGACAACTTCGACGCCACCGTGGCGCGGTTCCCGGACCGCGAGGCCCTCGTCGACGTGGCGCAGGGCAAGAGGTGGACGTATGCCGCTCTCCTCGCTGACGTGGACACGCTCGCTCGCGCTCTGCTGGCCATCGGCGTCAAGACCGGCGACCGGGTCGGCATCTGGGCGCCGAACTGCTCCGAGTGGACGCGGGTGCAGTTCGCCACGGCGAAGATCGGCGCGATCCTCGTCAACATCAATCCCGCCTACCGGTCGCACGAGCTGCACTACGTCCTCGGGCAGGCCGGGATCACGACCCTGATCGCGGCGGAGTCGTTCAAGACGAGCAACTACCGGGAGATGGTCGACGAGGTGCGCCACGACGTGCCCGCGCTTGAGCGCGTCATCTACATCGGCACCGACGACTGGGACTCAACCACGTCACAAGCCGAGCGGGTGAGCGAGAGCGAGCTCAGCGGCATACAGGCATCGTTGAAACCAACTGACCCGATCAACATCCAGTACACGTCGGGCACCACGGGATTCCCCAAGGGCGCAACACTCAGCCACCGCAACATCCTCAACAACGGCTTCTTCGTCGGCGAGCTGTGCCGCTATACCGAGCAGGACCGGGTGTGCATCCCGGTGCCCTTCTACCACTGCTTCGGGATGGTCATGGGCAACTTGGCGTGCACGAGCCACGGGTCCTGCATGGTCATCCCGGCCCCCGGGTTCGACCCGGTGGCGACGCTGCAGGCGACCCAGGACGAGAAGTGCACGAGCCTCTACGGCGTGCCGACCATGTTCATCGCCGAATGGAACCTGCCCAACTTCGCGGACTTCGACCTGTCCAGCGTGCGGACCGGGATCATGGCGGGCTCGCCCTGTCCGGCCGAGCTGATGCGCAAGCTCATCGCCTCTGGCATCGAGGAGATGACCATCTGCTACGGGATGACGGAGACGTCCCCGGTGTCGACGCAGAACCACACGGACGACACGTTCGAGCAGAAGACGGGGACGGTCGGCCGGGTTCATCCGCACCTGGAGATCAAGATCAGCGACCCGACGACTGGCGAAACGGTCAAGCGGGGGCAGGCCGGCGAGTTCATGACCAAGGGCTACTCCGTCATGCTCGGCTACTGGGAGCAGCCGGACAAGACGGCGGAGGCCGTCGAGGACGGATGGATGCACACCGGCGACCTCGCGGTCATGCACGACGACGGCTACGTTGAGATCACCGGCCGGATCAAGGACATGGTCATCCGGGGCGGCGAGAACGTCTACCCACGGGAGATAGAGGAGTTCCTCTACACCCACCCGGACGTGCTGGATGCGCAAGTCATCGGCGTGCCCGACCCGAAGTACGGCGAGGAGCTGTGCGCCTGGATCCGGATGAAGGAGGGCGCCGAGCCGCTGACCGCCGAGGCGGTGCGCGAGTTCTGCACCGGGCAGCTCGCGCACTACAAGATCCCGCGCTACGTCGAGATCGTCGACGATTTCCCGATGACGGTGACCGGAAAGATCCGCAAGGTCGAGATGCGGGAGACCACGACGAAGAAGCTCGGCCTCGGCTGAGGCACCCGTGGGTGAGGAGGCCGTCATGGCCACCCTGGAGAGCATTCTTTCCCAAGGTGTTGCCGAAGGAATCATCACGAGCCAGCAGGCGGACGGCCTTCGTGCTCTGACCGCTGGCGAGAAGCGCCCGGCCGAGCAGCCCTCGCTCGTCGTGGAGGCGCTCGGCTACCTCGGTGGGATCATCGTGCTCGTGGGGGCGATTCTCGTTGCCTCCCAGTTCTGGCCGGGTCTCGGTGACGGCGGCCAGTTGGCGATCGTCCTCGGGGCGGCCCTCGGGTTGCTCGTGGCCGGTGCCGTCGTGCCCTCCCGCCTCGGGGCCACTGGTGGCCGGCTCCGTTCGGTGTTGTGGGCGCTCAGCGTCGTTGCGTTCACGGGAGCGTTGGGGAAGCTCTTCTACGACGTCCTCGACCTCGGCGGACCCCAGGCTGACGCCACCGCGGTCCCGCCCCTCATGGCCACCCTGGCCACCGCCTATGCCCTGGCGCTCTGGTTCTGGCGGCCGAGCGTCCTCCAACTTGCCGTCGCCGCGACGGGCACCGCGTTCACTGCAGGACTGACGGCAGGAGCGCTCGGCCTGAGGTTCGACGCAGTCGCGGCGGCGGTGCTGGCCGTGGGTGTCATCTGGATCGGTCTCGGCTGGGGCGGGCTGGTGCGTCCCACCCGCGCAACGGTCGTCATCGGATCGCTCATCGCCTTCGTCGGTGGCCAGGTCGTCGCCATCGGCGGGTACAGCCCGCTCTGGGGGCTGCTCGCCGCGGCTGGTCTCGTCGCGCTGGCCCTCTACCGCCGGGACCTCCTCATTCTCGGCATTGGCTCCGTGGGCGTCCTGATCAGCCTTCCCATGGTGGTCTACGAGTGGTTTCCGAGCGTTGCTGCGGCGGCAGTCAGCCTCGTCGTCGTTGGCGCCCTTCTCGTTGTGGTCGCGCTCTCACAGCGCGGCGCACGGCCGCTCGGGCCTGACCACGCACGGCCGTATGCCGCTGAGCACGCTCCCGGCGCCTGCTTGTCTGGCCGTGGCTGGGTTGTGAACTGCTCTGCTGCGCAGGAACCGGCGCTCGCGGCGGGGCGCAGGACGTGGGCATGGCGTCGGTGGCCGCCTCGAGGTTTGTTACATGAGCAGCGGACAGACAGCGAGCGGCGGTGCGCCCCAGCGGTGCTCGGCTCCGTCCGAGCCCCTCGATCTGGGTCACTGGGAGCGGTACTTCACCGGGCGCAGCGGCGCGCGTTGGCGCTGCGGGACCAGGGTGCACGTGGCCGGGGTGCTCGATCCCGATCAGTGGTGTGAGGCGCACCATGGGAGCACTGGGCCGATGGCGGGCTGACCGACCTGTCCAACGGGACGCTGGTCTGCGGCAGACACCACACCCTGGCGCATCAGCTGGGCCTGTTTCCCTCGATCACCGCGACCGGGGTGCGCTGGCTGCGGGTGCCGGACCGGCCGGCGCAGCCCCTCGGCGACCCGCCGGGCGACCCTCCGGGTGGCCCGCCGCTCGAGCTGCCCGACTGACCGCTGACCGGCTGACCGTGGTCGGCGCCCATGATCAGCCCGTGTGGTGGCCCGCGCGTGTCGAGGTGGCGATGGCGGGGCGGGCGATGGTGGAGCAGCGGTGTCGTCCCACCCCGAAGGGGCCCGTGCCCAGTAGGTTCGAGGTGGAGGATCCCGTACCTCACACCTTGGAGGGATTGGCATGTCGGACACCACGCAGTTGGTCCTCTGGATCGTCCTCGGGTTGGTCCTTGTCGCACTCATCGCCTGGTTCTTCGTCTCGGCGTCGCGACGCCGCAGAGTCGAGGATCAGCAGCGGGCCGAAGCGGCGGCGCTCCGGTCCCGCGTCGAGGAGCGACTGCCCGAGATCCAGAACGCCGAGGACCGAGCGTCCGTGACCACAGAGATCGCCCAGGACGCACGCGCAGAGGCGGACGAGAAAGCCGCCGAGGCAGCACGACTCGAGCGCCATGCCGAGAAGCACCGGACCGAGGCCGAAGAGGCTGCTCGGGAACGTGAGTCCATGGAGCGCGAAGCGGACCGGCTGGATCCGGACGTGCGCACGGACGAGGAGGGCCATCGCGTCGACCGGTCGGGGCGACGGCTCGACCAGCCCCAGGAGTCGCAGTCAGAGAGCGCCGAGCCCGAGAACACGCAGGCCGAGAACACGCGCCCCGACAACGCGCAGGCGGAGGGGACAGAGCCCCAGAAGGCGGAGCACGAGAAGCCGGCGCCAGAGGACAGGGAGCCTGAGGAGCGGGGTGCCTTCGGACGGCCGGGCGGTGCGCCCGGGTCGGTCGCCGCCGGCGTATCGTTGGCCGGCTCGGCCATGGCGGCCGCAGCGGCTGGTCGAGTTGGCGGGCCCCAGCCTTTCACCGATGAGGACGATGAGCCGGACCTGGCCGACGCCGAGAATCCCTTTGCGGGACAGGAAGAGCCGGAGACGGTGCCGGTAATGAGTGCGCAGGAGATGTCCGTCGGGGGTGAGGCGGAGAACCCGACGATGGAGTCTGGCTCAGCAGAGGAGGCCGACTGGGTCAACGGACCGGTCGAGGACGTCGATGACGAGGAGCTCAGGGCGTCAGCCGCAGAGGAGACTGCCGCCGAGGACTGGATCAACGGTCCGACCGAGGCTGAGGCCACGTCGACTGCCGCAGGTCAGGCCACGTCGACTGCCGCGGCTGAGGCACCCTCGACCGCCGCGGCTGGCGCGGGCGGGGCAGGGGCAGCTGTTGCAGGCCTCGCCGCAGCGGGTACCGGTGCAGCGAGCACAAGCGACCCGCGAGAGGACGAAGAAATGGCCAGCGACGACGCCGACTGGGTGAACGGTCCTGTCGAGGAGGTGGACCAGGACGAGATCGATGCCTCGGCGGCCGAAGAGGCCGAGGCGGCCGACTGGATCAATGGCCCGCCGGACGACGAGCCGTCCGTGACCCAATCCGGTCCGCGCTCGCACGTTGCCCGGGCCGACGCGACGACCCCTGAACAGGTCTCGGTCCCCGCGCTCGAGGAGACCGACGACGTGCTCGTCGGTGGCGGCACGCCAGACGACGACCCCGGTGACCATCGAGGGCAGCCATGGTCCACCGATCTGGCGGCCGACGCGGGGACTCGCACGGCGTCGGGCAGTGGCGCAGCCCAGGAGCCTTCAGCGCCAGCGGGGCTCGGCGAAGAACCCGGCGGAGCGTCCCACGTCGTCGATAACCCGGGTCCGGTCGAGCATTCGGACGCAGCGCCTCTCCTCGATGACGCCGCGGGGACCGATGAGAGGGACGACGGGTCGTCGGTGGGGGTAGGCCAGAGGAGCGAACCCGTGGCGGCGCGGTCGCAACAGCCGTTCGGGCGCGACGAACCTCTCGACGTGGAGCCGGTCCCCGAGCCGTCGGGATCCGAGGCGCCGCCGCTCGATGAGCCAACGGCGGACAAGGGGCCAGAGCCAGCGGAGGTGCCAGAGGCAGCGGAGACGCCAGTGGCAGCCGAGGAGCCGACGGCAACCGACGAGGGGCCCGCGCGTGAGCGCCGGATCTCGGAGTACGACGAAGTGCGCGACGGCGGTTACGGCATGGGGTCTGCGGCACCACTCGAAGACGGGGCGCAGCCGCTCGGCCACGCGGTCAAGGGCTACCGCGAGTCGAACACGTTCGTCGCTCCGGGGGAGCCGGGCTACGACGACGCGGAGCCCGACGTCTGGTTCTTCAACGCAGAAGCTGCGCGGCGCGCCGGCTTCAACCCCGCCAGCGAATGACGTCGGAATGAGGTAAACGCGCCACGACTTCGTCGGCGCGTTTACCTCATTCCGGGCGAGCAGGCGGAGAGCTCAGTCCCAGGTGCGGGCGTCGACGATGCCTCCGGCCTGGCCGTCCGGGAGGGACTCGACGGTGCGGACCTCCGCAGCGAACCGCAGCCCCGACCGCACCGCGGAGCGCACGTGCTCGACGACGTCGTCACGCGCGGCGCCGGGCCCTCCGAGGACGACCTCGCAGGCCAACTCGTCCTTGTGGTCCACCCGATCGATGACGAAGCGCCACGCGGAGACGCCACCCAGCCCGTTCATGACGGCCGCCGCCTGGCGCGGGTGGAGGAACATGCCTTTGACCTTGACCGCCTCACCAACCCGGCCGAGCACCCCCGCGAGGCGCGCGGAGCCGTCCGCTCCCGCAATCCACGCCGACAGGTCACCGGTGCCAAACCGGATGAGCGGATACTCGGGACGGATGAGGGTGACGACGACCTGGCCCTCGCCCTCCGCCACCGGTGCGCCCGAGTCGAGATCGCACACCTCGACCAGCACCCCCGGTGCCGGCACCAGCCCGCTCCCGGGAGAGATCTCATAGCCGATGAGCCCGACCTCGGCGGTGCCATAGGCCATGAGCACGGTCGGCACCCGCTCGTGGAGCAGCGATCGGAGCGAGTCGGGCAACGGCTCGGCGGTGACCAGCGCCTTGTCCAGCCGCCATCGCCCAGCGTCGAGCCCGAGCTCGTCGAACCGGTCGACGAGCGCCTTGAGGTAGCTCGGCAGGCCGACGTAGGCGGTCACGCCGAGGTCCGCGATGGCCCGGGCCTGCAGGTCCTGGTTGCCGATCCCGCCCGGCACGACGGTAGCCCCGACGGCCCGGCAGCCCTCCTCGAACATCGCCCCCGCGGGAGACAGGTGGTAGCCGAAGCAGTTGAGCACCACGTCACCCGCGCCGATCCCCGCGGCGGTCAGGGCGGGCGCCCACCGCCATGGATCCGGGATGTCGAGCTCCGGCTCGTAGATCGGCCCGGGCGACTGGAAGACGCGCCGCACCACCGCACCCTCGGCGAGCATCCCGCCGAAGGGCGGCTGCGCCTGCTGGCGCGCGAGGACCTCGTCCTTCGTCAGGACCGGCAACCCGGCGAGGTCCCCGGCAGCCAACTGGTCGGCCGACAGCCCCGCCTCCTGCACCCGCTCGGCGAAGGCGGGCACTGCCGACGCAGCCCGGCGCACGACGTCGCCGACAGAGGGGGCGAGCTCAGCGGCATACGCCTCGACTGTCGCGGTGAGGGTGCGTGAACGATCCACGGACACGGGGTCGCTCCTCTCAGAGCCAGCGCTTGCGGCGCTTGTAGTGCTTGACGTCGCGGAAGCTCTTGCGTCCGCCGGACTCGCCGAGGCCGAGGTAGAACTCCTTGACGTCCGGGTTGTCCTGCAGCTCCTGGGCGCTGCCCTCGAGGACGATCCGGCCCTGCTCCATGATGTAGCCGTGGTCGGCGACCTCGAGTGCGCGCCGGGCGTTCTGCTCGATGACGAGGACGGTGAGGCCCATCTCCTCGTTGACCCGCTTGATGAACGCGAAGATCTCCTTGACGAGCAGCGGCGCCAACCCGAGAGACGGCTCGTCGAGCATGAGGAGCTTGGGCTTGGCCATCAGGGCCCGCCCGATGGCGAGCATCTGCTGCTCGCCGCCCGAGAGGTAGCCGGCCACCCGCGCCCGCATGTCGCCGAGCTTGGGCAGCAGGCCGTAGACGTCGGCGAGGTCGCCCTTGGTGTCGATGCGCCCGCGGAAGTAGGCGCCGGAGATGAGGTTCTCCTCGACGGTGAGGTGCTCGAAGACGTGCCGGCCCTCCATGCAGAGCGACAGCCCCAGCTTGACGCGCTCGGCGGCGTCGAGCTGCGTGATGTTCTTGCCGTTGAACAGGATCGACCCGTCGGTGACCTCGCCGTGCTCGGTCGGCAGCAGCCCCGAGACGGCCTTCAGAGTCGTCGACTTGCCGGCGCCGTTCGAGCCCAGCAGTGCCACGATCTTGCCCTCGGGCACCGCGAGCGAGAGCCCGCGGAGCACGAGGATGACGTCGTCGTAGATGACCTCGACGTTGTTGATCGTGAGCAGGTCGGTGGTGGCCGACCCGGGCGCACCCGCGCCGGCCACCGATCCGCTCACGTGAGTCGAGGTCATGACTCCGGCGTCTGGTTGGCCGCCAGCTCGACCATCTGGCCGGCCTTGACCTCGTAGATGCCGGTGCCGGTGTTGCCGCGGTGCGAGTCGGCCGTGAACTTGACCTCACCCGAGCCCATGACGCCGCCGGTGTCGACGGCGGGCATCGTCTCGAGGGCGGCCTTGATGGACTCGCCGGTGAGCTCCTCGCCGCCGTCCGCGATGGCCTTCTCGATGCCCTTGGCCATGACGTGCATGGTGTACCAGCCCTGGGCGTAGTGCAGCGTCTCCTTCTCGAGCGAGCTGCCCTTCGACTTGAGGTACGTCTCGATCGCCTCGTGGCCGGGCTTCGTTGCCGTTGCCGGTGCGATCGGGGAGACGAGGACGTGGCCCTCGGCGTTGTCGGCTCCGGCCGTGGTGATGAACAGCTCGTCAGCACACCAGTTGAGACAGACGATCTTCATGTCGAGACCCTGGCCCTTGATGTCCTTGGCCACCTGGGCCGCGGGCGACGAGACGTTCTGGATGACGATGTACTTCGCGCCCTGCGCCTTGGCCTGGGTGAGGAGGCCGACCTGGTTCGGCGTCGCCGGCATCGGGTAGGACTTGTAGCCGATGTCGAGGCCCTTCTCGGAGACCCAGGCCTGGCCGTCGGCGACCGGGGCGGTGCCGAAGGGGCTGTCGTGGTGGAAGACCGCGACCTCGGCGTGGCCGCCCGCGTCCTCGGCGATCCAGTTGAGCGCGACGCGCATCTGGTCGGAGTACGTCGGCGCGGCGACGAAGTTGTACGGCGACTCCTTCGGGTCGGTCAGCGGCTCGGCGTAGGAGGCCGACATGAAGGGCAGCTTGTCCGCGGAGATCTTGCTGCGCATGGCCTCCGTGTCACCCGTGCCCCAGCCCTGGATCACGACCGCGCCGTCGTTGACGTACTTCTTGTAGAGCTCCTCGGCGGCCGGGACCTTGTAGGCGTAGTCGTTGGACATGGCCTCGATCTTGTGGCCGGAGATCCCGCCCTTGGCGTTGATGTCGTCGATGTAGCCCATCATCCCCTTGTTGTACGGGGTGCCGACGTCGCCGGTGGCGCCGGTGAGGTCGGCGATGATGCCGATCTTGATCGGCGTCTTGTCGCCGCCGTTGGCGGCGCCGGTGTCACCGTCGTCCCCACCGCCGCCGCACGCTGCGAGGGCGATGATCGCGACGGTTGACGGGATGACCGTCGCGAGTCGGGTGCGCAACTTCATGGTTTCTCCATTCTTCGATCGCCGAGATGGCGGGGTGCTGCTGTCGTTTTCTTGGGTCGTATGCCGCTGGGCTCGGTCTGCGGGGGTGGGCTCGCCGGTGCCTGGTCGGGTGCCTTGTCGGCACAGCTAGTAGCGGAAGGGCCAGAAGCGGATGTAGTCCTTCAGGCGGCTCCAGATGCGGTCGAGCCCGCGTGGCTCGAAGAGCAGGAAGATGATGATCGCGAGGCCGAAGAAGGCGTTGCGGATGGCCGGGAGCTGGTCGGCGAGCGCGGGCAGGGTGCCCGAGAGCAGGTCGACGAGCTCGGTCAGCAGGGGTGGGAGCAGGCCCATGAAGATCGCACCGTAGACGGCTCCGGCGATGCTGCCGAGGCCACCGACGATGATCATCGCCAGGTAGAGGATGGACACGTCGAGGGTGAAGCGCTCCCACGTCACGGTCTCGGTGTAGTGAGCGGTGAGGGCGCCGGCGAGGCCGACGAAGCCGCTCGACAGGGCGAAGGCGGTGACCTTCGCTCGCGTGATGTTGACGCCGATGGCCTCGGCAGCAATGTCCTGGTCGCGGACCGCCATGAAGCTGCGGCCGACCGTCGTCCGGAAGAGGTTGCGGGCGATGAAGACGACCGCGATGGTGATCGCGAGCAGGAGCCAGTACCACTGCTGCTCGAAGGTGCGCCGCTCGATCTCGAAGCCGAGAACGCTGAGACGGGAGACCTCGATGAAGCCCTTGCCCTCCGTGAGGAAGTCCCACCGCCGAACGACGAACATGATGATCTCCTGCGACGCCAACGTGGCGATCGCCAGGTAGAGACCCTTGAGCCGCAGGGCCGGCAGCCCGAAGAAGGCGCCCACGGCCGCCGTGAGGATGACGGCGACGGCGATGCTGAGCGGGGCGGGCAGCCCCGAACGCTCGGACAGGATGGCCGAGGTGTAGGCCCCGACCGCGAGGAAGCCGCCCTGGCCAAGCGAGATCTGCCCGGTGAAGCCGACGAGGATGTTGAGGCCGACGGCGCCGATGACCGCGATGAGGATCGTGTTGGCGATGGAGAGCCAGTAGTTGTCGAGGATCGACGGGGCGAGCAGCAGGAGCGCGACCATGAGGGCGAGCCGGAAGTACTCCGCCTTGGTGTGGCGCAGGCGCAGCTCCGCGGCATAGGACCGGTGGTGGATGCCGGTTGCGGTGGCAGTGGACATGCGTCAGACCCTCTCGATCCGTGTCTCGCCGAAGATCCCGTATGGCCGCACGATGAGGATCGCGACGAGCACGAGGTAGGGGACCACCTCCGCCAGGCCCGGGTCGGCGTAGCCGGAGACGTACTGCTTGAGCAGGCCGATGGTCAGGCCGCCGACGATGGTGCCCGGGATCGAGTCCAGGCCGCCGAGGATGACGACGGGGAACACCATGAGGCCGAACGCCGCGATGTTCTGGCTGACCGCGGACAGGTCGGCGAGGAGCACACCGGCGATGAGCGCGCTCAGGGCAGCGAGCACCCATGCGAGGGAGAACACCCGCCGCACCGAGATGCCCATGGTCAGCGCGGCCTGCTGGTCGTCCGCCACGGCCCGCATGGCGACGCCGTGGCGGCTGCGCTGGAAGAACGCTGCGAAGGCGACGAGGACGATGGCCGCGATGACGATGACGATGAGCCGGTTGATCGGCACGGTGGCGCCGAGCAGCTCGATGTTGCCCGTCGGCAGGATCTTCGGCGAATCGCGCGGCGCCGTGCCGAAGAAGATCTGGATGACCGCCTTGAGGACGGAGGAGAGCCCGATCGTCACCATGATGACGCTGATGGCGGACTCGCCGATGAGCGGTCGCAGGATGAACCGCTCGACGACGACACCGAGGATGATCGCGACGATGACGCCGAAGAGGGCGGCCGCCACGAGCGGCAGGCGCAGGATGACGAACGCCGTGTAGAACATGTAGGCGCCGACGAGCAGGAACTCGCCCTGCGCGAAGTTGATGACGCGGGTGGCCTTGTAGATGAGGACGAAACCAAGCGCCGCGAGCGCCAGCAGGGCGCCGTCCGACAGGCCGTAGACGGTCAGGGAGATGAAGGTGTTCATGCGCGTCCGCTCCAGACGGGTCGGCGGCCCCGGCCCTCGGGAACCCGGAAGGTGGTCAGGTCGACGATGCGCAGGACGATCTGGCGCTCGACCCGGCTGCCGTCCTGGTAGGTGATGGAGCTGCGGATCGTGAGGTCGTCGAGGCCCTCGTCGAGCGCGGCGATGATGTCGGCATAGCGCTCGGAGATGACGTTGCGCCGGACCTTGCGGGTGCGGGTGATCTCGTCGTCATCGGGGTCGAACTGCTTGTGCAGGAGGACGAAGCGCTCGACCCGGATGCTCTCCGGGAGGTCCTCGTTGGCCCGGACGATCTCCTCCGCGACGAGGTCGCGGACCTCCTGCTTGCCGGCAAGGTCGGTGTAGGTGGTGTAGCTGAGGCGCTCGTGCTCGGCCCAGGCCCCGGTGGTCTGCGGGTCGATGGTGATCATCGCCGTCATGCCGCTGTCGGTGGGGAAGACGACGGCCTCCTCGACGTACGGGGAGAACTTCAGCTTGTTCTCGATGAAGGCGCTCGAGAAGCGGGTGCCGTCCTTCGTCGTGACGACGTCCTTGGCCCGGTCGATGACGACGAGATGGCCGGCGTCGTCGAGGTACCCCGCGTCACCGGTGTGCAGCCAGCCCTCCGCGTCGACCGCCTCGGCGGTCGCCTCGGGGTTGCGGTGGTAGCCACGGAAGACCGATGCAGAGCGCAGCTGGATCTCACCGGCGTCGCTGATCCGGATCTCGGTGCCCGGGATCGGCGTGCCGACGGTGGCGAAGGCGATGTCGTCATCGCGGTGGACGACCGCGATGCCGCAGATCTCCGTCTGGCCGTAGATCTGCTTGAGGTTGACGCCGATCGCGTGGAAGAAGCGGAAGACGTCGGGGCCGAGCGGCGCGCCGCCGGTGTACGCGTGGTCGATCCGGGCGAGCCCGAGCTGGTCGCGCACCGGCCGCAGGGCGAGCTGGTCGGCGAGCCAGGCGACGGGGTTGAAGCGCCCGGCCCTGCCCCGGATCCGTCGCTCGGCAACCCGGTCGCCGACGGCGTAGCCCCAGCCGAAGACGGCCCGCTTGAGGCGACCGGCCTCGTCGATGCGCACTTGGACCTCCGAGAGCATCGACTCCCAGATGCGCGGCGGCGAGAACATGACGTTGGGGCCGATCTCGCGCAGGTCGCTCTTCTGCGTCGAGGAGTCCTCCGGGAAGGAGAGGGTCAGGCCCTTCGACAGCCCGCAGGCGACGGCGAGCATCTGCTCGCCGATCCACGCGAAGGGCAGGAAGGAGACGTAGCGGTCCTTCGGTCCCACGGGGTCGATCGAGGTCAGGTGCTCTGCCATGGCGAGCAGGTTGGCGTGGGAGAGCTCGGCGAGCTTCGGCTTGCTCGTCGTGCCCGAGGTCGTGCAGATGACGGCGACGTCGGCTGCCTGCCCTGCGGCCACGTGCTCCTCGAGCCAGCCGGCGTGGCTCTCCGCCCAGTCCCGCCCGGCGGCCTCGACCTCGGTGAAATCGCGCAGCCAGGGCTCGGTGTACTGCTCGAGGCCGTGCGGGTCGTAGTAGACGACGGTCTCGATGCGCAGCGGGCCGAGCTGGCCCGCGGCCGCCTCCGCGCGCAGCCTGATCAGCTTGTCCACCTGCTCCTGGTCCTCGGCGACGACCACCTTGACGTTCGCGAGCGAGAGGATGTGGTGCAGCTCCTCGCCGATGCTCGTCGGGTAGATGCCGACGACGGCCGCGCCGATGCTCTGTGCGGCGAGCTCGGCGATGAGCCACTCGGGCCGGTTGTCGCCGATCACCGCCACGATCTCTCCGCGCTCCACGCCGAGGCTGCCGAGCCCGTGGGCGAAGTCCCGCACCCGGGACCAGTACTGGGCCCAGGTCAGTGGCTGCCAGATCCCGTAGCGCTTCTCCTGGAGGGCGGTCGCGTCGGCCCGTTCGGTGGCGAGGCGGGCGAGCAGCCGCGGGAACGTTTCACCAGAACCCTGGCCGTATGCCGCTGGGCTCGCCACGCGCGCAGCGCGCGCTTCGCTGGTAGCCGGCTCAGCGGCATACGGCATGGTCTTGTCGCTTGTCATCAGTGCTCCTCCGCTCCGAGGTAGGCCTCGACGACCCGGGGATCGCCCTTGACCTCGTCCGGGGTCCCGTCGGCGATGAGGCGACCGAAGTCGAGGACGCTGACGCGGTTGGAGATGTCCATGACGACGGCCATGTCGTGCTCGATGAGCACGACCGTCACGCCGGCGAGCTCGTGGACGTCGAGGATGTAGCGCGCCATGTCCTCCTTCTCCTCGGAGTTCATGCCGGCCATCGGCTCGTCAAGGAGGAGAAGGGACGGCTGGAGGCACAGGGCGCGACCGAGCTCGACCCGCTTCTGGATGCCGTAGGCGAGGGAGCCGACCGGCTTGTGGCGGTGCGCCTGGAGGGAGAGCAGGTCGATGACCTCCTCGACGAGGGCGCGATGCTCGATCTCCTGGCGGCGGGCCGGCCCGAACCAGAGCAGCGCCGCGGCGACGCTCTTGCTCATGTGGATGTGCCGACCAAGCATGAGGTTCTCGAGCACGGTGAGGTGCGAGAAGAGCTCGATGTTCTGGAACGACCGGGCGACGCCGAGCCGCGCGATCCGGTGCGGCGCCAGCTTGGTCAGCTCGTGGGTGGTGCCGGCTGAGCCGGGTTCACCGCCCGTGTGCAGCACGATGCTGCCCTGCTGTGGGTGGTAGAGCCCGCTGACGCAGTTGAGCAGGCTCGACTTTCCGGCGCCGTTGGGCCCGATGACGGCGTGGATGTGGCCCTGCGTGACGGTGAACCCGACCTCCTGCAGGGCGTGGACCCCGCCGAACCGGAGGCCGATGTCCTTGACCTCGAGCACGGGCTGGCCGGATGGGACGGTCGAGGAGTTCAGCGAGTGCTGGTACGCCCTGGTGAGACCGGTGGTCACGCTAGGTCCCCTCCTTCGTTGGCGGCTGGACAGGTCGGACAATACGTTTCCACTATCTGGAAAGGCAAGACCTCCTTGTGAAATCGTTATTCACGCGGTTACAGTCGGTTTCCGGATCGGAGTGCGATCATGGGATGGACAGGGCAGGACAGGGACAGAGGAGACGCGTTGCCGTCGACGGAGCTCGGGGAGCGGGATTCGAGGGGCAGCCTTGGCACGGTCCGCAACGCCGTCACCCTGCTCGAGCTGCTCGGCGAGGGCCCGGCCTACCAGCACCTGACGGATCTGGCCGAGCGCTCGGGCATGTCGGTGCCGACGGTCCACCGGCTGCTGCGTTCGCTCGTGCTCGCCGACCTCGTCGAGCAGGACCCGCGCTCGTCGCGCTACAGCCTCGGGCCCGAGCTGGTCCGGCTCTCGCAGCGCTACCTCGCGCGGTTGCCGATCCTCGGGGCGCTCGCCCCCTTCCTCTCCCAGCTACGCGACCTCGTGCGGTCGACCATCGTCGTGCAGACCCTGGTGCGCTCCGCCGTCGTCACGATCGACCGGGTCGACGGCCCGGATGCGGGCCTCTACCGGGAGGCCCACGCCGTCCCGGACGCACTGACGACGGCGACCGGCCGGCTGCTCGGGGGCTCGCGCCAGTGACGACGAGTGGAAGGCGATCCTCGAGTCGTGCTCGGCGGAGCAGCGGGCCGTTGCGGAGGCCTCGAGGAACGAGTGGGCGGCGGCGCCCTGGCTCGTGGTCGAGGGTCAGACGTTCGGACCACCCAGCCACGTGGCGGTGCCACTCGTCGACGGCCAGGGTGGCATCCTCGGTGCCCTCGTCGCCACCGTGCCACCGGGGACGTCTCCCGAGGAGATCGAGGCGGTGGCGGGCCATCTCATCCGGGCCGGCGCGGCTGCCGTGAGGACCGTGAGCCATGCCTGAGCCGATCCTGGCGCCCGACGAGGACGCGTGGCGACGGGCAGCCGAGCTCGTCGAGTGGGCGGCGCCGTTCGATGCCGTCTGGGAGCCGCGGGACGGCCGGGCGCGATGGTTCCCGGGCGGCCGCCTCAATGCGTCCGTCACGTGTGTGGATCGGCACGCCGCGGCGCATCCGGACCGGGTCGCCGTCAGCTGGGAAGGTGAGCCAGGCGATCGGCGTGCCATCACCTATCGAGAGCTCCTCGCCGAGGTCTCGACGCTGGCGCGCGGTCTCCGGTCGATCGGCGTCCGGCGCGGCGACGTCGTCGCGCTCCACCTCGGGCTCGTCCCCGAAGCTGCCGTGGCCATGCTCGCCTGCGCCCGCGTCGGCGCGGTCCACGCCGTCCTCCCGACGCCGCTGCCAGCGGAGGCGCTCGCGGACCGGCTGGAGAGCCTCCGCGCGAAGGTGCTCTTCACCCAGGACGGTGCCTGGCGCCACGGGACGATCCTGCCGCTCAAGGTCCGCGCCGACGAGGCCCTCACGGCCGTGGCGGGCATCGAGCACACCATCGTCGTGCGGCGCACCGGCATGGACGTCGCGTGGTACGAGGGCGACCGGTGGTACCACGACCTCGTCGCGGCGGACCGCGGCGGCACCCGGCGGCGGGCGGCCGGGACGGCGCGGGCGGGCGAGCCCGTCGACCTGCCGAGCGACCACCCCCTGCTCCTCGTGAGCCAGGCCCATCGCCGGGGCCGTCCCAGTGGTCGTCACGCATGGGCTCGCCAACCTCCTCGTCACCGCTGCCGCGCTGCACGAGTGGGGCGTGGGAGAGGGGGACCGGCTCTGGAGCGCCGGCGATGCCTCCTGGCTCGCCGTCCAGGTCCACGGGATCTACGGACCGCTCGCGCGCGGGATCACCACGGTGCTCTACGAGGGCACCCTTGACGTGCCCACCCATGCACGCGCCTGGGAGATCATGCGCCGCCATGAGGTGACGACGATGATGACGACCCCTTCGGTGCTGCGGACGATGCGGGGATGGGCGCCGGCGCTCGCCGACACGAGCCCGGTCGAGTCGCTGCGGCGCGTCGTCGTCTACGCCGAGCCGTCGGAGCCGGCCCTGCGGGAGTGGGCGGCCTCCGACCTCAGCCACGGTCCGGTCGTCGTCGCGGACGGGTGGGGCCAGGTCGAGCTCGGCGGGATCGTCCACCTGAGCCAGCCGCTCGACCCGGACCTCGTGCCCTCGGTGGAGCCGGCGATCGTCGACGCCTCCGGGGCGGCCGTGTCCGATGGGGAAGCGGGGAGCTCGTCCTCACCCAGGGTTGGGCCGGCGCCATGCTGCCCGGCACCGGCGACGTCGCGGCCGCGACCGACCACCACTGGACGAACCGGCCCGGGTTCTACACGACCGGTGACCGCGTGCGCCGCACACCGGAGGGTGGGCTCGAGTTCCTCGGCCGCACCGATGAGGTCATCTCGCTCTCCGGCCAGCTCGTCTCGATCAGCGAGGTCCGGGAGACTCTCCTCGGCCACCCGTTCGTCGAGCGCGCTGACGTCATCGAGCGCCGGGACGGACAGGGTGGGCGATACCTCGCCGCGGCGATCGTGCTCGACGGCGCGACGCCCGAGCGCGACCTCGCCGCCCTGGCCCGCGACCTCAACGAGACGGTCCGGGACAACCTCGGCGGGGTGGCCCGGCCACGGATGCTCATCTTCGTCGACCGGTTCGGGGACGAGCTGCGCGGCGACGAACGCCGCCGTGCGCTGGCCCGGCTGCCGCTCGGCGACACCCCGGAGCCCAGGTCCATCACCTGGCACCAGGTCCTCGCCGCCGCCGAGCACCTGACCTGAGCCCGTCCTGGCCCGCCGCAGGCCGGGAGGGCTGGGAGAGGACGAGGGCTGGGAGCGAGCTCAGCGGCATACGGCATCGTGGCTCGGCCCGCCCCGGCGAAACGGCCACGCGGGCACCCACGGCCCGCTCCTAGACTGACCCGCATGGTCTCCCCGCTCGTCGCGCTCACCCCCAAGGTCCAGTCCGCGATCGCCGCCGCCCTCGGTGATGACTACCGCGAGGCGGACCCGGTGCTGCGCCCGTCGCAGTTCGCCGACGTGCAGGTCAACGCCGCGCTCGCCCTCGCCAAGAAGGTCGGCGCGCCGCCCCGGGACGTCGCGGGGAAGATCGTCGACGCGCTCGAGCTCGACGGCATCGCCGACCACGTCGAGGTCAGCGGGCCGGGCTTCATCAACATCACCTTCAGCGACGCGTGGCTCGCCACCCTCCTCGCCGAGATCGACGCTGACGAGCGGCTCGGCGTGCCGGTCGAGGAGCGGCAGAACATCCCGATCGACTACTCCGCGCCCAACGTCGCCAAGGAGATGCACGTCGGCCACCTGCGGACGACCATCGTCGGCGACTCCCTGGCCCGGACTCTCGAGCACCTCGGCCACAACGTCATCCGGCAGAACCACATCGGTGACTGGGGCACGCCGTTCGGCATGCTCATCGAGCACCTCCTCGAGGTGGGGGAGGACTCGCCCGAGGCGGAGCTGCTCGTCACCGACCCCAACGCGTTCTACCAGGCGGCGCGGGTCAAGTTCGACACCGCCGAGCAAGCCGAACCTGACGGCAGCGCAGGCGATTTCGACATCAGGTCGCGGGCCCGGGTCGTCAAGCTCCAGGCGGGCGACGCCGAGACGCTGGAGCACTGGCACCGGCTTGTCGGCATGTCGAAGGCCTACTTCAACAAGGTCTACTCGACCCTCGGTGTGACGCTCGGCGACGAGAACCTGGCAGGGGAGTCGACGTACAACCACCTGCTCGCCGACGTCTGCGACGAGCTGGAGGCGAAGGGGATCGCGACGATCTCCGACGGGGCGCTCTGCGTCTTCCTCGACGGCTACACCGGCCGGGAAGGCAAGCCCGTGCCGCTCATCATCCGGAAGCGGGATGGCGGATACGGTTATCCCACAACGGATCTCGCGACCATCAAGTACCGCGTGTCCGAGCTCGAGGCCCACCGGGTGCTCTATGTCATCGGCGCTCCGCAGGCGCTGCACCTCAACATGGTCTGGGACACCGCGCGGCTCGCGGGCTGGCTGCCGGAGCACGTCAGGCCGGTCCACATCCAGATCGGCAACGTCCTCGGTGAGGACCGCAAGATCCTGAAGACCCGGTCCGGCTCGTCGCTGCGGCTCATGGCACTGCTCGACGAGGCGGTCGTCAAGGCGCGTGCCCTCATCGACGAGACGCGGCCGGACCTGTCCGAGGGGGAGCGGGCCACGATCGCCTGGCAGGTCGGGATCGGCGCCGTGAAGTACGCCGACCTCTCCGTCGCCCACAACAGCGAGTACGTGTTCGACCTCGACCGGATGGTGTCGCTTGACCGGGAACACCGGGCCATACCTCCAGTACGTTGTCGCCCGGGTGCGCTCGATCTTCCGCCAGGCCGGCCTCGACCCGCTCACCCAGCACGCCCCGATCGTCCTCGGCACGGAGCACGAGCGGGCCCTCGGCCAGCAGCTGCTGGGCTTCGCCGACGTCGTCACCGAGGTCGGGTCGCTTTACGAGCCGCACCGGCTCAGTGGCTACCTCTTCGAGCTGGCGCAGGCATTCTCGGCGTTCTACGAGAACTGCCCCGTCCTCAAGGCCGAGACCGACGAGCTCCGGCAGTCCCGGCTCACGCTCAGCGCACTCGTCCTGCGCACCATGACGACGGGGCTCGACCTGCTCGGCGTGGAGTCCCCCGAGCAGATGTGAGCGTGGAAGGTCGCCCACGTCCCTGCGTGGGCAACCTTTCACACATCCATGCCGTATGCCGCTGGGCTCGCCTCCAGCCAATGCCGCGCCGCGTGCGGGGCGCGGTGGGATGATCGGTGCGTGCGGTTCTCGTTCGGGGACGTCCTGCTCGACACCGACCGGTTCCTCCTCGAGCGGGGCGGAGAGCCGGTTCATGTCCAGCCGCAGGTCTTCGACGTCCTGTCGCACCTCGTGCTCAACCGGGAGCGGGTCGTGCCCAAGACGGAGCTGCTCGACACGATCTGGGGCGACCGGTTCGTCAGCGAGTCGACCCTGACCAGCCGGATCAAGGCCGCGCGCCGGGTCGTGGGGGACGACGGCGACCTGCAACACGTCATCAGGACCGTCCATGGCCGGGGATATCGGTGGGTGGCCGGAGTGACGGAGGAAGCGGTGGGCCCCGTCGCAGGTTCGCGCGCCGTGCAGGCACCGTCCGACCGACGACTGGAGCAGCGGATCCAGTTCGCCCGCGCCAGCGACGGTGCGCGAATCGCCTACGCGACGGTGGGCCAGGGGCCACCACTCGTGCGAGCCGCCCACTGGATCACGCACCTGGACTACGAGTGGGACACCCCGATCTGGCGGCACTGGATGGAGGGGCTGTCCCGCGGGCGGACGCTGGTGCGCTACGACGAGCGCGGGTGCGGCCTGTCCGACCAAGACCCGGGCGAGGTGTCGATGGACGCGTTCGTCCGGGATCTCGAGACCGTGGTGGACGACCTGGAGCTGGATCGCTTCCCACTCATGGGTCTCTCGCAGGGCGGCGCCGTGGCGGTGGCCTATGCCGCACCGCCACCCGGAGCGGGTCAGCCGCCTCATCCTCGTCGGCGCCTTCGTCAAGGGCGGACGGCTGGCGAAGACCCCGGAGAAGCGGGCCGAGTACGAGATGGAGCGAGACCTGATCCGACTGGGCTGGGGTCGCGACGAGCACTCCTTCCGGCTGTTCTTCTCGTCTCTGTTCATGCCGGACGTTCCGCCCCAGCTGTGGTCGGACTTCGCGGAGCTCATGCGCCGGACGACGTCCGCCGAGAATGCCGTGCGGATCTTCGGTGCCCATCTCGAGATGGACGTTCGCGGCGCGGCCGCCGAGCTTGCCGTGCCCACCCTCATCCTGCACGCGAGGGACGACCAGCGCGTCCCGTTCAGCCAAGGGGTCGCGTACGCATCGCTGATCCCGGGCAGCAGGCTCGTCCCCCTCGACACGCGCAACCACCTGATGCGTCCGGACGAGCCGGCGTGGGCACACTTCCTCGCCGAGGTGGATGCGTTCCTAGCGGACGATGACGACGGGGTGGGGTGAGCGGCAGCATGCGGTTGTCGTTCGGAGACGTCCTGCTCGACACCGACCGGTTCCTCCTCGAGCGCGCCGGGGAGCCGGTCCATGTCCAGCCGCAGGTCTTCGAGGTGCTGTCCCACCTCGTGCTCAACCGGGACCGCGTGGTGCCCAAGACGGAGCTGCTCGACACCGTCTGGGGCGACCGTTTCGTCAGCGAGTCGACGCTGACGAGCAGGATCAAGGCGGCACGTCGCGTCGTGGGCGACGACGGCGAGGTCCAGGGGGTGATCAAGACGATCCACGGGCGGGGCTATCGCTGGGTTGCCGACGTCGAGGTCGCCGACGGTGCGACAGGCGGCGAGAGGGTCACTGCGATCGCCACACCGGATCCACGTCGACTCGAGCAGCAGATCCGCTTCTGCGAGGCCAGCGACGGGGTGCGCCTCGCCTACGCGACCGTGGGCCAAGGTCCGCCACTGGTACGCGCGGCTCACTGGATGACCCACCTCGACTACGAATGGGACAGTCCGGTGTGGCGGCACTGGATGGAAGGACTCTCGCGGGGCCGGACCTTTGTCCGCTACGACGAGCGCGGCTGCGGCCTCTCGGACCAGGACCCCCCGGACATCTCCTTCGAGGCGTTCGTGCGTGATCTCGAGACCGTCGTCGACGACCTGGGCCTCGAGCGCTTTCCGCTCCTGGGCCTGTCCCAGGGCGGACCGGTCGCGGTGGAGTACGCCGTCCGCCATCCCGAGCGGGTCAGCCGCCTCATCCTCATCGGCGCGTTCGTCATCGGCCGGGTGGCCCGGGCCACGACTCCCGAGCAGCGCCGCGAGGCCGAGATGCAGGCCGAGCTGATCCAGATGGGCTGGGGCCGCGAGGACCCGTCCTTCCGTCTCTACTTCTCCTCGACGTTCATGCCAGACGCCGACCCGCAGCTGTGGAGTGACTTCGCTGCCCTGATGCGCCGGACGACGTCGGCCGAGAACGCGCTGCGCCTCAACAATGTCGCGGTCAACATGGACGTCCGCGAGGCCGCGACCAAGGTCCGGGTTCCGACCCTCATCCTGCACGGGCGCGACGAGGTGCGGATCCCGTTCTCCGAGGGACGCGAGTACGCCACCCGGATCAAGGGCAGCCGGCTCGTGCCCCTCGATACGCGCAACCACCTGATGCAGCGCGACGAGCCGGCCTGGGCGCAGGCGCTGCGAGAGATCGACGCGTTCCTCGCCGAGGACGAGTCCACGAACCGTCCAGCAGAAGTCCACATCTAGTCCGAGAACCAGTCGGCGCGGTCCGGCCACCGTTGTCTCAAGCAACCAGGGAGACAACAGGTGAAGGTCCAATGAAGGCCATGGAAACCACGTCGGCAACCGGTCGCTCGGCCCGGGTCCTCGAGGCAGAGGTCGTCATCGTCGGGGCCCGCGTCGCCGGAGCCGCGACCGCGACGCACCTGGCGAGGGCCGGGCATGACGTCCTGATGCTCGACCGAGCCGACTTCCCGAGCGACACCATCTCGACGCACGTCATCGCCCGGTCCGGGATGGTGCTGCTGGACCGGCTCGGTGTCGTCGGCGACCTCGTCGAGAGCGGCTCTCCGCGGCTGCGGCGGGTCGAGTTCACCAGCGACCTCGGGTTCCTGTCGCGCACCATCAAGAACCGCTACGGCCTCGACTTCGTGCTGGCGCCGCGCCGGTACGTGCTCGACGACATCCTCCAGGGGGCGGCGCTCGCGGCAGGAGCCCGCCTCCGGGCCGGGGTTTCCGTCGATGGCGTGCTTCGTGACGAGACCGGGCGCATCGTCGGCGTCCACGGCCACGACGAGTCAGGTCCGATCGAGGTGCACGCACGCCACGTCGTCGGGGCCGACGGACTCAGCTCGAGGATCGCGCGCTCGGTGGACGCCCAGCCGACCATCGTGCGACCGAGCTCCGGTGCGTGCCAGTTCGCGTACTTCGCCGGCGACTGGGAGGCGATCGAGTACCACCTGTCCGATGGAGTGTTCGCCGGGGTCTTCCCCACCCATGGCGGCGAGGCCTGCGTCTGGGCGATCACCACCGAGAGCCTCGCCCGGCACTACCGGCAGGGCGTGCACCGGGCGGATGACGCCCTCGCGGCGGTGCTGGCCGACCACGCCCCCGGGCTGGCAGAGAGGCTGGCGCCTGAGGATCAGCGGACGCCGGTGCGCGGCATGCTCCGGATGCCCAACCACTTCCGCAAACCGTTCGGCCCGGGGTGGTCCCTCGTCGGCGACGCGGGCTATCACCGTGACGCCATCACCGGCCACGGCATCAGCGACGCGTTGCGCGACGCAGAGCTGCTGGCCAGGCCGTCGAAACGAGTCTGCACGTGCCCTCTCTCGAGGTCTATGCGCTGGCCCGCTACGAGTCCCACCGGGACCGGATGTCCGCCCGCATCTTCGAGATCACCGTGGCTCTTGCCGCGTTCCCGGAGCAGGAGACGTTCGTGGCGCTCCAGCGCGACCTGGCTGTCGCGATCGACGACTTGGCCGGGGAGCTGCACTCCCGGCCACTCCCGCGCGCCGCTGAAGCGCGCCCGGGAGCGCGGACCCGTGCAGCCCTCACCGCACCAGCGTGAGGAACACCATCAGAGAACCACCAGGAGAAAGCAGTCTCATGTCAACCGACACGACATCGTCCGTCACACACCGCAACGGCGTCGACACGCCGACCCTCTTCGCGACGCTGAACGCCGTCAAGGAGATGCCGGCGCGGCGCAGTTCCAGTTCCGGGCGCACAACCAGTGGGTCGAAGGGCACCCACAGCCGATCGACGATCCACGACTTCTTCGGAGTCGGCGAGGACCGGGTCCACGAGCGCGAGTTCGTCTTCGACGCCGACCACCCGGCGGTGCTCGTGGGCAAGGACAACGGGCCGACGCCGGTCGAGTTCCTGCTCCACGCCCTCGCCGCCTGCCTGACCGCGGGCATCGCCAACATCGCCGCCGCCCGCAAGGTCACCCTCACCGAGGTCCGGTCCACCGTCGACCGGGCGACATCGACCTCAATGGCGTCCTCGGGCTCCAGGACGTCCGCAACGGCTACCAGCAGCTCAGGTCACGTTCTTCATCAAGGGCGATGCGCCCCGAGGACGCTCCGAGAGATCGTCGAGCAGTCGCGCGGCGATCGGCCGTCTTCGACGTGCTCACCAACGGCGTGCCGGTCGAGATCGAGGTCGAGGTCGCTTGACCCGCACTACGGCTCACCAATGGAGATCGGCCGAGTGCGTCGGGGGCAACGCACTCGGCGCATCGGTTTCTCCGGTCCGACCGAGTCACGGGAAGGGGCTGGCTCGGTCGGTGGGGCTGGGTGGTCAGCCGCGGCACCGAAGAGCTTGGCGAGCAATCCGCCGGGTGCGAGGCCGTGGCGTCCGGCGGGTGGCACGGGCAGCGCTGCGTCTGGGGACCCCGTTGCGCAAGACCTGGTCGACGTGCTGGCCGCAGCCGGCCTACGTGGTCTTGCCGCAGGCCTTGCAGGTGGCGGGACGGCACATGTAGTTGCTCCTCAGGTCTGTCGGTATCGGAATAGATACCCGGGGAGGTATATTGTCATCACTGTAGAGCACAGCCCACCCGGGGGGGGGGATGCGCCGGTCGGGCGCAGAGCGCACACCTGAAGGAACCACATGAGCACGCGCAACCTCACCGCCGCGACTTCGAGCAGACCATCACCGACGAGCGACATCGTCCTCGTGGACTTCTGGGCCTCGTGGTGCGGCCCGTGCCGCCAGTTCGCGCCGATCTACGAGGCCGCTCGGAGCAGCACACCGACATCGTCTTCGGCAAGGTCGACACCGAGGCCGAGCAGGAGCTGGCCGGCGCCGCGCAGATCACCTCGATCCCGACGCTGATGGCCTTCCGCGACGGCATCCTCGTCTTCACGCCAGCCCGGCGCCCTGCCCGCGCCCGCGCTGGAGCAGGTCATCACGGCCGTGCGCGGCCTCGACATGGACGACGTGCGCGGCAGGTCGCGCCGCAGCAGACCGCCGAGGCCGCGGCCTGAGCCGCCTCACGAGACCTGACGAGGAGCACCACGATGGACCACGCGATCACGGTCACGACCGGCCGCTCTTCGAGGAGGCCCTCCAGGCCACCCGGGCGCGGCTGTCCGAGGAAGGCTTCGGCATCCTGTCCGAGATCGACCTCGCGGCAACGCTCAAGGCCAAGCTCGACGCCGACCTGCCGCCGCAGGTGATCCTCGGCGCCTGCCGGCCTTCGCTGGCCCACGCGGCGATCCAGGCGGAGCCGTCGATCGGGGTCTTCCTGCCCTGCAACGTCGTCGTCCGCGTCGACGACGGCGGCCGCACGGTGGTCCAGGCGATGAATCCCGAGTTCATGACCCAGATCGCCTCCGGTGCGGCGCTCGCCGAGGTTGCCGCCGACGCCAAGGTCCGCATCAATCGGGCCCTCGACGCCGTCGCCGCAGCTGCGACCGCGTGACCTGAGCCCTGACTCGACGCCACTAACCCACTGATTCGCCCAGCGACTCAGTGGGTTGGTCGTCTGCGGGCATCGGCCCCGTTCGCCACGACAGGAGTTCTTGTTGCCCTGAACCCCAGCGCCGGGCCCTTTGGCCCTGTTGCCACGCGCCTGCCAAGGGTGTGCTGGTGTCTGGCAAGTGCGCTGGAGGACGCCATGTTGCAGACCAGATCGACAACCCGTGTTGACCACGGCCGTTCGGGCGCGAGCGACCGCCGGGGAGCGCGCCGCGGCTGGCCCGTCTTCGTGGCCGGGCTGGTCCTCATGCCAGTGGGCATCGGCCTCGGTCTGCCGCACGTCGCCAAGACGGGTCTGCAGCCCCTGTCGGTGGCGGGGCTGATCGCCCTGGTCGGTGGCCTCGTCCTGCTCGTCGTGGGCGCGGTCTCGCTGGTCCGCGCTCGTCGCGGCTGGCGGCGCTATCTCGTCACCCTTCCGGCCCTGATCGTCGCGGTGGTCATGGCGACGGCGGTGCTGGGACAGGCCGTGGCCCTGACGAACGTCCCCGCCACCGAGCTGGGCGGCGCGACGCCGGCGGACCGTGGGCTGGCCTACCGGGACGTCGAGTTCGCCACGGGGGACGGGGTGACGCTGTCGGGCTGGTACGTGCCCTTCCGCAACGGTGCCGCGGTCGCGCTGCTCCACGGAGCCGGCTCGACGCGGAGCGCGGTGCTCGACCATGCCGTGGTGTTGGCCGAGGACGGGCTGGGTGTGCTGCTCTTCGACGCGCGTGGTCACGGTCGCAGCGGCGGCACGGCGATGGATGCGGGCTGGTACGGAGACGAGGACCTCGGCGGCGCGGTCTCGTACCTCGCGGGTCAGCCCGACGTCGATCCCTCGCGGATCGGCGCCGTCGGTATGTCCATGGGTGGCGAGGAGGCCATCGGCGCTCTCGCGGCGGACCAGCGGCTGCGGGCGGTCGTGGCTGAGGGCGCGACCAACCGGGTGGCCGGCGACAAGGCTTGGCTCTCCGACGTCTACGGCTGGCGCGGCGCGATCACCGAGCCGGTCGACTGGCTCGTCTACAACGTCGCGGACCTGTTGACCGCGGCGAGCCAGCCGACCACGCTGCGGTCGGCGGTGGCCGCGGCTCCGGAGACGCCGGTGCTCCTCATCGCGGCGGGCGCCGTCCCCGATGAGCTCAACGCCGCACGGTACATCCAGACGGCGTCGCCGGACTCGGTGCAGATCTGGGTCGCCCCGAATGCCGGACACGTCGGTGGGCTGGGCGCCGACCCCGCCGAGTGGCAGGAGCGATGTGAGCACCTTCCTTGGTGCGGCCCTTGGTGGTGGGTCAGCCGGTCAGCCCAGCGGTGAGCTCAGGTGAACGCGCTGATGCCGGTCTCGGCGCGGCCGATGAGCAGCTTCTGGATCTGGCTGGTGCCCTCGTAGAGCGTCATGACGCGGGCGTCGCGCAGGTACTTCTGGACGGGGTACTCGTCGACGTAGCCGTAGCCGCCGAAGGCCTGCAGGGCGCAGGTTGGCGGCGCGGACGGCGGCCTCGGAGGCGAAGTACTTGGCCTTGGAGGCCGCGACGCCGAACGGCTCGCCCCGGTCGATGAGGTCGGCGGCCCGCCAGGTCGAGCAGCCGCGCGGCGTCGGCGTCGACCGAGATCTCGGCGATCATGTCCTGGACCAGCTGGAAGGACGCGATCGGCCGGCCGAACTGCTGCCGCTCGGTGCGTGTACTGCACGACCGCCTCCAGGCAGCCCTGGATGATGCCGACGCAGCCGGCGGCGACCGAGACGCGGCCCTTGTCGAGCGAGTGCCATCGCGATCCGGAAGCCCTCGCCCTCCTCGCCGAGCCGGGCCGACTCGGGCACCCGGACGTCGGTCGAGGAAGATCTCGGCCGTGGCCTGGCCGCGCAGGCCGAGCTTGCCCTTGATCTCGCGGCGCTCGAAGCCGGGGGTGTCGGTGGGCACCAGGAACGCGGACACGCCCCGCGGGCCGTCGCCGCCGGTCCGGGCGAAGACCAGGCAGACGTCGGCCCAGGTGCCGTTGGTGATGAAGATCTTCTGCCCGTTGAGGACGTAGTCGCCGCCGTCCCGGATGGCCCGGGCCTTGAGGTTGCCGGCGTCGGAGCCGGTGTCCGGGCTCGGTCAGCCCGAAGCAGCCGAGCGCCGTGCCGGTGGCGATGCCGGGCAGCCACTGCTGCTTCTGCTCCTCGGTGCCGTGCGCCAGGATCGACCTTGCCGACCAGCCCGATGCGACACCGAGACGATCCCGCGCACGGCGGAGTCGGCCCGGCCGAGCTCCTCCATGCCGAGGCAGTAGGTGACGTAGTCGCCGCCGAGGCCGCCGTACTCCTCGGGGATGGTGAGCCCGAAGAACCCGATCTCGCCCAGCTTGGGGATGATCGCGGTGTCCACCGACTCGGCGCGGTCCCACTCGGCGCGGTGCGGCACGACCTCCTTGTCGAGGAAGTCGCGCGCGAGCGCCTTGAAGCCGCGCTGGTCCTCGGTGAGGGACAGGTCCATGGGTGGTCTCCTGGGATTGGGTGGCGATGATGCCGAGATGGTCAGCGACCGGAGAACTGCGGAGGGCGCTTGGCGAGGAAGGCGGACGTGCCCTCGCGCTTGTCCTCGCTCTCGTAGAGCACGGCCTGGGCGAGCCGCTCGACGACCTGGCCGGTGCGCTGGTCCGCGTCCATGCCGGCGCGGATGACGAGCTTGGCGAGCCGGGTGGCAAGCGGCCCGCGGGCCAGGATCGTCGCGGCGATCTCGCGGGCCCTGTCGAGGAGCTCGTCCGGCTGTGTCACGGCGGTGACGAGCCCGATCCGCTCGGCCTCATCGGCGTCGACCATCCGCCCGGTGAGGATGAGCTCGATGGCCCGTCCGGTGCCGATGAGTCGCGCGAGTCGCTGCGTCCCGCCGGCACCCGGGAGTACCGAGAGCGCCGTCTCCGGCAGGCCGAATCGCGCTGTCTGGGAAGCGATCCGGATGTCGCAGGCCATAGCGATCTCGCAGCCACCGCCGAGCGCGAAGCCGTTGACCGCCGCGATGGTGGGCTTGGGGAACTCCTCGACGAGGTCGAAGAGCCGCTGCAGGTCCGAGTCGAGCGCGGTCAGCTTGGTGTAGCCGGCCACTTGCGAGATGTCGGCGCCCGCGATGAACGCCCTCTCGCCGGCGCCGGTCAGGACGACCGCACCGACGGCGTCGTCCGCGCGAGCGGTCTCGAGGACGGCCCGCAGGTCGAGCTGGACCTGCCGGTTGATCGCGTTGCGCACCTCGGGCCGGTTGAACGTCACGAGCAGCACGCCGTCCGTGACCCCCGTGAGAAGCGTCTCGAAGGGGCCGTACGCCGACCCACGGGAAGCTCCGCCCTCATGCTCCCCCCGACAGCCCGGGTGGCTGAGATGTCCGATTCCATGCTCACACCGCCTCCAGCAGCAGGGCGCCACCCTGGCCGACGCCGACGCACATCGTGGCGACGGCGCGCCTGGCCCCGCGGTCGGCGAGCTCGACGGCCGCCGTGAGGGCCAGCCTGGCCCCGCTCATGCCGAGCGGGTGGCCGAGGGCGATGGCGCCACCGTTGGGGTTGACGTGCTCGGCGTCATCGGGCAGTCCGAGGGCGCGGAGCACCGCGAGCGACTGGGAGGCGAAGGCCTCGTTGAGCTCGAAGAGGTCGATGTCAGCGACGTCGAGACCGGTCCGAGCCAGCAGGGCCTTCACGGCGGGGTCGGGGCCGATGCCCATGACACGCGGCTCGACGCCGACCGAGAGCGAGGTCGTGATCCGGGCGAGCGGCGTCAGGTTGAACCGCGACACCGCCTCTTCCGAGGCGATGAGCAGGGCTGCGGCTCCGTCGTTGACACCGGAGGCGTTGCCCGCCGTGACGCTGCCACCGGGGAAGATCGGCCGCAGCGCGGCGAGGGCCTCGAGGGAGGTCTCGAGGGTGCTCGTCGGTGTCGACCACGG
Source organism: uncultured Actinomycetota bacterium (assembly GCA_963826445.1). Lineage (GTDB taxonomy): Bacteria > Actinomycetota > Actinomycetes > Actinomycetales > Dermatophilaceae > Intrasporangium. The sequence goes on from CAWGXD010000010.1 coordinate 83,063, forward strand.
TGACGGCGCCCTTGCGGCCCGGGACCTCGACGGGCACGATCTCCCGCGCCAGCCGACCCGACGAGATGGCCTTGGCGGCGCGCTCCTGCGACCGGAGCGCGAAGGCGTCCTGGTCCTCGCGCGATACGTCGTACTCGTCGGCGACGATCTGCGCCGTGCCCGGCATCGAGTCGGTGCCGTAGCGCTCCTCCATCCGCGGGTTGACGAAGCGCCAGCCGATCGTCGTGTCGTGCACCTCGGCCCGGCGCGACCAGGCGGCATCGGCCTTGGGCATGACGAGCGGGGCGCGCGACATGCTCTCAACCCCGCCGGCGATGACGAGATCGGCGTCACCGGCCCGGATCGCCCGGGCCGCCGCTCCGACGGCATCGAGGCCCGAGGCACAGAGCCGGTTCACCGTCATGCCGGGCACCTGGACCGGCAGGCCCGCGAGCAGCCCGGCCATCCGGGCGACGTTGCGGTTGTCCTCGCCCGCCTGGTTGGCGCAGCCGAGGATGACGTCGTCCACCTGCCCCCAGTCCACGGCTGGGAGGCGGTCCACGAGGCAGGAAAGGACGTGGGCAGCGAGGTCGTCGGTCCGCACGGGAGCCAGCCCAGCGGCATACCGGCCAATGGGGGTACGCACCCCCGCGACGAGGTAGGCGGTGCTCATTCCGACACTCCTGCGTAGCGGTCGCGCAGCTGGTACTTGAGGATCTTCCCGCTCGGCGTCCGCGGCAGCTCGTCGAGGATGTCGAGTCGCTCCGGCCAGTACTGCCTGGCCACCCCCCGCTCGCGGAGGAAGTCCTGCATGTCCTGGAAGGTGAGGGTGGCCCCCGGCTTGAGGGTCACGCAGGCGACCGCACGCTCCTGGAGCCGCTCGTCGGGCATGCCGACGACGGCGACGCCCTCGATGCGCGGGTCCTCGTAGAGGGCGTTCTCGACGTAGACGACCGGGATGTTCTCGCCACCGCGGATGATGACGTCCTTGGTCCGCCCGGACAGCTTGACGTAGCCGTCCTCGTCGATGATGGCGAGGTCGCCTGTGTCGAACCAGCCGCCCTCCTCGAAGCTGGCCCGCGTCATCTCGAGCCGCTTGGCGTAGCCGACGAAGAGGAACGGCCCGCGCACCTGGAGGCGCCCCTCCGTGCCGGCCGGAACCGGCTCGCTGTCTGCGAGCCCGGCCGTGCGGATCTCCATGCCCGGCCAGGGGTAGCCGTCGGTCTCGACGATCTTGTCCTCGGGGTCGCCCGGGCGAGCCGAGCGTGACGAGGGCGTTCTCGGTCTGTCCCCAGCCGCCGAGGACGAGCATCCGGGGCAGGGTCTCCTTGGCCAGGCGCACCATGTTGCGCGGGATCGGCGCGCCCATGCAGCAGAAGCGGACGAGGCTGTCGACCTTGCGGGCCCTGATCCCCTCGACCGACAGGTGTCGTGGAGGAAGGGCGTCGCGGCGGAGGTGTAGGTGATCCCGTGCTGCTCGATGAGGTCGATGAAGACCTTGGGGTTCCACACGTCCTGCAGCACGCCGGTCGCGCCGTTCTGCACGGGCAGCCTTGCGCCGTAGAGGAACCCGGTGAGGTGGGCCAGCGTCGAGGCCATGTGGATGACGCTGTCGGAGCTGATGCCGAGCCGCTCGGGGAGCGGGTTGTTGGCGGCGACGGCCGTGTTGTGGGTGTGCATGACACCCTTGGGCTCACCGGTCGTGCCGGAGGTGAAGATGAGGAGCGTGACGTCGTTGGGGTCCGGCCGCAGCGCGGCGAGCGACGGCGGGATCCCGCCGCTCCTCCCACGGCGTCGCCATGAACTCCTCCCAGGAGTCCGGCGCCTCGGGGCCGCCGACGACGAGGACGTGCTCGAGGGCCGGCCAGTCGGGGCGCAGCTCGTCGATCATGGCGACGTGGTCGAAGTGCCGGAACTCCCGCGGCACGACGATGAGCTTGGACTCGGCCAGGCCGACCATGAAGCCGACCTCGCGCTCCCGGTAGATCGGGATGAGCGGGTTGCTCACGGCGCCGATCCGGGTGCAGGCGTAGTGCAGGACGACCCAGTCGATCCAGTTGGGCAGCTGGAAGGAGACGACGTCGCCGGGCCGGATGCCGAGCTCGAGCAGGCCCAGCGCGCAGCGGTCCACCTCGGAGCGGAGCTGCGCGTAGGTGAGCTCGCGGCGGGAGTCGATGAAGGCGACCTTGTCCGGCGTCCGCTCGGCCCACGTCGTCGAGGTAGTCGGTGATGGTCGCGGTCGACCCAGTAGCCGCCGTCGGTGTACTTCTCGATCAGCTCGTCGTTGAGGATGGTCTCGAAGGCCATGGTGCAGTCCGTTTCAGCTCATGGTCAGGCCGCCGCTGACGCTGACGGTCTGTCCGGTGACGTAGGTGGAGTCGTCCGAGGCGAAGTAGGCGACGGCGCCCGGCGACGTCCTCGGGCTGGCCGAGGCGGCGCAGCGGGATGGCCTTGGTCAGGGCCTCGCGCAGCTTGTCGTTGTCCCCGGCGAACTCGGCGAACAGCTGCGTGTCGGACGGGCCGGGGCAGACGACGTTGACGCGGACCTGCTTGCGGGCCATCTCCCGGGCCATCGACTTGGTGAACGCGATGACGCCGCCCTTGGCCGCCGAGTACACGGCCTCGCCGGACGAGCCGACCCGCCCCGCGTCGGAGCTGATGTTGACGACCGAGCCGGAGCCCTGCTCGGCCATGATCGGCAGGACCGCCTTGCTCGTGTTGAGCACGCCGACGAGGTTGATCCCGATGATCCTGGGCCAGAGGTCGCGCTCGAGGTCGAGGAAGGGAGCGGCCTTGTCCCAGCCGGCGTTGTTGACGAGGACGTCGATCCGGCCGTAACGGTCCTTGACCTCGGCGACCATCGCCTCGACGGAGTCGTAGTCGGACACGTCGCAGCCGACGCCGACGGCCGACGCGCCGAGCTCGGTGGCGGTCTGCTTGGCGCCCTCCGCGTTGACGTCGGTGACGACGACAACCGCGCCCTCAGCCGCGAGCCGCTCGGCGATGCCGCGGCCGAGGCCACGGGCTGCGCCCGTGACGATGGCGATCTTGCCTTCAAGCCTGTTCATGGTGCTGTTCCCTTTCAAGACAAAGACGGTGTCGTATGCCGCTGGGCTGGCTTCGCGTCAGGGCGCGTACTTCCGGCCCAGCAGGTGACGGGAGATGACGAGCTTGGAGACCTGGGCGGTGCCGTCGCCGATCTCCAGGCCGATGACGTCGCGGAGGCGCTGGCCGACCTTGTGCTCGGACGAGTAGCCGATGTGGCCGATGGTGAGCAGGCACTGGTGGATGACGTCGGCGGCGAGCTTCGGTGCCCAGAACTTGGCCATGGCCGCCTCCGAGCTGTGCTCGAGGTCGTTGTCCTTGCGCCAGAGGGCCTCGAGGCACACGTGCCGGGCGCCCTTGAGGTACGTCGCCGCCTCGGCAAGGGGGAAGGACACTCCCTGGAAGGTGCCGATCGGTGATCCGAAGGCCTCGCGGTCCCGGGACCACTGGACCGCCTCGTCCAGACTCGCCTGGGCCGCGCCGATGCAGAGCAGCCCGATGATCGCCCGCGAGTAGTCGAAGCCCTGCATGACCGAGACGAAGCCGTCGCCCTCGTTGCCGATCAGCTCACCCCGGCTGACCGGCGTGCCGTCGAAGTGGAGGCTGGCCCGGCCGATGGCCCGGCTGCCGAGGTCGTCGAAGGCGCTCCGGCTCACGGTCGGGTGGTGCAGGTCGACCCAGAAGGCGCTGACGCCGCGGGCGCCCGGACCGCCGGTGCGGGCGAGGACGACGGCCCGGTCCGCGGCCATGCCGAGGGTGATCGAGGTCTTCTCGCCGTGGAGCGTCCAGCCGTCGCCGTCGTCGGTCGGGTTGGCCTTGAGCTCGAGACTGGCGGCGTCGGTGCCATGCCCCGGCTCGGTGATGCAGATGGACGGCACCGTCTCGCCGGAGGCGATGCCGGGCAGCCACGCCGCCTTCTGCTCGGCGGTCGCGTTGCGGACGATGATGTCGCTGATGAGCGCGGTGTTGATGATGAGGTAGCCGGCATTGAAGTCCTCGCGGCCGACCTCCTCGGCCGCGATGCCGGCGATGACAGCGGTCGCGTCCTGGCCGCCGTACTCCTCCGGGATGCGCAGGCCGGTCAGGCCCATGCCCGCCATGTCGAGCGCCTGCTGGCGCCGGAACTCGGCGGCCTTGTCATCCGACTGGTAGTGCGGGGCGAGTGTCCTGACCGCGAACCTGCGCACCTCGTGTGCGTAGGTCTCCTGGTCCTCGTCGAACGCGTAGTGCATCGTCGCTCCTTCGCTTCCGGTCGCTTGCGACTCGGTGCCGGCTCGGTGGCGGCTCAGTGCCAGGTCACCTTGCTGTCGAAGTCGGGCTGCCGCTTCTCGGCGAAGGCCTTGGCGCCCTCCATGCCCTCGTCGGAGACCGCGAAGAGGTCGAGCGCGGTCATCGCCATGTTGGAGAAGCCGGCCTGGTGGTCGGTGTCGGCGTTGAACGACTGCTTGAGGAACTTGATCGCGGTCGGGCTCTTCTCGTCGATCTCGGCTGCCCACGCCTTGGCCTCGGTCAGCAGGTCGGCGCCCGGGACGACCTTGTTGACCAAGCCCATCGCGAGGGCCTCGTCGGCGGAGTACTGGCGGCACCAGAACCAGATCTCGCGGGCCTTCTTCTCGCCGACGACGCGAGCCAGGTAGGCGGAGCCGAAGCCGGCGTCGAAGGAGCCGACGCGGGGGCCGGCCTGTCCGAAGCGGGCCGAGTCGGCCGCGATGGAGACGTCGCAGAGGACGTGCAGCACGTGTCCGCCTCCGACCGCGACGCCGTTGACCGCCGCGATGACGGGCTTGGGCACGTCGCGAATGAGCTTGTGCAGGTAGCCGATCTCGAACATGCCGGACTCGCTCGGGCCGTAGTCGCCCGTCTCGGCGCGCTGCTTGACGTCTCCGCCCGTGCAGAAGGCCTTCTCGCCGGCGCCGGTGAGGATGATCGATCGCACCTCGCGGTCGGCCCACGCGGAGCGGAAGGCCTTGATCAGCTCGTCGACCGTCTTCGCGCGGAAGGCGTTGTACCGCTCCGGGCGGTTGATCGTGATGATCGCGGCGCTGTCCTCGACGACGTAGAGGATGTCCTCGTAGTTGCTCATTCGCCTGCTCCGTTGCTTGTTGAATGTACGTTCATTCAATAGAGTAGGGACGGTTCAGCCGTCCGTCAACGGGTGGCTCGAGAGTGAGGAAGCAGTGTCGACACAGACCCAGAGCACGAAGGACCAGCGGATCCAACGCCGACGGTCGGAGATCCTGACGGCGGCTGTGCAGCTCTTCCAGGAGGACGGTTATCACTCGACGACCACCCATGCGGTGGCCGAGCGGGCCGGGATCAGCGTGGGCCTGATCTACCAGTACTTCGGCAACAAGGAGGATCTGCTTCGCGCCGCCATCGTCGACATCCTCGCCGACTTCCGAGACCGGGTTCCTGCGGCCATGGAGCAGGCGGGTAGCGACCCCGAGGCGCGGATCCGCATGGGGTTCCGCACCTTGGTCGAGGTGATCGACGAGAAGCCGGAGGCGACGGTCCTGTCGTACCGCGAGAGCATGACGCTGTCGAAGGAGGGGCGCGACGAGATCAAGGCGCTCGAGATCGAGACGGCCGAGCCGTTCCGGGCCGCGCTCCTCGATGGCATGACGTCAGGCGACTTCCGCGACATCGATGCGGATCTGGTCGTGCACAACCTGCTGCTCACCGCCCACGGCTGGGCCCTGAAGCAGTGGCGCCTGGCGCGGTGGCTCGACCTGGACTCCTACGTCGCACGCGAGCTCGACCTGCTCCTCCGCGCCATCCGCACCTGAGCCGTCGAATGGGCACCCCGCGCCGCCCCCACCACTCGAGTGAGCACTCCGCGCCGCTTCAGGTGGTCGAGTGTGCAGTCCGCGCCGCTCCAGGTGGTCGAAGGAGGCCCAGCCCGGCGCGGACTGCACACTCGACGGCCGAGCCGGCCCGGCGGGTCACATGGCCCACCTTTCAGTGGAGTGCGCAGTAAACGCCCGGCATTTTCTGCACAATCGACTTGGTGCTGTCGGTCAGCGCCTCCACGCCGTGCCGCTCGTCCGGGATCCGGACGATCTGCCCTGCGTCGACGACCCAGCCGGGAAGCGTGCCCTCGGGAGTCGGCTCGGCGCTGTAGAGCCGGGCCGACCCCTCGATGAGCTGGAACGACGCGGCCGGAGGTGACGTGTCCTGGGCCTCCGGGGGTCATGGCAACGAGCTCAGCTGTGCGACGCGGGGTGAGCGGCCCGAGGGGGTGTCGATCCCGAGCCAGGGTGCCCGATCAGCCACTACACCCGCTCCCAGCCTCGCTTCGGTGCCCGGGTGCCCACCGCGGTGCCCTCGCGCTCGTCCTTGCTGCGGTAGACGATGTAGGGCCGCGTGATGTAGCCGACGGGCGCCGAGAACACGTGCACCAGGCGGGTGAACGGCCACAGCGCGAAGAGGAACGAAGGCCGACAGGGCGTGCAGCTGGAAGCCGAGCGGAATGCCGACCATGAGCTCCGGGTCGGGGTTGCCGGAGAAGATCCCGCGGAACCACAGCGACACGCCCTCGCGGTAGTCGAAGGTATGACCGCCTGACGCGCCAAGCCCGAAGATGCTCGACGCGATGGTGTTCCACATGCCGAGGACGATGACGCGGCCGAGGAAGACGTACATCGGCTTGTCCATCGGCGTCGTGGCCGAGAAGACCGGCCCGACCGTGCGGCGCCGGTAGATGAGGATCGACCATCCCGACGAAGGCCGCGATGCCGGCCGCCATGCCGCCGATGACCGCGGCCCAGTGGTAGATGGTCCTCGCTGATGCCGACCGCGTCGGTCCACGACTTCGGGATGACCAGCCCGATGACGTGGCCGCCGACGACGCCGAGCATGCCGAAGTGGAACAGCGGGCTGCCCCACGCGCAGCAGCCGCGTACTCGTAGAGCTGCTGAGCTGCGCGTCGTCCAGCCGAACTTGTCGTAGCGGTAGCGCCAGCAGTGGCCGACGACGAAGATCGCCAGGCAGAGGTACGGGAAGATCACCCAGAGGAACGTGCTCATCAGGGGGCTCCTACGGGGATGGTCGGGCCGAGCGCGACGGACTCGGTTTCCAGGTCTGGCGGGGGTTCAGTCGGGGGTCGATGGCGTACGGCCGTCGAGCCCGACCTCCTCCTGCGGCGGGCCCTGCGTCGACGAGGCGCTGCGACCGCGGTCCGGTCCTCGCCGTCGAGCTCGGGCAGGGTCGCGCGCAGCGCCACGACGACGGTCGGGCCAGGGCGAGCTGCGGTCTCGGCAGAGCCGGTCCGCAGCATCTCGATGCCCGGCGCGGTGGTCGGTGAGCAGCGTGCCACGCGCCGTCCACGTCGTGCGGGCGCCGAACTCGAGCACCACGCGAGGTGGTCGGGCAGCTCGTCGCGCCGGTCGAACTCGACGCCCGCGCCGCGGTAGGCCTGCTTGAACTGCACCAGGGCCACGCCCCGACGGCGGGTGTCGCCGTAGGTGAAGTAGGTCAGGTACAGACAGCACTTGCGGGTGAGGTCGAAGGTCTCGACGTAGTCGCGCTGCAGCTGCCCGCAGTGGCTGGCGAGGCAGTGGTCGAGGAACGCGCCCAGCGGCATCGCGGACTCGCGTCGGGCAGGCGCCGCCACGGCGCGACGGATCGCGTCATGGCGACGCCGCGCCACTCCGGCGTCGGGTAGTCGAGCAGGAGCGAGACGACCTGCCAGGCGATGCGCAGCTGCTCGTCCGGGCGACGGCGCGGGACTGCGTGCGCGCCACTCGCCGGAAGGGCTCATCGTCGGTCCTTCGGCGCCTTGGGGAAGATGCCCTCGCGGCGGCACCCTTGCCGTCCCAGTTGAGCAGGTTGACCCGGCCGCGCTTCGGGTTGCCGCCGACGAGCGTCCGTCGTCGGAGGACTGGCGCTCCTGGAGCATCCGGAAGTTCTCGACGGCGACCGGGGTCGAGCGCGCCCGAGCCCTCGCCGAAGATCGCCTGTCCGGCCGCCGTAGTCGGAGTCGACCGCGCAGTCGGTGGCGAGCTCCTCCAGCGCGTGCGCCTGCTCGGCGTGCGCGGTGGGGATGACGTAGCGCTCGTCGTACTTGGCGAGGGCGAGCAGGCGGAACATCTCGTACATCGCCTCGCCCTCCATGCCGACGGCTGCGGGGATCTCGTCGTCGGGGTCGCGGCCGAGGTTGATGTCGCGCATGTAGGACCGCATCGCGGCGAGCTTCTTGCAGCACCGCGTTGACCGGGGCGACGTCGCCGGCGGTGAACAGGTTGGCGAGGTACTCGACCGGGATGCGCAGGGTGTCGATCGCGGCGAAGAGGTTGCCGACGTCCTCGGCGTCGTGGCCGGTGTCCTTGATGACGTCGACGACCGGCGACAGCGGCGGGATGTACCAGACCATCGGCATCGTGCGGTACTCCGGGTGCAGCGGCAGCGCCACCTTGTAGTCGTTGATCAGCGCGTGCGACCGGGGAGCGCGGGCGGCCTCGATCCAGTCACCCGGGATGCCGGCCGCCTCCGCCGCGCGCGGCACCTCGGGGTCGCTCGGGGTCGAGGAACACGCCGCGCTGCGCCTCGTAGAGGTCGTGGTCGTCCTCGACCGACGCCGCCTCGAGCACCCTGTCGGCGTCGTAGAGCACCAGGCCGATGTAGCGCAGCCGGCCGACGCAGGTCTCCGAGCACACCGTCGGGATGCCGACCTCGATGCGCGGGTAGCAGAAGGTGCACTTCTCGGCCTTGCCGGTCTTGTGGTTGAAGTAGACCTTCTTGTAGGGGCAGCCGGAGACGCACATCCGCCAGCCGCGGCAGCTGTCCTGGTCGACGAGGACGATGCCGTCCTCCTCGCGCTTGTAGATCGCGCCGCTGGGGCACGAGGCCGCGCACGACGGGTTGAGGCAGTGCTCGCAGATCCGCGGCAGGTAGAACATGAAGGTCTGCTCGAACTCGAACTTGACCTTGTCCTCGATGCCCTTGAGCATCACGTCGCGCTTGGCGTGCTCGCTGGCTGCCGCCGAGGTCGTCGTCCCAGTTGGCCGACCACTGACGTTCATCGGCTTGCCGCGAGATCAGCGAATGGGGCCGCGCGACAGGGAAGTGTCTTCTGCGCCGGCGCGTTGAGCAGGGTCTCGTAGTCGTAGGTCCACGGCTCGTAGTAGTCGTGGATCGAGGGCAGCTTGGGGTTGGAGAAGATGGTGAGCAGCTTCTTGAACCGGCCGCCGGCCCGCAGCGTGAGCCGGCCGTTCGGTTGCAGCACCCAGCCGCCCTGCCACTCGTCCTGGTCCTCGTAGCCGCGCGGGTAGCCGAGGCCGGGCCGGGTCTCGACGTTGTTGAACCAGACGTACTCGGTGCCGGCGCGGTTGGTCCACGCCTGCTTGCAGGTGACCGAGCAGGTGTGGCAGCCGATGCACTTGTCGAGGTTCATCACCATCGCCATCTGGGCCATGACGCGCATGTCAGTACTCGACCTTCTGCGGTGCGCCTGCGGATCATCGTGACCTCGTCGCGGTTGTTGCCGGTCGGCCCGATGTAGTTGAAGAAGTAGGCGAGCTGCGCGTAGCCGCCGATCATGTGGCTGGGCTTCATCATGATCCGGGTGAGCGAGTTGTGGATGCCGCCGCGCTTGCCCGGTCGGTCTCGGTGAGGGGCACGTCGATGAGCCGGTCCTGGGCGTGGTGCATGTAGACCGTGCCCTCCGGCATCCGGTGGCGACACGATCGCGCGGGCCGCGACCACGCCGTTGCGGTTGACCGCCTCGACCCAGTCGTTGTCCTTGACGCCGATCTTGTCGGCGTCGAGGTCGGACATCCAGATCGTCTGGCCGCCGCGCGAGAGCGAGAGCATGAAGAGGTTGTCCTGGTACTCGCTGTGGATCGACCACTTGTTGTGCGGCGTGAGGTAGCGCACCGACACCCCGAGCGGCGTTCTGCTCGCCGATCGCGGCGTCTCGCCGAACAGCTCGGTCATGTTGAGCGGCGGCCGGTAGACCGGCAGCGCCTCGCCCATGCCGTGGATCCAGTCGTGGTCGAGGTAGAAGTGCTGTCGCCCGGTGAGCGTGTGGAAGGGCTTGAGCCGCTCGATGTTGATCGTGAACGGGCGCGTAGCGGCGCCCGCCGGACTCCGAGCCCGACCACTCCGGTGAGGTGATGACCGGGACCGGCGCGACCTGGGTGTCGGCGAAGGTGATCTGCTTGCCCTCGTGCTCGGCCGCGAGGTCGGCCAGCTTGGTGCCGGTGCGCTTCTCGAGGGTCTTGAAGCCCTGGGTGGCGAGGTGGCCGTTGGTCGTGCCCGACAGGTGCATGATCGCGTCGGCGACGTGGATGTCGGTCTCGAGCGTTGGGCTGGCCGTCGCCGACGCCGCCGCGCACCGCGCCGTTCTTGTGCGCGCAGGATGTCGACCTCGCGCTTGACGTCGTAGGGGACGCCCTTGGTGGGCATGCCGAGCTTCTCCAGCAGCGGGCCGATGGAGGTCATCTTGTCGTAGATCGCGCCGTAGTCGCGCTCGACGACGACGAGCATGGGCATGGTCTTGCCCGGCACCGGCTCGCACTCGCCCTTCCTCCAGTCCTTGACCACGCCGTGCACGGTGGCCATGGCGTCCGGGGTGTCGTGCAGCAGGGGCTTGGCAACGAGGTCCTTGCGGGTGCCGAGGTGCTCGGCGGCGAGCTCGCGAACTTCTTGGCGATGGCCTTCCAGATGTCCCAGTCGGTCTTCGTCTGCCACGGCGGGCTGATCGCCGGGTTGAACGAGTGGATGAACGGGTGCATGTCGGTGGTGTTGATGTCGTGCTTCTCGTACCAGGTGGCCGCCGGCAGCACGACGTCGCTGAAGATCGTCGAGCTGGTCATCCGGAAGTCGAGCGTGCAGCAGCAGGTCGAGCTTGCCCTCGGGCGCCTCGTCGCGCCAGCGAGTCGACGCGGTCGCTGGTCCGCGGGCGCCTCGTCGGCCGCGGCAGCGCTGTCGGTGCCGAGCAGGTGCTTGCAGGAAGTACTCGTTGCCCTTGGCCGAGCTGCCGAGGAGGTTGGCCCGCCACATGGAGAGGATGCGCGGATAGTTCTCCGGCGCGTCTGGGTCCTCGCACGGCGAAATGCAGGTCGCCCGCCTTGAGCTGCTCGACAACATAGTCGGCCGACCGCCCTGCCGGCGGCCGCTGCGTCGTCGGCGAGGTCGAGGGGGCTGCGGTCGAAGGTGGGGTAGCTCGGCGTCCAGCCCAGCCGGGCCGACTGCGCGAGCAGGTCCGTGACGCTCTGCCGGCGAAGCGCGCCTGTGCCAGTCGGTAGCCGACAGCGTGTCGGCGCGTGAAGGTGTCGTAGCGGAACTGGTCGGTGTGCACGTACCAGTACGCCGTCTGGATCATGTGCCGCGGCGGGCGGCACCCAGTCCAGGCGCGAAGGCCATGTGCGGGCAGCCCATGATCGGCCGGGCCTTCTCCTGGCCCACGTAGTGCGCCCAGCCGCCGCCGTTGACGGCCCTGGCACCCGGTGATCGTGGTGAGCACGAGCATCGCCCGATAGATCTGGTCGGAGTGGAACCAGTGGTTGATCCCGGCGCCGAGCAGGATCATGACGCGGCCGTTGGTGTCGATGGCGTTCTGGGCGCACTCGCGGGCGACGGGTGACCTGCGAGGCGGGGACGCGACGGTGACGCCTCCTGCCACGCCGGCGTGTCGGGCACTGACGGGTCGTCGTAGCCGGTCGGCCAGACGCCCGGCAGCCCCTCTCGCTCCACGCCGTACTGGGCGAGCATCAGGTCGAGCACGGTCGTGACGATCCGGTCGCCGACGCGGCGCACCGGCACCCCGCGGCACTCGTCGGCGAGCTTGCCGCTCGTCGGCGTCGAAGCGCGGCAGGCTCGACCTCGACCGCCTCGTCATGGCGTGCCGTGCAGGCGAGGGCAGGGTCGATGCCGCCGAGCTCGAGGTTCCACTTGCCGAGTCCCTCGTCCCCGAAGCGGTCCCCGATGGAGCCGTTGGGGACGACGAGCTCGCCCGTGTTGGCGTCGAGCACGGCCGGCTTCCAACATGGCGTTCTCGGAGTCGGCCTTCGGGCCCGCGGCGTCGATGTCGCCGGCCGACGAGGTACTTGCCCGGTCGGTAGCTGCCGTCGTCCCCGGGATCGAGGCTGACGAGGTACGGCAGGTCGGTGAACCGCTTGTTGTAGTCGGCGAAGAACGGGACCTGCTGGTCGACGAAGAACTCCTTGAGGATGACGTGGCCCATGGCCATCGCCAGGGCGCCGTCGGTGCCTGGCGCGCGTGGTCACCCACTCGTCGGCGAACTTGACGTTCTCGGCGTAGTCGGGCGCCACCGCCAGGACCTTCTGTCCGCGGTAGCGGGCCTCCGTCATCCAGTGGGCGTCGGGGGTGCGGGTCACAGGGACGTTCGAGCCCCACATGATGAGGTAGCCCGCGTCCCACCAGTCGCCCGACTCCGGCACGTCGGTCTGGTCGCCGAACATCTGTGGAGAGGCGTTGGGCAGGTCGGCGTACCAGTCGTAGAAGGAGAGCATCGGGGCGCCGATGAGCTCGAGGAAGCGCGCTCCTGACGTGTAGGAGACGGGGGACATGGCCGGGATGGGGGAGAAACCGGCGATGCGGTCGGGGCCGAACCGCTTGACCGTGTAGACGTGGGCCGCCGCCACGATCTCGGAGACCTCCTCCCACGTGGCGCGGACCAGGCCTCCCTTTCCGCGGGCCTTCTTGTAGCGCGAGGACTTCTCGGGGTCCTCCACGATCGATCCCCAGGCGAGCACCGGGTCGCCGCCGTGGGCGGCCTTGGCGGTCGCGGAACATCTCGAGCAGGACGCCGCGGACGTAGGGATAGCGCACCCGCGTGGGGGAGTAGGTGTACCAGCAGAACGCAGCACCACGCGGGCAGCCACGCGGCTCGTAGTCGGGCCGGTCCGCACCCGGGCTGGGGTAGTCGGTCTGCTGCGCCTCCCAGGTGATGATCCCGTCCTTGACATAGACCTTCCACGAGCACGAGCCCGTGCAGTTGACGCCGTGAGTGGAGCGGACGACCTTGTCGTGGCTCCACCGGTCCCGGTAGAAGGCGTCACCGGCACGTCCGCCCTTGGCCTCCATGCTGCGTTTGTCCTCGGAAACCGTCGCCTTGGTGAAGAACCGGCGCGTGCCGACGAGGGCCTCGCTCAAGGGGCCGTCGAGGCCCGTCTCGGTGAGGCCAGTCGGGGAGGCGTTCATGTGTGATCTCCTTGTCGGGGCGGGTGGTTCAGCGACGCGGGTCGCTCAAAGCTCGTGGTCGTGGTCAGCGCGGCGATGCAGAGACTCGGGGCGACGAAGGGCGTGAGCCCGACCTCGGTCGACTCCTCGCCCAGGGCCTCCATCACGCCGCGCATGAGTCCTCGGTGGATGCCGCAGACGACGGCGGTGTTGTCCTTGGCGAGCGGCATGAACGGGCAGTCGTGCAGGGTGACGCGAGCCGTGCGGCCGTCGTTGGTCGTCGACACCTCAGGGCTGTATCCCCATTCGCGCAGCAGGTCGACCATCTGTCCGATCTTGCCGAGCCACTGGCCGGGGGAGCTGGCGGCCCGCTGGCCGAGGAGGCCCGCGTGGCCGTCGAGGACGTGCCGGCGCCCCCAGCGCAGCCCTGCGTCCTCCGGTGTGGTGGGCGCCTCGCCGTCCCCGAAGCCCAGCGTCTGGACGAGCAGCTCGGAGAGCATCCGGTAGGACTGGTCGGACGTCACGGTCCCGAGCGACCCCTGCTCGATCGGCATAGAGCTTGCGCGGGCGGCCGGCCTCCTTGCGCCGCTGGAAGTGCGCCCGGAGCAGCCCGGCCGCCACGAGCTGGTCGAGGTGGAACCGCACCGTCGTCACGTGCAGGCCCAGTCGGTCGGCCAGGTCCTGGGCACGCAGGCCCGGATGCGGGACGACGGCACCGGTGGTCGGGTCGACGCTCGTCGGGAGGTTGGCGAGGGTGTCGACGATGGTCCTTCGAACGGGTGAGCCCAGCAGGTCCGTACCGGTACCTGAGCTCGTACTCGCATTCAATGCCACGGCGACACCCTTCAATTAGCGAACATCTCTATGACGTTATTTAGAGGAACGCTGTTGCTCCATCTAAGCACGCCGGACGCAGCGCGAGGTGAGGGAATTCGGCAGGACTCCCGTCCTCTTTCCCCCGGCCGCGCTCTGCGAGTGGCCTGCGCGGATTCCCCTGCTGTGTGAGGCAGATCCCGTCGACTCAACTTGCATGGCAGGCAACCTACTACGTAACGTAGTTGAGCGTCGACCCAGGGTGGCAGAATGTTTCTGCAGGTATCAACGGGTCGAGGCAGCCGCTCCGGCAGCCCGCTTAAAACGGATTCATTCCTCCAAATAGACGGAGACGAAATGGACGGCACAACAGCCGCATCGTCGGGACGTACCCGGGTCCTGGTCATGTCGACGACGGCCTTCACCGTGATGTTCGCGGTGTGGATGATGTTCGGCATCCTCGGCATCCCCATCCAGAAGGAGCTCGGCCTCAGCGACGTCGAGCTCTCCTGGATCTCGGCGGTGGCCATCCTCAACGGGTCGATGTGGCGCCTGCCAGCGGGCATGCTCACCGACCGGATCGGTGGCCGACGGGTCACGATCGCCATGCTCTTCGCCACGGCAGTTCCGGCGTACTTCGTCTCACAGTCGACGACCTACCTGATGCTGCTCATCCTCGCGTTCCTCGTCGGCTTCGCCGGCAACCTCTTCTCGGTCGGCATCGCGTGGAACGCCGCCTGGTACCCCCGTGACCGCCAGGGCTTCGCCCTCGGCGTCTTCGGCGCCGGCAACGTCGGCGCCTCCGTGACGAAGTTCATCGGACCGGCACTCATCACGGGCACGGCCGGGGCCACCTACATCGCCGGCGTCCAGGGCGGGCTGGCGGCTCGTCCCGGCCATCTACGCGATCCTGCTCGTCGCGATCGCCGTGCTGACGTGGATCATCACGCCGCGCCACGACAAGATGCCGGGCAAGAGCCAGTCCATGGCGACATGCTCGCGCCGCTGAAGGACGTCCGCGTGCTGGCGCTTCGGCCTCTACTACGTGGCGGTCTTCGGCGCCTACGTCGCGCTCTCCGTGTGGCTGCCCAAGTACTACGTCGACAACTTCGGCGTGGACCTCTGGACGGCCGCGCTCCTCACCGCGACCTTCATCTTCCCCGCCTCCCTGCTCCGCCCGCTCGGCGGGTGGTTCAGCGACAAGTTCGGCGCCCGGCGCGGCATGTACTTCACCTTCACCGTCATGCTCGTGACGAGCGGGCTGCTCATGATGCCCAACGGCCACCTCGTCGTCGTCCAGGCAGACGGCGCACAGACCGAGCACTGGAACTACAGCCTGGGCATCGTGCCCTTCGTCATCCTCGTGTTCCTCCTCGGCTGCGCCATGGGCATCGGGAAGGCTGCGGTCTACAAGCACATCCCGGAGTACTTCCCGAGGGCGGTGGGCCCGGTCGGCGGCCTGGTCGGCATGCTCGGCGGCCTCGGCGGCTTCTTCCTGCCCCCGATGTTCGCCTACACGAAGGACTGGTTCGGCTTCCCGTCGAGCTACCTTCTTCGTCATCTTCGTGCTCACCGCGGTCTGCGCCCTGTGGATGCACTGGACCGTCGTGCACATGCTGCACCAGGGCTCGCCCCAGCTCGCCGACTACTTCGAGCCGCCGCCCGCCCACAACCCGGATCTGCTCGATCCGGCTCCCGACGACCGCACCACCACCGCGACCTGGCCCACGCGTCCGCGACGGGCTCCACGCCACGGCTCCACCAACGGCTCCACCAACGGACTCCACCAAGGAAAACGACGGAGGCTCGCGCATGACGACCAAGACCGCACCCACGCGTGGGGAGTGGCTCGAGTCCTGGGACCCGGAGAACGAGGAGACCTGGGACAAGCCGCTCGCGTGGAGGACCCTCTGGATCACGACGTTCTGCCTCACGCTGGCGTTCGTCGCGTGGTTCCTCCCGAGCGCGATCATCCCCAAGCTGAACCCGCTCGGCTATGAGTTCAGCAAGGGGCAGCTCTACTGGATGGCGGCCATGCCCGGGCTCGCAGCCGGGCTCATGCGCCTCATCTGGATGGTGCTGCCGCCGATCATGGGCACCCGCAAGATGGTGTCCCTGACGACGCTGCTGCTCATCGCGTCAACACTCGGCTGGGGCGTGCGCGTCCAGAGCCCGACGGCGCCCTACTGGGAGCTCATGGTTCTCGCCTTCCTGGCGGGCATCGGCGGTGGCGCGTTCTCCGGCTTCATGCCGAGCACCTCCTACTTCTTCCCCAGGCGCATGCAGGGCACCGCACTCGGCCTGCAGGCCGGCATCGGCAACTTCGGCGTCTCGCTCGTCCAGCTGCTCACCCCGTACCTCATCGGCCTGAGCTTCCTGGCCGTCATCGGCGGCAGCCAGCTCGATGACGATGCCGGGTCAGCAGCCGGTCGAGGTGTGGTACCAGAACGCCGCCTTCGTCTGGATCCCGCTCATGATCATCGGCGCGATCCTGGCGTGGACGATGCTCAAGTCGGTCCCGATCAAGGCGAACATCAGGCAGCAGTTCGACATCTTCAGCAACCAGGACACCTGGTGGATGACGCTGCTCTACATCATGACCTTCGGCACGTTCTCCGGCCTGTCGGCGCAGTTCGGCCTGCTCATGGCAAACCTCTACGGGATCGGCAACGCCGAGATCGTCAGGGAGCCGGCTCCTCCGCCCAGCTGCTCGTCGATGGCTACGCCGTGCCGGACGTGGTCAAGTACGTCTTTCTCGGGCCGCTCGTGGGCGCCGGCGCGCGCGTCCTCTTCTCGCCGCTGACCGACCGCACGGGCGGCGCGAGGCTGGACCCTCGTGTCCGGGATCGGCCTGATCGCCTCGATCGCCTACACGATCCCGGCGCTGGTCCCCGACACCTCATCGGCCGAGGCGCTCCAGCGCGGCTTCAACCGGTTCCTCTGGGGGATGCTCGCGATCTTCCTCTTCAGCGGCATCGGCAACGCCTCGACGTTCAAGCAGATGCCGATGATCTTCGAGCGCCGCCAGGCGGGAGGCGTCATCGGGTGGACGGCTGCGATCGCCGCTTTCGGTCCGTTCCTCTTCGGCGTGGGCCTGACGATCATGTCGCCGACCCTCTTCTACCTGATCGGGATTGCCTGGGCCGTCATGTGCGTGGGCATCACGTGGATGCGTTATGCACGCCCCAACGCTCCCAAGCCGGGCTGACAGGCAACCACGATGCCGTATGCCGCTGTGCTCGGTTCTCGTCGAGTGCGCAGTCCGCGTCGGGCTCAGTCCTCATCGATTGGGCGTCACCGCTTGTGCCGCGGCGCGAACTCGGGTGCCTCCCTCGCGAACGCCGCTTGCCGCGCCCGGCGCGTGTTCGGCGTGCGGAGGAGCAGCCGCAGCTGCTCGGCGCGTTCCCTGGCGAAGGTGCGACGCGGTCCTAGCGACCAGGTCCGCTCGAAGAGGCGCTTCGCGGCGGCGAGCGGCGTCGGGAGACCGCGTCATGATCTCGGCGACCAGCTCGTCGGCGGCCGGCCAGAGGTTCATCGGCAAGCCCGGTGGCCAGCCCCAGCGCCGCTGCCTGCTCGCCACTGACGACCCCTCGGCGGTCATCGTGAGCCGTTTCGCGACGTCGAGGCCGACGAGCTGGGTGAGGCTCGGATCCCGGACATGTCCGGGATGAGTCCCCACTTCGACTCGAGGACCGACCACTTCGCGTCCGGGGTGGCGAACCGGAAGTCCGCGCCGAGGGCGATCTGCACCCCGCCGCCGAAGCAGTGGCCGTGGACCGCCGCGACGACCGGGACCGGCAGTCGGCGCCAGGCCCAGCACGCTTCCTGGAAGGTGTTGGTGCCGAGCCACGGCCGCGGAACGAAGGCCGCCGCAACGGCCCGCGGGGTCTTCAGCACCGTGGCGAAGTCGAGCCCCGCGCAGAAGGAGTCACCCGCGCCCGAGAGGATGACGGCCCGCAGCGAGCGGTCCGCGCGGAGTCGTCGAGCCGTGGCGACGAGGTCATCGAGCATGTCCAGGGTGAGGGCGTTGAGCTTGTCTGGCCGGCTGAGCTGGACCCGGGCGACCCCTTCGGCGGTCGTGCACCTGATGTGGCTCGTCATGGGGTGAGCCTAGGCGCCGAGCCTGCCGTGCGAGCCGCTGAGGCGATGAGATGTGATTTGGGTGGCACTGCCTGCGATCCCCGCGTGACGGTGCCATAGGTTTCGGTGTGCAGCGCACACCAGAAGGAGAACAACGTGCAGATCGGTGTCCCACGCGAGATGCGCGCCCGTGAGACGCGTGTCGCCGCAACGCCCAAGACGGTCGAGCAGCTCGACGCCCTCGGCTACGACGTCGTCGTCGAGCGTGGCGCCGGAGAGCTGGCCAGCTTCTCCGATGAGGCCTACGCCGTGGCAGGCGCCCGCATCGTGACGTCGCTGGAGGCGTGGGGCTCGCGACATCGTGCACAAGGTGAACGCGCCGTCGGACGCCGAGATCGCGCTGACTGCGGCCCGGCACGGTGCTCGTCTGCCTGATGGCGCCGGCGCTCAACCCCGATCTCGTCGAGAAGCTGCGAGCAGCGAGCGTGACCGCGATGGCGATGGATGCCGTGCCGCGGATCAGCCGGGCGCAGTCGCTGGACGTCCTGTCCTCGATGGCGAACATCGCCGGCTACCGCGCGGTCGTCGAGGCAGCGCACGAGTTCGGCTCCTTCTTCACCGGGCAGGTGACGGCTGCCGGCAAGGTCCCGCCGGCGCAAGGTGCTCATCGCGGGTGCCGGCGTCGCGGGCCTGGCCGCCATCGGTACCGCGAGCTCGCTGGGCGCAGTCGTGCGTGCGACGGACGCCCGGGCCGAGGTGGCCGAGCAGGTCGAGTCGATGGGGGCCGAGTTCCTGGCGGTTGAGATGCCCGAGGTCAGAGCTGGCCGTCTCGAGCGACGGCTACGCCAAGGAGATGGGTGAGGAGTACAACCGGCGCGGCGGCCGAGCTCTACGCCGCCCAGGCGCCCCAGACGTGGACATCGTCGTCACGACGGCGCTCATCCCGGGCCGTCCGGCGCCGCGGCTCATCACCGCCGAGATGGTCGCGACGATGCGGCCGGGCTCGGTCATCGTCGACATGGCGGCGTCCAACGGCGGCAACGTCGAGGGCTCGGTCGCCGACGAGCTGGTCGTGACGCGACAACGGCGTGAAGATCATCGGCTACACCGACCTCGCGGGCCGGCTGCCGACGCAGGCCGTCCAGCTCTACGGCACGAACCTCGTCAACCTGATGAAGCTGCTGACGCCGGGCAAGGACGGGCAGCTCGTCCTCGACTTCGACGACGTCGTGCAGCGCGACATGACGGTGGCCCGCGACGGCGAGCTGCTCTGGCCGCCGCCGGCCGATCCAGGTGTCGCGCCGCCCCGGTGGCGCAGGCCCGCCGCCGAGCAGGTGGTCAAGGAGCCCGAGAAGCCCAAGGACCCACGACGGCAGGTACGTCTGCATGGCGGTCGGCGGCCGTGGTCTTCGCGCTCATCGCCGCGGTCTCGCCGGCGAGCTTCCTCGGCCACTTCACGGTGTTCGCGCTGGCGGTCGTCGTCGGCTACTACGTCATCGGCAACGTCCACCACGCGCTGCACACGCCGCTGATGTCGGTGACGAACGCGATCAGCGGCATCATCGTCGTCGGCGCCCTGCTCCAGCTCGGCCAGTCGGTCCGAGGAGCACGGGGCTGCGTCATCATCGTGCTCGCCTTCGTCGCGACGCTGATCGCCAGCATCAACATCTTCGGTGGCTTCACCGTGACCCGCCGCATGCTCACGATGTTCCGGAAGGGCTGAGCCGCGACCGACGTCGGACACTCGCACTGATCCAGGCCGCCTACATCGTCGCCGGCGCTGCTCTTCATCCTGTCGCTCGCCGGCCTGTCGAAGCACGAGACCGCCAAGGACGGCAACGTCCTCGGCATGGTCGGCATGGCCATCGCCCTCGTCGCGACGCTCTGGCTGGCCCTGCGCGGTGCCGTCCGCGGTCGAACTGGCTGTCCATCGCCGCCGCGATGGCGATCGGCGCCGCGATCGGCATCTGGCGGGCCCGTCGGGTCGAGATGACCGGCATGCCCGAGCTCATCGCGATGCTGCACAGCTTCGTCGGCGCGGCCGCGGTGCTCGTCGGTTTCAACACCTTCCTCGCCGTCCGGACGCCGCGGGCGAGCGACGCCGTCCACCTCGTCGAGATCTTCCTCGGCGTCTTCATCGGCGCCGTGACCTTCACCGGCTCGATCGTCGCGTTCCTCAAGCTGTCGGCCCGGATCTCGAGCAAGCCGCTGATGCTGCCGGCGCGGCACTGGCTCAACCTCTTCGCCGGCTCGTCGTCTCCGTCGGCTGCTCGTGTGGTTCGTCGCGGCCCACTCGATCGTGCCGCTCGCTCGTCATGACGGCCATCGCCCTGGCCTTCGGCTGGCACCTCGTCGCCTCGATCGGCGGCGGCGACATGCCGGTCGTCGTGTCGATGCTCAACAGCTACTCCGGGTGGGCCGCGGCGGCGGCGGGCTTCATGCTCGGCAACGACCTGCTCATCGTCACCGGTGCGCTCGTCGGCTCGTCCGGTGCCTACCTGTCCTACATCATGTGCAAGGCGATGAACCGGTCGTTCGTCTCGGTCATCGCCGGCGGGTTCGGCTCCGACGGCGCCGTCGCCGACGCGGACGTCGACTACGGCGAGCACCGCGAGACCAACGCCGGACGAGGTCGCCGACCTGCTCGACGCACGCCTCGTCGGTCGTCATCACGCCCGGCTACGGCATGGCGGTCGCGCAGGCGCAGTACCCCGTCGCCGAGCTGACCGCCAAGCTGCGCGAGACGGGCATCGACGTCCGGTTCGGCATCCACCCGGTCGCCGGTCGGCTGCCGGGTCACATGAACGTGCTGCTCGCCGAGGCCAAGGTGCCCTACGACATCGTCCTCGAGATGGACGAGATCAACGACGACTTGCCCGACACCGACGTCGTGCTCGTCATCGGCGCCAACGACACGGTCAACCCGGCCGCCGAGGAGGACCCGACCTCCCCGATCGCCGGCATGCCGGTGCTCGAGGTCTGGAACGCCAAGGACGTCGTCGTCTTCAAGCGCTCGATGGCCGCCGGCTATGCCGGGGTGCAGAACCCGCTGTTCTTCCGCGACAACAGCGCCATGCTCTTCGGCGACGCCAAGGAGCGGGTCGAGGACATCATCAAGGCCCTCTGACCCAGCGGCGGTTCAGGCACTCAGTCCACGTCGAGGATCCGGGGTGCCTCCGCCAACCCAGCCTCGGGCTCCCCGATGGCCAGCCGGCTGTGGCTTTGCGAGTAGGTGAAGTAGATGACCACTCCGGCGGCCATCCACACCAGGAACCGGAGCCAGGTCTCGATCGAGAGGTTGAGGATGAGGTAGACGCAGAGCGCGGCCGACAGCCAGGGAAGCACCGGGTTCCACGGCACGACGAAGCCGCGCTTCAGGTCAGGACGCCGCTTTCGCAGGATCGGCACCGCCAGGGAGACGAGCACGAAGGCCGTGAGCGTGCCGATGTTGACCATCTCCTCGAGCCGGCCGACCGGAGTCAGCGACGCGACCAGGGCGATGACGGCACCGACCAGAAGCGTGAGTCGCACGGGTGTCCCGGTCCGCTGGCTCGTGACGCCCAGCCCAGCGGGGAGGAGCCGGTCGCGGCTCATCGCGAAGACGACGCGGGTTGTCCCGATGATGAGGGTCATGACAACCGTCGTCAGGCCGGCGACGGCCCCGGCGGCGATGAGCGTGGCGTACCCGTCCTGGCCCACCTGCTCGAACGCTGCGGCGAGCGCGCCCTGCGTGTCGATCTGGTCGAAGGGCACCATCCCGGTGATCACGAGAGCCACGGCGACGTAGAGAACCGTGCAGATCGCGAGAGACCCGAGGATGCCGATCGGCAGGGAGCGCTGCGGGTCCCGGGCCTCCTCCGCGGTCGTGGCCACGACGTCGAAGCCGATGTAGGCGAAGAAGACGAGGGCCGCAGCCGACATGATGCCCATGACACCGTAGGTGGCCGGCGTCATGCCGGTGAGCACCTGCAGAACGGGGGCGTGGATTCCTTCCGCGCCTGGGGCATTGGGTGCGCTGGGCGGGATGAAGGGCGGTCCAGTTGGCAGAGTTGACGAAGCCGGCGCCCGCAACGATGACGAACAGCACGATGAAGACCTTGATCGCGACGAGCACGAGGTTGACCCGCAGGGACTCCTTGATGCCCTTGGCGACGAGAAGGGCCAGCACGGCCACGAGCACGAACGCCCCGAGGTCGAAGTGGGAGCCGGGAGCCACGGCAGCGGGCATCTCGATCCCGAACCGGCCCAGCAGGATCTCCACGTAGGCGGACCACCCCTGGGCGACGACGCTCGCGCCCAGCATGAGCTCGAGGATCAGGTCCCACCCGATGACCCAGGCGATGAACTCACCGAGCGTCGCGTACGAGAAGGTGTAGGCGGATCCCGACACCGGGACGGTCGAGGCGAACTCCGCGTAGCACATGGCGGCGAAGGCGCACACGACGGCCGCGAGGATGAAGGACAGGATGACGGCGGGCCCGGCATACTGCTGCGCGGCCCGGCCGGTGACGGTGAAGATGCCCGCGCCGATCACGACGCCGATGCCGAATACAATGAGGTCGAGGGCGGTCAGCCGGCGCTTCAGGTGATGGTCCGGCTCGTCGGCCGCGGCCATGGACGCTTCGATCGTCTTGGTGCGGAACAGGCTCATGGTGACCTCCGAACGCTGATGTGTCGGGACGGCCACTTCAAACTAGACCCGCCCGGCGCCCGGCGCGATGCCTGACCTCGGTTCAGTCGTCGCCGGGGTCGTGGGCGCGGTCGGTGCGGTCGCCCGTCCAGATCGGGACGGGCCCGGTGTCCGCCGAGCGTCGGCGGCGTCGGATGTCCTCGCTCTGGTAGAGCGTCTCCCCGTCCCGTTTCCGTCGGATCGGGATGGCGCGCGAATGCTGGTCCAGACGGTCCTGGATCGGGCTGTGGATCGGCGCGACGTCAGGGTACGACGGCGTGCCGTATCTGGGGGCGCCGGAGCCCGCATCACCACCATTTCCGCCAGAGCCACCTGAGCCGCCAGGACCACCTGAGCCGCCCGAACCATCGTCCGGACCGTTCCCGCCGTCGACCGGGGGTCCGGTGCCAGTGTCGTCCTCCTCGATCTCCCGGACGGTGGTCGTGCCGGACGGCGGGCCGATGTTGAAGATCACGGCGCAGATGGCCCGGTAGGTCTCGTCCGGTCGCCGGACCCACTCGACGGTGCGCATGGCCTGTTCCTGACCGGCGCTCTCCATGACGAAGCGTCCGTAGCCGAGCAGCTTGCCGGGGATGCTCCGCTCGTAGCTCATGTCGGTGACCTTGATGAGCGGCATCATGGCGACCTTGTGCGTGATGAGTCCGTAGCGCAGGAGCAGCCGCTTGTCGGTCGCGGCGAACCAGTCGTGGCGCCACTCGAGGATGTGCCAGCCGAGCCAGACGAGACTCGCGAAGAAGACGAACCAGAGGAAGTTCCCGATCGGCTGACTATCGTGAGTGAGGTTGGCGTCGAAGAACATGGCGATGCCGAAGGCCAGGACGCTGATCGCGATTGGTTTGAGGAGCCGGGCCCAATGGGCGTGGACCGCCGTGACCAGCTGCTCACCCGGCAGCAGGATGGGTGAAAGTCCCGATGGGATCTCGTCGGTCGTCCGGAGGAACGCCATGTCCGCTGACCCGCCTCACCCGGACAGCAACGCGTCGAAGAAGGCCAAGAGGGCGTAGAAGGCCTCAACGATGATGTTCCAGATGCTCTGGAGGATGCCGGCCGCTCGCTCGGGCGACACGAAGATCGCGTAGACGAAGAACGCCACGACGAGGAAGACGATGACCTTCTTGGTCCTCGGACCCATGGTGTCGCTCCTCAGCATGACGGACGGCCGCGTCGTCGCACGGCGCGGGTGTGGGACCAGTGTGCCGCAAGTGACCGATGTGGACGTGGAGGGGATCGGGTGTGTCTGAGCTTCGGTGGAGACCACATTAGTCTCCCCGCGCCGCCACGGTCTTGTTGGAGTAGCGGTCGGGGCTGGGTGGAGGCGGGCCCGGGGAGCGAGCTCAGCGGCATACGGGCTAGTCGACGACCCCGTAGAGGCGGTCACCCGCGTCGCCCAGGCCCGGCACGATGTATCCCTTCTCGTTGAGTCGCTCGTCGACGGCGCCCGTGACCACCTTCACGTGGGCGCTCGTCGAGGCCAGCGACTCCTGGAGATGCTTGACGCCCTCGGGGGCGGCGAGGAGGCACACCGCCGTGATGTCGTCGGCGCCGCGGTCGAGCAGGAAGTGGATCGCGTCGGCCATCGAGCCACCCGTCGCCAGCATCGGGTCGAGCACGAAGACCTGCCGCCCGGTGAGATCCTCGGGGAGGCGGTTGGCGTACGTCACGGCTTCCAGCGTCAGCTCGTTGCGCTGCATGCCGAGGAAGCCCACCTCGGCGCTAGGCAGCAGCCGGACCATGCCCTCGAGCATGCCGAGCCCCGCGCGGAGGATCGGCACGATGAGCGGCTTCGGCTTGGAGAGCTTGATCCCCGTCGTCGGCGACACGGGGGTGTCGATCTCGAAGGGCTCGACCCGGACCTCTCGGGTGGCCTCGTAGGCGAGGAGTGTCATCAGCTCCTCCGCGAGGCGGCGGAATGTCGGGCTGTCCGTCCGCTTGTCGCGCAGGTAGGTCAGCTTGTGGGCGATGAGGGGGTGGTCGGCGACGTGGACGTGCATGGGTGGAAACTTAGCGCGTGGCCAAGGATTCTGAGAGTCCGGTGACGGACATCGCCGCCATGTCCGAGCGGTATGCCGCGTGGGTCGGCGAGGCACTCGAGCTCGCTGCGCGCACGGGCGGATCGGAAGACGTGCCCGTGGGCGCCGTCGTCATCGGCGCCGACGAGGTGGTCATCGGCCGGGGACGCAACGTGCGGGAGCAGCTCGGCGACCCGACGGGTCACGCGGAGATCATGGCGTTGCGCGAGGCGGCTGCTGCCATCGGCTCCTGGCGCCTCGACGGTGCAGTTCTGGTGGCGACGTTGGAGCCCTGCGTGATGTGCGCCGGAGCCGCCATCGCGGCCCGGATCGAGCGGATCGTCTTCGGCGCCTGGGATCCGAAGGCCGGCGCCTGCGGTTCGGTCTGGGACCTGACACGGGATCCGTTGGCGCTGCATCGGGTCGAGGTGGTCGGCGGAGTGCGCGCGCACGAGTCGGCAACGCTGCTCATGGACTTCTTCGAGCGGCGGCGGGACGCTGCGCCTGACGGGCGCGAAACCGGATGGAGAGAGGATCGATGACGAGGATCGCAGTTCTGGGGCCCGGCGGCGTCGGGGGAGTCATGGCCGCGCGGCTGCAGCGCGCCGGTCACGAGATCACCGTGATCGCTTCGGAGCGCACGGCCGCCGTCATTGCGTCCGGGGGACTGCACTACACCTTGCCCGACGGCTCCGGCGAGGCCTCGGTCGAGGCGCGGAGCATGCTGGCGGAGCCCGTCGACGTCCTCGTCGTGGCGACCAAGGCGATGGACCTGTTGTCTGCCGTGCAACGCGTGCCCGTCGGGCTGCTCGGCGGGACCGTGGTCGTGCCGCTGCTCAACGGCATCGACCATGTGGCCTTCCTCCGAGCCGAGCTCCCCGGTGCCGACGTGGTGGCCTCGACCATCTCCGTCGAGGCCACGCGGCACCGCCCCGGGGTCGTCGAGCAGGTGAGCGGCTTCGCCGACGTGGGGGTCTCGCTCGCCAGCGATGGAGGGCGGCTGTGGGCCGAGCTGGCCGAGGACGCCGGCTGCACGGTGACGACCCTGCCCGACGACGCGACGGTGCTGTGGCGCAAGCTCTCCTTCCTCGCCCCGCTGGCCCTGCTGACCACCTCGGCGATGGCGTCGGTCGGGGAGGCGGTCACCTCGCGGTCTGATCAGGTGCGGCCCCTGGTGGACGAGGCTGCTGCGGCCGCTGGGACTGCTGGTGTGGCCATCGATGCCGATGGCATCGAGACGCGGCTGCGGTCGCTTCCTCGCGGGATGCAGTCGTCGATGCTCAAGGATGCGCTGGCGGGACGAGCGGTCGAGCTGGACGCCATCGCCGGACCGATCATCGGTGCGCTCGGCAGGGATGGCGCTCGGGCCACGGTTCAAGCGGTGTCGAGCATTCTGGCGGCCACGGCCTGAGCGGGTTGCAGCGATTTCTTCGCCGCCGGGACGCTCCGGTATGGTTCTCGGCGGTGGCGTGTCCGAGCGGCCTAAGGAGCACGCCTCGAAAGCGTGTGAGGGGGCAACTCCTCCGTGGGTTCAAATCCCACCGCCACCGCCAGTCACCTGCGGTAACGCCGGTCAGCACCTCACGCAGCTGGCCGGCGTTACCCGGCCTCGGTCTCAGCGGTGAAGACTCAACCCCTCATGCCAGCCGCTTCCGGCGTGCACGTGCTGTGCCCGCTTTGCCGCACGAGCTGGCGCAGCCATGGGCATACGTCGGGTGCAGCATCGAGCGGCGCCTCGACCTCTGACCACGCTGGGACCGCTAGAGGACCGAGTTGCCGTACATCTCGCCGAGTGGGTCGCAGATCAGCTCGAGCCGGGCTCCGTTCGGGTCGCGGAAGTAGATCGACGTCCCGCTCTCCTCGAGGTACTCCACGCCCGCGTCGGCGAGACGACCCTTGAGCCGCTCCCACGTTGCTGGCTCGACCGAGATGGCGATGTGGTGCAGCCCGCCGAGCACCTCGGCATACGGCCCCACATCCAGCCCGGGGAAGTCGAAGAACGCCAGCAGGTTGCCGTTGCCGATGTCGAAGAAGAAGTGGTTCGAGCCCTGGTAGTCACGGTTCTCGAAGATCTCGGTCAGCGGGAACTCAAGGATCTCCTGGTAGAACCTGACGGTCTCCTCGACGTCGCGGGCGACGACCGCGAAGTGGTGTAGGCCACGGGCGCTCGAGGCCGGGCGGCGCCCTCCGGGCTGGAGGTAGGTGTCACGGATCCGGGTGCGCTCGGCGTCGATGGCAGCCAGGTCGATCTCGGTCACGGTCGCCTCAGATCCTGAAGAAGATGTTGAGGAAGCGGTCCGCAACGGCGCGGTCGCCCCGAATGGTCCCGGCATTGCTGCGGCCGAAGGCCGTGAGCACGAAGCTGCCGGGGTCGAACTCGAGCACGGTCAGTCCCTCAGGGTCACCCGGCGAGTACGAGAACCCTTCCTCGGTCAGCGAGACGCGGGTATCGCCGGCGTTGGGCCCGGAGGTGATCCGGATGCCGATGTCGCAGACGTCGTCGGGTGTGACCGGGTTCGTCGTGTACTGCCACAGCACGAACATGAACGGTGTGAGCAGGTCGGCCGCGTCCCCCGAGAGCCCGTGCGCCCGGCCGGTGCCCTGGCGCACGTCCCAGCTGTGCACGCCATAGTCCATCAGCTGGAAGGCCGGGTAGAAGAACGACGGGAGCGGGCCCATGTAGAAGTGGGGGACCTGCAGCTCGGTCCAGTTCTCGTCGGTCAGCTCGTCGAAGGTCATCATCATCGTGTCGAAGTCGGTGCGGGCGCGGGCCACCAGTTCCTGACGCGGCACCGACCGGAGCGCCTGGGCCATCGTGTCGACGCGCTTCGCCATCCCGGGTAGACCGTATGCCGGCTCGACCTGCCGGCCGCTGCGGGCACCGTCGAACGCGACGAAGTACGACTCCGTCGTGTCCACGAGGTGCGCGACGATGTCGCGGACCTGCCAGTGACCGGCACCGGTCGGGGCCTGCCAGGCCTGCTCGTCGTCGACGAGGTCGAAGAACTGCTCTGCTTCCTGTCGCACGACCCGCAGGATCGTGCCCTTTCCTGCAGGGGTCATGGCGTTCCAGCTGTCCATGCCGCACCTTCCGTCGAAGTGGATGACTGTCGAAGTGGATGGCCGATGCCGACGTGCGGGTGCACGCCAGCGGAGGTCGTCGCGGAGGTCCGACAGCTGCTCCGCGGTCGTCCGCATGCGGCAGTTGCGCTTTCAACTCAGGCTAGCGCCGGAGGCGAGCGCCGCTCCAGTGGTCGAGACGGGTCAACTTTGACACGACGGGGCCGACCGCGCAGGTGGCCGTCCACCTCGAGGACTGCGTCCGTGGGCTCAGGCTGGCCGGTCACTCACTCGGTGCGGTCGGCGCCGAGCACGTGAGTGATCGCGGCGGCGATCGCTCGTCCCCGGTCCTCGGTGGTGGTTCGGGTGGGCATTTGCAGCAGGTGGACGGGGCCCTGCAGGTAACCCTCTCGACGCAGTGCGCTCGCGTGCCGGCGCCCACCCCAGACCGCGATCTCAGCGTCAGGGGTTGAAGCGGTAGCCGAGCCCCGGTTCGGTGATGATGTGGGCGGGGTTGGTCGGGTCGGGCTCGAGCTTGCGGCGCAGCTGGTTGGCGTAGACGCGCAGGTAGTTCGACTCCCTGCCGTAGGACGGGCCCCACACCGTGTGCAGCAGCTCCTGCTGGGAGACGAGGTGGCCGGGCTCGCGGCACAGCTCCTCCAGCAGGCGCCACTCCGTAGGTGTCAGGCGGATCTCGGCGTCAGCGACCGTGGCGCGTCGCTCAGCGAAGTCGAGGGTGAAGTCTGCGGTGGACAGAGTGCCCAAGCCGCGCGCGACGTCAACGCCGCGGCGCGCTGCGGCCCTGACCCGAGCGAGAAGCTCCTCGACTCCGAACGGCTTGGTCACGTAGTCGTCGGCGCCCAGGTCGAGCGCCTCGATCTTGTCGTCGGAGTCATGGCGCGCCGACAGGACGATGACGGGCACCTTGGAGGACGTCCGGACGTGCCGAAGCACTTCGGTCCCGTCGATGTCCGGCAGGCCGAGGTCGAGGATGACCACATCGGGAGCGTCGTCCTCGAGCGCTTGGATCGCTGTGCGTCCGTCGTTTGCGGTGACGACGTCGTTGCCGTGGGCGCGTAGCGCAATGGTCAGGGTGCGCTGCAGCCGTACGTCGTCGTCGACGACGAGGACTCGGATCACGAGTCCTCCTCCACGGCGGCACGAAGTACCGCCTTCGGTTCGGCGGGACCGGTGCGGGGCAGCTCGACGACCATGGTGAGGCCGCCCCCGGGCGTGTCCTCGGGCTCGAGCGTGCCACCCATCACTGTCATCAGTCCGCGCGCCACGGCCAGTCCGAGGCCCAGGCCCTCGCCCCGTGGCGAGTCGCCCAGCTGCTGGAATGCGGCGAAGATCCGCTCCTTGTCGACGTCTTCGACTCCTGGTCCGCGGTCGGCAACGCGCAGCTGCACCACGTCGCCGAACACACTGCCGGTGATGCACACGTCCCTGTCACTGTGGCGCAGCGCGTTCTCGATGAGGTTGCCGAGGACACGGTCAAGCAGCCCGGAGTCGGCTGTCACGGCGGGGATGTCCGGGCCGATGTCCACCTCGACGCGGGCGGGGTCGCTGGTGGTGCGCACCGTGCCGACGACCGCGTCGAACAGGTCGACAAGGTGCGTGTGGGCCCGCACGGTGCCGGTCTCGATACGGGACAGGTCGAGCAGGTTGCCGATGAGCGCGTCGAGTCGGTCGGCGGAACCCTCGACCGACTCGAGAAGTTCGGACTCGTCCGCGGCGGACAAGGTGCCGCCGGGCTGGCGCAGCGTGGAGACGCCCGCCTTGATGCTGGCGAGCGGCGTGCGCAGGTCGTGGGAGACCGCCGCCAAGAGCGTCGTCCGGGCAGCGTTGTCACGGGCCAGGCCAGCCGCCTGCTGTGCCGCCCTGATGAGCTGCTCGCGCGAATGCAGGATGGCGGCATGCGCCGCATATGCGTTGATCACGCGCTGGTCGCCGGCGGCGACGGGTGGGCCGTCGAACAGGAGGTCTACGCCGTCCTCGACGGCGACGTCGAGGGTCCACGACTGGTCAGGGTGCAGAGGTGTTCCGATGATCAGGGCCGGATCTGTGGCGGCGACCACGATCCGCTCGCCGTCGGCGGCGGTCTCTATGAGTACGGCGCGCCGCATACCGAGGGCGTCGCACGCCTTGTCGAGCAGGGCTGGTAGCGGCCGGGGCTCGGCGAGCAGGTCCCGGCTCAGGGCGGCGAGGGCCGCCGACTCGCGCTGAGCGGCGACGGCCTGCTCGGTGCGACGGGCTGCGACGTGGACGACCCACGACACTGCTGTCGCGACGATGATGAACAGGGCGAGGGCCACGGCGTTGGGAGGATCGCTGATCGTGAGGGTGCCGCGTGGCTCCGTGAAGAACCAGTTGGCGACGAGCGACCCGGCCACGGCGCAGGAGAGCGCGGGCCAGATGCCGCCGACGACCGCGCAGCCGACGGTGAGCGCGAGGTAGAGGAGCAGATCGAACGAGAGGGCGTGCTTGTCCTGCGTCACGACGAGGGCAGCGGTCAGGGCGACCAGACACACAGCCGCGAGGAGGAAGCCGCCAACCACCCGCCGCCGGGGTAGGCCACGATTGCGCCGGTCGCGGTGCCCTGTCCTGGACTCCTCGTGTGACACGAGGTGGACGTCGATGTCTCCCGACCCGTCTGCCACTTCCGAGGCGATACGGGGCCGCAGCAGCTGCTGCCAGCGGCTCCGACGGCTCACCCCGACGACAATCTGGGTCGCGTTGACGCCTCGGGCGAAGTCGAGGATCGCGCCGGCGACTTCTGTGCCGGACACCTCGTGGAACTCGGCGCCGACGTCGCGGGCGACGCGGCGGATTTGGGTCAGGGGCTCGGGGTCGACGCTGTCCTGATCCCCGGAGGAGCGCACGTGGCAGGCGAAGAGGTGGCCTCCTGCGGCGCGGGTCGCGATACGCGCACCTCGCCGTAGCAGCGTCTCGCTCTCGGGGCCACCGGTGACCGCGACGACCACCCGTTCGCGCGTGGGCCACGCCTCTCGAATGCCCTGGTCCGCACGGTACCGCTCGAGTGCCTCGTCGACCCGGTCGGCGAGCCAGAGCAGGGCGATCTCGCGCAGCGCCGACAGGTTGCCGAGACGGAAGTAGTTGGCGACCGCGCCGTTGACCTTGTCGGCACCGTAGACGTTCCCGTGGGCCAGCCGGCGCCGAAGTGCCTCGGGCGTCATGTCGACCAGCTCGACCTGCGCCGCGCGGCGCACCACCTCATCCGGCACTGTCTCGTGCTGACGGACGCCGGTGATCGACTGGACGACATCGTTGAGCGACTCAAGGTGCTGGATGTTGAGTGTCGAGAGCACGTCGATGCCCGCGTCGAGGATCTCCTCAACGTCCTGCCAGCGCTTCTCATGCCTCGATCCCGGCAGGTTGGTACGGGCCAGCTCGTCGATCAGCACGACCTGTGGCCGCCTGGCGATGACGGCGGCCGTGTCGAGCTCGGCGCGCCGCGAGCCGCGGTACTCGACCGTGAGTCGGGGGAGGACCTCCAGACCCTCGAGCAGGGTTGCGGTGAGGGCACGGCCGTGCGTTTCGACGATGCCGACGACCACATCGGTCCCGCGCCCGCGGCGTCGACGGGCCTCATGGAGCATCGCGAACGTCTTGCCGACGCCGGGTGCGGAGCCGAGGTAGATGCGTAGGGACCCACGACTCATGTCTCGATCCTCGCTGGCCGACGCCCATGTGGCGACCCCGTGACGCGCCTTGACGCGATCTTGACGCCCTATTGCTGCCTCCACGCTACGTCGCGAATGTGCACGCCGAGTCTGGGTGGGAAGATTGGAGGTCGTGGAACACGCCACGGAGCGTTCGCGTGCGAACGTCGCCGCTCTGGCATTCGGCGCTCTCGGGGTCGTCTTCGGTGACATCGGCACCTCTCCGCTGTACGCCCTGCAGACCGTGTTCTCGGTCGACCACAACAGAGTGGCCACCACCCCGGGCGACGTCCTCGGGGTCATCTCCCTCGTGTTCTGGTCCGTGACCCTGGTCGTCTCGGTGAAGTACGTGGTGTTCATCCTGCGGGCCGACAACGACGGCGAGGGCGGCGTGATGGCGCTCGCGGCGCTGGCCCGGACCGCGGTGCGGTCCGGAGGCAAGCGGTACGCCTTGGTCATGCTGCTCGGAGTGCTGGGTGCCTCGCTGTTCTATGGCGACAGCGTCATCACCCCGGCGATCTCCGTCATGTCCGCGATCGAGGGCCTGTCGGTGACCACCCCCGGGCTCGCGCATCTCGTCGTTCCCATCGGCGGAGCGATCGTCGCCCTGCTCTTTGCCGGCCAACGCTTCGGCACCGGGCTCGTTGGACGCTTCTTCGGGCCTGTGATGGGCGTCTGGTTCGCCGTCCTGGCCATCCTCGGCGGTGTCCAGGTCGTCAAGGATCCCTCGATCCTGGGCGGGCTGTCGCCGCACCACGCGGTGTTGTTCGCCGCGGAGCACCCCACGGTCGCCTTCGTCGCCATGGGCGCGGTCGTGCTGTCGATCACCGGAGCCGAAGCCCTCTACGCGGACATGGGCCACTTCGGTAGGGCCCCGATCCGGCGGGCCTGGTTCTTCGTCGTCTTTCCTGCGCTCACCCTCAACTACCTGGGCCAGGGCGCCCTCATCCTCGAGGACCCGTCGGCCGCCGGGAGTCCCTTCTTCCACCTGGCCCCGGATGCCCTCGGGGTCCCGCTGGTGATCCTGTCGACCGTCGCGACGATCATCGCCTCACAGGCCGTCATCTCGGGCGCCTTCTCGGTGTCGCGGCAGGCCGAGCGACTCGGCTACCTGCCCCGGCTCACCGTCAGGCACACCTCGCGCCTGGAGCGGGGACAGATCTACGTGCCGGTGGTCAACTGGATGCTCTTCATCGGGGTCCTGGCCCTCCTGCTGCTCTTCGGTTCCTCGGAGCACCTCGCCACCGCCTACGGCCTTGCCGTCACGGGCACGTTCCTCATCACCACGACCCTCTTCCTCATCTACGCCGAAGCGGCGTGGGGCTGGAGCCGACGGCAGCTGCTGGTGCTCGCCCTGCCCCTCGCGGTACTCGAGCTCACCTACTTCGCCGCGAACCTCACCAAGATCGTCCACGGCGGCTGGCTGCCGTTGGTGATCGCGACGCTCGTCGCGACGGTGATGCTCACCTGGCAGCGAGGTCGGGGTCTGGTCACCGACCGTCGCACCGAGCTCGAGGGACCCCTCGACCCCTTCATCGAGTGGCTCCACACCGACCCGGTCGCGAAGGTGCCAGGGACCGCCGTTTTCCTGCACGCCGTCAAGTCCTCAACCCCGCTGGCGCTGCGCGAGAACGCGACGTTCAACCACGTCATCCACGAGCTCGTCCTCATCGTGAGCATCTCCTCGGAGAACGTGCCGATGATCCCGGACTCCGAGCGGGTCGAGCTCGATCACCTCGGCGATCCCTATGACGCGATCACCCACCTGACCTTGCGGTTCGGGTTCCAGGAGGAGCAGGACATCCCTCGCGCCCTGGCCCTGGCTCGCGACCACGAGATCATCGACGTCGAGCCCGATGACGCGTACTACTTCCTGTCGCGCATCTCACTGAACCGTGGGCCCGCGCCGACGATGCGTCCTTGGCGCAAGCGTCTGTTCCTCGTTCTGGCCCACAACGCAGCCTCTCCAACCGGCTACTTCCACCTGCCGGAGGAGCGCACCCTGTCCGTGGGCGCCACGGTCACCTTTTGAACGCGGCCCGGAAGAGCTCCTCACCGGGCAGCGGCAGCCCTAGAGTCACGAGAGTGACCGCGACATCGTCGTCCCCGCTGCCGATCCTGCCGACCTCGCTGGTGGGCAGCTACGCCCAGCCGGACTGGCTGATCGACCGGGCCAAGCTCGCCGGCCGCTTCCCCCCGCGGGTGCGCGCGAAGGAGCTGTGGCGGGTCGAGCCGGAGTACCTCGAGCAGGCGCAGGACGACGCCACGGTGCTGGCCATCCGCGCCCAGGAGGAGGCGGGGCTCGACATCATCACCGACGGCGAGATGCGGCGCGAGTCGTACAGCAACCACTTCGCCACCGCCCTCGAGGGCGTCGACATCGACAACCCGGGGACGGCCCTCGATCGCAGCGGGCACCCCAACCCGGTGCCGCGGATCGCCGGCCCGATCGTCGCGGCCGCGACCCGTCGGCGTCCGCGACGTGGAGTTCCTCAAGGCGAACACCGACCACACCGGTCAAGATGACCGTGCCCGGCCCGTTCACGATGTCGCAGCAGGCGCAGAACGACCACTACCCCGACCTCGCGTCGGCGGCGCTGGCGTACGCCGCCGCGGTCAACGCCGAGATCAAGGACCTGCATGCCGCCGGCGCCGACCTGGTCCAGATCGACGAGCCCTACATGCAGGCCCGGCCCGA
This sequence comes from uncultured Actinomycetota bacterium, assembly GCA_963826445.1. GTDB lineage: Bacteria > Actinomycetota > Actinomycetes > Actinomycetales > Dermatophilaceae > Intrasporangium. Next base: position 117,263 of record CAWGXD010000010.1, read on the forward strand.
GGCGGCCCGCGAGTACGGCCTCGCCGCGCTCAACGCCGCGCTCGACGGCGTCACCGGCACCACCGCCGTCCACATCTGCTTCGGGTACGCCGCGATCATCCACGAGCGGCCCGAGGGGTACTCGTTCCTGCCCGAGCTGGCCGGCTGCTCGGCCGACCAGATCTCGATCGAGACCGCACAGTCGGGTCTCGACCTCGGCGTGCTGAAGGACCTCAGCGAGAAGACCATCATCCTGGGCGTCATCGACCTGTCCGACCACGAGGTCGAGTCCGCCGAGCTGGTCGCCGACCGGGTACGCCGAGCCTTCCCCTACACCTCGCCGGACCGGATCACCATCGCCACCGACTGCGGGATGAAGTACCTCCCTCGCGCGAGTGCGGAGGGAAAGATGCGCGCCATGGCCGGCGCGGCGTCGATCCTGCGCGCCGAGCTCTGACTGCCTCTTCCGCTGCCCAAGTTCACCTGACAAGGGTGACGACTCTCTTGAGGGACGCGCCCACGCTGTTCGCATGTCCGAGCAGCGCGACCCGACAGTTCCCCTGCCCGTAGAGCCCAACGCCGGCACCCTCCCGGACGCCGTCCCCGGCGGCGCAAGCCCGGCAACCGCGGTGCCCCCGGCGCCCAGCACCATGGGCGCACCTCCGCGGACCAATCGGTGGCGGGCTGCTGCAGCCGCGGTGCTCCTCATCCTCGGCGTCATCCTCGTTCCCGTCACCGCGGTGTCGTGGTGGGTGCGCGGCACGCTGACCGACACGGACAAGTACGTCGCCGCTGTGGGCCCCCTCGCGTCGGACCCGCAGGTGCAGGCCGCCGTCACCGACCAGGTCACCGACCGCGTCATGGCCCGCATCCAGAGCCTCAACCTCGCACAGGAGGCGACCGACGCCCTCATCGCCCGCGGCGTGCCGCCGCAGATCGCCGCGGCGGCGGGCCTCATCGCCTCGCCGATCCGCGAGCAGACCACGAACCTGGTCCACCGCGTCGTCGGGGAAGTCGTCTCGAGCGAGGCCTTCGCAACCGTGTGGACCAACGCCAACCGCGTCGTCCACACCCAGCTCCTGCGCCTGCTCAACGGGGAGACGTCCGCGCTCCAGCAGAACGAGAGCGGGCAGCTCGTCCTCAACCTTTCCGCCATCTCGGGCCCGCTGCGGACGCAGCTCGTCGCCGCCGGCGTACCCGGTGCCGACAAGATCCCGGACATCAACGCCCAGGTGGTGGTGGGCGACGGCACGCGCATCGAGCGGGCCCAGGACGCCTATCGGCTGATCAAGGGCATCCCGGTGCTCCTGCTCATCCTGACGATCATCCTGCTGGCGCTCGGAATCTTCTTCTCGCGCAGGAGGTTGCGAGCGACGCTCTTCACGCTGGCCGGCATCGTGGTGGCGATGCTCATCGCTCTGACGGCCGCGAGGGTGGGCCAGGACTTTGCCGTCGACAACCTTCGCCAGGACGTGCGCGGGGCCGCGCAGGCCATGGTCACCATCGTCACCGACCGGCTCCGTACGATCCTGCGGGTGGTCGCGTGGATCGCCCTCATCGCCCTCGTCGTGGCGCTCGTGTCGGGCAACGGGGCGCGTGCGACCGCGCTGCGCCGGCAGGTCCGTCACACGGGCGAGATGGCGTGGGGCAGGGCGATGGCCTGGCCGCATACGTTCGTCGTCTCGATAGCGGCGACGATCATCGCCGTCGTCATCCTGCTCGCCACGGATCTGCCCGTCTTCTGGAACCTGCTGCTCGTCGTCGTCGCTGTGGTGGCAGGGATAGCCGCGTGGTTCAGCTCAAGACCGGATGGGGCGATGCCCGGGCCGAGTGTCACACCGGCTCCGAGCGCGACGATGCCCCCGAGCGGCACCGGATCCACGGACGGGGCGCAGGCGCCGGTCAACTGAGGTCGGGTCCGGCATGGGTGACCCATACTTGAGTGGTGCCGCTCGAGCACCTGCATGCTGATCGCGACCGGGCTGAGTCCTTCGGATCCACTGCCGAGGCCTATGACCGGTTCCGGCCGGGCTACCCACGGGCCCTCTTCGATGACCTGCTGGCCACGCACGTTCGCACCGCTCTCGACGTGGGGTGCGGGACCGGAAAGGTGGCGCTCGACCTGAGCCGTCGCGGGGTCCGGACCCTGGGCATCGACCCTGACCAAAGGATGGCTGCTGTGGCCCGCAGGCACGGTGTTGACGTCGAGCTCGGCGGGTTCGAGAGCTGGGACGACGCCGGACGGCGCTTCGACCTGATCACCTGCGGGCACGCCTGGCACTGGATCGACCCGAGAGATCGGTCCCGACAAAGCCGCCTCGACTGCTCGAGCCTGGAGGTCGGATCGCCCGGTTCTGGAACTACCACGTCGTGCAGCCGGGCCTGCTTGGCGAGTTCGAGACGATCTACGCAGAGCTCGCGCCCACAGTCACCGTCATCGGCCGCGACCCCAGCGGCGACGTCGACGCTCCGGACCCGTTTGGCACCCACAGGGCTTTCACGACCTCTCCACCGCGCACCTACCGGTGGCGGCGGCGGATGGCCTCCACCCAGTGGACGGGCTTGATCGCGACCTTCGGTGACCATCACCGCCTTGGTCGGGATCGTCTCGCGCGCTTGACCTCCGCGCTGCACGCTGCGATCGAGCGTCACGGGGGTGTCGTGACGGTGGCCGGAGGCACCTATCTGTTGCTTGCGCAGCGCGCCTGACAACGGAGCACACGCACGATGTACGAACGGCTCGGATTCGCCCACGAACGACCGAAGGGCCACGCCAACTGCGTGAAGGCCTGACGGTCCCGGCTACGGTGTGCGCGTGACTGTTGAACTGCCCGACCGGGCCCGCGTCGTCGTCATCGGTGGCGGCGTGATCGGCTGCTCGGTCGCCTACCACCTCGCCCACGCCGGCTGGACCGACGTCGTCGCTGCTGGAGCGCGACCGGCTCACCAGCGGTACGACGTGGCACGCGGCCGGGCTGATGACCTGCTTCGGGTCGACGTCGGAGACCAGCACCGGCGATCCGGCTGTACTCCCGCGACCTCTACGCCCGGCTCGAGGCCGAGACCGGGGCTGGCGACCGGGTTCAAGCCGGTCGGGCTGATCGAGGCGGCCGCCGACGCCGACCGGCTGGACGAGTACCGCCGGGTCGCGGCCTTCCAGCGCCACCTCGGGCTCGAGGTCGAGGAGATCGGGCCGCACGGAGATGGCCGACCTGTTCCCGCTGGGCGCGGACCGACGACCTGCTCGCCGGCTTCCACGTGCCCGGCGACGGCCGGGTCAACCCGGTCGACCTCACGCAGTCGCTGGCCAGCGGCGCGACGAACCTCGGCGTCCGGGTCGTCGAGGGCGTCTGCGGTCGACGGACGTGCTCACCGAGCGACGGCGCGCGTCGACGCGGGGTCGTCGACGGCTCGACCGACGCGACGACGACCGATCGAGTGCGAGTACGTCGTCAACTGCACCGGCATGTGGGCCCGCGAGCTCGGCGAGCGGAGCGGCGTGGTGATCCCCAACCAGGCGGCCGAGCACTACTACCTGATCACCGACACCATCGACGGGCATCGACCCGAACGCGCCGATCTTCGAGGACCCCGCCGTCCTACGGCTACTACCGCGAGGAGGGCGGCGGCATGATGGTCGGCCTCTTCGAGCCGCAGCGCCGCGGCCGTGGGCGGTCGACGGCATCCCGCGCGACTGCTCGTTCGCGACGCTCAAGCCCGACTGGGACCGGATGGCGCCCGTTCCTGGAGACGGCGATGGCCCGCGTGCCGGTGACCCTCGAGGTCGGCGTGCGCACGTTCTTCTGCGGGCCGGAGTCGTTCACGCCCGACCTGGCGCCGGCCGTCGGCGAGGCGCCCGGGCATCCGCGACTACTTCGTCGCCGCCGGCATGAACTCCGTCGGCGTGCTCTCGGCCGGCGGCCTCGGCCGGGTGCTGGCGCACTGGATCATCGCCGGGCTGCCCGACGTCGACGTCACCGGCTTCGACGTCGCCCGCTTCCGCGCCGACCAGCTCGACGCCGGCGTACCGCGCGCGACCGCACGACCGAGATCCTCGGCACGGTGTACGCCGCCCACACGCCCGGGCAAGCAGCTGCGCACCGCGCGCGACCGGCTGCTCTCGCCCGTGCACGAGCGGCTCGTCGAGCACGGCGGGCTATCTGCGCGAGGTGTCCGGCTGGGAGGGCGCCGACTGGTTCGCCGGGCCGGGCGCGACCCCGGCGGCCGAGCCGACCTGGGGCCGCGCGCCGTGGTTCGAGCAGTGGGCGGCGGAGCACCGCGCCGTCCGCGAGGGCGTCGGGCTGATGGACATGTCGTTCATGGCGAAGTTCGCGGTGTCGCGGCACCGACGCCGGCGCGCGTGCTCGACCGGCTGTCGGCCGGCGACGGTGAACGGCGAGCCCGGGCTGGATCACCTACACCCAGTGGCTCAACGACGACGGCCGGATCGAGGCCGACCTCACCGTCACCAAGCTCGACCGACGACGACTTCCTCGTGGTCGCCTCGGACACCGCGCACGGCCACGTGCGCGGCGCTGCTCGCGCGCGCGTCGCGGATCGCCGTGTGTCGATCACCGACGTCACCGCCGACTTCGCGCAGCTCAACGTCCAGGGCCCGCCGCTCGCGCGACGTGCTCGCCGGGCTCACCGACGCCGACCTGTCCACCGAGGCGTTCGGCGTTCCGCGGCCGTGCGCGGGTCGAGGTGGCCGGGGTGCGCGGTGCTCTGCGCCCGGATCACCTACCTCGGCGAGCTCGGCTACGAGCTGTACGTGCCGGCCGGCCGCGCTCCGAGGTGTACGACGCCGTCCAGGCCGCCGGTGCCGCGCACGGCCTGCGTCCGGTCGGGCTCAAGGCGCTGGCCTCGCTGCGGATGGAGAAGGCCTACCGCGACTTCGGCCACGACATCGACAACACCGACTGCCCGCTGGAGGTCGGGCTCGGCTTCGCGGTCGCGCTGCGACAAGCCGAGCTTCATCGGCCGCGAGCGCGCTGCTGGCTCGCAAGGCCGCGAACGCTGCCGCCGGCGGCATGGCGCGCGCTCGTGCAGGTGCGGCTGCTCGACCCCGAGCCGCTGCTGTACCACGCCGAGTCGGTGCTCCGGGACGGCGAGGTGGTCGGCTACGTCCGGGCCGCGTCGTACGGCTGGACGCTCGGCGCCGCGGTCGGGCTGGCCTTGGTCGAGGCCGGCGGCGAGCCGGTCACCGCGGACTGGCTGACGAGCGGCAGGTGGGAGGTCGACATCGCCGGCACCCGCTATCCCGCCGAGGTCTCGCTGCGGCCGATGTACGACCCGACCAGCGCCCGCGTCCGCGTCTGACCGACAGGCCGCCGGCATGACCAGCGAGCCGACGGCGGAGGAGTTCTTCGCCGGGCACTCCTTCGCCGAGGCACTGGATCCATCACCTCGAGGTGAGAGCGATCTCGGACCTCGACGACGAAGTGGCCGACTGGCTCCGCGAGGCAGCTGAGCGCGCGCGGTGAGTCCCAGCCCTCCCGCACAGGCGACGTCGGCGCGGCCCCAGCTCAGCGGCATACGACCCATGCCGTATGCCGCTGAGCTCAGTTCCGAGCGCACCTTCCCTCAGGTGCGTGCGAGCGCCTCGAGGGGAAGGTCGTGCTCGCGGGCCCACTCGACCCACGCGGCGGAGGTCCTGGTGCTGAAGGCGGCGGCGAGGGCGTCCCGGTCGCTCGCCTCGAGCAGCTCCTCGAGCCTGGCGAGGAAGTGTGGCTCCAAGGCGGCGCAGGCGACGTACCCGTCCTTGGTGGCATAGATCGCGTAGCCGGGCAGGGCGCCGCCGAGGAGCCCACCCGGCGCGGTGAGGCCGTGCCGCAGCGGATCCGCCATCGACTCCGCCGCCACCGACAGGGCGACCTCGCGGTAGCTGCCCTCGCCGGACCGCTCCCGGGCGAACAGTGCGGCCACGGCGGCGGTCGCGGCGCGCTCGGCCCCGGCCAGGTCCGCGATGAGGGTGGACGGCATTCGCGGGGTGCCGTCGTCGGCGAAGATGAGGCCGTTGACCGCCTGGTAGGTGAGGTCGTGTCCGGGCACCTCGGCACCCGGCCCCGGGTCACCGACGATCCCGACATGGCACAGGCGCGGGTGCCGCTCATGAACGGCGTCCCAGCCCAGCCCGAGGCGATCGAGGGCAGACGGCCGGTGCGACGTGATGAACACGTCCGCGACGGACAGGAGGGCCTCCAGCGCGACGCTGCCCTCGTCGGTCTTGAGGTCGAGGGTCACGACCTCTTGCCGCGCCGTGAGCTCCGCGTAGTAGTCGGGGGCGACCCGGGCGACGAGGTCTCCGGAGGGCGGCTCGACCTTCGTCACGGTCGCGCCGAGCTCCGTCAGGCGGGCCGCGGCCACCGGACCCGGGACGTTCGTCGCGATGCTGACGACCGAGATGTTCTCGAGAGGAAGCGCTGCGCTGCTCATCGCGGCTCAGCGCCGCCGACGGGACGTGCCGAAGATGCTGCGGGTGATCTCGCGGCCGATGACCGTGCCGGCCGACCGGAGCATCGAGCGGAAGGCACCCGACGTGACGACCTGCTCGATGATGCTCCGCTCCTCCTTGGGCTGGCGGCCCTGCTTCGGCTCGGGGGCCGGCGCCTCCTCGGGGGTGGGAGGCGGTTTCCAGGCGCTTGGCGAGCAGCTCGTAGGCGGACTCGCGGTCGGCGACGTCGGCATACTTCCGGGCCGAGCGGGGAGCGCGGCGATGATCGCCGTCGATCGGTCGCCTGCGGCGACGGGTCCATGAGCGAGTTCGGCGCCTTCATCCGGGTCCACGCGACGGGCGTCGGCACGCCCTTCTCGGAGAGCACGGTGACGACGGCCTCGCCGATGCCGAGCGCTCGTCAGCAGCTTCTCCATGTCGTATGCGGTGTGCGGGTAGGTCGCGATGGCCTGCTTGAGCGCCTTGGCGTCGTCGGGCGTGAAGGCCCGCAGGGCGTGCTGGACGCGGTTGCCGAGCTGGGCCAGCACGTCGGCCGGCACGTCCTTGGGCGACTGCGTGACGAAGAAGACGCCGACGCCCTTGGAGCGGATGAGCCGCACCGTCTGCTCGATGGCCTGCAGGAAGGGCTTGCTCGCGTCGTCGAAGAGCAGGTGCGCCTCGTCGAAGAAGAAGACGAGCTTCGGCTTGTCGAGGTCGCCCTCCTCGGGCAGGTCGTGGAAGAGGTCGGCGAGCAGCCACATGAGGAAGGTGGAGAAGAGCTGCGGGCCGGTTCTGGACCTGCGGCAGCTCGAGGCAGGAGATGATCCCCTTGCCGTCGGCGGCGGTGCGCAGCAGGTCGCTCGTGTCGAACTCCGGCTCGCCGAAGAAGTCGCCGGCGCCCTGGTCCTCGAAGGTGATGAGGTTGCGCAGGATGACGCCCGCCGTCGCGCTCGAGAGGCCGCCGAGGTCCTTGAGGTCGGCCTTGCCCTCGTCGGAGGTCAGGTGGGTGATGACGGCGCGCAGGTCCTTGAGGTCGAGCAGAGCGAGGCCGTTCTTGTCGGCGTAGTGGAAGATCAGGCCGAGGCTGCTCTCCTGCGTGTCGTTGAGGCCGAGGACCTTGCTGAGCAGGGTCGGGCCGAAAGCTCGTGATCGTTGCGCGGATCGGGGATGCCGCTCGCCCTTGCCGCCGAGCGAGTAGAACTCGGTGGGGTATGCCGCGGCCGTCCACGGCATGCCGACGCGGTGGCGCGGTCGGTGATCTTGTCGCCGCCCTCACCGGGGCGTGGCGAGCCCGGACAGGTCGCCCTTGATGTCGGCGAGGAAGACCGGCACGCCCTGGTCGGACAGCTGCTCCGCCATCAGCTGCAGCGTCTTCGTCTTGCCCGTGCCCGTGGCGCCGGCGACGAGGCCGTGCCGGTTGAGCACGTTGAGCGGGATCTGCACGGGCGCGTCGGCGTGCGCCTCGCCGTCGACCACCGCGGCGCCGAGCTTGAGCACGCCCCGTCGAAGGCGTATCCGGCGCGGATCTCGTCGAGCTGGTGGTGTCGCCGTGCAGGCCGGGTGCGGTTCGGTCACGTCGGCACTCTAGCCGTCGCCGTCACCTTCGATGCCTATGCTGTCCCGGTGATTTTCAAGGCCGTCGGCGACACCCGTCCCGTATCCCGACCATGGGCTCGTCGACGGCAAAGGACTGGTCGAGCGTCCCCCACGCGTGGTCCAGCTCGGCGAGCTCATCACGACGAAGAGCACGCTCGACCTGCGGGGCCTGCTCGCCGACGACTCGACGTTCTTCGGCGACCTCTTCCCGCACTGCGTCGAGTGGGAGGGTCAGCTCTACCTCGAGGACGGGCTGCACCGAGCTCTCCGTGCCGCACTCCAGCAGAGACCTGTTCTCCACGCCCGCGTCCTCGTACTCTCCTGACACGGGCTCTCTCCTGACAGGGCGGGGAGCGCCCAACGTCGGGTAGAGGAGACCCATGAGCCTGGTCGACGAGGACGAAGCTCTCGAGTTCCGCGCGCGTCGACGACGTCGGGGGACGGTCACGATCACCGTGGTCATCCTGGCGCTCGCCGGCGCCTTCTACTACGCCTCCTCCTACTTCCGCGAGACCACGCCGCAACCCGGGCCGTGCACGACCGTGGTGGCAGCGCCGCCGCTCAAGACGGCCGACGTGTCGATCAACGTCTACAACGGGACGAGCCGCCGTGGCCTCGCCCTGTCGACCTCGAAGGTCGCGGCCCAGCGCGGGTTCAAGATCGCAGCCGTCGGCAACGACCCCCAGGACAAGACGATCAAGGACGTCGCGCACATTCGCTACGGCCCGGCGGGGGAGGAGTCGGCCAAGCTGCTCGCCCAGCACATCAAGGGTGCGAAGCTGATCCAGGACAAGCGCAAGGACGACACGATCGACCTCGCCCTGGGCACCAGGTGGAAGGGGTTCGGGCCGATTCCGACCCCGACGACTCAGGCCGCAAGCCTGCCCCCGTGCCCGACCATCACCGTAGAGGGCTGACGCGCACGCCCCACTCCATCCCTGCCATTCCGTCGAGTGTGCACTTCGCGCCGCCACCCCTTGGTCGAGTGTGCAGTTACCGCCGGTCGCAGGCGGCGCGAAGTGCACACTCGACTGGGAGTCAGCCCCGCGGCACCGTGCGGCTACTCAACCTGCACACTCGACTGCGAGTCAGCCCCCTGGGGTGAGCCGCCTCAGAGCTGGACGAGGGTCGCGACGAGCAGTGCCTTGATCGTGTGCAACCGGTTCTCGGCCTGGTCGAAGACGATGGAGGCCCTGGACTCGAAGACGTCGTCGGTCACCTCGAGCTCCTTCAGGCCGAACTGCTCGTGCACGTCGCGCCCGACCTGCGTCTCGAGGTCGTGGAAGGCGGGGAGGCAGTGCATGAACTTCACGTCGCGGTTGCCGGTGCAGCTGGAGCAGCTCGGCGTTGACCTGGTACGGCGAGAGCAGCTCGATCCGGTCGGCCCAGACCTCCTTCGGCTCACCCATGGACACCCAGACGTCGGTGTGGACGAAGTCGCACGCCCCTGACCCCCTCAGCCACGTCCTCGGTCAACGTGACCCGGGAACCGGACTCAGCGGCATACCTCTTGGCTTGTGCAACAACGGAATCGGAGGGCCACAGCGAACGTGGCGCGACGATGCGAACGTCCATCCCGAGCATCGCGCCCGTCATCAGCAGCGAGTTGCCCATGTTGAAGCGCGCGTCCCCGACGTACGCGTAGGCGATCTCCGTCAGGTCGCTTCCGGGCTTGGCATGTTCTCGCATCGTCAGGGCGTCGCAGAGGGCCTGGGTCGGGTGCCAGTCGTCGGTGAGCCCGTTCCAGACGGGTACGCCGGCCCAGGCGCGCGAGGGTCTCGACGACGTCGTGTCCGGCGCCGCGGTACTCGATGCCGTCGTAGTAGCGGCCGAGCACGCGTGCGGTGTCCTTGATCGACTCCTTGTGCCCCATCTGTGAGCCGGCCGGGTCGAGGTAGGTCGTGGAGGCGCCCTGGTCCGCGGCGGCGACCTCGAAGGCGCACCGGGTCCGGGTCGAGGTCTTCTCGAAGAGCAGGGCGATGTTCTTGCCGGTGAGGCGTCGCTCCTCGCGGCCCTCCCGCTTGGCCGCCTTGAGGTCAGCGGCCAGGTCGAGCAGGGCGCGCAGCTCGTCTGGCGAGAGGTCGGTCTCCTTGAGCACGTTCCGGTGCACGAGCGCGGCGAGGGTCATGCACCGATGTTGTCAGCCCCGCAGTTGGACGACAAAAGCGGTCCCACGCAAACAGAAAGGACCCCGGCGACGCGGGGTCCTTTCGGTTGGCGGAGGATGGGGGATTTGAACCCCCGAGGGTTTTATCCCAACACGATTTCCAATCGTGCGCACTAGGCCACTATGCGAATCCTCCGTCGGGCAGGGTACCGGAGCCCGACCCCGGGGGAAAAATCGCGCGACCGCCGTCGGTGCCGGCCGCGAGACTTGACGGGTGACCGGCTCTCCCTCCACTACACCGCGGCTCTCGTCGTTCTGGCATGACCTGCCCCGTGACGGCAAGCTGCTCATCTCGACGGTCGTCTTCCAGTCCATCGGCACGGGCCTCGTCCTGCCGTTCATGGTCGTCTACCTCAACGAGGTCCGCGGCATCGCCCTCGAGACCGTGGGGCTGCTGCTTGCCCTCCAGGCCGGCGTCGGCATCGCCATCGTCACGCCCGTCGGGGCGCTCATCGACCGAGTCGGTCCGCGCCGCGTCTATGCCAGCAGTCTCATCGCCCTCGTCGTCGCCGACGTGCTGCTCGCCCGCGCGACGACCACGGGGCAGGCCGCCCTCGCGCTGACCTTCCTCGGCTACGGCTTCGGCGTCGTCTGGCCGGCGTCGAACGCCCTCATCGGAAACCTCATCCCGACCGAGCAGCGCCAGCGCTACTTCGGCGTCAACTTCACGCTGCTCAACCTCGGCATCGGCATCGGGGGCATCATCGGGGCGCGGTTCGTCGACGTCGACCGGCCCGGGACGTTCGCCGCGGTCTACCTGCTCGACGCGCTCAGCTACCTGCCGGGACTCGTGATCCTCCTCGGCCCGCTGCGTCATGCCCGGGACCGGGTCGAGCGCCCCGCGGAGGTTGCCGCCGCGCGGGTCTCCTACCGCGCGCTGCTCCGAGATCCGGAGTTGCGCGCCCTGCTCGCCCTCGTCGCGGTCGCGGCCCTGGTGAGCTACCCGCAGCTCAACGCCGGCCTGCCGGCCTACGCCAGGGCGGAGGGGAAGATCTCCACCGAGGGGCTCGGATACGCGTTCGCCGCCAACACGCTCGTCATCGTCGTCCTGCAGCTGTTCGTGCTCCAGCGCATCGAGGGCAGGCGCCGCACGCGAGTCACGGTCGTCATGGCCGGCACCTGGGCGTCGCGTGGTCCCTGCTCGGAGCGACGTCCCTCGTACCGGGGACCGTCGTCGCGACCGTCCTGTTGGCCGCGTGCGCCGGCATCTTCGGGCTCGGCGAGACGATGCTGCAGCCGACGAGCGCCGCGATGGTCAACGACCTCGCTCCGGACCACCTGCGTGGGCGCTACAACGCCCTCAGCTCACTGATGTTCTCGGTCGCCTTCGTCGTCGGCCCGGTGGTCGCGAGCCTCCTCATCGGGCGCGGGCTCGGGGGCGCCTACATCGCCTTCCTGGTCGGGGGCTGCGCCCTGCTCGCGATCATTTCCCTCGCTGTGGAGCGCCGGCTTCCGCCGCACGTCAACGGTGTCCGTCTTGTCGACGTCGAGGCAGCCCCCGGCGGAGCCCGCATTTCGGGTTGAGCGGCCGGGCGCATACACTGACCGTCGGCACCCCGCGTGGTGGTACCTCTCCGAACTCCCCCAGGGCAGGAATGCAGCAAGGGTAGGAGGGCTCTTCCAGGTACGCGGGGTGTCCTCGTTTTCCTGCGGTTCCAGCCGGGTGTCGACCAACCCTGATGCCGTATGCCGCTCAGCGCGGTGGCGCTGTCGTCGTGCCCTCCCGCAGGTGGACGGGTTGGGTGACGCCGCGCGGGCGCTGGCCGCCGAGGGCCCGGCGCACGAGGGTGCCGAGGATCCGGCCCTTGTCCGGTCCGTGCTGGTCCATCGTCGTCAGCCGGTGCGGTAGCCAAGGCAGGTCGAGGCCGTCGAACCCGGTGACGAGAGGTCGCCCGGCACGCGCAGGCCGAGCTCCTCGGCCGCGATGACCACACCGGCCGCGATCACGTCCGACTGCGCGACGACGGCGGTGGGGCGCTCTCCCGCGGGACGGTCGAGCAGGGCGCGACCAGCGACGATGCCACCCTCGACGGACGAGCCGTCGCCCGTCTGGACCGCCTCGGCGCGTGCCCCGAAGACGTCGCGGAAGCCGTCGAGCCGGTCCCGCGACGAGAGGTAGGTGTCGCCCCGGAGATCCTCCCGCGTGACCGGCCCGGCCACCGATGTCGCCGTCAGCGACATCGCGACGTGGGCGACGCGGCGGTGGCCGAGACGCTTGACATGGCGGGCGATCTCGGCTCCTGCCGCACGCTCGTCGATGCGCACCTGGGTCACGCGCTTGTCGTCCGGGACGCCCGTGCCGAACATCGGGATGCCACGCGCCGAGAGGTGGTCGACGAGAGGCGAGGACTCCGGTCCGCAGAGCGAGAAGACGACGGCATCGAGGGCGAGGCCGGCGATGAGCGGCAGCAGGCTCTCCTCCTCGTTGGCCGGCTGGCCGAGCAGCAGCAGACCCGTCGGGATCGCGTCGAGCTCCTCCGCGAGCCCGTCGAGGACGGAGATGGCGAACGGGTCCCGGAAGGCGATCCGGACCCGACCCTCGACGACGACCCCGACGACGCCGGCGCGGCCCTGTCGCAGCGAGGAGGCGAGCGGGTTCGGGCCGGCGAAGCCGATCTCGGACGCCACGGCGCGCACGCGCTCCGCGGTCGCCGCGGCGACGGGACCCTTGCCGCTGAACACGAGCGAGGCCGTGGAGACGGAGACGCCGGCGCCCGTCGCGACATCGCGCAGCGTGGGCCGCTGCTGGCGGCGTTGCCCACGCGGGGTATCGGCTTGACCTGGACTCGCCATGCGCGGCATCATACTCGAATCGGTTCGATCGAATCGATTCGAGTCTCGCTCCGAGGCCCGCGGTCCCGACCGTCCGAGAGGCTTGCCCGTGTCCGTCATTGCACCGCCGGGGGCTGTTGTCCGCACGGCGCGCAACGCCGTCTTCACGGCCTTCGCGGTCAACGGAGCCGCCTTCGCTGCGCTCGCCTCACGGGTGCCGGACATCAAGCACGAACTCGGTTTGACCGCTGGGGAGCTCGGCCTGACGCTCTTCGCCCTCTCGATCGGGGCGGTCGTCGGACTGCCCCTGTCCGGCTGGTTCGTCCACCGCTTCGGCTCCGCCAAGGCGGCGCTCGGCGCTGCCGCGGTCCAGGTCCTCGGCCTGGTCGTCGTGGGCCTCGCCGTGACGGCGCTGACCAGTCGTGGGGTCGCAATGGCGGGTCTGCTCCTCGTGGGCTTCGGGAGCGGGGTCTTCGACGTCGCCATGAACCTCGAGGGCGCCTCGGTCGAGCGCCACCTGTCGCGCTCGATCATGCCGCACTTCCATGCTGCCTTCAGCGGTGGCACCGTGGTCTCCGCGCTGGTGGGTGCAGGACTCTCGTTCCTGCACGTGAGCGTGCTCATGCACTTCGTCGCCGCGGCCGTCCTGCTTGTGCTCGTCACGCCGTGGTTCCTGCGCGCGTTCCTCGCCCGTGACGCGGAAGACGGGGCGGCTGACGACCCCGGACCGGGCCGCGCCAGGGCCGGCATCGCGTCCGCCTGGCGCGAGCCGCGAACGCTGCTCATCGGGGTCGTGGTGTTCGCTGCCGCCTTCACTGAGGGCACCGCCAACGACTGGATCGGGGTCGCGCTCTCCGACGGCTACGACCTGCCCCGCTGGGCCGGAGTGCTCGGCTTCGCCGTCTTCCTCACGGCCATGACCGCCGGCCGAATCCTCGGCACGCACCTGCTCGATCGGCACGGTCGCCTTCCCGTGCTCCGGGTGCTCTTCGTCGCCGCCGTGGCCGGCAGCGTCCTCGTCATCTTCGGTGGCCCCGCGGTCGCCTTCCTCGGCGCGGCCGTCTGGGGCGTCGGCGCGAGCCTTGGCTTCCCGGTCGGCATGAGCGCCGCCGCAGACGAACCGCGTCGGGCACCGGCCCGGATGAGCGTCGTGTCGACGATCGGCTACACCGCCTTCATCGCGGGGCCGCCCCTGCTCGGGTTCCTCGGCGACCACGTCGGCATCCTCCGGTCGCTCCTCGTCGTCGGCGGCATGGCGGCGCTGGCCCTCGCGGCTCTCCCGGCCGTCCGCGAGCCCAAGCGCCCCTGACCCCGCAACACACCGGCTTGTCGACTGGTCGCACTGACTGCAGCCGAGGCAAGCAGTCGAGATGCGGGTGTGTTGCCGAGGTGGTGGCGGGGGTCCTCAGAAGTACTCCGTCATGAACGGTGTGCAGGCGAACATCGCATCGAGCGCCCGGTCCGACTCGAGCGCGCCGCCGCTCGCCAGCCCGGCTGCTCGGAGCCGCGACATGGTCCAGCCGCACCAGAGGCCCGCCATCCCGCGCGGTCCCAGCCGGGTTGGCCCACCACCCATTCCGTATGCCGCTGTGCTCGCTCCCCCCGAAGCTGCACTCTCGATCGGGGCTGGGTCCGCGGCCCCCTCTGATCGAGTGGACAACTTCCGGGCCCTTCCGTCCCCGGCTGCGACCGAGATCTCCCAGGTCGCGGAGTTCGCGGGAACCTCCGGATCGTCGAGCACGATCTCTGCCGAGGCCGTCATGTGTGGCGAGAAGCCCCGGGCTGCCATCGCGCCGGGCAGGTCCACGACGCGCAGCATCCAGACGTGCTCGCGGACGTCGACCTCGGGCATCCCGCCGAAGACGAGCCGGCCGGGGTCTCGCGGGTCGAGGTAGCTGCGAACGGTCGGGGCTGCTGACGAGCCGGAACCGACGACGGCCCAGAGGGCGGCGGTCGCCTCGGCGGACTCGCCGACCAGCTCCTCGACGGTGAGCACCTCCTCAGCGAGCGAGTACGAGACGAAGCCGCGCCCTCCGTCTCCCTCGTCGAGCACGTAGTTGATCAGCTCCTCGTCCTCGAGGTGCTCGCGCCACGTCTCGACGGTCGGCAGCATCGGGCCGCTGAGCCCGTGGCGCTCCTGCGTCCGACCTCATGAGGGAGCGGAAGAGCTCCGCGTCACCCGGCCCCGCGGGTCTGGGACGCAACCCACCACTCCGGGCTCGGGCCGCGCGGACGTCGTGAGCGGCATACGAATAACGCGGTTGGACGCCACCGACCTCGTAGCCGACGCTGCGGTAGAGCTCCGGCGCGGTCGGGAAGAGGCAGGAGACGACGTCTCCCAACTGCGCCATGCGCTCGACGAGACCGCGCATGAGTAGCGTGGCCACGCCTCGCCCCCGGGCGCTCGGCTCGGCGTAGACGCCGGCGATGCCGCCCATCCGAAGGTGCCGGCCGCCCCACACCTGCTCGTACGGGCGCGCCCTCCCGGTCGCGAGAAGGGTGTCGTTGCCGTCGACGACGCCGAGCATCCGGCCAGGGATGACCTCCTTGGCGACCCGCTCCCACCACGTCTGGCCTCCGGGGCCGAGGGGGCCGAAGGAGCGGGATCGGATGGTCAGGGCCGCGGGGAGGTCGGCTTCGGTGACGTCTCGGACGTGCAGGTCGCTCACCCCCCGGACTCTAGGGCCAGCGCCCTCGGGTCAGGTCCGGTGTCGGAAGGTCAGCCGTCGGACCCGGGACACGCCCCACGCTGCGACCGCGGCGACGAGGGCGGTGCAGAAGGCCGCGAGGCCGAAGCTCCCGGTGCGGTAGGCCTGGGCGAGGAGGGCGCCGAGGAGGACCACGGTGACCGAGGGCATCGCGTACCAGGAGAGCCTGCTCTGCGGCGCGACCATCGTGGCCGGGGGATCCCCGCGGAACGCCGCGAGCAGATGGCCACCCGCGAGCAGGGCGAGCATGGGCAGGGCAGCCGCCCAGACCACCGGGGCGAAGGCGCCGGCCACGCCCAGGACGACCGCGGCGAGCCCGGTGGGGGCGATGAGATGTGCCGCGGCCTCCTCGAGCGGCCCGGTCCCGATGAGGGCAGGCGAGCCGATGTTGTCGGCCTGGAGGCGCAGGCCCTCCGTCCACGATCCGAACCCGAGGTAGAGCGGCAGCATCGCCAGGCCGAGCGCGAAGGAGGGCGCCGCCGGCTGGGCCATGCCCCAGGTGAGCACCGCGGCACCCAGGACGGTGAAACCTGCGCCTGCGACGAGATCCACCCGTTGGCGTCGCAGCCCGAGGACGTCGCGGCGCACGAGGACCGCGAAGGGCCCACCGGGGCGGAGGCGCGCCGCGCGGGCGTGCGTGATCGGGCGGGTCAGGGACAGGCGGGCCGTGCGCAGGTTGCCCGTGAGCGCGGATCCCGCGAGGGTCGATGTGTTCGCCGAGTGGGCCCGCAGCGACTCTGCATGGAGGGCCCGGAGCGAGTCGGGGAGCCGCCAGAGCAGGCTCGGTCCCGTCGTGGCGTGGTCCGGGCCCGGCCACGACCGGACCTGCGCCCACAGCCAGACGCGGGCCCCGACGAGGCCGACGACAACCCCCAGCACCGTAGCCACCACCAGCGCGACAACCCCGGTGACCTGCGCAAACGCCAAGCCGCTCCCGACCACGAGGCCGACGAGCCCACCGACGAAGGCTCCGCCCACCACGGCGTAGCGCCACCAGCGTCGAACGGCGCGGGCCCGGTCCACCGGCGCCGTCACGACGAGGTCGATCCACGGCAGGGGTGGCACGACAGGCCCTCGGAAGCGCCCAGCCCAGTAGGCGGCGCCGAGGATCGCACCGACGGCCACCACGACGACCGCCACCCCGATGGGGGAGGCCAGCTGGTCCCGAACCAGCCCGTGTCGTTGGTCCGGAAGATCGCCTGGAGGACGGGGAAGCCATAGACGCCGGACGAAGAGCAGCAGGACGTAGCCGGCGTAGAGCCCCTGCTTGCGCGCCTGCCTCGCGGCCTCGCCGCCGACGACCCAGTCGGCCTGGCCGAGCCACTCCGCGTCGTCGATCTCGATCCCGGTCGACGGCTCCTGCGTCATCGCGCCGGCACGACGTCGACGACCCGCGTGGCGAGCGCCTCGATGAGGGCTGGGTCGTGGCAGGCCATGACCACCGTCGCACCGGCCGCGGTGCGCCCGCGGATCATGCCTGCGACGACCTGCCGCTTCGTCGGTGTCGAGGCGCTGCTCCGGCTCGTCGAGGAGCAGGACGGAGCAGGGTCGGGACAGGGTGAGCGCCATTCGGAAGAGCTGTTCCTGACCGGACGACAGCTCGTGTGGGAACCGGTCGTGCAGCTGCGCGATGCCGAGCTCCTCGAGCAGCGCGAGGCCGCGGTCGTCGGAGGTGTTCGGGTCTCTTCCCCACGTCGAGTCGACGAGGACGAGGTGGTCGATGAGGGTCAGGTCCCGGTAGGTCGCGGCGCGCCGATGAGCGCGGCGACGGCGGCTCGGATGGCGCGGTCCCTCTCGTCCGCCTCGATGCCCGCCGATCGTCGCCGTGCCGGTCGTCGGCTCGAGCAGGCCACCGATGATCCGCAGCAGGGTCGTCTTGCCTGATCCGTTCGGTCCGCGGAGCACGATGCACTCGCCGGGGTCTGCGGCGACATCGGTCGGCAAGAGGAGCGTGGTGGTGTCGATGGACTTGCCGACCCCGGAGGCACGCACCTCGCCGGTGAGGACCGCGACCCGGGCCACGTGGCGCTGCCTCAGCCCTGCTTGCCGACCGGAGGACCGACGACGAGAGCCACACTCGTCAGCGCGGCGACGGCGACGAACCCGACCGCGACGGCGACGACCGGGCGAGCCAGGAGGGCAGCGACGAGACGCTCTACCGGGTTGGTGGGCGCCTCCCCGTCACGACCGAGGCGCCAGCCCCCATCGAGGCGGCCGGCCCGGTCGAGCCGGCGTTCCCACCACACGGTCAGGAAGGGCGGGACGGCGCTCGCGATGCCGAGCAGGCCCTCGCGGACGGTCCACCGCTGGTTGACCCAGAGCAGGACAGTGCTGAGGCAGAACGCGATGAACACGACGCCGTGCACCATGCCGAAGACGGTGACGCCCAGTTCGGTCGTCCTCGTGACGTACTTGAGGAACATCCCGGTGAGGAGCAGGGCCCAGGACACCACCTCGGCGAGGGCGATCCGGCTGTAGAGGGTGCGGGGCGACATGGGTCTCCTACCAGGCGTCGTAGCGGGCGCGAAAGCCCCATCCTCGCAGAGCGGAAGGGCACCCAGCGCGCGCACGTCCACAACGCGGCTCAGCGGCATACGACATCGTCGGTGGCGCCGGTTAGGGTTCGCTCATGGCAACCGCCCTGTACCGCCGCTACCGGCCTGAGACGTTTCGCGGACGTCATCGGCCAGGAGCACGTGACGGAGCCGCTCATGCAGGCACTGCGCACCGGGCGGGTGGGCCACGCCTACCTCTTCAGCGGCCCGCGCGGCTGCGGCAAGACGACGAGCGCGCGGATCCTCGCCCGCTGCCTCAACTGCGAGCAGGGGCCGACGCCGGACCCGTGCGGCGAGTGCGACTCGTGCGTGGCGCTCGCCCGCGGCGGAGCCGGCACGGTCGACGTCATCGAGATCGACGCCGCGAGCCACGGTGGCGTCGACGACGCCCGCGACCTGCGCGAGCGGGCGTCGCTACGGCCCGGCGCAGAGCCGCTACAAGATCTACATCATCGACGAGGCGCACATGGTGACGCCGCAGGGCTTCAACGCGCTGCTCAAGATCGTCGAGGAGCCGCCGGAGCACGTGAAGTTCGTCTTCGCGACGACCGAGCCGGAGAAGGTCATCGGCACCATCCGCTCGCGGACCCACCACTACCCGTTCCGGCTGGTCCCGCCGGCCAAGCTCACGGCCTACATGGAGCGCCTCCTCGAGCAGGAGGGCGTGCCGGTGGCGCCGGGCGTGCTGAGCTTCGTGACCCGGGCCGGCGGCGGCTCGGTGCGTGACTCGCTGTCGGTGCTCGACCAGCTCATCGCCGGCTCCGGCCCCGAGGGCGCTGACCTACGAGAGCGCGGTGTCGCTGCTCGGGTTCACCGACGGCGAGCTGCTCGACGCCACGATCGACGCGCTGGCCGCCGGCGACGGGGCCGCGACCTTCCGCCAGGTCGACAAGGTCATCGAGTCGGGCCACGACCCGCGGCGATTCGTCGAGGACCTGCTCGAGCGGCTGCGCGACCTCATCATCGTCGCGGCGGTGCCCGAGGGCGCGGGCCAGGTGCTGCGCGGGGTGCCCGAGGACCAGCTCGAGCGGATGCGCGTCCAGCAGGCGCGCTTCGGCCCGGGCGCGCTCTCGCGGGCGGCCGACATCGTCAACACCGGGCTCACCGAGATGACCGGTGCCACCGCGCCGCGGATGCAGCTCGAGCTGATCTGCGCGCGCGTCCTGCTGCCGGCGGCGTCGGGCGAGCAGGGTTACGCCGCGCGCCTCGACCGGCTGGAGCGCCGACTCGAGGTCGGTGGCGTCCCGAGCGGCGGCGGCGGTCCCGCCGTGCCAGCCACATCGGGCCGTATGCCGCTGGGCTCGCCCCCGCTCGCGCCCCCCGTCCCAGCTCCCACCCCGACAGCTGCTGGACCCTCGCCCGAGAGTGGGCCCCGCACACCGTCGAGTGTGCAGAACGCGCCGGCACGTGCACGGTCGAGTGTGCAGGACGCGCCGCCACCCGCACCGTCGAGTGTGCAGGAGGCGCCGCAGCGCGCCGGCGGGATGGACACCGACGCCATCCGACGCGCCTGGCCCCAGGTGCTGGGGCGCATCTTCGGGATGCGTCGCGGGACATGGACCTTCGTCTCGCAGCACGCGAAGGTCATGGCCTACGACGGCAAGACCTTGACCCTCGGCATCTCGACCGCCGGTCTGACCAACGCCTTCCGGGCCGGCAACCACGCCGACATCGTCCGGCAGGCGCTCATCGACGAGCTCGGCGTCGATGCCGTCATCGACGGTGTGCACGTGGCCGACGCGGGTGGGTCGGCCGAGGTGGCTCCTCCTGCTGGTGCCGTCCGGCCTGCGCCGGAGCCAGTGACCGAGGCCAGGCCGCCCACCGCGGGCAGTCGCTCACTCGAGGACAACGCGGGATGGGGGAGTGTCACGGCACCGGCTCCCGAGTGGGCGGCCGCGCCGGATCCACCGTCCGCGTCGACGACGACGTTCAGCCCCGGGGCGAATGCGGTGCGCGAGTCGCTCGGTGCTGCCCGGCGCGGGGCGGCCAAGGACGACCCGAATGACGCGAGACCAGCCCCGTCCACAGACGACTCCGTGGTGAGCCAGGACGACGAGGATGTCGAGCTGTCGGGCGACGTCGGGCGCTCCGTGATCGAGAAGGTCCTGGGGGGACGCGTTATCTCGGAGTCGCCGGACTGACGGAGCAATTGCCGCGAAAGGGCGTACACGAGACCGAGTAGCGGCGTAACCTCTGGTCCGTGTTCGACGTCGCTGCGGACGCATACGCGCAGTTCATGGGCCGCTACTCCGAGCCGCTCGCGGAGCAGTTCGTGGAGTGGGTCGGCGTGCGTCCGGGAGACCGCGCGCTCGACGTCGGGAGCGGGCCGGGCGCCCTATCAGTGCGACTCGTCGAGCGGCTCGGCGTCAGTGCCGTCTCGGCGGTCGACCCGTCCCAGCCGTTCCTCGCGTCGATCCGCACCCGGCTGCCCGGACTCGACGTCCAGTACGGCTCGGCCGAGCAGCTGCCGTTCCCGGACGACTTCTTCGACCACGCCTTTGCCCAGCTCGTCGTCCACTTCATGAAGGATCCCGTGGCCGGGCTGGCCGAGATGGCCCGCGTGACCCGCGCCGGAGGCTGCGTGGCGGCCTGTGTCTGGGACTTCGCGGGCGGACGGTCGCCACTCGCGACCTTCTGGCGGGCCGCAACCGATCTCAAACCTGAGGCGCGCACCGAGGATGACCTCGCCGGCGCCCGAGATGGCGAGCTGGGCCGTCTCCTCGAAGCCGCGGACCTGTCCACCATCCGCTCGGGCGAGCTGGCGATCCGCGTTCCGCACCAGAGCTTCCGCGAGTGGTGGGAGCCCTACACCTACGGCGTCGGCCCGGCGGGTGAGTACTTCGCGTCGCTGGCCGACGATGCGCGTGACGACCTCCGGGACCGATGTCGCGAACTGCTGCCGCCCGCACCGTTCGACGTCGAGGCCGTGGCCTGGGTGGCGGTCGGGCTCGTCTGACGTCGTGGCGGGCGCCGACTCCGGGTCGGCCCTAGAGTGAGCGCATGTTCTACAGCCTCGGTCATGGGGTGCTCGTGCCGCTGAGCCGCCTGCTGTATCGCCCGACCATCGAAGGCAAGGACAAGGTGCCGCTCGACGGCGGAGTCATCCTCGCGAGCAACCACCTCTCCTTCATCGACTCCTTCGCGATCCCGCTCGTGTCGCCACGCAAGGTCCGATTCCTCGCCAAGGAGGAGTACTGGACCGGCGACGGCGTCAAGGGCCTCCTGCAGAAGGGGTTCTTCACCGCGGTCGGCATGGTCCCCGTCAACCGGCACTCGCCGACGGCTGCACAGGAGAGCCTCGACAAGGGCCTCGAGGTGCTCAAGGCGGGAGACGCCTTCGGCATCTACCCGGAGGGGACGCGGTCCCGGGACGGGCGCCTCTACCGCGGCCGCACCGGTGTTGCATGGCTCGCCCTCAACGCCCAGGTCCCCGTGGTCCCGGTCGGCCTCATCGGCACCCAGGACATCCAGCCGGTCGGAGCCAGCTTCCCCCGCCTGGCCAAGGTGACCGTTCGCTTCGGCACGCCGATCGGCATGGAGGCCTATCAGGGACTGCCTGCAGGCCGCGCCCGACGGCAGCTGACCGACGACGTCATGGAGGCCATCGCGGCCCTCACCGGTCAGGAGCGCGTGAACGCCTACAACGACGTGCCGAGCGAAGTCCACGAGGACTGAGCCACACCGTCCTCACGTGGCCGGGGTTGATCACTGCGGGGCATAGGCTGCAGGGGTGTACGAAGGCGCGGTGCAGGACCTGATCGACGAGCTCGGCCGACTCCCGGGTGTCGGCCCCAAGGGCGCGCAGCGCATCGCGTTCCACCTGCTCCAAGCGGACCCCGAGGAGGTCGCCCGGCTCGTCACGGCGCTGACCGAGGTCAAGGCCAAGGTGCGATTCTGCGAGGAGTGCGGCAACGTGGCGCAGGCCGAGCGGTGTCGGATCTGCGCGGACCCGCGCCGCGACCACGCGTCGATCTGTGTCGTCGAGGAGCCCAAGGACGTCGTGGCGATCGAGCGCACCCGAGAGTTCCGCGGCACCTACCACGTGCTCGGTGGCGCGATCAGCCCGATCGACGGCATCGGTCCCGACGACCTGCGGGTGCGCGAGCTGATGCAGCGCCTCGCATCGGGCACGTGCAGGAGGTCATCATCGCGACCGACCCCAACCTCGAGGGCGAGGCCACCGCCACGTACCTGTCTCGCCTGCTCCGCGACGTCGGCGTCACCGTCACGCGCCTCGCCTCCGGCCTTCCCGTCGGCGGCGACCTCGAGTACGCCGACGAGGTCACGCTCGGTCGTGCCTTCGAGGGCCGGCGCCGGGTCGACGCCTGACCCGGCCACCCGGCAGACTGGACGGCGAGCGACACCCAGCTCAGCGGCATACGACACGCCACACCGGCAGGGGGCTGTGATGACCACCGACGACACCACCCGCGACACCACCTCGGGTGGAGAGGTCCCCGCGGGCGACCCGGGCGACGAGCTCGGGAGCCTCGCCGACCTGACGGCGCACGAGGCGAGTGCCTTCCTGACCGCGGTCACGGAGGTCGCGTCCGGCAACTCACCTGACACCGCCATCCCGCTGCTCACCCTCGCCCTGTCCCAAGTGCTCGTCGCCGGCTCCAGGCTCGGCGCGATCCAGGACGTCGTCCTCGAGGAGCGCTTCGAAGCCGATCCCGGTCCGGATGATGACGCCGACCCCCTGCGCGACGGACTCGCGAACGTCCTCGCGGGGATCGACGACTACGTCTACGTCATCGATCCGGTGACCTCACCGGAGCGAGCGGACGGCTCGATCACCAACGACCTGGCCGACGTCGCCCTGGCGCTGACGCACGGGCTCAAGCACTACCGGGCCGGTCGGAAGGTCGAGGCACTGTGGTGGTGGCAGTTCAGCTACCTGTCGTCCTGGGGTGACCGGGCGCTCGCATCGATGCGCGCGCTGCACTCGATCCTGTCCCATCTGCGGCTGGACGCCGACGAGGAGCGCGGTCGGCGAGGCCGAGTTCGACGCGCTGCACCCCTGATCCGGGCACGCTCTGCCACGCGATTGGGCTGCGAGGTGGCGGGTCTGAGGGACCTGCCCACTGACCACCCAGACGAATCAGTGTGTCGCTGATCAGGAGCGCACTGATCCGCGGGGCGACTCAGCGGGCCAGTCGGTGCCGCCCGGCGCTGCCAGTTCCGTCGCATCCTCTACGGCCCTCGCTCGCCGGCACCAGAAGTGGCTCACGCCCGACGTCTCACGATGCCGAATGGTCCGGGGACACCTGATGGCCAGTCATAGACTGCGATTCCCGCCACAGCGTCAACCGGGAGCCAGATGTGAGCATCGTCGTCCAGAAGTACGGCGGATCGTCCGTGGCCGACGCCGAGGCGATCAAGCGCGTGGCCCGGCGCATCGTCGAGACGCAGCGCGCCGGCCACTCCGTGTGCGTCGTCGTCTCCGCGATGGGCGACACGACGGACGAGCTGATGGACCTCGCCGAGCAGGTCACGCCCGCTCCGCCTGCGCGCGAGCTCGACATGCTCCTCACCTCCGGCGAGCGCATCTCGATGGCGCTCGTCGCCATGGCCATCGCCCAGCTCGGGGCGGAGGCTCGGTCCTTCACCGGCAGCCAGGCCGGCGTCATCACCGACGACGCCCACGGCGCCGCCCGCATCATCGACGTGACCCCGGGTCGCATCAAGAGCGCCCTCGACGCCGGGCACATCGCGATCGTCGCCGGCTTCCAGGGCGTCAGCCAGACGACGAAGGACATCACCACGCTCGGGCGCGGCGGGTCCGACACGACCGCCGTCGCGCTTGCCGCCGCGCTCGATGCCGACGTGTGCGAGATCTACACCGACGTCGACGGCGTCTTCACGGCCGACCCGCGCGTCCTGCCGAGCGCCCGCAAGCTCGACGTCCTCTCGATGGAGGAGATGCTCGACCTCGCCGCCAACGGCTCGCAAGATCCTGCACCTGCGCTGCGTCGAGTACGCCCGCCGCTACGGCATCCCGATCCACGTCCGCTCGTCGTGGTCCCGCAAGCCGGGCACGTGGATCAAGGACAATCCCTACCAAGGAGAAGGCGCTGTGGAAGCACCGATCATCGCCGGCATCGCCCACGACCGCAGCGAGGGCAAGATCACGATCGTCGGCGTGCCCGACCGGGTCGGCATCGCGGCCAAGATCTTCGGTGCCATCGCCGAGGCCGGCATCAACATCGACATGATCGTCCAGAACGTCTCCGCCGCCGAGACCGCCAAGACGGACATCTCCTTCACCCTTCCGGAGGGCGACGGGCCCAAGGCCATCTCCGTCCTGCAGGGCGATCAAGCACGACGTCGCCTTCGAGGACCTGCGCTTCGACGACAGCATCGGCAAGATCGCCCTTGTCGGCGCGGGGATGAGGTCCCACCCCGGTGTGTCGGCCAAGTTCTTCAAGGCGCTCGCCGACGCCGGCATCAACATCGAGATGATCTCGACGTCCGAGATCCGGGTCTCGGCGGTGACCCGCGTCGACCAGCTCGAGGAAGCGGTCCGCGCGGTTCACACCGCGTTCGGCCTCGACTCGACCGAGGACGCGATCGTCTACGGCGGCACCGGCCGCTGAGCCGCTAGCTGACGAGGCCGTGCCTGGCGTTCCAGAGGCGCGCCCCCTGGTAGGCGTCGACCAGGCCCCACACCCAGAAGCCGACAACGCCGAGGATTCCGACGAGGATGATGACGAGCAGGCAGCTGACGAAGTAGCCGAGCATGATGACGAGCCCCTTGCCCACGTCGCCATTGATGATCGACCCGAGCCCCGGGATGAAGAACGACGCGAGCAGCGACAGCCCGGGGCTCTTGGGAGAGAGGTAGCCAGGGGGCACCGGATGGCTGTTGGTGGCCCAGGTGGGCGGCTCGGGCGCCGGCCATTGTTGTGCCGGGTGCCCCTGGTGCCGGAACCCGTGGACGTCCACCGCCGGCGGTTGCCCTGGTGTCTGAGCGGCGGGAGCCCGGACCTGGTCGCTCCATGCCAGACCGTCCCAGTACCGCTCGCTGTCGCCGACCGGGTACCAGCCGGCGGGCGGGTGCGACTGATCCCTCATGGACGCCTCCCTGTGCTCGGACCTCGTTGTCCTGAGCGTAAGCCCTCGCCCGGCACGGCAGAAGATCGCCCAAAGCGGACCAGCGCAACCAGCGAGCATTGGCTCATCCGGATGGTCCGATGCGCGCCTAGCGTCGATCCCATGACCACCATCACCGACCCGGTTCACGGCATCCCCGTCCGCCTCGACCTCGACGCCGCCGTGCCCGCGTTCACCAAGGCGCTGAGCCACCTGGACACCACGACGACCCGCGAGCTGGATCGGGTGGGCTTCCCCACTGCCCTGCGCGAACTGGTCCGGCTACGGGCCTCCCAGCTCAACGGCTGCGCGTACTGCGTCGACTCCCACTCCTTCGACGCCTTGGCCGCGGGAGAGACGGTGCAGCGAGTCATGGCTGTCGCGGTCTGGCGGGAGTCGCCGTTCTTCACCGACCGTGAGCGCGCCGCACTGGGGTTCACCGAGTGCGTGACGCTGGCGTCCCAGACGAGGGTGCCCGCAGAGGAGTACGCCGCTGTGGCCGAACACTTCGCCCCGGAGGAGGTCGGGGCGCTGCTGGCGCTCATCGTCACCATCAATGCCTGGAACACGATCGGTGTGACGGCCCGGCCCTGGGAGCCGACCCTTCGCAAGTGACCCGCGCCCGCGGCTGGGTATGTGCCAGGCATGTCTTCCCAAGAACCGCGACTGCTATCAGACGGCGGCGTCTTCCCGCCGGTGACGCCCGACCCGCCGCCGCCACCCGGCCTGAAGGAGATCGTCGTTCCCGACATGGTGATCCGTTCGGAGGACAAACCGGAGGAGGACGCCACTCCGGCGCTCGAGGCCGAGGAAGAGCCGCCAGCCGGCGAGCCGTCCGCGTGACGCGCAGTCTCGGTCGCACGTCGGCTCTCCGACCTCCGACAAGATTCCGTATGCCGCTGGGCTCGGTGGGCCTGTTCGTGCTCTTCGCGCCCCTGGCCTTCGCGCTGGGCGGTTGCGCGTCCCCCGAGGCAGCGTCGGCCGGATCGGCTGCCTCGCGGTTCGTCGACGTGGCCTCCAAGGACCCCGGTGCGGCGTGCGCGCTGCTGGCACCGCGAACGCGCGAGAAGGCCGCGGAGGACGGCGACGGGGACTGCGCCAAGGGCCTACGCTCCGCCGAGATCTCGTCCAGTCCGTCCGGCTCCGACGTGCCTCCGGAGGTGGCGGGCCACACTGCGCTCGTGACGACGGGCGGCCAGACCGTGTTCCTGACCCTGTTCGAGGATGGCTGGAAGGTCCTCGCCGCCGGCTGCACTCGAGTCTCGGAGGACGAGGCAGTGCCCTACGACTGCGCTCTCCAGGGGGACTGACGTGCGAGCGATGTTCTGGGTGCTGATCGCCGTCATCGCGGCCGGGCTCTGCTTCCAGATCGCGATGGGACTGTTGCAGCGATGAACGGACGGCGACGGCCAGGCTTCCTCAGGGACAACGCGTTGTCGTTGGCCTTCCTGCTGCTGCTCATGGGCAGCCTTGTCGGTCAAGCCATCTCGGGCGTCGCGGGCTACAACGAAGAGGCGCGGACGGCCGGCCTCCAGGAGGTCTCGCTCTGGCGCTATGTCGCCTCCTCCCGGTTCGCCGTCGATACTGCGGAGAACTGGCAGTCTGAGTACCTCCAGTTCACCGTGTTCATCTTCCTCACCATCTGGCTCGTCCAGCGCGGGTCCTCCGAGTCGAAGAAGCCGGGAAGCGAGGGCCGCGAGACGGACAAGAAGCAGCTGGTCGGCCGATACGTCCGTGAGGACTCACCGGCCTGGGCGCGTGCCGGCGGCTGGCGGACCGCCGTCTACTCGCACTCGTTGCTCATCACCATGTCGGCGATCTTCCTGCTCGCCTGGACCGCCCAGGCGGTGGCGGGACGGGTGGCCCACAACGAGGAGCGGATGCGGGACCTCCTCGAGCCGCTGACATTGGGGCAGTACGTTGCGTCCCCGGACTTCTGGGGCCGGACGTTCCAGAACTGGCAGTCGGAGATGCTCGCCATCGCGAGCATGGCGGTGTTCTCGATCTTCCTGCGCGAGCGCGGTTCTCCCGAGTCGAAGCCGGTCGGCCTGCCGCATGACGAGACTGCATCTGACGACTGACCGCAGTCAGTCAGGTCACTCAGCGTCGTCCGGCTCGGCCCCCGTCTCGATGACCCGTGCCGCGATCTCCCGCAGCTTGATGTTGCGGTCCTGGGACGCCTTCTTCAGCATGGTGAAGGCCTCGCCCGGCGTCACCCGGTGACGCTCGATGAGGATGCCGATCGCCTGGCCGATCAACCGGTGGCTCTCGATGGCACGTGCCATGTGGGTCTCACGGTCGGCAAAGGTGTTGGCCGCCACGACCCGGTCCACCGCGAGGGCGAACGCCTGGCCGAGCAGGTCTCCGACGATCCGCTCGTCCGTGGTGACGACGCGGGGGCGGGGGAACTGGATCCAGACCCGGCACTCCGATGACGGGTGGTTCTGCGGGGAGATGAGCAGCCCGGACACCCGCTCATTCGGTGCGGTGGCCTCCGGCTCGGCCGCGGTGAGGGCCTCCCACAGGGCGTGGTCCAGGTCGGCCCGGCGCACGGGACCGGCAGCCGTGAAGACGTGCTCCTCGGGGCCGGCCAAGGCCCGCACCGTCGAGCCCCCGTCGAACAGCTCAGCGAAGCCGTTGACCGCGGATTCGAGCACCTGCTCCAGGTCGTCGGCGGTGCCGAACTCGGCGCTGAGCTCGGCCGCCGCCTGGCGACGGGCGCGAGCGGCGTGCTCACGGGTCACGTCCTCGAGGGTCACGACAACGTAGTCAGGCCGGTTACCGATGCCCTCGACCCGTTGCGTGCTGACCCGCACCCAGACGTCGCGCTGGTCCTTCGTCACCAGGCGGCACTCCTGGCCGCGGACCATCGCTCCGTCCAGAGCATCAGCCATGATCTGCTCGACCTGCTCCCGGTCCGTCAGGTCGTCGACGCCGGCGTCCTTCGGCTCGCCTGCGGACGGCCACCACGGGTGCGGCATGGGGACCCCACCGTCGAGGTGGGAGTACCCGAGCAGCTGCGTGAACCTCTCGTTGACCTCGATGACCTGGCCAGCGGCGTCGGTTATCAGGAGGGCGTCCTTGAACGACTCCATCACGGCACGTCGCCAGGCGGCGTCGCGCAGGCGTGCTCGGGAGCGCTCGAGATTGCTCGCCAGCCGGGCCTTCAGCTCGGTGAGCGAGAAGGGCTTGGAGACGTAGTCATCAGCACCAGAGGTGAGACCTTCCTCCGTGTCGGTCTCTCCCGCCCGCGCCGAGAGGATGAGCACGGGGACGTGACGCAGCGTGGTGTTCCTGCGGATGGCCCGGGTCAGCGCGAAGCCGTCGAGGCCGGGCATCATGGCATCCGCGAGGACGATGTCGGGACTCATGGCCAGACACCGCTCGAGGGCGGCCGTGCCGTCCGGCACCAGCTCGATGTCGTAGTCGGTCGAGAGAGCGCCATGGAGGTACTGCGCATGTCCGCGTTGTCCTCCGCGACGAGCAGCCGTGGCCGTCCGCTCGCGGACGACTGGCCGGGGAACCCGGTCGGGGACTGCGCCACCGGCTGACTCTCGGTTTCTGCGGGAGCCGGCTCAGCGGCATACGGCAGATCCCATCCCTCCGTCTCCGCGAGGAAGGCGTCGATGTTACGGGGAGTGATCGAGCGGCCGTTGGCCGGCTCCGTCGGCGGCTGTCCCCACGGCAGCCGGATCGTGAACGTCGACCCACGGCCCAGGGCGGACTCGACCTCGACGGTGCCGCCCATGAGCTCGGTCAGTTGCTTCACCATTGCGAGGCCAATGCCCGCTCCCTCGTGCGACCGGGCCTTCCCGGGGTCGGGGCAGCTGCTCGAAGCGCTCGAAGACACGCTTGAGGTCGCGTCTCCGGATGCCGATCCCCGTATCGCTCACGGACACGGTGAAACCGTCTGCGTCGCGACGCCAGCCGCAAGGTGACGGTGCCCGACGGCGTGTACTTCAGCGCATTCGCCGAGCAGGTTGAGCACGATGCGCTCGTACATGTCGCGGTCGAGGTACGCAGGCTGCTGCGCGCTGTCGTACTCTGTGACGAACTCCAGCCCGGCGCGCCGGAAGGCGCGAGCGAAGGACTCGGCCATGGTGCGCGTCTGGAGGGGGTGACGTCAGGGGGACGACATGCGGTTGCTACCTTGCTTGCGGCCATCCGCCCGAAGTCGAGCATCGCATCGACCATTCGGCGCCAGGCGGCACGGTGTTGCGGTTGATCGAGCTCGAGCTGCTCCCGTTGGTCGTCGGTCAGGCGGGGGTCGGCCAGCGCGTCAGAGATCGGACCGCCGATCAAGGTGAGCGGCGTGCGCAGCTCGTGACTGAGGTTGGTGAAGAAGGCACTCTTGGCTGTCGTCGAGCGCCTCCGCTGTCTCCGCTCGCTGCCGCTCCGTGTCGAGCGCCCTGATGTCGCTCAGCGCGTCCCGAGATGGGTGACACAGAGGGCGACGTAGACGTCGCGAGAGCCGGATCCCATTGCCGGTGCGCCGAGCGCCCGAGCACGAGGATCTTTCGACATCTCGTCGTCGCCCGGCAACGTGATCGGCAGAGCGTGCAGTCCCGCATATCGGCGAGTCCGGCGGGGTCGTTCTCGAGGTGGACGGGCGCGGGCAGGTCGTGGTGCACCTGGCGTCTCGTGGTGATCGCCTGCGTCGCTGCTGCGTAGACGTCGGATCGTAGGGGATCCGGAACCCGAGGTCCCGTAGGTCTTCGGGGAGGGCGCGTGCGTCCACCATCACGGCGAGTGGTGGTCCTGCGGGTTGGACGTGAGCACGGACGTGGCGAGGCGGCGGACGTCGTCTGCATCGGAGGCTTCGCCGAGGCGCCGCGACAGCACGCCGAGGGTGGCGAGGCGGCGCTCGCTGAGGACGTTTTCCGTCGTCTCCACCACGGCCGTGAAGACACCTCCCGCCTCGCCGGAGCTCACGGTGATCGGGCTGTACGAGAAGGTGAAGTAGGTCTCCTCGAGGTAGCCATTGACGCTCCAGCATCAGCTTCTGGTCACGCGACCACGTGGCGACCCCGGAGTTCATCACGCTGTCGAGCATTGGGCCAACGCTGTCCCAGATCTCCGGCCAGACGTCCTTTCCCGGTGAGCCGAGGGCTTGGGGGTGCTTCGTTCCGAGCATCGGCCGGTAGCCGTCGTTGTAGATCATGACGTACTCGGACCCCCACCAGATGAGCATGGGGAAGCGCGAGGTGAGGCAGATGCTCACCGCCCCTCGGAGTTCCGAGGGCCACGTCGAGATCGGGCCGAGCGGCGTGAGGGACCAGTCGAACGCGGCGAACCGCGCCCCGACTTCGGCGGGGTGCTCAGTGCTGACGTTGTGACCCGGCGCAGAAGGTGGTGCCGTCATTTGTGCTTGCCTTCGGTACTGGCGACCTATCGGCGCGTGTTTCCACCGATCCGCCTCTTGCGAAGACTCGCATGGAGAGTCATCAGAGGCAAGTCGAGCATCTCACCGAATCCTGGACACAGCCGCAAAAGCCTCGAGGCTCTTGCGGGACAGCTCCTCGAAACGCGCGCCGTTGCGCTGACCCGGGGTCCACGGCAACTGGGCGACCGAGCCGCCGATCGAGTGGGTGGCCGGGGTCCATCCAGGCGTCGACGAGCTCGAGGTCGCGCGCCATCGACTGCACCTCGGCGTCCGCCACGGCGTTGCCGATCGTGTGCGCCTCGACGTCCTCCTCGGCCCGCGTGTGCCCGTTCAACGCCTCCTCGAGCAGGCCGAAGTAGATCGATGAAGTCCACAGAATCGGTGTCGAGGCCCTCGAGATGGGTGATGACCGCCTCGATCTCGCGCTCCTCGGCGACCCGTCCCTGCACGGCAGCCAGGTCACCGACTGACTTGAGGGCGACGGGATGCATGAACGTCTGCTCCGCCGACTCGTGCAGGGCGACGTAGTGCAGCAGATCGGCCACCGCGCTCTCGCGTTCCTGCCCGGAAGAGGCCGTCACGCTGAAGACGAGCGAGGCGATGTACGCATGCTGACGTCGTAGGACACGCAGCAGGCGCTCCGGCGAAGGCATGATCTCCTCGAGCTCTTGTCGAGTGGGTTGCCATGCAGGTACCCACCCGGTCAGTGGGTAATCCTTCCCTTGCACCGACGAGCGTGCTGGGGAGGTTGGGGCGATGCGGCTGCGTAGGAGTGATCCGGCAAAGCCAGGGATACGGCGCGTGCGGCGTGGCAAAGGCTTCGGCTACGTCGACAGGGACGGCCACTCGGTGGACGCGGCCACCAAGGAGCGGATCCGGTCGCTGGTCATCCCCCCGGCCTGGGAGGACGTCTGGATCTGCCCGTGGCCCAACGGCCACATCCAGGCCGTCGGGACCGACGCCGCGGGCCGCCGACAGTACCTCTACCACCCGGCGTGGCACGAGACCCGCGGCCGGGACAAGCACGAACGCGTGCTGACCCTGGCCCGGCGCCTCCCGGAGGCGCGAGCCGAGATCGGCCGGCGGCTCCGTCGGGACGGGCTGGGTCGCGAGCGGGTCGGCGCGTTGGCCCTGCGGCTGCTCGATGCGGGCCTCTTCCGGACCGGGGGCGAGGAGTACGAGAGCGAGAATGGCAGCTACGGCGTCGCCACCCTTCGCAAGGAGCACGTCACGGTCAGCGGCGACGTCGTGTCGTTCTGCTTCCCCGCGAAGTCGGGCGTCGAGCGCGAGGCCGAGGTGCGCGACCCCGCGCTCGCCAAGGCGGTGAGCGCATCAAGCGCAGCCGCGGAAAGAGCGAGCGCCTCCTCCAGTACCGCACCGGTGAGGTGTGGTGCGAGCTCAGCTCGACGGAGATCAACCAGGACTTCAAGGAGCTCGTCGGGGAGGAGTACACGGTCAAGGACCTGCGCACGTGGGCGGCCACGGTGCTCGCTGCGGCGGCGTTCGCCGAACGGGTCGATGGTGCGGCACCCACGTCGGAACGCGCCCGCAAGAAGATGGAGCGGGAGGTCATGACGATGGTCTCCCAGCACCTTGGCAACACCCCGGCGGTTGCTCGCCGGTCCTACGTCGACGGTCGCGTGGTCGACGAGTATGCCGCTGGGCGCACGATCGCAAGGGCGCTCAGCCGGGCCTCGGCCGCGGATCGCAGGCGGCTTCGCCGGGGGGACCTTGCCGAGGTCAACGGCCGCGAAGCGCTCGAGCGAGCAGTCGTCCGTCTTCTCGGGTGAGGCTCCCGCGGTTAGAGATGGGACCCTCGGGGTAGGCGCCGCTCATGATGACGCAGACGACACCGCGGTCGGACACGATCCCGGAGCCGCCGGACCGGCCGCTGCCACCGCCCGAGCCCGGCCCCACGCCGGAACCGCCCTCGCCCGGCCCACCTTCGCCGGGGCCGTTCCCCGGTCCGGATCCCACGCCGGGTCCGGCCCCCTTCCCGGAGCCCTATCCCACTCCATCCCACCCGGACCCGCCGAATCCGTCGGAGCCCACGCCACCGACGGACCCGAAGGTGATCTGACATGTCCACCCACACGCAGAAGCGGGCAGCGGAGATCATCGCCGCGTGGCCGGACGAGTCCAAGGAAGCCGCCCAGCTCGTCCTAGACGCCCACGGCGAGCCGCACGAGGCCACGCAGGAGCAGCTGGTCTGGCACGCGGTGGGTCCGTGGAAACGGGTCGTGGCGACCAAGGCCTTCGACCAGCACGACTTCCCGGCGCCACACATCGACGCGGTGGAGTCCGTCATCGACTATCGCGTGCCGCCGGGCAAGGTCTCCGCGTTGGCCATCTTCGACGGCAGTGTCGTCGTCGGGCGCACGGTCGGCGAGGTCTCGGCGAGGTGCCATGATGAAGAGGCGAACACGCTGGCGCTGAACCTCGCCCACGACATCGTCACGGGCGCGAAGACGGCGGAGCAGGCTCGGGAGTACTACGCCAAGGAGTTCCTCGACTACCGGCGCGGCAAGCCGACCCCATACATGGACGAGCTCCACGTTCCTCCGCAGACCGGCACCGCCGACGCCGACGTCCGGCTCCTCTCCGAAGAGGACCTCGAGCAGGCCAACCAGGAAGGCGGCCAGCAGAGCTGACCGGTACGGGTCAGTACGTCAGGTCCGCGTCCTGCGCGTCACGGGGCCTGATGTGACGAGGCGCAGCGCGTCGTCCAGCACGGAGCGACGCCGGGTGGCCGGCGTGTCCCCTCCGTCCCCGCGCGCCATGGCCTCGACGAGCTCGCGCCAGGCGTCGGCTCCGGAGTGGCGGGCCCGCCAGCCGAGCTCCCGTTGCGCGCGGCCGCTGTCGACCAGTGGCACCTCCGTGGCCATGTGCAGCCATCCTCCCTCGAGCGGCCAGAGATGAGCCGCCCAGAGTGCGTCCGTGAGGCGGAGCAGGAGCTTGCCCGGCAGCCGTAAAGGCCTGCCCCCCAACGGCGCAGCAATCTCGCGCGGCCCCAGGACATCCGGCGCCGCGAGGTTGACCGGGCCGGGGAGCCGGGTCTCGATGATCCGGGCGATGGCGTCAGCCACGTCGTCCGCGTGCACCACCTGCAGCTGCGGGTTTCGACCGAGCGGCATGACCGGGAGGTGGGTCAGGAGGCGGCGCGGCATGATCGGTGGCACGCCAACCCGGCCGAGCGCGCCGGCAGCTGATCGCTGGGCCACCAAGGTGGGACGCGGCCAGCTGACGACGAGTTGGTTGCTGACGTGCGGGTCCCCGACAGCCGTTGCGATCACGGCCTCGGTCGCTGCCTTCTGTCGGCTGTAGGCGCACACGGGGTTCCCCGTCACGGCATGCGACTCGTCGACGAGGTGCCCATCGCGGCCCGGCGTGTAGGCCCCGGTCGAGCTCAGCACCACGAGCTGCCGCACTCCGGCGACTGTGCAGGCCGCAATGGTACGGGTGAGCCCCTGAACCCCGACCTGCTCCTGGTAGTCGGTGCGGCGCATCGGCTGGATCGCCCAGGCGGCGTAGACACAGGTGTCGGCTCCCCGGAGCAGCCGAGCCAGGTCCTCGGCGGCCGACGGCGCCGTCACATCAACGCGGGACCAGGTGACCGGGGTGGCGATCCGGTTGGGGCGGGGAAGCCGTCTCGCCGCGGCAGTGACGTCGTGCCCGTCGCGGGCGAGCCGGGCAACCGTGGCCGAACCGATGTTGCCGGTCCCGCCGATGACTGTCACTCGCATGGCACCTCCGTCTCCCCGGTGTTACCCCGTTCCCGGCCGGCTGCAAACCTCGTGGTCAGAGGGGCGCGGCGGCCGTGGCGTGGGGGTGGGTAGGGGAGGGAGCGTGGACGGGATGCAGCACGACGCGGTGGTGATCGGCAGCGGGCCGAACGGCCTCGTCGCGGCCAATCTTCTGGCGGACGCGGGGTGGCAGGTCCTCGTCCTCGAGGCGCAGTCGACGGTGGGCGGTGCGGTGCGCAGCGCCGAGGACGTCAGGCCGGGGTGGATCCACGACACGTTCAGCTCCTTCTACCCGCTCGCGGCGGCGTCGCCGACGATCCAGGGGCTTGGGCTCGAGCGATTCGGTGTTGAGT
Source organism: uncultured Actinomycetota bacterium (assembly GCA_963826445.1). GTDB lineage: Bacteria > Actinomycetota > Actinomycetes > Actinomycetales > Dermatophilaceae > Intrasporangium. The sequence continues at coordinate 152,044 of CAWGXD010000010.1, forward strand.
GGGTGCGGGCTCCCGCGCCGGTCGGCAACCCGCTCCGCGGAGGCGGGTGGGCGCTCGTTCACCCACGGGCGGAAGACACTGCGGCCGCTCTCGACGAACTCCACCCTGGTGATGGAGAGGCGTGGATGCGCGCCTGCTCGCTCTGGGACCGCGTGGGCGAGGACATCATCGCCGCACTGCTTACGCCCTTCCCGCCCATCCGGCCCGGGCTACGGCTCGGCCTCAAGGCGCCCCGACTGGGTGGGCTGGCGTTCCTGCGCGAGCTCCTGCTCCCGGCGCGACGACTGTGCGACGAGTGGTTCGGCGGCGAGGCCCCCAAGCTGCTCCTGGCGGGCAATGCCGCTCACGCGGACATCGCGATGGACGCGCCGGGCTCCGGCCTCATGGGCCTGCTGCTCGTCATGCTCGGACAGTCCCATGGCTTCCCCGTGCCGCGCGGTGGCGCCGGACAGCTGACTGAGGCGTTGGTGAACCGGCTCGAGGCCGCGGGCGGTCAGATGCGGACGGAGGCCCATGTCGCGGAGGTGGTCGTGCGATCCGGCCAGGCCGTCGGCGTCCGGCTCGACTCAGGCGAGGTGATCCGGGCGAGCCGAGCCGTCCTGGCGGACGTCAGCGCCCCCGCCCTCTTCGGCGGCCTCGTGCCCTGGTCCGAGCTACCGGATCGGCTGCGCCGACGGATGGGCGCCTTCGAGTGGGACCTCGGAACGATCAAGATCGACTGGGCCCTGAACGGGCCCGTCCCGTGGGCCACGACACCAGACCTCATGCCCGGGACGGTCCACCTCGCGGACAGCGTTGCGGCGCTCGCCATCGCCGGGGCCGAGCTCGCCGCGGGCCGGATGCCCGAACGCGGGCTCGTCATCCTCGGTCAGATGGCAGCAACCGACCCCACTCGGGCGCCCACCGGGAGCGAGTCGATGTGGGCCTACGTCCATGTGCCGCAACGCGTCTCCGCGGCGGACCGGGCGTCGGCCGAGCCAGTTGACGAGGCTCGGGCCGAGCAGGCCGCGACCGAGGTCGAGTCCCGGATCATGGAATTCGCGCCCAACTTCCGGGACACGATCCTCGATCGCAGGGTGCTCGGGCCCGCCGAGCTCGAGAGGCGGAACGAGAACCTCGTCGGCGGAGCGGTCAACGGGGGCACGTCCGCGATGCACCAGCAGCTCTTCTGGCGTCCGGTGCCGGGACTGGGTCGGGCGGAGACCCCGATCCGGGGTCTCTACCTCGCGTCGGCATCGGCACATCCAGGGGGCGGCGTCCACGGCGCCTGTGGGTCGAACGCCGCCCGTGCAGCGCTCCTCCATGACCGGCTGCGGGTGGCCCAACGGCGCCTGATCCCGGTGTCGAACCGCCCGGGTGGGTAAGGAGTCACCATGAGCCGCACCACTCGTTTCATGCGCTGTGCGCCCGACGACGTCTTCGAGGTCCTCGCGGACGGATGGAGATTCGCCTCATGGGTCGTCGGCGCAGCGCGGATCCGTGAGGTCGACGGCACCTGGCCCGCGGCCGGCAGCCAGATCCATCATTCCGTCGGGCTGTGGCCGATGCTCATCGACGACACGACGTCGGTCATCAGCATCGATCGCCCCCACGCAATCGAGCTCACGGTCCGCGCCTGGCCGACTGGAGAGGGCCGGGTCCGCTTGGAGTGCACCGTGGAGGAGGGCGGGACACGTGTCGTCATGACCGAGGACGCCACGGCCGGACCGGCCAAGGTCATTCCCCGGCCGGTGCGCGACCCCATGCTCGACGCTCGCAACACCGAGTCGCTGAAGCGGCTGGGCTATCTCGCCGAGCGCAAGGCCGCGAATTCGACTCAGCGCAAAAGGGTAGAGAGCACGTAGCAGTTCCCGTTCCGACCACCACCCCTGACCGAAGGGAAGGCACGCATGTCCGGTGTCGTCACACTGATCAAGGAAGACCATCAGAAGCTCGAGTCCGTCTTCAAGAAACTCGAGAAGGCAGAGCCACCGGAGGTCCCCGACCTGCTGCGTCAGGTGCAGGAGATGCTCGTCCCGCACTCGAAGGCCGAGGAGCAGGTGGTCTATCCGGCGATCAAGTCGATCGTTCCCGACGAGTCGTCGGACGTCGACGACGGGCTCGAGGAGCATCACCACGTTGAGGAGACGCTGGATCAGTTGCTGGCGTCGGACCCTGGTGCCCCGGGCGTCGACGGGCTCATCGCCGCGATGATCGGCGAGGTGCGGCATCACATCGAGGAGGAGGAGGAGCAGATCCTCCCCGCGTTCGGCAAGGCCGCCAGCAACGAGCAGCTCAGCGAGCTCGGCGAGCAGTTCACCGCCGCCAAGGAGCAGGCTCTGCAGTCACTGCAGCGGGCCTGACCAACGGACATCACCCGCGGGCGGACCCGCCCACCGACCTGGCCGTGCTCCGTGCGGTCAGGTCGGTTGGGTGTGGGCGGCGCGGGTAGAGGAGAAGCGTCTCCACAGTCCGGAGAAAGGAACGATCATGCCTCGCCGTCGTGACCCCGGTCCGTCCGTCAAGGACAAGAAGATGTACGAGTCGCTGCGTGAGGACGGTGCGAGCAAGGAGAAGGCCGCCCGCATCTCCAACGCGGCTGCCAAGTCGTCGCGCAGCTCGGTCGGCCGCAAGGGCGGCAAGTCAGGTGACTACGACGACTGGACCAAGGACCGACTGCTCAAGCGCGCCCGCGAGATCGGCATCGAGGGCCGGTCGACGATGGACAAGGGCGAGCTGATCAAGGCCCTCCGGAACCACTGATCGGCGTCCTGCAGTGCTCATGACCGAGGGCTTCGCGCTCGGCCTCGGCTGGCTCGTGTTCCTCGGGCTGCTCGGGTTCCTTGCTCACACCCTCCTGAGTCGGCGCAGATGAGGACATCGTGGTGGGCCGCCGCCGGGGCGTGTCTGGTGCTGTCGGGATGCGTGGCTCCTGCACTCGACTCGGGAGCCTTCCAGCAGAACGCGATTGGTGCCCTCGACTCCGCCGTGTCCACGTCCAGAGTCGCGGCCCTGGCGCTCGATGCCCGCGTCGGGGACCGCATCACGCCGGCCTACGCAGACACGCTCGTCACCGAGGCCGAGGAGGCGATGGGCCCGGTCGAGGCGAGCTTCGGCACCGTGGATCCCCCCGACCCGACGCTCGATGAGCTCCGAAAGGCCGTGCTCAACCAGCTCGGCGACACGGGTGATCTGCTGGCCGAAGCCCGGATAGCGGTTCGACGGGGCGATACGCACGCCATGGCGACGCTCGCCGGTGACCTGCGGCGGGTCGCCCACTCGATGGACCAGCACGCCGAGGCACTCCAGTGAAGAAGCTCTTCGCCGTCGCCCTCGGGATCCTCACCGCCATCGGCGGGTTCGTCGACATCGGCGACCTCGTCACCAACGCCCTGGTCGGCGCCCGCTTCGGCTTGTCGCTGGCGTGGGTGGTGTGGTCGGCATCGTCGGCATCTGCGTGTTCGCCGAGATGACGCGGCCGGGTGGCCGCCGTCAGCGGCCGGGCCACCTTCGACCTCGTCCGTGAGCGGCTCGGGTCCGCGGGTGGGGCTGGCCAACCTGCTGGCCTCGATGGCCGTCACCCTGCTGACCTTCGCCGCCGAGATCGGCGGCGTCGCGCTGGCCCTCAGCTCGTCGACCGAGCGTCAACCCGTAGCTGCTGGATGCCCGTGGTCGGCGCCGCCGTCTGGATCGTCCTCTGGCGGGTCCGGTTCGCCGTCCTGGAGAACGTGTTCGGGCTGCTGGCCTGGCGCTGATCGTCTTCGCGGTCGCGCTGTGGCAGCTCGGACCCGGACTGGGCCGCCCTCTGGCGACGGCAGGCGCACCCCGTCGGTGCCGGCACGGCGAGAGCGCTGGCCGACGTACTTCTACTACGCCATCGCGCTGTTCGGCGCGGCGATGACGCCGTACGAGGTCTTCTTCTTCTCCTCCGGCGGGGTCGAGGAGCGGTGGACCGAGCAAGGACCTCGGCGACATGCGGGCCAACGTGTTCATCGGCTTCCCGCTCGGCGGGCTGCTCTCGCTGGCCATCGCCGGCGTGCGCCGCGGTCGTCTACTGCCCGCAGGGATCCAGGTCGACACCCTCGGCCAGGTCGGCCTGCCGGTCGCGCATCGCCCTCGGCAAGCTCGGGTCTGGCGCTTCGCGCTCCTCGGCTTCTTCGCCGCCACCTTCGGCGCGGCCTGCGAGACGGGCCTGTCGGTCGGCTACAGCATCGCGCAGTACTTCGGCTGGCAGTGGGGCAAGTTCGTCGAGCCGCTTCGGGCGGCCCGCTTCCACACCGTCGTGCTGCTCGCGACCATCGCCGGCCGTCGGCGTGCTGCTGACCACGGTCGACCCGATCATGGTCACCGAGTACTCGGTCGTGTTCTGCGCGGTCGCGCTGCCGCTGACCTACTTCCCGATCCTGGTCGTCGCCAACGACCGGACTACATGGGCGAGCACGTCAACGGCCGCGTTGCCAACACGCTGGGCACGGTCTACCTGTTCGTCGTGGTGGTTGCCGCGGTGGCGGCGATCCCGCTGATGATCGCTGACGAGAGCGGGGCAGTGACATGACAGCGCCACGGCAGGCGGTGAACCGACCAGCGCGCCTCGACGTCGTCCTGCGCGTGCTTGATCATCAGGTCGTCGGCCCGGGCCAGGAGCTGGTCGGCAACATCGACGACCTCGAGCTCACGCCGGCTGGGGACGCGCTGGCGGTCACGGGCTGCGCCGTCGGAATCGGAGCCCTCAGCCAGCGACTGCCCGGGCGGCTCGGCACCTGGGTCAACGCCGTGTGGCGGCGCTTGAGCACCGACTCCGACCCCCAGCCGATTGTCATCCCGCTCGGCCACATCGGGAATGTCGGGTCGGCGATCACCGTCGACCGCCCGTCGGCCAGGGCGCTCGCCCAGAGCTTCGAGCTCGAGCATTGGCTCCGCCGTTTCGTCGTCTCCGGCATCCCCGGGGCCAAGGGCGGAGCGGAGCCCGAGCGGGAGGACGAAGACGGCTCCGCCCGGCCGGTCGACGTGCTGGAGCCGCCGACCCGGCCGCCGCAGCCGGGCTGTCGGTGGGTCAGCGACCTGTTGCGCGCCTCCGTCGTCGACGACACCGGCCACCGGCTCGGCACCGTCATCGAGCTGCGCTGCGACTCGACGTCCGAGCCGTGGCGGGTCACCCACATCCAGTGCACCCAGTCGGTGCTCGGGACAGAGCTCGGCTACCACGCGGACCCCGAGCTCGGCCCCGGTCTGCTGCGGCGGTTCTTCCAGCGAATCCAGAGGCACGACCTGCTCATCCCTGTCGGGGAGGTCGTCGAGGTCCTCCTCGATCCCGCCCGCATCGTCGTTTCGACCCGCGACGATCGACGTCACCCGCACCGCACTCAGGACGGTTGACCCGAGAAGCCGGCTCAGCGGCATACGGCATCGGAACCACCACGACGAAAGGCAACGTCATGAGCACTCCGGCAGGAAAGCGTGGCAGCGTGTGGCTGGACGACCCCGGCCGGCGCAGGGAGCCGGCGCCGGCGCTCGAAGGCGACGCGGAGGCCGACGTCGTCGTCGTGGGCGCGGGCATCGCGGGGCTGACCACCGCCCTGCTCGCCGCGCGTGCGGGGATCCGCGTCGTCGTGCTCGAAGCGCGTCGGATCGGTGACGGGACGACCGGCTACACGACGGGCAAGGTGACGGCACAGCACTCGCTGATCTATGCCCGGCTCGTTGAGTGGGCCGGGGTCGACCGGGCCCGCCAGTACGCCGACGCCAACCGCGCCGGCGTCGACCTCGTCGCCGACCTCGCTGAGGAGCTCCACATCGACTGCTCGCCGACTCGCGCGGACGCCCTCGTCTACACGACCTCGGACGACGCCAGATCGATCCGGGCCATGGAGGACGAGGCAGTGGCGGCGCAGCGCCTCGGACTGCCTGCGATGCTCGTCAACGCGTCCAGCCTGCCCTTCCCCATCACCGCCGGAGTGCGCTTCACCGAGCAGCTGCACGTGCACCCGCGTCGCTACCTCGACGGGCTCGCGGACGCCCTCGTAGCCGCAGGTGGCACCATCCACGAGCACAGCCGCGTGACCCACGTCGCCGAGGACCACGGACGGGTCACGGCCGAGACCGAGGGTGGCACGGTCGAGGCAGCCAATGCGGTCGTTGCCACGCTCCTGCCCATCGGCCTGCTCGGCGGCTACTTCGCGCGCACCCGTCCGAGCCTGTCCTACGGCTTGGCCGTCCGCCTGCGTGACAGGGCCCCCCTCGACATGACGATCTCGGTCGACGACCCGGCGCGGTCCACGCGCCCCTGGCCGGAGGCCGGGCCGGAGGGGCTCATCGTCGTGGGCAACGGCCACGAGGTCGGCGCCGACGTCGACACGGAGGGCCGCTACGCGGACCTCGAGCAGTGGATCCGCGAGACCTTTGACGTGGCCGAGGTGTCGCACCGGTGGAGCGCCCATGACTACGTCACCCCGGACCACGTCCCGTATGTCGGCCGCAGCCCGCTCCACAAGCACGTCCATGTGGCGACGGGCTTCGGCAAGTGGGGGCTCTCCAACGGCAGCGCCGCCGGGCTCATGCTCAGCGACCTGCTGGCCGGCCGCGACCCCGCCTGGCTGCCGGTGTTTGACGCCCGCCGCACCGACGGCATGCGCTCGGTGCCAAAGCTCGTCACCGGCAACCTCAAGGTCGCCGCCGAGCTCGTGACCGGCGAGCTGCGGCGGGAGGCGCCGCGGTGCTCGCACATGGGATGCCGCCTCCGCTGGAACGTCGCCGAGGAGACCTGGGACTGCCACTGCCACGGCTCGCGGTTCGACTCGGACGGCCAGGTCATCGCCGGGCCGGCGGTCAAGCCGATCGACATCGGTGGTGCCGGCTAGGTCTGGGTAGGGATCTGGAGTGACCGCACGGTGGTACCGCAGCGGGGTGATCTACAGCCTCGACGTCCGACTGTTCCAGGACTCCAACGGCGACGGCATCGGCGACTTCGCCGGCCTGACGAGCCGGCTGGACCACTTGAGTCGCCTCGGGATCAGCATCCTGTGGCTGGGCCCGATCCACCCGACCCCGTTCCGTGACGGCGGCTACGACGTGGCTGACTACTACGACGTGGACCCGTCGCTCGGCACCCTGGGGGACTTCGCGGAGTTCATGGCCGAGTGCGACGAGCGCGGCATCCGGGTCATGCTCGACCTCGTCCTCAACCACACGAGCGACCAGCACCCGTGGTTCCAGGCGGCCCGCTCCGACCCGCGCTCCCCGTACCGGGACTGGTACGTCTGGTCCGACGATGAGCCGCCGAATCGCGACGAGGGCATGGTTTTCCCCGGTGTCCAGGAGTCCACGTGGACGTTCGACGAGACGGCCGGGTCCTGGTACCACCACCGCTTCTACTCCTTCCAGCCGGACCTCAACGTGCTCAACCCGCATGTCCGCTCGGAGATGAAGAAGATCCTCACCTTCTGGGAGCGGCTGGGCGTCAGTGGATTCCGTCTCGACGGCGCGCCCTTCCTCATCGAGAAGACGACCGCGGAGGGCGCCGAGGGGCGGGCCTACGGGTTCCTCGTGGAGCTCCGCGACCGCCTGTCCTGGTTGCGCGGTGACGCGGTCTTCCTCGCGGAGGCACACGTGCCCAACGATGAGCTGCTCGAGTTCTTCGGCGACGCGGACGGTGCGGCGAGCCGGGTTCACATGCTCTTCGCGTTCCGCCTCAACGAGGCCCTCATGCTGTCGCTGGCGAGGAGGGACGCGAGCGCCATCGCCAACGCGCTGACCTCCCTGCCTCCGCTGCCTCGGAACGCCGCCTGGGCGACCTTCCTGCGCAACCATGACGAGGTCGACCTCTCGCAGCTGACTCCCGACGAGCGCGACGAGGTCTTCGCGGCGTTCGGGCCCGAGCCGGAGCATCAGCTGTACGAGCGGGGGATCCGGCGGCGGCTCGCGCCGATGCTGGACGGGGAGGAGGCCCGGGTCCGATTGGCCTACAGCCTTCAGTTCACCATGCCCGGCACGCCGGTGCTGCGGTACGGCGACGAGATCGGCATGGGGGAGAACCTCGAGCTGCCCGAGCGTGACGCGATCCGGACCCCGATGCAGTGGTCGGGAACCGAGAACGGCGGCTTCTCCACGGCGCCGCAGCACCGACTGCTCCGTCCGCTTGTTGACGCGCCGCCGTTCGGCTTCAAGCAGGTCAACGTCACGGACCAGCGGCTCGTACCGGACTCGATGCTCACGTGGTTCGACCGGATGCTGCACACGCTGCGCGAGTGCGAGGAGATCGGGGCCGGCAGCCACCGGATCATCGACGGCACTCCCGCCCCGGTCCTCGCCCACGTGGCCGAGGGTTCCACCGGAGTGATCCTCTTCGTCCACAACCTCGGAGACTCGCCGCAGTGCGTCGAGCTGGACGACGTGCCCGTCGAGGACCAGCCACCGGTCGAGGTGTTCTCCGACCACCCGTACGACGGCGAGCTCGACCCCACGCGTCTCGAGGTCGGTCCCTACGGCTTCCGCTGGCTCCGCCTGCGCCGCTCGCACGGTCCCGCGCCGGGATAAGACGATGTCGTATGCCGCTGGGCTGGCTTCGCTGGAAAGTCGCCCATCGCGTCAGGCGGAGAACTCGACCTGGAGGTCCCTACCGCCGTTGGGCAGCAGGAACCCGCCATCGATGGGCGACACGACCGAGCCGTCGTGGCGAACCCCGTCGGGTTGCGCTCCGTGGACGACGAGCCGGAAGGCGGTGCGCCGGAACTCGGGATAGCCGTCGCCGGTCGCCTCGCCCGTGAGCCTCACGTCGTCACCGCTGCGGGTCACGGTGAACGTGGTGGACACGTGGGCTCCCTCGCGGAAGGCGAAGGTGAGGCCGTCGTCCTCGACGAGCCGGGACTCGTAGTGGCCATCGCCCAAAGGCACGAAGAGGTGCAGCTCGACGACCTCGGGGTGGTAGCCATCGGTGGAGGGCGGGGCCTCCGGCCACATCGGGATCACGGAGCCGGCGCGGGCGTAGACGGGAATCCGGTCCATCGGGGTCGGCGCGATGACGTAGCTGCGGCCGACATGCGGTTCGTCAGCCTCGTCACCGAACCAGTCGTACCAGCCTCCGGCGGGCAGGTAGACCTGACGTGCCGTCATTCCGGGCTCGTCGACGGGCGCCACGAGCAGGTCGGGGCCGAAGAGGTACTCGTCGTCGATGTCCCCCGCCGCGGACTCGTACTGGAAGTCGAAGACCAGCGGGCGCTGCACCGGCTCAGCGGTCTCCGACGAGCGGACGAAGGAGGCGTAGATGTACGGCAGGAGCCGGTATCGCAGCTGCACCGCCTCACGCACCAGCTCGTGGATGACCTCGCCGAAGGCCCACGCGTACTGGTCGATGTAGCCCGTCTCGGAGTGGTTGCGGCAGAAGGGGGTGAGGGCGCCGTACTGCATCCAGCGCAGGAAGAGCTCCGCGTTGGCATTTCCCTGGAAACCGCCGATGTCCGCTCCGACGAACGGCTGTCCTGAGACGCCGAAGCCGCAGCCCATGGTGATGCTGAGCCACAGGTGGTCCCAGCGCGACTGGTTGTCGCCCATCCAGTTCGCGGCGTACCGCTGGATGCCGGCGAATCCGGCCCGCGACAGGATGAAGGTGCGACGCTCAGGCATGGCCTCGAGCAGGCCCTCGGTCGTCCCCATCGCCATGAGCAGCGCGTACTGGTTGTGGTAGCGCTCGTGCGGGAACTGCCCCCGGCCGAAGCGCATCGTCGTCGAGGAGATCACCCCGGTCGCCGGCTCGTTCATGTCGTTCCAGATGCCGGCGAGCCCGGACTGCACGTGGGCCGCGTTGAGCTCCCCCCACCAGGCACGCGCCTCCTCGGTGACGAAGTCGGGGAAGGCCGTGTTGCCGGGCCACACCTGGCCGACGTAGACGTCGCCACCCTCGGTACGGCAGAAGAGGTCGCGCTCGAACCCCTGGTCGAAGACCCAATAGCCGGGCTCGTGCTTCACACCTGGGTCGATGATGGTGATGACGCGGAACCCCTTGTCTCGCAAGCGTTTGACCATGCCTGGGCCATCCGGGAAGGACTCGGCATCCCACGTGAAGACGCGGTAGCCGTCCATGTAGTCGATGTCGAGCCACAGCGCATCGCACGGGAAGTTGTCGTCGCGGTGCCGTTGCCCGAGTGCCTCAACGGCGGCCTGGTCGTACTTGTGCCACCGGCACTGGTGGTACCCCAGCGCCCAGATCGGCGGCAGCTGCATCCTGCCGGTGAGGTCGGTGTAGGACCGGAGGATGCCCGGCATGTGTGGTCCGGCGAAGACGTACTCGGTGTACTGCCCGCCGTCGAAGGTGATGCGGTACTCGTTGGCAGGCGAGAACTCGTAGTGGCCGCGGTGGCCGTTGTCGATGAACGATGCGCTCATCTGCCCATGCGGGTACAGCTGGTGGTGGAAGAAGGGCACGCTCACGTAGTAGGGGTCGAACTCCGTGCTCGTGCGGTCGCCGCGGGGATCCCCGAGTCCTTGCCGGAGGTGAACTCCAGCGAGCCGACCTCGCTCAGGACGTCGTTGTTCCACAGGGTGAAGTCCCGGCCCTTCCGGTCATGCCGGCCGCTCTTCTCCCCGAGCCCGAAGATGCGATCCGCTCCACCGCACCGACGGCGGATCGTGAAGGCGTCGTTGAGGGTGGCGTACGTCCAGTACCGACCCTGTTCGTCAGCTGCGGACTCGACGACCGGAGTGCCGTCAGTGCGGTGGACATCGATCCGGAACGGGTCCAGCCACAGCGAAACGACCATGTCGGACGTCGTCAGCCGGACGCGCTCATCGGCCCGCTCGAACTGGAACTGGACCGGCTCCGCAACAGGATCGACGCACACGGCGTGCGTAGGCGACTCGTCGAAGACCCCGCCGCGGCTGATCTTGATGCGCACGACGTCATCGCGCACGAGGTCGATCCGGAGCTGCTCGGTGTGCACCTCGGCGAGCAGCCCGCGTGCTGTCTGCTCCGCTGACGTGATGCGCTCGAAACGGATGAAGTGGTCCGTCGGCAGCATGCTTCTCCGACCTAGGCTGACTCGCGCCGGTGGCCGGAAGGGTCGTCCACGCCGTGGAAGCGGGTCCGGTACAGCTCCTTGGCAGTCTCCAACACCTCCGGACCCACCCAGCCCAGCGGTTCCACCGCGCCGATGAGGGGCTCGTGGTCCGGCCCGTAGCCGACGACGACTCCGGTGAGCAGCCACGGTCGGCGGTCAGCGCCGTTGCCGTCCTGCTCGAGGGGGTCGAGGTACGTGCACAACCGTCGGGCGACCCAGTCCTCGTCCGGGCGGGTCCACCACTGCGTGGGAGTGAGGCTGGCTGCGGGGATGCCGGGCAGCGCCACGTCTGCCTCGACGTCATGACTCGGCGTCTGCGCGTCGCGTGCCGGCCCCGCCGAGTACCGGACGTACAGCGGGGCTCGCATGCGCGCCAGCTCGACGACCTCGTCGAAATTGGCAATGATCTCCACGCAGGTCCCGTACCCACATCACGCGTGAGCTTCGTCAGCTACTTCGCGGGACGGTCACCGGGTCGGCGCAGCAGCAGCCAACGAAACCCGTAGCCGTCGACCTTGACCTGCGCCTGGCCGTCCTTCGTGACCGGGTGCTGCTCGCGCTCGCCGACGAGGTCGACGAGGGTGGATCCGGGTTCCACCTCGCCGATCGACACGTCCACGAGGCAGCTCTCGGGGGCCAGATTGTGCAGGGCGAGCATCGTCCAGCCGTCCTCCTCGCGGGCGACATGGGCGAGCACGCTCTGCGGCTTGGTCCGCGGCACCTCGACGGTCGACCAGCCGAGCTCCGGGTGTTGCCGCCGCAGCCGGATGAGGTTGCGGATGAACCACCAGAGCGAGTCGTGGTCATGGCGCTGGTCCGCCACGTTGACGCGTTCGGGTGAGTAGAGGCCGTCCGGGAACGGCCGCGTCAGCTTCCGCGGGGGAGCGTCGGTGAAACCACCCGTCGAGTCGTTGCCCCACTGCATCGGGGTGCGGACGGCGAGCCGGCCGGGCACGGCGAGGTTCTCGGCCATCCCGATCTCCTCACCGTAGAAGAGCACGGGCGTGCCGGGCAGGGAGAACATGAGCGAGTAGACCAGACGCAGGCGGCGCTCGTCGCCCCCGAGCATCGAGGGCAGGCGCCGGCGGAGACCCCGGCCGTAGAGCTGCATGCCGGGCTCGGGCCCGAAGGCGTCGAAGACGTCCTGCCGCTCCTCGTCGCTGAGCTGGTCGAGGGTCAGCTCGTCGTGGTTGCGCACGAAGTTGGCCCACTGGCTCGTGATGTCGAGGGCCGGTCGCTTGCGCAGCGTCGCCTCGAGCGGCCGAGCGTCCTCGCGAGCGAGCGACAGGTAGAGCGCCTGCATCGCCGGGAAGTCGAACTGCATGTTGAGCCCGTCGCCGTCGGCGCCACCGAAGTAACTTCTTCATGCTCCGGGTAGGGCAGGTTCACCTCGCCGAGGAGCACCGCATCGCCGAGCCGGCGGGTCACGTACTTGCGCACGTCCCCGAGGTAGCGCTTCGGGTCGAACGAGACGGCCTTGCTCTCAGAGGACCCGCAGGCGCCGAGGGTACGGAGTCCGTCGCGAAGAGGAACGGCACGGCATCAACCCGGAAGCCCGAGACACCGAGCTCGAGCCAGAAGCCCAGGGTCCGGGCGATCTCCTCCTGCACCGAACGGTTCGTCGACGTTGAGGTCCGGCTGGTGCTTGTAGAAGTGGTGCAGGTAGTACTCGCCGGTCTTCGGCTCGAGCTGCCAGAGGCTGTCCTCCTCGTCGGGGAAGACGAGGTCCTTGGGGTTGGTCCTCGGCTTGGTCGTGCTCCACACGAAGTAGTCCCGATAGGGGTCGTCGACGCTGCGCCGAGCCGACCTGAACCACGGGTGCTGGTCGGACGTGTGGTTCATGACGAAGTCGAGGATGACCCGGATGCCGTGCGCGCGCGCCGTCCGCACCAGCTCGACGAAGTCACCATGGCTCCCGAACCGGCTGTCGACCCCGTAGAAGTCGGTGATGTCGTAGCCGTCGTCCTTCGACGGGCCCGGGTAGAAGGGCATGAGCCACAGGCAGTTGACGCCGAGGTCCGCAAGGTACTCGAGCTGGTCGGTCATTCCGCGAAGGTCGCCGACGCCGTCGCTGTCCGAGTCGTAGAACGTCTGGACGTCGGCGCAGTAGAGCACCGCCGACTTCCACCACAGGTCACCCGTCTGGCTCATCCTCATGGGGGCGGGGTACCCACGAACCGCCTGGAAGTCACCGCGCTGCCCCGCCACCGGCGGTTTCGCCCAGTCCGGCCGCGGGTAGACGGCTGCTGCGACCACCGCCCGTGACCGAAGCCCCTACGGAGGACGAATCGGATGCCCACCATCGGCTTCCACTGCTCGCACGAACAGATCCCGCCGGCCCAGCTGCTCGAGGACGTCAAGCACGCCGAAGCAGCGGGCTTCACCGCCGCCATGTGCTCCGACCACCTCGAGCCGTGGAGCACGGACCAGGGCCAGTCCGGCTATGCGTGGTCCTGGCTCGGCGCCGCACTCAACGCGACCAACCTGCCCTTCGGCGTGGTCACCGCACCGGGCCAGCGGTACCACCCCGTCATCACCGCGCAGGCGATCGGCACGCTCGGCGAGATGTTCCCCGGCCGGTTCTGGGCAGCCCTGGGCTCTGGCGAGGCCATCAACGAGCACGTGACCGGGGAGGGGTGGCCCCGGAAGGAGCTGCGCGACCGCAGGCTCATCGAATGCGCGGACGTCATCAGGCGGCTCCTCGACGGCGAGGAGGTCTCCCACGACGGGCTCATCACCGTGGACCGGGCCAGGGTGTGGTCGCGTCCGAGCCGACGGCCTGACCTCGTCGCCGCAGCGGTGACCACGGAGAAGGCGGGACAGGCCGCGAGCTGGGCGGATGGCCTGATCACCGTGAACCAGCACGGGGGCGGCGACCGTCACGCCCTCGAGGCCTACCGCCAGCACGGTGGCCGGGGGCAGGTCCGGCTTCAGCTCCACGTGAGCTGGGCTCCCAGCGAGGACGAGGCCGTGGAGATCGCCATGAAACAGTGGCGCAGCAACGTCTTCGGAGCGCCCGTGGCCTGGGACATCGACTCCGTCGCGGGCTTCGACGAGCTGGGCCGACACGTCACCGAGGACGACGTCAAGCGTGCGGTGCACGTGTCGAGCGACCTCGAGGCCCATGCAGCCCGGATCCGGCAGGCCTTCGACGACGGCTTCGACGCGGTCATGGTGCACTTCGTCGGCGCCGACCAGTCACGGTTCATCGACGCCTTCGGTGCCCAGGTGCTCCCGCAGTTCGCCACCGCCGACCTCATCGGAAGGAGCACATCGTGAGCAGCAGCATCGGAGAGCGCGCGGCCTCGATGGTCAGGAACGACGACAAGGGCGGCTTCCCTCCCCAACAGCAGGACCCGCCGGGCCTGACGACGAGGATGGAGCCGGTCCCGGACCACGGCGAGGAGACCTACGCCGGACACGGGCGGCTGGAGGGCCTCAAGGCGCTCATCACGGGAGGCGACTCCGGTATCGGCCGGGCGATCGCCATCGCCTATGCCCGCGAGGGTGCTGACGTGGCGATCAACTACCTCGAGGCCGAGCAGCCCGATGCCGAGGACACGGCGTCCTGGGTGCGCAAGGCCGGTCGGAACGCCGTCCTCGTCCCCGGTGACCTCACCGACCGCGCGACCTGCGACCGGGTCGTCGCGGACGCGGTCGACGGGCTCGGTGGCCTCGACATCCTCGTCAACAACGCCGGCTTCCACTGGGACAAGGGTCCGGGCGAGGGTCTGGAGGGGCTGACCGACGACAACATCGAGCGGGTCATGCGGACCAACCTCCAGGCGGTGCTGTGGCTCTGCCGGGCGGCGCTCCCACACCTCACTCCGGGTTCGTCGATCATCAACACGACGTCGATCCAGGCCTACGACCCGTCGCCGGCACTGCTCGACTATGCGGCGACCAAGGCGGCGCTCAACAACCTGACTGTCAACCTGGCACAGTCATTGGGCCCCAAGGGAATTCGCGTCAACGCCGTGGCCCCTGGCCCGATCTGGACGCCGCTGCAGCCGGCGACTCGCGAAACCGAGAAGATCGAGACGTTCGGGTCCGACACGCCGCTGGGCCGGGCCGGTCAGCCCGGTGAGGTGGCACCGGCGTACGTCTTCCTTGCGTCCCCGTCGGACGCCAGCTACGTCTCCGGGACGGTGCTCGGGGTGACAGGAGGCCAGGCGGTCTTCTGACCAGATGATGCCGTATGCCGCTGGGCTCGCTTCCAGCGCAAGGATGCGTTGGGAGGGGGCGTAGTCTCGTCTCAGCTCCCTTGGCTGGGAGGTGGAGAGATGGCAAGGACGGTTGGGGTCGAGGAGGAGATGCTCCTCGTCGACGGTCGCAACGGGCGGCCGCGGTCGGTGTCCGGGCAGCTCGTCCTCCGTGCTGCGATGCACGAGCATCCGGTCGCCGGTCTCGGCGTGCGCGGGGCCCTCGAGGGCGAGTTCCAGCAGCAGATGATCGAGACGCACACCGCCCCGGTCGAGTCGCTCGACGACCTGGCCGATGAGGTCCGCCACTGGCGTAGTGAGGCGATTTCGGCTGCGCGACAGGCTGATTCGACCGTCGCCGCACTGGGGACCTCCCCGTTCCCCGTGACTCCAGTGCCCGTCGCGTCCACGCGGTACGCGTGGATGCACGAGCGCTACCAGATCGTCGCCCGTCAGCACCTCACCTGCGGGCTGCACGTGCATGTCGCCGTCGACTCGGACGAGGAGGGGGTCGGCGTGCTCGACCGCATCCGCGTGTGGCTCCCGGTGCTGCTGGCCCTCAGCGCGAACTCGCCCTTCTGGAACGGCGAGGTCACGGGCTTCGCGAGCTGGCGCTCGCAGTCCTTCGGCCGATGGCCCTCCAACGGGCCGACGGAGCTCTTCGGCTCGGCGGCGGCCTACCACCGGATGGTGCGCGACCTGACGATGTCCTCCGTCATCCTCGACGAGGGAATGGTCTACTTCGACGCGCGGCTGTCCCAGCACTACCCGACCGTCGAGATCCGCGCGGCCGACGTGTGCCTGCGGCCGAGCGACACCGTCCTGGTCGCAGCGCTGTGCCGCGGCCTCGTGGAGACGGCAGCGCGCGAGTGGTCGCGGTCGGTAGAGCCGCCCCCGGTGCCGACGACGCTGGTGCGGTTCGCGATGTGGCAGGCCGCCCGCGAGGGCGTCTCCGGCCGGCTCCTCGACCCCTTCACCCTGCGCCCGCAGCGGGCCTGGGACGTCATCGACCGGCTCGTCGAGCACATCCGTCCGGCCCTGGGCGAGGCCGACGACGTCGAGGTGGTCAAGGAGGGACTGGAACGAGTCCGCACCCGCGGCAACGGCGCGCAGCTGCAGACGCGCATGATGGAGCGCACTGGGCAGCTCATCGACGTCGTCTCCCACGCGGTGCGGGTCACGGCCGGGCACGAGGAGGACTGAGCGATGCCGGGCACCGCGGACGAGTACCCGGGCGCGGAGCCCTTCGTTCCCGACCGGCCCACCCTGCCCCGCCTGCGCGAGGCGGTCGACGGCTGCCGCGGCTGCGACCTGTATCGCGACGCGACGCAGGGAGTCATGGGCGACGGGCCGGTGCCGGCACGGCTCATGCTCGTCGGCGAGCAGCCGGGAGACAAGGAGGACCTCGCCGGCCTGCCCTTCGTCGGGCCGGCGGGACGGCTGCTCGACCGGGCGCTCGGGGAGGCGGGGATCGAGCCGGGCGACGCCTTCCGCACCAACGTCGTCAAGCACTTCCGTCACGTCGACAAGGGCGGCAAGCGGATCCACAAGTCGCCCGTGCGGTGGCAGGTTGCAGCATGCGAGCCCTGGCTGCTCTCCGAGCTCGGGCTCGTCAAGCCGGAGGTCGTCGTCATACTCGGCAGCACGGCCGGCCAGGCGATCTACGGGCCTGGGTTCCGCGTCGGTGAGGCGCGAGGACGGCCCCTCGAGTGGCCGAGGGTCGACCCGAGCGGCGAGCCGTCGGGCTTCGCCGCTGTGTCACTCGACCCGCCGCCCGTGGCGGTGGCGACCGCGCATCCGTCGTCGGTCCTGCGCTCGCGGCAGCGTGAGGTGGACCGCGCCGCTCTCGTGCGCGACCTTGCCGTGGCCAAGGACCTGCTGCACCGTCACTGAGGGCGGGAGGGCTGGGTCGCCGCGTCGAGCGCCGGCGAGCTCAGCGGCATACCCCTTCATCCGTCGATCACTCGTCACGCTCCCACGGCGCGTCTTCTCCCCACTTGGCGTAGTACTTGGCCAGGTGGCTGCGGACCCGATCGCGGTCCTTCTCCGGGAGGTCCACCCCGCCACGCGAGCCCTGCATCACCGCGGCGGCCGCCATGACACCACGAGGCACCGCCTTGAGCCGACCGTCGACCACGTCAGCCACGAGCAGCTTGTAGGCCGTGAAGTTGTCCTTGTTGTCGCCGTCGTACCAGACGTGGGCGTCGCGGTACTTCTCGTTCGGGCCGTCCTCAGCGCCGGCCCAGTCCCTCACCCGGCGCTCCGCAGCGTCACCGTCCCATTCTCGGTCGCGGTCGGCCAGGGGCAGGTCCTGAAAGCTCGTCACGCTCACGACGACTCCTTTCGTCCAGCTTGATGTGTCATGTCCCAATGCTGCGCCGTGTACCCGGCGGGCGCTGCAGCAAACCGGCTTCGCTTTCGGCAGGTCGACCGGGAGAAGTGTTCGTTTGTGTGGTGGTCGGGAGCCGCGCTTCGACGCGAAAGTGGAAGCGACTTCACGAGCGGTTCAAACACGAGCTGATTCCGTCACCCGCACACGCAGGAGATGAGTCATGTCACGCATGAAGTCCGTTTCCCCAACCACCCACCCCACCCCGATCGGCCGCCGACGTGGCCGATTCGTCGAGAGGGACCGGAAGGCGGAGGAGCTGCTCCTCGAGCTCTCGCGTACAAAGAACTGCGCGGAGCGCGAAAGGCTCACCGACGAGATCGTCCGGCTCCACCTCGACCTCTGTGATGGCGTTGCAGCACGCTACGCCGGGCGCAGCATCCCGACCGAGGACCTCGTCCAGGTCGCGCGGCTCGCGCTCGTCGTCGCCATCCGGCGGTACCACCCAGGCCCCGGCACGTCGTTCATCGGCTATGCCCTCCCGACGATCTCGGGGGAGCTGAAGCGGCACTTCCGGGACCACGGCTGGATGGTGCGCCCGCCTCGCCGGCTCCAGGAGCTGGGTCCCGTGCTGCGACTCGCACGTGAGCAGTGGGAGCAGGAGCACGGCACCACGCCCACCGCCGCGGACCTCGCCGAGGAGGTCGGCGTCGACCCCGACCACGTGGTCGAGTGCCTGTCGGCGGAGCACAGCTACCACCCGCTGTCGCTCGATCTCACCTTCGGCGACGACGAGTCGCGCTCCCTCGCGGAGAGCCTCGCCGAGCCGCAGGACGAGCTCGAGTCGGCCGCCGACCGCGTCTCGCTCTCCGACGCACTGGCCAGCCTCTCGCAGAAGGACCGTGAGCTGCTGCAGATGCGCTTCGTCGACGCGATGACGCAGAAGGAGATCGGGCTCGCGCTCGGCGTGAGCCAGATGCAGGTCTCCCGACTCGTGCGCGCGGTGCTGGAGAAGCTTCGCAGCCAGATGGGCGTCACGGTCGACGAGGCCCGGGAGGTCGTCAGCGCCGCCTGACCGCCACCGCTTTCCCGGATTGAGGTAAACGCGCCGACGCTGTGTCGGCGCGTTTACCTCATCCTCGGCAACAGCAACCCACAGCAATCCACAGCAACCCACAGCAAGCCAATTCCCCATTCGGGCCCACCGTGCGTTATCGTCGGAGAGTCGGTGAGCCGGAGACGGCCGCTGATGGGTCAAACCATGGCCCTCGGACACGTCAGCCTCGGAGTTGAACATGTCCTCATCGCTCACCATCATGAGCACCATCCACAAGGTCGCCTTCACGACGACCGACCCCGCACAGATCGAGCAGATCTGCGCAGAGGAGCTCAGCGTCCCTCTCCGCTTGATCGGCTGCCCGGACGGGTACTACTTCTCCCTGTCGCACACGGACGCCGGTCGGTTCTCCATCGATGTCCTCACCACTGCCGGGGTCTCGGCGGAGCTGCGGGCAACGGATCGGGCCGAACCTCCCGAGTCCGTCCTCTTCGTCACCGGTGAGCGCGGGCTGCTCACCTACGAGGCCGAAGCGGCTGGGGTCCGGGAGCAGGTCGGTCCCGGTGAATCCGTCTGCATCGCGTGGGACAACCGACCCAGTCGAATTGACTGGGCCGGGGACGAGCCGCGGGCGCGTGGCGTCCGCATCGACCTCGCCCTGCTGCGGGACGTCGCATCTGCGACCACCGGCGTTCGGAACCTGCTGTTCACCGGCACCCGCCCGGTCAGCCAGGCGGCCGAGCGCCACTGGCAGGAGACCGTCGACCACGTCGCCAGGACCTTGGCGGGCGGGTCCGGTGTCCCGGTCAGTCCGCTCGTCGTCGGGGAGTCCGCGCGGTTCCTCGCAGCGGTTGCCCTCGCCACGTTCCCCAACACGACGATGGAGGCGGTGCGCAGGGGGGTCGAAGCCCCGCAGGACCTGCCGATCACGGCCGAGACGGTCCGGGACGCGATCTCCTTCATCGAGGAGCACGCTGACCAGGACCTCACCGTTGGTGGCATTGCCGCTGCGGCCGGGGTGACGCCACGGGCCATCCAGCTCGCCTTCCGGCGCCACCTCGACACGACGCCGATGGCCTACCTGCGCCGGGTGCGTCTGGCGCGGGTACACGACGAGCTCGAGCTCGCCGGTCCGGACGACGGTCTCACGGTCACCGCGGTGGCCTCGAAGTGGGGCTTCAGCGGGTCGAGCCGCTTCTCGTCGTACTACCGCGAGGCGTACGGCGAGCCCCCGAGCCAGACGTTGGCCAGCTGAGCAGTCGGCTACCGTCACGGAGATGGAGCTCGAGTTCAGCGGCGAGATCATCTGGTGGCGGGGTCCCTCGCCGTTCCACTTTGTCCCCGTACCGGACGAGGAGTCGGCCCAGATCGAGGCGGCCAAGGAGCTGGTCACGTACGGCTGGGGTGTCATCCCGGTCACGGCCCAGGTGGGCCGGACCGAGTTCACGACCTCGCTCTTTCCCAAGGATGGTCGGTTCCTCGTGCCACTCAAGGACCGCGTCCGGCGGGCCGAGGCGCTCGAGCTCGGTGACGTCGTCGAGCTCCGCCTGACGATCGATGTCTGACGCGGGAGCGCCGATCGGCTACACCGGTGAGCCGGCGCCGACACGGCTCAATCTCGCCGAGCTGGCCATCGGCCGGGCCGCTGGGGCGGCGCCCGACCGCGTTGCCCTGGTCGTCGTCACCGACGGCGCCGCACCGGCGGCAGCGATGGAACGCTGGACCTTCCGTGAGCTGGACCAGGCCGTCCGATCGGTCGCTACGGGCTTGCTCGATCTGGGGCTGGAGCCGGGTAACCGGCTCCTGATCCGCCTGGGTAACACGAGCGACTATGCGCTGCTGCACTTCGGGGCCATGGCCGCCGGGATCATCTCGCTGCCGACCTCACCGCAGCTGACCGCAGACGAGGTCCGCTTCCTCATCGAGGACTCGGGCGCTCGCACCGTCGCCATGAGTGATGCCCTCGCCGTGGACGTGCCGCCTGCGGTGTCTCGGGTCTCGCCCACCGACGTCGCCCGCTGGCGCGCGGAAGCCAGCCCAGCGGCATACGGCCCGACTCGTGCCGACGACCCGGCGTTCCTCGTCTACACGTCGGGTACGAGCGGCCGTCCCAAGGGAGTCCTGCACGCACACCGGTCGGCGTGGGGACGGCGACCCATGCACGACGCGTGGCTCGGGCTGCGCGAGGGAGACATCCTGCTGCATGCGGGGGCGTTCAACTGGACGTACACGCTGGGGGTGGGCCTGACCGACCCGTGGATCAACCGGGCAACGGCCTTGATCTACAACGGCGCTCGCGATCCCGGAGTGTGGGCGCGGCTCATCGAGGCGCACCGCGCGACGATCTTCGCGGCCGTCCCGGGTGTCTACCGGCAGCTCCTCCGCAGCCCGGACCTCGAGGTGGCGGACCTCTCGTCGCTGCGGCACGGCGTCACTGCGGGCGAGGCGCTCGCCCCGGCGCTCCTGGAGGAGTGGCGCGAGCGCACGGGACTCGAGCTCTACGAGGCGCTCGGGATGAGCGAGATCTCGACGTTCGTCTCGTCGGGGCCCGGCACGCCGGTCCGGCCGGGCAGTCCCGGGCGGCCGCAGCCGGGTCGATGCGTCGCCGTCCTGCCGGTCGACGGCGGTGGCGAGCCGCTCGGACCCGGCCAGACCGGCTTGCTCGCCGTCCACCGCACGGATCCCGGGCTGATGCTCGGCTACTGGCGGCGCCCGGACGAGGAGGCGCAGGTGCTGCGCGGCGACTGGTTCGTCGGGGGAGACCTCGCCGAGATCGGGCCCGATGGCTACCTGGCCTTCCACGGCCGCGCGGATGACGTCATGAACGCCATGGGATACCGGGTTTCACCGCTCGAGGTCGAGGACTGCCTCGCGCGGCATCCCTCCGTCGCCGAGGTCGGGGTGACGGAGGTCGAGGTGCGTCCCGGGGTGCGGATCATCGCGGCGTTCGTCGTGCCACGCGACGCCGACGACCCTGATGACGTGGACCCGGCTGCCCTGCTGGCCCATGCGGCCGAGCACCTGGCGGCTTACAAGCGGCCGCGCGAGATCTTCTACGTGGCAGCCCTGCCGCGGACCGGCAACGGCAAGCTGCGGCGCCGCGACCTGGTCAGGCTGGCCCCGGCGCCTCGATGACGGACAGGACGTTGCCGGCCGGATCAGTGAACCAGGCGATGTTGGGACCGCCACCGCGGAAGATGCCCTTCGGATCTGTCTCGAGCGGCGTGCCCTCGTATCGCTCGAAGGTCACGCCGCGCGCCGTCAGCTGATCAACGGCTGCCTCGATGTCGTCGACGGGGAAGTTGAGCACGGTGTACGTCGCCGGTTCGTGGTTGTCCTTCGGGTAGACGAGGACGTTGGTGCCGCCGGCGATGCGCAGCGTCACCATGCCGTTCTCCTCGGTGGCATCCAGCCCCAAGGTGTCCGTATAGAAGGCTCGAGCCGCGGCCACGTCGTTGACGGAGAACCCGCTGAAGGCCTTGGTGTCACGGAACATGTCGTCACCTTTCGTCGGTCGCTCCAGTACACCCTCTCCCGCAACCCATGTCACCCCGTCAGCGGATGTGGAAGATCTCGACGGTGTGAGGGGTGTCGACCAGCGTGTGCGGCGCGAGGGCGTGGTAGGCCCAGACATGGACCCAGGCGTTTCCGGTGCGGACCGTCAGGTAGGTCTTGATCATGCCGGGGCCGAAATAGGTGAACAGCAGGAAGATGATCGACAGGATCGCGTTCGCCGGTGAGTCGAAGAGCGTCCACGAGTCCCAGACGTGCAGGGCGGCATAGGTGACTCCGCCGAGGACCACCGTGCCGGCGGTCGAGCCGGTGAGCCGGAGATACCGCGGGACGAGGATGGCGTAGATGAACACCATCGCGGGCAGGACCGCCCCGGCCAGGTAGAGCACGAACGTCGCCGCTGCCCCGAGCGCCAGCTGCGACCCGGTCAGGTCGAAGATGCCGGGCTCCAGCGTGAACAGCTGGAAGGCGGTTTCGACGGCGAGCACCACGAGGACCACCAGCGCGTCGTTGCGTCGGTGCGTCGACCGCAGGTTCAACGCGAGCGCCGAGTAGCGCCGACGGAAGAAGAGCAGTGGTGCGACGGCGTAGACGGCGAGGTTGTAGACGGCCCAGGTGACCGCCTCGACGGGCCCGACGCTGTCGTGCGTGGCGTGCAGCGTCCCTGCGAGGTGCAGCCCGAAGGGCTGCCACCCGAGCAACCGCGCCAGCAGGAACCCGCCCGCGAGCCCGAGGGCCCCATAGCCGAGCAGCAGGAGCGTCTCGCGCAGCGCGATCCTGCGTGCTGGAGCTCGGGCGAGCAGGTCGGGGGCCACTCGCTTTCGTGTGATAACGCGAACCAGCGCCATGAGGGCGAACACCTGGAGCAGGGCGAGGTTGGTGTCGAGCAGCTGCCCGGCGACAGAAGTCGTCGAAGCGTTGGGCCAGTCGAACGGCAACGCGCGATCGGCGGCGACGAGCACCCAGCCGTTCGCAGCCAGCCATCCCGCGGCCGCGATGCGCGCCCATCGGTCGTGCAGCATCCGGTGCCACCATCGGGCCGGCGGATGCCGCGGATCCGGCCGCGGGGGCTGGTCGGGCCGGGGACCGTAGCCAGGGTCGGAGACCCGGGGATCGAGAGCAACCACTGTGCTTCCTCCATCTGTTATATAGCACGACTGTGCTAGAACGGGAAAATAGCACGGCTGTGTTATAAAGGCTAGATGCCCAAGGTGGTTGATCCGGTCGAGCGACGCCGCGAGCTCGCGCAGGCTGTCTGGCGCGTCGTCCTGCGCGACGGGCTCGACCGCGCCTCGGTCCGGGAGGTGGCTCGGGAGGCCGGACTGTCCATGGGCTCCCTCCGACACTATTTCGGCAGCCAGTCCGAACTGCTGCGCTTCGCGATGCGGATGGTCATCGATCGCATCGAGGATCGGGTAGCCGCGCTCGAGCTGCCGGACGCGCCAGGGGAGGCGGTTCGGACCGTTCTCGCCGAGCTGCTGCCCCTCGACTCCGGGCGCCGGACGGAGAACGAGGTGTGGCTCGCCTTCACCGCGCGCGCCCTCGTCGACCCGGAGCTGCGCGTGTTGCGCGACGAGGCCTACGACCGCCTGCGCGGGGCTTGCGAGCGGTGGGTCAGCCTGCTCCTTGGCCCGGACGCTCCCCCCCAGGAGGTCGACCTGGAGACCGAGCGCCTCTTTGCCCTGCTGGACGGCCTGGCCGTGCACGCCGCGATGCGACCCCAGACGCCGGACCGTCTCCTAGCGGTCCTCGACCACCACCTCGCGCACGTCGGCGGAGGCACCGGCCGGACGTGAGGACACGTCCGCAGGTGCCAGGACCAGAACGACCCAAGTCCCTGCGGGATGGGGCGGCCCGGACTTACCGTCAAAGGGTGAGAACCAAGGCGCTGCTGGCCGTTGTTGCCATGACTCTCGGTGGACTCCTCCCGGCGGCGACCGTCGGGGCCACCTCGCAAGCGGCCCCGGAGCCGACCGCCGCACCCATCCCGACCGCCCCGGCGGCCGCCACCGCGGTGGCCGCGACCACCACGGCCCGGAAGGTCGATGTCCTCGCGAGGAACGAAGCGGGCCAGATGATCCTCTACCGCGGCAACGGCAAGGGCGGCTGGATCACGCCTTACCTGACCGTCGGCAGCGGCTGGGGGGCCTTCACGAAGATCCTCGGGCCGGGCGACTTCTCCGGCGACGGCAGGGTCGACGTCCTTGCGACGAACGCCGACGGCAAGATGTATCTGTACCGCGGCAACGGCAAGGGCGGCTGGCTCTCGCCCTATCCGCAGATCGGCAGCGGCTGGGGCAACTTCACCAACATCATCGGACCGGGGGACTTCTCGGGCGACGGCAAGGTCGACGTCCTCACGACGAACGCCGACGGCAGGATGTTCCTCTACCGCGGTAACGGCACGGGCGGCTGGAGCACCCCCTATGTCGATCTCGGTGGCGGCTGGGGCTCATTCACGGCAGTCCTCGGCCCGGGCGACTTCAATGGCGACGGCAAGGTCGACGTCCTGGCGAGGGACGCGGACGGCAAGCTGTGGCTCTACCGCGGCAACGGCAAGAGCGGCTTTTCCTGGCCACGCGTCCAGGTCGGCAGCGGCTGGGGCGGGTTCACGGCTCTGGTCACCCCGGGGGACTTCTCGGGCGACGGCAGGGTCGACGTCCTGGCACGGGACGCGGACGGCAGGCTGTGGCTCTACCGCGGCACCGGCACCGGCGGCTGGTCCTCGGGCCGGGTGGACGTCGGCAGCGGCTGGAACGGCCTGGACCCGATCTTCGGACCCGGCGACTTCAACGGTGACGGCGGCATCGCGGCTCCCGTCGACTGCTCGAAGGTGGCCTGCGTGGCGCTGACCTTCGACGACGGCCCCGACGCCCCGACGAACCGCCTGGTCGACACGCTCATCAACACCAGGACGCCGGCCACGTTCTTCGTCATCGGCAACAAGATCTCGGCCAGGGCCTCGGTGACCTTGAAGCAGCACCGCAACGGGTTCCCGGTGGAGAACCACACCTGGTCCCACCCGGACCTGACCACGCTGAGCCTTTCCGGCCAGCGGTCCCAGGTGACCCGCGCTGACGATGCCATCGCCGCGGCCGGGGTGCCCCGCAGCACGCTGCTGCGCCCGCCCTACGGCTCGTGGAACAGCAACACGCGCCAGCTCGGCAAGCCGCTCATCCTGTGGTCGGTCGACCCGAGGGACTGGGATGGTCGCACGGCGAGCCAGATCCGCAGTCACGTCGTGAGCAACGCCCGCGCCGGGTCCATCGTCCTGATGCACGACCGGGTGTCGGCAACGGCGGACGCGGTGCCGGGCATCATCTCCGACCTGCGCGCCAAGGGCTTCACCCTCGTCACGGTGGAGACGCTCGTGCCGGGGATGGGGCCGGGCGACATCGTCTACAGCCGTGGCAACGTGGTGAAGTCGAGCACCGCCGTGAGCGAGCGCAACGGCATGCTCGTCGCGCCTGACGGACGCGTCGTCGGTCCCGCGCTGGTGGACGAGGCGCCCTTCAAGTGACGGGCACTCACTGAGCCGTATGCCGCTGAGCCAGCTCAGCGGCATACGGCTGAGTCTTGTTGTGGCTCAGTGTGAGTCGACTATCCGTCGACGAGCAGCCCGCGGAGGGGTCCCTGGAGCCGGCCGGTCCGTCGGGACACGTGCTCGAGGAGCCGGAGCCGATGGGTGGGCGGCAGCCCGTCCTCGTGGCGGCGGGCCTGCTCCTCCGCGATGGGCCGCCAGATCTCGTCGATGACGGTGCGCGGGTCGCCGGCGACGGCCTCCCTGGGCTGCTCGGTGTGCTCAGACCACAGACGTAACCGGGTATCCCGGGCCAGGTCCGCATCGCCGGTGAGCACGTTCATCTCGGTGTCGTTGAAGAGGGAGTGCTCGTTGAGGTTGGCCGAGCCGATGGTGAGCCACCGGTCGTCGATGATCCCGACCTTGGCGTGCACGTAGACCGGCGCCAACTTGCCCGGCGCGTGGGCGGAGATCGTGGTGGCGAGCAGTCGGCCCGCTCCACGCGATCCACTGTCGGCCTCGAGCAGCCGGCCGAGCTGGCCCCGCGTCGTGTCTGCTCCGGTCGTCGGCCGGGCGGGCAGCAGCAGGAGCAGCCGGAAGTCGTCGCTCGGCGGGTGGGTGAGCTTGGCGCAGAGGATGTCGACGACCTCCGGGGACCAGAGGAACTGGTTCTCCAGGTAGATGAACCGCTCGGCGGCGGTCAAGGCGTGCAGGTAGGCCCCGAGGATGGTGAACTCGCCGCGCGGCGCGAAGGTGTAGACCTGCTCGGGCACCGTGCGGAGCACCTGGACCTCGACATCACCGGCGGGTGGCGGCTCCTCCGGCTGCGGAAGATGGTCCGTCGTGACGTCGTTCCAGCGCTGGACGAAGTGTCTGGCCACATCTGCGACGGCGGGTCCACGGAGGCGCACGGCCGCATCGTGCCACCCCAGCGGATCGCGGGGTGGGTGGCTCTCCTCGTCGAAGCGGTCGGCCTGGAGGGAGGTGAGGTCGATCCCTCCGACGAAGGCGAGCTCACCGTCGACGACGACGATCTTCTCGTGATGGCAGTGCAGCGTCCGCTCCCGCTTGTCCAAGGCGCACTGCACCTTGCTGTCGCGGATGAACTCCTCACGAGCGCGCTTGACCATGTGGCGGGTCGGACGGAACACCGGCACGGGCGGTCCAGCCCACAGGAGCAAACGGACCGGGACCCGCTGCGCGACCTCGGCGAGCAGGTCACGCAACGGGAGGGCGCCGTCGCCACGGCTGAGCTCGAAGTCCGGCTCGGCATGCCAGCCGGCGATGTGGACGTGTTTCTGCGCCCGGCGGATGGCCGACTCGATCTGGGGCAAGGCGGACGCGCCGTCGATGAGGACCTCGAGGCTGTTGCCCGGCCGCATCGGGACGCGGGTCGACCACCACCCCGGCTCCGTTGGCACCGTGAGGGCATCGGTCCAGCCGAGCTCGCCGAGACGCCGAAGGTGGTGACGGCGCAGCACCGCCTCGAGTCCGTCGCCCAGCTTGGCGTCCAGCCGACCCAGCCGCGATGACAGGTCCATGCCTGCATCGTCGCGCACCTCGGTGCGAAACGGGGTTTCCCGCTCGGCCTAGGCTCAGTGGTGGTGCAGGTTCCACCGGAGGAGATGAGTGCCATGACACGAGTCGATGAGGTGCTGGAGGGGATGGACGCCACGCGCGCGTGGCAGGAGGAGTTCTACCGGGACCTGCACGCCCATCCCGAGCTGAGCTGCCACGAGGTCGCGGACCGCCGCCGAGGTCGCCGACCGGTTGGAGGCCTTCGGCTACGAGGTCAAGCACGTCGGCGGCGGGGTCGTGGGCGTCCTCGCGAACGGTCCCGGGCCGGACCGTTCTCGCGCGCGCTGACATGGACGCGCTGCCGGTGACCGAGCTGACCAGGCTGCCCTACGCGTCGAAGGTCACCGCCGTGGACGAGTCGGGCGGGACCGTCGGCGTCTCGCACGCCTGCGGGCACGACGTCCACGTCACCTGCCTGCTCGGTGCCGCCGCGTCCTTGCGGGGCGGCGGGACGCGTGGGAGGGCACCTTCGTCGCGCTCTTCCAGCCGGCCGAGGAGACGGCGGCCGGAGCCCGCGGCATGGTCGACGACGGCCTGACCGACGCAGGTCCCGCGACCGGACGTCGCCTTCGCCCAGCACGTCCTCGGCCTTGAGGCCGGAGTGCTCGGCACGCAGGTCGGCCCCATCTTCTCGGCGGGCGACAGCGTCCGGATCACGGTGCACGGCAAGGGTTCCCACGGGTCGATGCCGCACCTGAGCGTCGACCCCGTCGTCCTCGCCGCCTCGATCGTGCTCAGGCTGCAGACGATCGTCGCGCGGGAGACCAAGCCGGGGGACTTCGCCGTGGTCACCGTCGGCAGCAGCATCGCCGGGACGAAGAGCAACATCATCCCCGACCGTGCGGTGCTGCTGGTCAACATCCGGACCTATGACGAGAAGGTCCGGGAGCGGGTCATCGCCGGCATCGAGCGGATCGTCCGGGCGGAGTGCGATGCCTCCGGCTCGCCCGAGCCGCCGACGTTCGAGTACTACGACCAGTACCCGTTGACCGACAACGACCCGGACGTCACTGCCAAGGTGAGCGAGGCCTTCCGTTCCTACTTCGGCGACGCCCGGGTCGTCGAGCTGGGCCGGGTCACCGCGAGCGAGGACTTCAGCCGGCTGCCCGATGCGTTCGGGATCCCCTACACCTACTGGGGCGTGGGCGGCTTTGCACCCGGGCAGCCGTCGTACCCCAACCACTCTCCGTACTTCGCGCCTGCCATGCAGCCGACGCTGACTGCCGGGACCGAAGCCCTCGTCGTGGCGACCCTGGCCTACCTCGGGAAGCAGGCCTGACCTACGGCGTTGACGCGGTCGCCGTCACTTTCGTGGGATCCAGCGTTCCCCGAGCTCGGCGTCCGTCGGGGGTGGTCCGGGCAGCGGTGCGGAACCGCCCCGTGGGCGCCGGCCGCGCATCGCCTCGAGCTGGAGAGCGAGGTAACGGCGGCGGAGTACGACAGTGCGGTCGAGGTCCCCCACCCGGATCGCGGTCGCCTGCTCGAGGATCATCGCGAGGTCGTTGAAGACGAGCCCCGGCCGCAGGGCACCGGCCTCCTCGGCGCGCCGGAAGACCTCTGACCCCAAGGCGATTGCGCGTTGGGAGAGCGCACCGAGCTCCGGAGTCGGGGTGAAGGTCCCGGCCAGCCGGACCGTCAGGGCGTGCACGTCCTCGTCGACGATCTCGCTGATGAAGTCGACCAGGCCCTGCCATGGGTCCGCGCCGGTCGCCAAGGAACGCTCGGCAGCGGCGATGTAGCGCTCGAGGCCCTCTGCGCAGAGGCTCGCGAGCATGGCTTCCTTGTTGGCGTAACGGCGGTAGAGGGCGCTGATGCCGACGCCTGCCTCGCTCGCCACGGCCGCGATCGGTGCGGACGGGTCGCGGAGGAACACGGTGCGCGCGGCATCGAGGATGAGGTGGTCGTTGCGAGCGGCCTGCGCCTTGCGTCCCGAGAGGCTGACTGACTGGCTCATGTCGGCCATCCTAAGGGTTGTGCGGAACGGATCATTCCGTTACTGTAGAACGGAACGCTCCATTCCGTTCACAGCAACAGGGAGAAGCCATGAGCAGCACCGAGATCCGATCTCACATCCAGCCCTTCACGGTCGACGTCCCGCAGGCCGACATCGACGACCTGCTCGAGCGCCTGGCGAGGGCCCGCTGGACGGACGAGATCGAGGGGTCCGAGACGTCGTACGGCGTCCCGCTGGCCCGGGTCCGCGAGCTCGCCGACCACTGGCGCACCAGCTTCGACTGGCGCGCCGTGGAGGCCCGGCTCAACGCCTACCCGCAGTTCACGACGACGATCGACGGTCAGAACATCCACTTCATCCACGCCCGGTCCGGGCGCGAGGGCGGGCTTGCCGCTGATCCTCACGCACGGCTGGCCCGGGTCCGTGCTCGAGTACCTCGACATCATCGAGCCCCTGACCGAGGCCGGCTTCGACCTCGTCATCCCGTCCATCCCGGGCTACGGGTTCTCCGGGCCGACGACCGAGTCCGGCTGGGACAACGTCCGGATCGCTCGGGCCTGGGTCGAGCTGATGAGCCGGCTCGGCTACGAGCGCTACGGGGCGATGGGCAACGACGCCGGCTCGATGATCTCTCCAGAGGTCGGGCGGCTCGACCCGGAGCACTGCATCGGGGTCCACGTGACCCAGCTGTTCTCCTTCCCCACCGGGGACCCGACCGAGCTGCAGGACCTGACCGAGGACGAGCGAGCCGCGCTGGACGTCCTCACCTGGTTCTGGGAGAACATCGGTGCCTTCAACGTGCTCCAGTCCCAGGCGCCGCAGACCCTTGCCTACGGGCTCGCCGACTCGCCGGTTGCCTTGCTGGCGTGGAACTCGCAGCTCATGCTCGACCAGGACGACGACTTCATCGTCGGCAATGTCGCGACCTACTGGTTCACCGGCACGGCCGGTTCATCGATCCGCCTCTACCGGGAGAACCACCTGGCCCAGCACCGGCCGACCGGCCCCACCACCGTGCCGACCGCCCTCTCGTCGTGGGGCAACGACTTCCGCTCGATCAGGCGGTTCGCGGAGCGGGACCACTCCGACATCCGGATGTGGCGGATGCGTGACGGCGGCGGGCACTACGCCGCACACAACGACACGGCCGTCCTCGTCGGTGACGTCGTCGAGTTCTTCACCAGCCTCTGACGACGTGGGACGCGGGCGGGAGGGCTCCCGAGGTGCCGCGACCTCGGGAGCCAGCTCAGCGGCATACGGCATCGCCTTGGGTTTGAAGCGGTCAGGAATCGAGAAGCCTGGGCCCCGGGGCCGCTCCTACGGTTGTCGCATGTGCAACCCACTGTGGCGACGTGCCCTCGAGCAGGCGGAGCTGGCCCGCTCGCTCCCGAAGCGGCAGGTACCTGACGTGCAGGCCCGCGTTGAACTGGATGGCGTGGTAGCCGGCATCGCATGCCCAGTCGACGACGTGTTCTCCCAAGGCGAGGCCGATGTCCCCGCCCTGGCGGTCCGGGTCGACCATGAATGACGCCGTCGCGATGTGCGAGCCGCGTCCCGGCCGGCCCTCATCCGCGATGCGCTTGTAGAGGGGGTGGAGGTGCGGCCAGTCGGCCTCGGTCGCCTCTCGGATCTCCACGTCAGCCATCAAGGGCGAATCGGTCCGGTGTTGGTTCGGCGCTAGTAGATTTGGGTTCATGCCGACCCGGGGTGTTGACCGGCTGGCACGCTCAACGAGAAGGAGCGACTCATGGTGGAGATGTCAGCCAGATCCGCCAGGACCATGCCACCAGCGCCCGAGGGCGACTCAGGCGATCTCGCCGTCATCGATGCGCAACCGCTGGGGCGCCGATCCGCCGAAGAACGCGCCGCCCTCGGCAAGGCGGCGCGGGCGAGCGCACCGCTGGAGGCACACGCCGAGTTCCGCCGAGCCGATGACGTCGACCCCGTCGCTCTGCTCCTCGGCCAGGCCGAGACCCGGTTGCCGGAGCTGGTGCCCATCCGGCACGGCCGGATGCTGGTGTCTCCGTTCACCTTCTACCGCGGCGCGGCTCTGATCATGGCGGCCGACCTCGCCGGCACGCCGGTCTCCCCGCTCGGCACGCAGCTCTGCGGGGACGCCCATCTGTCCAACTTCGGTGGCTACGCATCTCCGGAGCGGCGTCTGGTCTTCGACATCAACGACTTCGACGAGACCTATCCGGGGCCGTTCGAGTGGGATGTCAAGCGGTTGGCAGCCAGCTTCGCGGTGGCGGGACGCGACAACGGGTTCACGACCAAGGAGTGCCGCAAGGCGACCGTGACCGCCGTCGAGAGCTACCGGACCGCGATCCGCACCTTCGCCACTCAGCCCATCCTCAACGTCTGGTACGCCCACCTCGACATCGAGGACACCATCACCCGGTTCGAGGCGACGCTGACCGACCGGGAACGCAGGGAGCGCAAGACGGCCCTCAAGGGCACCCGCAAGGCGCTCGCCAAGGCGCGCACCCGCGACAGCCTGCAGGCGTTGGACAAGCTGACCACCATCGTCGACGGCCAGCGGCGGATCATCAGCGACCCGCCGCTGATCACCCGCTTGGACGACATGACCGGCCTGGACACCGACGACGTGCTGCAGAGGCTCACCATCATGATCGCCGACTACCGCGACACCCTGGCCGTGGACCGGCGTCGCCTGCTCGACCACTACGCACTCGTCGACATCGCCCACAAGGTGGTCGGGGTCGGCAGCGTCGGCACGCGCGCCTGGGTGCTGCTCCTGCACGGTGGCTGCGGAAGGGGAAGTACTCCTGCTTCAGGCCAAAGAGGCGCAACGGTCCGTGCTGGCTGACTTCGCTCCGACGATCACCTCCTTGGGCACCGGAGAGGGCACGCCCGACCCGACCCGCGATGTGTACGAAGGGGAGCGGGTGGTCACCGGGCCAGCGGCTGATGCAGGCCAGCAGTGACATCTTCCTTGGTTGGCTGCGGACCACACCGCTCGGTGGCGGCAAGGCGGACTACTACCTGCGGCAGCTGCGGGACTGGAAGGTCTCCGCAGAGATCGAGAACCTGACCCCGACCAGCATGGAAACGTACGCTCGCCTGTGCGGGTGGACTCTGGCTCGCGCCCACGCCCGGGCGGGGGACCGGATCGCCATCGGGGCCTACCTCGGCAAGTCGGACCGGTTCGACCAGGCCGTCGCCGACTTCGCAGAGACGTACGCCGACCAGAACGAGCGCGACCACGCCACTCTGGCCGCGGCCGTCGCCGCGGGAAGAGTCCAAGCGCAGTTCGGTGTGTGAACAGTCGGCGTTCCCCGCCAGCAGACCAAGGTGCCGTATGCCGCTGAGCCGGCTCAGCGGCATACGGCTGAGTTCTCTTGTGGTGCCGGCGGGCGCGCTCCATCGGTCGTCACGATCAGCGTGACATGGCGACGTTCTCGGCCGCAGACCACCGGTACTCGGCTGCAACTGCTGCAGCCGCGTTGCGGTACAGGGTGGCCGCCAAGCTCGAGTGGTCACGCTGGATCTTGTCCAGGGCTCCACCCGTGAGCGCCATGATCGTGGCGGGTATTTGCGCAACGAGCCGCGGAACGCCGGTGGTTGGTTCGATTGCGATGGATGAGACCGCCGTGCCCGCCGCCCGTGACGTGATCTGGTCCTCAACGGCTGCCTCGGCATCAATAGCCGACTGCATGCCGATGATTCCCCGGGTGACGAACAGCAGCGCGAACTCACCGTCGGCATCTCCGGCTGGGACCGGTTCACCCTGGTCAAGGTCGAGAGTCACGCAGAGGGCGTCGAGCTGGTTCAGGTCGTCGGCGGACATCCCGGCGCAGAGGTCGTTCGCCTTGAGGGGAACCGGTTCCTCAGGGTCGGGCAGTCCGGCCTCGTCCCGCAGCGTGTCCTCGCAGGACTCCACGGCGCGGGAGGTGCTGGTGAAGGTGTTGCTCCCGGCCGTCAGGCTGGCGGGCCAGGGCCCGGAGAGCAGCACCGTCACTCCGCGCCCGGCGAGCTGTCCGATGGTCGCGTGCAGCAGGCGTTCCGCCACTGGGTCGACGTGGTCGACCCTGGCGGCGTCGAGGACCAGCCACCGGCCGGTCTCCTCCTCCATGAGCCGGGTCAGCAGTTCCGCTTCCTTGAACGCGATGTGGCCCTGGAGCTCGAGAACGACGATCGCATCCGCCGCGGCCAGGACCGCCCGTTCGGTTGCCGGCCGTCCGCGTCGCGACCGCACCTGGCTGCCGTGCAGGCGACGGTGAAGCGCCGGCGCAGCCGGGCCACGGGGGCGCATGACATGCAGGCCGAACTCGTGGGACAGAGCCTCGCATGCAGCCACCCCACGGACGCTGTTCCCCTGGTGGTCCAGACGCGGGCTGAAGGTGCCGATGCCCAGCTCTCCCGGCAGCACCACGGTGATGCCGCCGCCAACCCCGCTCTTGGCCGGCATCCCGGTGCGGAACATCCACTCCCCGGAGAAGTCGTACAAGCCACACGTCAACATGACGGACAACACGTACATGACGACCTCCGGCTGGACCACCTGTTGCCCGGTGATCGGGTTACGGCCGGCGTTCGCCAGCGTGGCCGCCATGACGGCAAGGTCCCGCGCCGTGACCAGCGTCGCGCACTGTCGGCAGTAGACCTGCAGGGCATCCTCGACGTCGACCTGGAGGGCTCCCATCGAGCGCATCAGGTAGGCGAGGGCGCGGTTGCGGTCCGCGGTCTCCAGCTCCGAGCGAAGCACACTCTCGTCCACGTCCAGCTCCCGCCCGGCGAAGGCCGACAGGCCGGAGACGATGCGCTCCGATCCTTGTTCGGGGTCCGTGCAGGCCACCAGCGCGGAGGTGACGATGGCACCGGCGTTCACCATCGGGTTCAGTGGCCGACCAGTCCCCTCCTCGAGGGTGACCGCGTTGAACGGGTCCCCTGTGGGTTCCACGCCCACCGCGGACAGCAGCGCCTCCAGGCCTCGGTCCTCGATGGCCAGTGCCATCGCGAACGGCTTGGACACCGACTGGATCGTGAAGGGATCGATCCGCGTCCCCGGCCGCGTACACGACGCCGTCGAGCGTCGAAATGGCGACACCGAACAGGTTCGGATCGACCCGGGCCAGTTCCGGGATGTACTGGGCCACATCGCCTTCGGTTTGGGTCACGACCTTGCTGTGCAGGCGAGTGAGGACGTCGCTGACCGGGCCACCGGACATCTTGTACCTCCACCACAGCCAAACCACTCGGGAGCAAACCCGATGGCACGGTCGAAGGACCGTCTTTCAGACTAACGGAGATGGCTCCCGCGTTAGTCTCTAACGATGGAAGCGCCCCGGATCGGCGGGCATGAACGCACTGTGCCATGGCACATGGACACGGAGCTGCGCAAGGACGCCCTGAGCATGGCGCTCTACGTCGCCCTGGGTCTGCTCGGCGCGCTCTCGCTGTTCGACCGGAGCCTCAGCGGCACCGATGTCCGGATCGTCGAGACGATCTGGGGCATCACTGTCGGTCTCGTGCTGGCCCACGTCTTTGCCTTCGTCGTGGCCGCGCACGTCGCCGGTCAGGGATCCCTTCGCCGGCACGACGGTGAGGCAGCCGTGGCACACCTCCTGGGTGGCATCGCGGTCGCGATCGTCGCCACGGTCGCGGCGCTGGTGGTACGGGACGAGACGGCGCTGAGGGCCGTGCGCCTGGTGCTGGCTGCGTTCATCGGGACGGTCGGCTACCTCGTGCGGCGCAGCAACGGTGCCTCCAAGAAGGGTGCCCTGCTCTTCGGCTTCATCGCCGTGGTGGTCGCGCTGATCATCGCCAACATCAAGGTGAACCTGTCCCACTGACCTCGACCGTCACCTCAGGCGGGCCCGCGACCTCCCCGGTTCAGCCGGCCTTCAGTTCGGCGGCGAAGAACTCCAGCGCGGTCTTGGTCTTCGTCTGTTGCTCACCGGACAACGAGATTCCTTTGGAGCTGAGGAAGGCGCGCGCTGCCACCGCGGTCTTGATGTCCTCGGCCGGGCTGGTCTTGGTCGAGCTCGACCACTCGTGAACCGTTGGGTAGATCCACAGCTCGACAACGAGGGGGCGACCGAAGCTCCTGGGGCTTCAGCTTCAGCTTCAGCACGAGGATTGGGCCGAGTATTGACAGTTCGTCGATGGTGAGCCCCTCGGGCGCATGGTCGGTGAAGAACGCCCGCTGCTCCTTTGAGAAGAGCTTCCGCAGTGGCTGATCACCGTTGACCGAGCCGGAGGACGGCGCTCGGGGCAAGGGTGTTCTTCATCGCCTCCGGAGCAGACGTAGCCACCGGGCATCGCGTCGACCTCGATCGTGAAATGCGGCGAGCTTCGGATTGACGGCTCCACGTCCAGAGGGAACCAGCGGCCGCAGCTTGACCGTCGAGTCGCTGCTCGCGCCCCTGGATGCGCCTGGCCCGGACGACCACGCCGGCTTCGTTCAGGGACAGGTCAGGGTGTCCAAGAAGTACACCTGACGAATCTGTGCCTCAAGGGGGTCGATCGCCAAGGCCTTTGCGGCCGATCTGTATTCGCTTGCCGGAACGGTCAGCTTCAACTCGACGCTGTCGGACTGCTCGGGTCAGCTCCAGCATGCGCATCAGCTGCTCGGGCAGAAGCAAGGTCGGGGTCGTGGTCATCGAGAGTCCTTTCACAGGCGACCACTGAAGCAGTGCGATCTTCCATTCTCACGCGGGAGGAGCCGGTCGCGCGCCACTTACGACGAGAAAGCCGAGCTCCTGAAGGCCCTCGATACGCTGCGGCCGGTGACGTCGTATCCACGCGAGGACGCGGCTGTGCGCGCCGGGGTGGAGCCGCACTATGTCGACCGTCTGGTCGATCTCGGCATCATCGTTCCTGCTGAGCCGGGTCACTTTCGCCCGTTGACGTGCGCAGAGTCCTGATGGCGAAGTCGCTCGAGGGCGCCGCGATCCCCCTCGACCACGTGGCAGCAGCGCTGCGGAGCGTTCTCTGTCACTCGACTTCCTCGACACACCGGCGTACAAGCGGTTCGCCACGCTTGCCGGTGAGACGTTCCGACGGCCAGTGCTCGCACCGGCATCCCCCTCGAGCTGTTGACGGGCGTCAGGGAGGCGATCGGGTCTCCCCGACCGTCGCCTGACGACCTGCTGCGCGAAGACGAGATGGCGTTCGTGCCCTTCCTCGAGCTGCAGGTCTCCGGCGGCTTCCGTGGAGCTCCATCGAGCACCTGCTCCGCGTCTACGGGGAGAGCACCCGCAGATCGCCGAGGCCGAGGGTGCGTGGTGGAACTCCCAAGTGGTCGAGCCGGCGCTCATCGCCGGCCAGAGCGCGGAAGAGATCGCCAACGCCGAATTCGCGGCTCTGAGCACACCGCTTGCGAGCAGGCCGTCCTGGCTGTACCCGCGCAGCAGGCGCGGGCCTGGACCGCGACTTGATCGAGGCCTTCGAGACGTGATGGCGAAGCCGGAATCCACAGCCGGCTCGAGCGACCACCGGCGATCTGTTTCCTCGACATCACTGGCTACACCCGGCTGACCCAGGAACATGGTGATGAGGCGGCAGCCGACCTGGCTGCGACGTTGGCTCGGTTGGTGCAGCGCGGGTCTGTGCGCCACGGCGGCAAGCCCATCAAGTGGCTGGGCGACGGGGTGATGTTCTACTTCCGAGATCCCGGTCCTGGCGTGCGCGCCGCGCTCGAGATGGTGGCGATCTGGCGGGTGCCGGGCTGCCACCCGCGCATGTGGGGCTGCACTCCGGGCCAGTGCTCTTTCAGCAGGGCGACTACTTCGGCCAGACCGTGAATCTCAGCGCCCGCATCGCAGACTACGCCCGGCCCGGCGAGGTCCTGGTCAGTCAAGCCGTTGCAGACGCGTCGCACGAGGACGGGATCATGTTCCGGGACATCGGCCCGGTGGAACTCAAAGGGGTGTCCGCCCTGAC
Source organism: uncultured Actinomycetota bacterium (assembly GCA_963826445.1). Classification (GTDB taxonomy): domain Bacteria; phylum Actinomycetota; class Actinomycetes; order Actinomycetales; family Dermatophilaceae; genus Intrasporangium. The sequence goes on from CAWGXD010000010.1 coordinate 189,132, forward strand.
GCACCTGCTGCGGGCCGACCTGGCCTGAAGCGAGACCTGTTCGTCCCGGACTCTTGGCCCTCGCGGGCATCGTCAACATCGGCGCCGAACTGTTCGCCATGGCCGGGGCCTGCGCACGCGCTCAGATGATCCGCACCGACGCACCCCGACCAAGGGGAAGCGGCGTTCGCCCTCGCCGACGCTGCTGCGAACAGGCCCGACTACGCATGGACCACCTCTTCCAACGCTGTGGGCCAACACCGACGACAACGACCGAGGGATCGCCACCCGCGTCCTCGCCGCCCGTGGTTCAGTGACGGGAGGCTGGTTCCTGGGCGCAAGATGCCTGAACGCGCACGACGACAGGATGGGCCTCGACCGTGAAGGTTCGAGGCCCATCCTGGTGCGCCGCCTCCCTTGGATCGAAGGTGCTACTCAGCGGCTCGGTCGGCGTCGTTGGCTCTCGGTATGTGCTAGCCGTTGATGAACACGTAGTCGGCCTGGTAAGGGACGTTGACGATCGGCGTGGCCTGCGGGTCGCAGGTGCCGGTCGGGGCGACGCCGCCGACGGTGTTGAGGCGGAGCACCTCGACGGCGTGGGCGAGCAGTCCGGTGGAGTCTGCCGATCTGGGTGGCGTCCAGGTTCAGCTCGGCGATGTTGCCGGCGCCGTTGGCGTTCCTGGTGACGACCTTGCCGCTGACCGCGCTGCCGTCGGGTGCCTGCCACTGCGGCGTGCCGGCGAGCGGCCGCACGAAGGTGTGGTGGATGCCGCCTGTCAGGTGCGCGTCGACGTCGTGCTGGGTGAAGGCGAACGAGCCGTCAGTCTGAGCGTGCAGGCGTAGATCTGGCTGCCGAGGACCACCGACTCCTGCAACGCGGCCACGCCGCTGGTGCTGACGGCGTGGTTGAGCAGGTGCAGCTGGGCCCGCACCGCGCCGTCCGGGAACTTGGTGGTGTGCAGGTCGGTGTAGAAGCCACCCGGGTCGGATCGCAACGCGGCCAGCAGGGTCGGGTCGTTGACGGTGACGGTGCCGGACGCGAAGCCATCCGCCGGTGGCGGCGTGGTGAACAAAGGCACCACGACCGGGCCGTCTGCTCCTCGAGCCCGCGGCGTGAATGTCTGCCTCGGTCGGGGTGCCGATGCCGCGCCAGGAGACCGAGTAGCTGAGCGTGTTGCCCTGAAGGCCGATGAGTTCCAGGGCCTGCCCGACCGGGGCGCCGGCCGTCACCTCGTTGCGGCCCTCCAGGCTCGCGAGCAGGGTGGCAGGTGCCGCGGTCGCGTTGCCCGGCACGGTGATCCCCGCCAGCGGGGTCACGTCGCTGTTCGCGGAAGCCGCGCTGATGCCGAGCGTGCCGAACGCGGCCCCGGCCGCGACGGCGGCGCCGATGCGATGCGCCAGGCGGCGTTTTGTGCTGCTAATCATTGGGTGATCCTTCTCGGAGTCTGCGGCCGACGCCTCATGCTCGGCCTACATGGACTACTACGCAGAGCAGCCGGCCGGAGTTTGTGTCGGGCACATGCGGCAAAGGTCACAGCCGTCCAGGCGAACCGAATCAGCCCGCCGTTCGTATGGGCGTACGTCTTCGCTGGCGATGGTCCCGCGAAAGGCGTGCGCCGGTTCCGCACACCAAGCTCACCCCGACCAGGCCCAGGCCGCAGTTACCGGTGCGATCCGGCATGCAGCCGCGGAAACAACTGCGGCATGAAGAGATCCACGCACGAGCATCAACCCTGGGGCCAGCATCCCCGACACAACCCGATCACACGCTGTCGAGCACGAGCTGGATTTACTGCTGCACGAGCGCATTGTCCGTGCGTTCGGTCCGCGGCCGGTCACGTCGACCCGACGGGAGCTGATTCCCGGGTGGCCGCCCGCCGTGCTGATCGACCGACGCGGCGACCGGCTACCCCACTGACCAGGCCCGATGACGAAGCGCGCTGAGCGCCAGTGCGAGGGACCAGTCGGCATGGCCGGAGGGAGCCCTCAGGACTCGTTGGCTTGACCGATGAGCACGACTTGGCCCGACGACGCCTGGTTGCCGTCGGCGACCTCTTTGGTGACGGTCAGCGTTGGAAACGTGGTCGGGCCGACGCCGGACCAGAGTGTGACGTCGGTGCCCTCGTTGAAGGTGCCGATCGGAACGAGAAGGCCTGCGTCGCCCTTCAGCCACGCCTGGTAGAACTCTCCGTCGCTGCGTCGCGGGAGTCCGGTGGCGTGCAGTTCGATCTTCCAACCGCTGTCGGTCTTGGTCAGCGTGACGTTCCCGGCTGCATCGGGCGCGAGCCGGGTCCCCGTCAGGGATGCAGCGAACTGGACTGGTTCGTCGCGGGTCAGCCTGCAAGCCGACGGTGACGCCCGCCGCCAGGAAGCACCGCGGCGGCTGACGCGCCACGAGCGAATACCGGATCCGTCGCCGACGCCGGCCGGCGCCGGCCTCCTCGGCGATCGCGGCGACCACGCGCTCCTGGAGGTCGGGCGGGGGCTCGGCCCACACCGCCGGGTCCGCGAGTACGCCGTGCACCCGCTCGATCTCGGCGCGCTCGGCCGGCGTCAGGTCATCGTCGGACATCGGAGCCTCCTTCGCGCCGGTCGGCGGGTGCCGAGTCTTCCGGTTCGGCACGCAGGTCGGGCCAGGATGCCCGCCAGGCGGCGGTGCGCCCGGAATGTCCGCGACTTGACCGTGCCGAGCGGGATCTCGAGCTTGTCGGCGATCTCCGCGTGGCTGAGCTCGTCGAAGTGCTGCATCCGGATCAGGTCGCGTTCGGTGGTGGGCAGCTCGTCCAGCGCCCGGCGTACCTCGGCCACGTCGTGGATCTGCTCGGCCGACGGCGGCAGCGTGACCAGCGAGGCGCTGTCGGAGGTGTCGATGTTGTCGAGGTTGCGGTGCCGGCGCTCGCGCCGGTGCACATCGATGGCGACCCGCTTGCGCGATCGTGGTGAGCCAGGCCCCGAGCGCCCGGCTCGGGTCGTAGCTGCCCGCCGCACGCCACGCCTGCACGAACGTCTGCTGGGTGGCGTCCTCCGCGAGGCCGGTATCGCCGAGCACCCTGTACGCGATCGCGAACACCAGCCGGCCGTAGGTCTGGTAGACGACCCGGACCGAGTCCGCGTCTCCGGAAGCGAACCATGACGCCAGCTCGGCGTCGTCCAAGGCCACGGTCGTCACGCTAGCCCAACGTTCACCGGCGGCCTCCGTGGTGTGCGGGTGTACGGGAGTCGCGGCGGTGGCGGTCCGCGCTGCGTCTCATTCCCTGCTTACGCAGCACGGGTCAGGTTCGGTTCGCCCGGATCCCGACGGAACCGGTGCGCGAACGCCGCCGTAGAAGCCGCAGAGGTCGGCATCGGCCGGCACGATCACGAGAAGAGCGGACAATGAAAGAGCAGAGCAGATCCAACATGTGGTTCGGCCGAGCCGCGGCAGCCACGACCCTGATCGGGCTGGCCGCGGCCGTATCGGCGGGCTCGGCACAGGCGACTCCGGCGGGAGCCTCCGCCTCGGTGCTCGACGACATGCTCGTCATCAGCGGCACGGACGCCGCCGACCGGATCAGCGTCGACTTCACCGCGCTCGACTCCGTCGTGGTGGACCTCGGTCACGATCTCGTCCAGCGGCTCGATCCGCGCACCTTCGACTCGGTGTCGGTGGACCTGCGCGCCGGTGACGACGACTTCCGCACACTCAGCGGCGGGTCTCTCGCCGACGTGCCGATGACGGTCAGAGCGGGAGCGGGCGACGACGCTGCCGTGCGGAGGCGCCGCGAACGACGTCCTCGACGGTGCCTCCGGGGACGACTTCCTCCTCGGTGGAGCGGGCACCGACCTCGTGCTCGGCGGCCGCGGCGCCGACTTCGTCAACGGCGGTGTCGGCACCGACACCGAGGTGCTCGGCTCCGGCGACGACACGGCAGGCGTGGAACCCCGGAGAGGGCAACGACGCGATCAGCGGCGGCCGCGGTCGGGACACGTTGTCCTTCAACGGCTCCGACGGCGACGAGCGGATGTCAGTGACGGCGGACGGCACGAGCGCGGTCTTCCTGCGGAGTCCGGGCGCCATCCGGATGGACCTCCAGGGGGTCGAGCGACTCGACCTGGCCACCCTCGGTGGCGCTGACGCCGTGACGATCGGCGGCCTCAGCGGCACCGCTCTCACCGTGGCGGACATCGACCTGTCCTCAGCCGATCGCGCCGGCGACACCAAGGCCGACACTGTCGTCGTGAACGGCACCAACCGGCCCGACCGGGTCGACGTCGCGGCGCACGCCGGCGCGGTCGACGTCACCGGGCTGACGAGCGAGACCGTGGTCACCGGGGGCGAGCCAACTGACCGGCTCGAGATCGACACGTTCGAGGGCGACGACAGCGTCACCGTCGACGACGCAGCCCGAGCACTCCTCGACATCGCTGTCGACCTCGGAGCCGACCAATCATGAGCAGCACGACGAAGCCCAGATCAGGCGACACCACTGACAAGGAGGCCACCATGTCCTTGTTCCCGGAATCGCCCACACCGCCCTGACCATCACCGACCTGCCTCGCAGCACCCCTGATACGCCGTGCTCTTCGGAAGCTGCCAGCGCCGCACCCAACGAGGTCGTCACCGGCGTCGTACACGCGATCCGTCCAGGCCTCTCGCTGGGCTGGGCCCCGGATCGCGTCGTCAGAGATCGCCCAAGCCGGCGAAGGTCTGGCTGTAAAGAACGGCGAAGCGCTGAAGGACGACGGGCATGTCCCGGCTGAACCCGTGACCGTGCACCGCGTGCTCCGTGAAGAACCTCTCGTGCACCTCGCGCCAGGTGGCCAGCGACCCGTCGCCCTCACCCTCGAGGTACGCATGCTCGGCGCTCACCTCGTCGAAGGGCACGATCTCGACATCGGTCGTTACGACAAGGGCGTGCGGGACACCGCGACCGTCGGTGACAATGCCAAGCGAACCCGGCGTGGGCAACTGCTCACCCTCCGCCTCGTAGTCCCACAACGCGCCGGAAGTCGCGGTCTTGAAGCCGGATAACACGAGCGCGAGAAGCTGGTCGGCCTGCTCGGGTGTGGCCCCGAAGGCCCACGCCGGCGGCCGAAGGGACGCCAAGGGCCGCTCCCCGGTGTAGTACCCGGTCGGGTTGAGCTTGGCTCGCATCCTGGCGACTTGCCAGAAGGACTCGATTACCGACGAATCATCAGTGCCAGGCTCGGGTGCATCCATGGCCCGAGGCTAACCCCAGGCGAACGTGGTCCGCGCTGCGCCTGGGGGCGGCGATGGCTCGGGGTCCGTCGTCGCTGAGCGGCTCAGTCTTCGTCGGCACCTTCTGCTGGATCCGCGGAATGCGCCCGGATCTCGGTTTCGTCGAAGTCGGGATCGCCCTCGGCGGGTGCTTCGCTGTGGACGCGGTCGTCGTGGACGGGGTCTTCGTCGCCGTGGATACCTGAGATCGCTGACATGTGAATCGCCTCCATTCTTGCTGGATCTCTCGTGTTCCTGAGTCAAGGGTAGGACGGCGCCGAGCAGCCGACTATCGGCGAAGTCGCCGTTCACGCGATGACCGTTCAGGCAGCGTTTAGGAGTCACGTCCTAGGCCTTGTGATCGCCTCGATCGCCCTCTTCGAAGGCCACCACGATTGCCCGCTCATCAGCGTTAGGCATTGTGCGTCAAGGGGTCTGAGTGCCGGTGGCCCGTCGTCGTCCCTGCATAGCGGTAATGGAGCTTGGTGGGTCAAGAGCTGTGATCGGTTTTGGTGAGGACGGGCCGGGCGGGCCTTGATGAGCGACGAGGCATCGGTGGTGGTTCTCAACGCCGCGGAAGGCTCGACCCGGCCCTGCTGGTGGACGCGCGAGGGCCTGGGCCGACACCGCTGACCCGGGAGCGGATCCACCGATATGCCGCTGGCGGGTAGACGCCGGGCCGACCTGTCAACGGCCGATATCGCTGCGCTCCATCTGCGAGACGCTCGCACCGGGCGCGCATACTCCGACGAAGCGGACGGGGTCCGTCCGGAACCGTACCTAGAGTGCCGGACATGGCAATCGCACGCTTTCCGGTCGTCGTCCTCGACTGCCCCGACCCCAAGACCCTGGCCGAGTTCTACGGCGCCCTGCTCGACTGGAAGATCCAGCAGGACGACGACTGGTGGTCCATTCGGGCCGAGTACGGCGACTCCCTGGGATTCCAAAGGGTCGACGGCTTCACGCCACCACAATGGCCCGGCCAAGACCTGCCGCAGCAGATGCATCTCGACGTCGTGGTGGACGACCTCGACGTCGCCGAGGCAGCGGTACTCGAACTCGGGGCGACCAAGCACGAGCATCAGCCCGGCGCGACCTTCCGGGTGTTCCTCGACCCCGCCGGTCATCCGTTCTGCCTCTGCACGAACTGAAGCGAGCCACGTCTCGCCTCGCTAGCGGGTCACCTGGCGCAATCCTCCGACGCACTCATCTGGCTCCCTTCCGTGTCAAGAGGTAGCTGGGAGTGGAATCGTAGGCTTGCTGGTGGCGGGTCCAGAAGGGCTTGTCCGAAGAGTCGGTGTGGGGTTGTGAGCCGGCCGCGCTGGAGGCAAAGACGCCACCGTGGGGCCCTCCCGGCTCGTCGTCTTGCTGGCGAGCGACGCGGAAGTCATGGACTGCACCAAGGACGAGTGGATGGCCATGTTCACGGACGGCCAGGCTGAGCGCATGAGTGACGCGTGGCTCGCCCTCCGCGTGGGGACCACCAGGGGGTGTCAGTGAGCATGCGCGAACCGCTCCACCGGGTCACTCTCAGTCCAGGGACCTTCGGCCCTGACGACCCCCAGGGGGCACCGCGCACAGTCGGGTAAGCAACGTTGTGAGCTGCCCTCTTTGAAAATGGTCTCGATGAGCCGGAAGCGGTACTGGCCAGCAGGCGGCGCCTCGCGGGCGCGCTTGTCGCCTACCTCCGGTGGCGGCCCAGGATGCTGCGGTGGGGCGCGACCGACGACGAGGCAGCTGAACCGCTCCCGGGGGACGACCGCACGCCGAACCCGCGGGTGCAAAGCACCCGGGCCATCACCATCGAAGCCCCACCGGAGCGGGTGTGGCCCTGGCTGATGCAGATGGGGATCGGCCGCGGCGGCTTCTACACCCACGACTGGGTGGAGCGGCTGCTGGGCCGTGCCCGGTACGTCGAAGGCGGGCATTCGGCGACCCGGATCCACCCCGAGCTGGCGCCACTGGCGGTCGGAGACACCGTGCCGATGGGTGCGGGCGCGTTCGCGACCGTCTTCGAGGTCAAGCCGTATGAGTTCCTCGTGGCCCAGGAGACGTTCGTGCTGCGGCCGCTTCCGGGCGGCAGGACCCGGCTGATCACCCGCTACCGCGGGATGGGGTTCCTGTCACCGGCCGCCCAGTCCATCAGACCGGATGCCGGGCCGGTGCCACGGCTCATGCGGTTCGCGTTGCTTCAGGTTCCCGGCGTCGACCTGGTCATCCGGGCGCTGGACTTCTTCGTCGGAGATCCCCTGCACCATTACATGGAGACCGGGATGCTCACCGGGATCAAGGAACGAGCGGAACAGGAGCACTCCCATGTCGACACCCATGCGACGGCCTCCGCCGTGGAGTCCGTGGCGACCACGGGCTGACGCCGCGGGTGCGCCAGATGGACCTGCGCGCCCGCCGCGGCGAGAGCGTCGGCGGCCCAGTACCAAGCGTAGGTCGCCTCCAGCACCACCTGCGGCGCCTCCCCGGCCCGCGCGAGCACCGCCTGCAGCGAGCCCGGGTCGTTGCTGATCCGTGCCACCTCCAACGCCTCCCCGGCGTCGGTGGTGCGCACGATCACCGATCTCCTCCGGTGTAGATCGATCCCGACGAACTGCAGGCCGTCATACTCAGACATGAGGGGCCTCCTCGAATCCGATGGATTACGTGAGCACTCCCAGCATGAGCACAACCACGCTGGGAGGTAACCCACGAGGAGCGGAGGCCCCGCTCCTACATCGCATCAGAAGCCCTTTTGCGAGTGGTCGGGGTGACAGGATTTGAACCTGCGACCTCTTCGTCCCGAACTTTCGGCAGGCAGACCGGTGGGCGGCGATCGTGCTGACGGCGTGGTGGTGTACGCCACATTCCGCCAGCAGTTCGTGCTCCCGCTGCTGTACTTCGGTGCTGTGCCGGATGTCGGTCGCGGCGTGGCGCCTGGCGTGGCTTCGCTCGCCGGCATGGTGGTCATGTGACGACTGGCGCAGGCGTCAGTGGGGCCTTGTCGGGCGCGGATGCGGTGGAGGGTTCGGTGCCGCCCAGGTCGAGCCGGAACGGCGGGTAGGCGTCGGTCATCAGGCTGGTGTAGGCGGCGACACGGAAGACCCAGCGGTTCATCCCCAGCACGAGGTCGTACAGGCCGCGCGGGTAGTGGTCGGTGAACAGCAGGACGATCCCGGAGATCAGGAGGAGAAGACCGATCAGGCCGGAGCCGTACAGCCACGCGTTGCCGTGGTTGATCTGGTTGTATCCGCCGAATGCGGCACCAGTGAAGACTCCGATGATCAGGTAGTGGGGCAGCGCGAGCAGCCACCACTTCACGAGCACGAGCCCGCGCGAGAGCGACGTCGGGTAGTCGACCTCGAGCCGGGCCGGGTAGTCGGGGACGTCCTTGAGCGTGAACGGGGGGTACCGGTCGGTGCCCAGGGCGCTGTAGGAGTAGAAGCCCACGCGCCAGGACCAGCGCAGGACGCCGACATTGAATGTGAACAACCCCAGCGGGTAGCGGCCGGTGAAGAGGATCGCGAAGAACGCGATCACGCTCACCACCGCGAATGCCAGCCACAGGAACACCAGGACGACGTAGTGCGGTATCGCGAGCAGCCACTTGACGAGCCAGAGGCCCCGGCTCAGTGTCGGGGCGAGTTCACCGGTCAGGCGAAGGGGGTAGGGGCGTGCGTTGATGTCCATGACTGGGCCTCTCTGTCGCGCGGTCGCGATAGTGGCTGAGGGGCTCCCCTGAAGGTCGACATCACTCGTGAGCCTGTCGAGCTCACGCTCGAGCATCGTCCGTCGGCCGGGAGGCTGGACCCCTACTGGTGGTTTCGACGCTACGCGCGCAACTGTTGACTAGCAATAGATTTCTAGAATCAGTTCGCTACACTGCGCGAATGGGTGCAGAGTGGAGCTTCCTGACGAACCATGCCCGCGTCCTGGTCTGCATTGCTCACGACCAAGGACTGCGGCTACGAGACATCGGCGAGGTGCTCGGCCTCACCGAGCGAACGGTGTTCGGCATCGTCACAGACCTGACGGAGGCCGGGTACGTCGTCAAGGAGAAGGACGGCCGGCGCAATCGCTACCGGATCCAGCACCATCTGCCACTGCGGCAACTCATGGGACGAGACGCGACGATCGGCGAACTGCTCGACCTGCTCGTGGCCTCGAACTGACACGAAACGGGGCGGTGGCTGGGCCCATCGGAAAGGCGGACTTGCTTGTGGTCGGGGCGGCCCAGGTCGAGGTTGTCGTACCGGTATCCGGCGGCCCGGCCGACGAAGACGACCCCCTCACCGTCGCCGGCCGCCTGGAACCGGGCCAGTTGCTCGTGAGAAGCGATGGACCGCCGCCACGAACCGCTCGGTGATCTTGGCCAGCGGCGCGGTCGAGGCGATCGGCAGGCCGAGCTGCTCGTGGACGTACCCGACCAGCCCGGCCGGGTACTGCAACGTCGGCACGTACACGTTCAAATACATCCGATCGATGCACTCCACCTCGAAGGTGACGTGCTCGGCCACGACATCGGACACGCTCGCAGGCAACCTCATGATGGGCCCCGGTTAGACGGGCGGGCTCCCAGCAGCCAACACCGCCAAGGGCGCGGCACACGACACGGCGCCGTCAGCGACGAGCGTCATCCCGCCGGGCGGGCCCCCAGTCGCGCCAGGGCACCCACCCGACACGCCTCGTCGGGGTGGGGCGAAGCCCCGTCAGTCATCGACGACTGCGACGGCATCGATCTCGATGCGGAAGTCGGGGTGCACAAGCCCCGCCACCTGGACCAGGGAACTTGCCGGCAGCTGTGCGGGATCCAAGAAGCGATCTCGCACAGTTCGGACCTCAGCGAGATCGGCCATGTCCCGCAGGTAGTAGTTCAACTTCACGACTCGATCCCAGGAAGCGCCGATCGCTTCCAGAACAGAGTGAAGATTGTGAAAGACCTGTTCGGTCTGGGCCTCCGCCCCGCCCTCCACGCGTGTGCCGTCCGGACGTACCGGCACTTGGCCGGAGATGTGGGCGACACGGCCCGAAGCTACCGTCGCGTGGCTGTAGCCGTTGACCGGGGGCAAGCCTTCGGGTTGGAAATGACGCGTTATCAAGAGGTCTCCTCACGATGGGATTGGGAGAAAAAGTGCTCTGCGAGTCTGCTGGCTGAGGAGACGATCAAGTCGAAGGAACAACTCCGATGCGCGGCTCACGATGGGCTTCGAAGGCGGCGGCCAACGCCGAGCAAAGCGACTCCAGGTCGCAGAGTTGCGCCTGCCGGTCTGCACGTGTGAAGGCGTGCTCGATGCTGTAGTCCGACCTCCTTCGCCACATGTTCAGATCCTGGCATCAGGCCGGGTCGCGATCGTCCGGATCTGCCGCTCTGAGTGCGATGCTCATCGCTCAGGCCAGAACGTCAGGGCTAGTGGAGCACGATCGCCGAGTTGCAAGCGGTCCACGAGTGCGAGTGTGTCGGCACGCTCGTCCACGGCCAGAAGCTGCTCGTCATCGCTGAGGACGTCAGCCATCCGTTCAAGGGCCAGACCGAGTTCGTTCGCATCAATGAACTCGGCGATCAGAGCGCGATCCTTGCCAGGCAGTCGGTCATCCAGCCGGATGAGAAGGCCGTGCAGAATCCCCGCGATCTCCTCGTAGTGAGCACGGTGCACCCGAGCATCTTTGCAGAGTCAGCCTGCTCAGGGTGACGTCGAGCTCTGCCCCCGTGCCTTCAGCCGTCCAGAAAGCGTGTCACGAGCCGTATGGGTGGGCCCGCTTGTCGGGTTGAGGGTCTCCCTTCGCCGCCTGACGGGCGTACGCGTTTGACCCACGTGCCGATGAGCGTCCGGGTAGCTACTGGAGGACGTGCGGGGGCCATGGATCTGGATCCCTGGTTCTGCCAGACTCGGGTGCATGGGTTGGCTGGAGTCGCTGAGGCCCAAGGCCGGTGACACGGAGCGGCGCACCGCGTCGGCGCTGCGGGCGGCGGGTCGGGAGCATCCCGGCCCTGCTCGGCCGCGTGGTGCTCGACACCGGGCTCGACGGTCTCGGACCGATCCGGTCGGCGGTCCGGGTCGCCGACGCCGCGCTGGGTGATGCCGAGGATTCCGAGGAGGCCATCGAGACGCTGGTGCGAGATCACCTCGCCCTCTGCGCCGTGGGCGGTTTCGTCACCGGCGTCGGCGGCTACGTGACGCTGCCCGTCGCGCTCTCGGTGAATCTTGCCGAGTTCTACCTCGTGGCCACCCGCATGGTCGGGGCCATCGCCGTCGTCCGTGGCTACGATGTGCGCCAACCGGAGGTGCGCACCGCGGTGCTGCTCACCCTCGTCGCCTCACGCTCTGACGAGGTGCTCGCAAAGGAAGGCTTCGGGGCAGGCACGCTGTCGCGGATCGGACTGCGCCGTCATGCCGCCGGGTGCCTTGATGCTGGTCAACAAGGCCATCTTCTTCCGTCTGCTGCGCCGGGTGAACAAGCGCCTGTTCTGGAACCTCGGCCGCGGCATGCCGCTGCTGGGCGGAGGCGCCGGCGCCGTGTTGGACTCCTGGATGATGGCGCGCATCGCCGGACAGGCCCTGGTGGAGTTTCCGCTACAGGAGGCCAATGAGGGCACTGCACCCTGATTGGTCCGCCACCTTCGAGAGTGCCTTGGACCCGTGCTGGCAAGGTGAAGCGTGCACGCGTGCCGTTGATCGCAGCTGTACGTGCAGGGTTCTCACGACGCCGCCGGTGCGGCACGCTGCCATAGGGCCCATTCGGGGCACCACGGAAAGTGGAAGGAATGGTGTCATGCGCACTCCTGCCCTGGTATCCCGTCTCGTCGCCGAGGCACTCGGAACCTTTTTGCTTGTCTTCGGCGGCTGCGGCACGGCCGTCTATGCGGCAGTCTTCCTGCAGCCGAACGAGGCCGCCGGACAGAGCGTCCAGGTGGGCGTCGGCCACGCCGGCGTCGCCCTGGCCTTTGGCCTGACGATGATGACGATGGCCTATGCGGTGGGCCACGTGTCCGGGGCGCATTTCAACCCGGCAGTGACGATCGGTGCCGCCGTTGCCCAGCGCTTCCCGTGGAAGGACGTCCCGGCGTACATCGCCACCCAAGTGGTCGCCGGACTGCTTGCCGGCCTGGCCCTGTGGGGGATCGCGAGCGGCAAGCCTGGCTTCCAGGTGACCGGAAATCTTGCCGCGAACGGCTACGGCGAACATTCTCCAGGTGGATACGGCCTTCTGTCGGTGCTGTGCGCCGAGGCGCTGCTCACCGCCTTCTTCCTCTACATCATCCTGGGCGCCACCGACGACAAGGCGCCGGTCGGGTTCGCACCGTTGGCCATCGGCCTCGGGCTCACCGTCATCCACCTCGTCTCGATCCCGATCAGCAACACCTCCGTCAACCCAGCCCGCTCAACCGCCGTCGCGTTCTTCAACGGCAACGGCGCACCCGGTCAGCTCTGGGCCTTCTGGGTGGCCCCCATCGTCGGCGCAGCGATCGCCGGCGCCACCTACTACCTGCTGACGGGCGTCGACCGTCGCGCCGAGGAGATCACCGGCATGGCCGACCCCAAGGAGGTCGGCGGAAGCTGAGACCCGGGATAATCCCAAGGAGTGCTCCTGAGCCATGTGGCCCACCCGGTAGTGGGACCTTTTCCTTCGCGTGTCGGCTGGCCCGCCGTTTCACGGACATGATGCCGATGAGCGGACACCCATGTCTTGATCTGCGTCCTCTTCGAGGAAGCGTTTGTCATCTCGCGGAGTCGCCGAATCCGGTCGCGCGGATGACCTTGGCGGGTATGCCTGCCGTGATGGTGTGGGCTCGCACGTCTTTGGTGACGACGGCGCCGGCGCCGATGATCGCTCCATCGCCGATCGTGACGCCGGGAACGACGGTCACTGCGGCACCGAGCCACACCTTGCGACCGATCACGATCGGTGCGGGCACCATGTCGGCGCGTTTGTCGGGATCCAGGCTGTGGTTGAGCGTGGTCAGGGTGCTGCCGTGGCCGATGAGCGTTCCATCGCCGATGGTGATTCCGCGGACGGTGACTCGAGCCAGGCCGTCGGAGAGCCGGTGCCCAGAGCCGACGAGCTTCAACCATGCATGCGCTTCGTCGCCTCGAGCGACAGCCTCAGGGGCCGCCTGCTGTACCTCTGCTGCTGTACGGCGCAATACTGCTGTACGACTTGAATGGGCTCGCAGCCCGTCGCAAGTCGCTGACCTGCGGTTTGTGTGGTCGGGGTGACAGGATTTGAACCTGCGACCTCTTCGTCCCGAACTTTCGGCAGGCCCGCCGGTGGGCGACGATCGTGCTGACAGCGCCGTGCTGGACGCCGTATTCCGCCAGCAGATCGTGCTCCCGCTACCCGCCGACGCCCTCGGACCGAACATGGCCCGCCTGAACCGCGAGCACCACCGGATGCTCGGCAACGGCTACTGCATCCGCCCCACCGCCATGGACTGCCAGTTCGAGAGCATCTGCGAGTCCTGCACGTTCTTCCAGACCACCATCGAGTTCCGGCCCACCCTGCTGGCCCAACACCAGGACGCCTGCGCCAAAGGCCAAACCCGACGAGCCGAGATCTTCCAAGGGCTGATCACCGGCCTCGACAGCACCGAGGCCTCTTGACAACGAACACCCACATAATGCCGATGATCGGACGTTGCGATCGTGCCGATGATCGCGCGTCTGTAGTGACGTCTTGGCGTTGACTTCCCGAGCGTTGGGCGGCCTCGCCGCGCCGTCACGGAGACGACGTGGCGAAGCCTGAAGGCACCGTCAGCGGTCGATCATCTTCTGCATGGCCTCGGGGTAACGCGCGCCCTGGACCTGCACACTCGCTGATGCACGGTCGAGCTCTGCCAGGTCCTCCGGGGAGAGCTCGAGGTCTGCCGCGGCGAGGTTCTCGTCGAGGCGCTCGAGTCGCCGGGTTCCCGGGATGGGGGCGATCCACGGCTGCTGCGCGAGCAGCCACGCAAGGGCGACCTGACCGACGGTGGCGCCCTTGCGCTCGGCGACGGTCTTGATGAGGTCGACGAGGGCGAGGTTGGCTTCGAGGGCCTCCCGTTCGAAGCGTGGGAGGGAGGCGCGGATGTCGCCCTCGCCGAACTGGGTGGTTACGGTGACCTGCCCGGTCAGGAAGCCTCGTCCGAGCGGGCTGAACGGCACGAACCCAATGCCGAGCTCCTCGAGCGCGGGCAGGATCGCCTCCTCGGGCTCGCGCCAGAAGAGCGAGTACTCGCTCTGCAGGGCCGTGACCGGCTGCACCGCGTGGGCCCGGCGGATCGTCTCGACACCGGCCTCGGACATGCCGAAGTGGCGCACCTTGCCGGCGTCGATGAGCTCCTTGACGGTGCCGGCCACTTCCTCGATCGGGACGTCCGGGTCGACGCGGTGCTGGTAGAGCAGGTCGATGGTGTCGGTCCGCAGCCGTCGCAGCGACCCGTCGACCGCGGCGCGGATGTTCTCGGGACGGCTGGTGACGCCGGTCTGGGCGCCGTTCTCGTCGAAGGCGAAGCCGAACTTGGTGGCGAGGACGACCTGGTCGCGGACCGGCTCGAGGGCCTCGCCGACGAGCTCCTCGTTGTGGAAGGGGCCGTAGACCTCGGCGGTGTCGAAGAAGGTCACGCCGCGGTCGACCGCGGCGCGCAGGAAGGGGATCATCTGCTCCCGCGGGGGGCGCGGCCCGAACGACTGGCTCATGCCCATGCAGCCGAGGCCGAGGGCCGAGACCTCGAGGCGGTCGTTGCCAAGAGTGCGTGTCTGCATTGCTGTTCTCCCTGTTCTCGGGTGGGAAGGCTGTGCGGCTCAGAGCTGGCCGGCGGGGCGCAGCAGGATCTCGTTGATGGCCAGGCGCCGTGGTCGGCTGAGGGTGAAGGCGATGACCTCGGCGATGTCCTCGGCCGTGACCTCGGCCTGGTCGTAGAGCTTGCCGACGCCCTCTCGGGTCTCCTCGTGGGTGATGTGGGTCGGGAGCTCGGTGGCGACCACACCGGGCTCGATGAGGGTGACGCGCACGTCGGGGAGCAGCTCTTGGCGCAGCGACTCCGACCAGCCGTTCATGCCCCACTTGGTGGCGGCGTAGACGCCGTTGCCGGCCCGGGCGGTGCGCCCGGCGACGGAGGAGATGTTGACGATGTCGGCGCCGTTGGGGCTGGAGCCGGCGGTCTTGAGCTGGTCGAGGAAGACCTCGGTGGCGGTGATCGCGCCGAGCAGGTTGACCTCGATCATCTGCCGGTAGTCCTCGCGCCGATCGGCGGCGAAGGGGCCGAGCAGCATGACGCCGGCGTTGTTGACCAGGACGTCGGCTGGACCGAGTTCGCTGTTCACGCGGTCGGCGGCGGCGAGCAGGCTGTCGCGGTCGGTGACGTCAGCTTGGACGGCGATGGCCCCGTCGCCGAGCTCGTCGGCCAGGGCCGTGATGCGATCCAGACGGCGAGCCAGGAGCGCCACGCGGTAGCCGTCGGTGCTGAGCGCGCGGGCGGTGGCGGCGCCGATGCCGGAGGAGGCACCCGTGATGACGGCAACGCGGGCAGGGTTGGTCTGGGTCATGGGTCAGGCCTCCGGGATGTCGCGGCCGAACGCCTCGAGGGTGATGGCGGCCGGCTCGGGGCCGCCGCGCTGGCCGGTGTCCAGGGCGTCGATGGCGGCGAGCTCCTCGGTGGTGAGGTCGAAGTCGAAGACGTCGAAGTTCTCGGCGATGCGGTGGGCCTTGGTGGACTTGGGGATCGCCGAGCGTCCCTGCTGCAGGTGCCAGCGCAGCATCACCTGGGCCGGGGTCTTGTCGTGTGCCTCGGCGATGCCGCCGATGACGGGGTCCTGAAGGGTGCTGCCGTGGCTGCCGTCGCGGTAGAAGGTGATGCCACCGATCGGTGACCAGGCCTGGGTGAGGATGCCGTGCTGCGCGCCGAACGCCTGGACCTCGCGCTGCTGGAAGTAGGGGTGGAGCTCGATCTGGTTGACCGCGGGCACGACCGTCGCCTTCTCGAGCAGCGCGGTGAGGTGCTCGACCATGAAGTTGCTGACGCCGATGGCCCGGACCTTGCCGTCCGCGAGGAGGGTCTCCAGCGCCCGGTACGCCTCGAGCGTCTTGTTGAACTCGGACGGGAGGGCCTGGTGCAGGATGAGCAGGTCGATCTGCTCGACGCCGAGCTTGCCGGCGCTCTTGTCGAACCCGTGCAGGGTTTGGTCGTAGCCGTAGTCGCTGATCCAGATCTTCGTCTCGAGGAAGACCTCCTCGCGGGCGACGCCGGAGCTGCGGACGGCCTCGCCGACCTCGCGCTCGTTGCCGTAGGCGGCGGCGGTGTCGATGTGCCGGTAGCCGGTCGCCAGGGCCGCCTCGACGGCGGCTCTTGTCTCCTCCGGTGGGGTCTGGAAGACCCCGAGTCCGAGGGCGGGCATCTCGACCTGGTTGTTCAGCTGCAATGTCGTCATGCGATCGACCGTAGGCGCGGGGCCGGGCCGCTGGGAGGGGCTGGTGTTACCCCCCTCGCCGGGTCGACGGCGGGGCTGGCGGGTGGTCTCGTGGGTTTCGGTCATGACGGGGTTCCTCTCGAAAGGTTGATGCGGGTGAGCCACGCGGTGACGGCCCGATCGGCGTCGGCGACCTCTTCGCCCTTGACTGCGAGGCCCTCACCGACGGTGGCACCGCGGCAGGCGGCCGCGTACTCGCGCTCGGTGGTGCCGAGGCCGCTCATGGCGTGCGTGGTGAACGGGTGGACGGTGGTGCCGGTGAAGTCGAGGCTCTCGACGAACGTGTGCATGATCATCGGTGGCCGCACGTTCCAGATCGGGCTGCCGAGCAGGACGACGTCGTAGTCGCGGATGGGCGGCAGTCGGTTGGCGATGCCGGGCCGGGCGTCAGCGTCCTGCTCGCGGACGTTGCGGGCGACCGTGTCGTCGTAGCTGCGCGGGTAGGGGTCGAGCGCCTCGATGCGGTGGATGTCGCAGCGCAGGCGTTGGGCGATCATCCGGGCGAGGACCTCGGTGTTTCCCACCGGGAGGTCCCGTCGGCCGCCGTAGTAGTAGTTCTCGCCCGGGCGGGAGAAGTACGCGACGAGCACCCGGGGTCTCGGGCGGTTCCCGGGCGCGGAGGACTCGGCCGCGCTCTCGCTCGCGGAGACTGTCCCCGCGGTGCTGGATGCGCGCGGTGCACCTGCGGTCGAGCCGTTCGTCGAACTGGACGTCGAGGTCGAGCATGCGGCCTGGGTCCCGGTCAGTGCCAGGGCGCCGCCGACGACGGCACCGCACAGTAGGGTGCGCCGGCTCGTCCCGGACGGCACGGCGGCATGGTCGACACGAGGGTCGCCGTCGTGGTCGGTGCTCATGAGGGGTCCTTCCGGTCTCGCGGGAGCAGCACGCTCAGCGCGGCGGTGGCCGCGACGAGGACGGCCAGGGCGACCAGGCTGGTGCGCAGCCCGACCATGAAGCCCGCCACGTGGGCGATGACGGCGCCGCTCACGGCCACCCCCATCGAGCCCCGACCTGACGGGCGGTGTTGAGCACCCCGCTCGCGGTCCCGGCCCGCGTGAGGGGGGGTGTCAAATGGTCTGTGTAAGCGGTGTGGCTGATGTTGAAGGAGTTCATCATGAGCAGGACCGAGCAGGAGACCAACGACGAGAGGACGCGGGACCTCGAGGCGCCGCCGGGGCTCACGCCCAGACCTGGAGCCGGCTGCGGACTCCCGCGCGCTTCGTAAGGAGCTGTTCTCCGATGAGCTGATCGACCAGCTGCTGGCCCGGGTCGACCGGGACGGGCTGACATTGACCGGTCAGGGCGGGCTGCTGCCGGAGATGCTCAAGGCGGTGCTGGAGCGCGGGATGGACGCCGAGCTGACCGATCACCTGGGCTACGAGCGCGGCGACCGGGCCGGGCACGGGTCCGGGCAACTCGCGCAACGGCACCACGCCCGAAGACGGTGGGCACCGAGGTCGGCGACCTGCGGCTGGACCAGCCCCGGGACCGCAACTGGCACGTTCGCCTCCGCGGCTGGTGCCCAAGGGCGCGCCGGCGGATGGGCGGGCTGGAGGACATGATCATCAGCCTGTACGCCGGCGGGATGACGGTCCGCGACATCCAGCACCACCTGGCCGCGACGCTCGGCACCGAGCTGTCGCCACGAGACGATCAGCAACGTCACCGACGCGGTCCTCGAGGAGGTCAAGGCCTGGCAGTCCCGCCCGCTGGAGGCGTTCTACCCGGTGATCTACCTCGACGCGCTGGTGGTCAAGGTCCGCGACGGCGCGCACGTGAGCAACAAGGCCGCGCACATGGCGGTCGGGGTCGACATGGACGGGATCAAGCACGTGCTCGGGATCTGGGTGCAGGCCACCGAGGGCGCGAAGTTCTGGGCCGGGGTCTGCGCCGAGCTGCGCCAACCGCGGCGTCAAGGACGTGCTGATCGTCTGCTGCGACGGGCTGACCGGGCTGCCCGAGGCGATCGAGGCCACCTGGCCGCACGCCACCGTGCAGACCTGCGTCGTGCACCTGATCCGGGCCTCGATGCGGTTCGTGTCCTACGGCGACCGCAAGGCCGTCGCTGCCGCGCTGCGAGCCGATCTACACCGCGCTCGACGCGAGGACGCCGCGCTGACCGCGCTGGCGACCTTCGCCGACTCCGACCTGGGCAAGAAGTACCCGGCCACCGACGGCGACCTGGGAGCACGCCTGGGACCGGTTCACCCCGTTCCTGGCGTTCGGGCCCGCGCTGCGCAAGGTCATCTACACCACCAACGCATCGAGATCGCTGAACTACCAGCTGCCGCAAGATCATCAAGAACCGCGGCCACTTCCCCAACGACGACGCCGCGGTCAAGCTGCTCTGGCTGGCGATCTGAACATCGAGGACAAACGCGCCCGAGAACGCGCCAAGGAGACCGCCGACAAGATCCCGCACGGCCAACGCAAGGCCTCCGCCCGCCTCGTCGAGGGCGCCGTCACCCAAGGCTGGAAAGCCGCCCTGAGCGAGCTCGCCCTCGTCTACCCCGAACGCGTCACCGCCCACCTCTAAACCCAACCCGAATCACCCACTTACACAAAAACTTGACAGGCTCTCGCTGCCGCCGCGGCGACCCGCACGGGCTACCGTGCCGCGCTGGTCCTGGCCAGCAAGGGCGGCGCCATCGCGGACATCACGCCCAGTGACGTGCTCGAGCTGCTCGAGCTCGAGGCTCAGGTGCGGCGTGATTCCGTCGGGAGTACTCACCTGTTCTACCGGGCGATCCACGAGCTGGCCGGGTTCGGCCCCGACGCCCCGGCGACCCTCCGCGAGGCCCGCACCGCCGGGCAGCGCACCCCGGAAGAGATGATCGACCGGTTCGGCCTGGCCTGCCGCCCGGTGCGCGACCTGCTCGTGGACTACCTGCGTGAGCGGCAGCCCGCGCTGGACTACACCAGCCTGCAGTCGCTGGCCAACTTCCTTGGCGGGCTGTTCTGGGCCGACCTGGAACGCCACCACCCCGGGATCGACAGCTTGCACCTGCCGGCCGAGGTCGCTACCGCGTGGAAGCAGCGGCTGCGGACCGTCGATCAAGACCACCAAGGGCACCGACGGGCGCACGAGCCACGACCCACGTGCCGCGGATCAACTACCGCGAATGCCTCACCCCGGTCCGCGCGTTCTACCTCGACCTGGCGCACTGGGCGGTGGAGGACCCGGCCCGCTGGGCGCCCTGGGTCGCGCCGTGCCCGATCGGCGCAGAGGAGATCAACCGCCGCAAGGACAAGCGGCACCGCAAAGCCCGCATGGACGCCCGCACCCGCGAGCGGCTGCCCGTCCTGCCCGCCCTGGTCGCTTCGGTGGACCGGCACCGCAAGGACACCGCCGAACGGCTCGAGCAGGCCCGCCAGGCAGCACCCGGCAGCACCTTCTCCGCGGCAGGACAGACCCTGATCCGCCTCGCACCGACACGCTCGGCATCGACCAAGGTCTGGGCCGAGGACCCGGCCACCGGCCAGCGCCGCGACCTGGGGCGCGAGGAGGACCACGCCTTCTGGGCCTTCGCCGTCGTGGAGATCCTGCGGGCCACCGGCATCCGGATCGAGGAGCTGACCGAGCTGTCCCACCACAGCCTGGTCCAGTACCGGCTGCCGGGCACCGGCGAGGTCGTGCCGCTGCTGCAGATCGCCCCGTCCAAGACCGACGCCGAACGGCTCGCTGCGTGGTCAGCCCCGAACTGGCCGACGTGCTCAGCCGCGATCATCGCCCGGTCCGCGGCCGCGACGGCGCGATCCCGCTGGTCGCCGCCTACGACCCCCGCGAACGCTCCTGGTCCGCCACCGCTGCCGCTGCTGTTCCAGCGCCGCGTCGGCACCGAGAACCGGGCGATCCCGCACCGGCACGATCCGCGACCTGCTCAACGAGGCGCTCGCCCGCACCGGCCTGACCGACCCTGCCACCGGCCAGCCGCTGCGCTTCACCCCGCACGACTTCCGCCGGCTGTTCATCACCGACGCGATCCTCAACGGGCTGCCGCCGCACATCGCCCAGGTCATCGCCGGCCACCGCGACATCAACGTCACCATGGGCTACAAGGCCGTCTACCCCGACGAGGCGATCCAGGCCCACCTGGCGTTCCTCGCCCGCCGCCGCGCGCTGCGGCCCACCGAGGAATACCGCACCCCGACCGACGAGGAATGGCAGGAGTTCCTCGGCCACTTCGAACGCCGCAAGGTCTCCATCGGCACCTGCGGCCGCGCGTTCGGGACCCCCTGCATCCACGAGCACGCCTGCGTCCGCTGCTCAATGCTGTGGCCCGACCCCGCCCAGCGCGCCCGCCTCGTCGAGATCCGCGACAACCTGCACGCCCGCATCGCCGAAGCCGAACGCGAAGGCTGGCTCGGCGAGGTCGAAGGACTCCAGGTCAGCCTCGCCGGCGCCGAGGACAAGCTCACCCAGATCGACGCCCACACCGCGCCGGACCCGTGCGCCAATCGGCTGCCCACCCCGACTCCAGCCGTGCTCAGCAACGCCACTGGCCATGAATCGGGCAAATCAGGAAGAATCGATCCAGTTCAGAGAATACGGGTTCCGGCCCGGACTTCTGCGAGGCGGCCGACCCGCAGTCCAAGGGGATCGTGGAGAACCTGGTCGGGTACGGCAAGGACGACCTGCTGCACCCCGCTGCTCGAGTGCCCGGCAGGCCGTGGACGCGTCTGCGGCGGCAGGGTGCTGGCGGACCTGCCGGCCGCGAACGAGCGCGCGCCGCGGCGTGGTGCGCCGAGGTCAACGCCGCGGTGCACTCGGAGATCGGCGCGGTCCCGGCCGAGCGGCTGGCCACCGAGCGGGAGCTGCTGACCGCGCTGCCGTCGCTGCGGCCCGCGATCGGCGCCGGCGCGGTGACCCGCAAGGTCGACAGGCTGTCGTGCGATCCGGCTCGGCTCGGCCCGCTACTCGGTGCCGACCCGGCTGGTCGGGAGCCAGCGTGGCGGTCGCCGGTCGACGGGCCGCGCGTGCTGATCACTCGACGCCGCACCGGGGAGATCTCGCCGAGCACGCGCTCGTCGGCCCCGGGCGAGGCCTCGATCCTCGACGAGCACTACGGCGGGCCCAGGCCCGCGCCCGCGCGCGGGCGATCCGCCCGAAAACCGCTGCGGAGAAAGCAGTTCTGCGCGCTCGGCCCGGCCGCGGAGGCGTTCATCGCCGGCGCCGCCGCGGCGGGGCACACCCGGCTCGGGCCGGAGCTGGCCGAGCTGAACACGCTCGCCGCCGCGCACGGCGACCGAGGCGCTGCGTCGCCGCGCTCGAGCGGGCGGTCGCGTTCGGCCGGTGGCGCGCCGCCGACGTGCGCTCCATCCTCGCCGCCGGCGCCGGCACGCCCGCAGCCCCGCCCGGCCGGGGACGCCCTGGTGCATCGACCTGCCCACGCCGCGGCCGGTCCCTGGCCGACTACGCGCCCACCGGCGCAGCACCATGACAGGCGGACCCACTGACAGCACGACGGATCGCCACGACGGGTGACAGCGGTGTCGTCATGAGCGCCACGACCGCGCCCGCCCTGCCGGCCGACCTCGACGCCGGGCTGCGCCGGCTCAAGCTGGCCGCGATGCGCCAGCTCGCCCCCGAGCTGCTGCTCACCGCCAAGACCCAACGCTGGACCCCCGAGGAGGTGCTGCGCACCCTGGTCGAGGCCGAGATCGCCGCCCGCGACGCCTCCAACGCCGCGAGCCCGGCTCAAGGCCGCCGGGTTCCCCGTGCTCAAGACGCTCGACGAGTTCGACCTCGCCGCCTCCTCGATCCCGGCCGCCGACCTTCGCCTACCTGGCCTCCCTGGAGTGGATCGGCCGCAAGGAGAACCTGGCGCCTGATCGGCCCGGCCGGCACCGGCAAGTCCCACACCCTGATCGCGCTCGGGCACGCCGCCGTCAACGCCGGGCACAAGGTCCGCTACTTCACCGCCGCCGACCTCGTCGAGACCCTCTACCGCGGCCTGGCCGACAACACCGTCGGCAAGATCATCGACACCCTGCTGCGCGAACGACCTGATCATCCTCGACGAGGTCGGCTTCGCCCCGCTCGACGACACCGGCACCCAACTGCTGTTCCGGCTCGTCGCCGCCGCCTACGAACGCCGCTCCCTCGGCCATCGCCTCACACTGGCCGTTCGAGCAATGGGGCCGGTTCCTGCCCGAACACACCACCGCCGTCAGCATCCTCGACCGGCTCCTGCACCACGCCACCGTCGTCGTCACCACGGCGAGTCCTACCGCATGCGCCAGGCCCGAACCCGCCAAGGAGGTGGAGGCACCAAGAAGCTGAACAACCCGCAGAGGGTGGGGACTTCACCTGGCCACCAGCGGGGACTTCAACTTGGCCATTGACACGCTCGAGCTCGGACCCGGCGCACCTTGGGCGCACCAGAGGGATGTAGTGGGTTGAGACTAAGAGTGAGACGAAGCCAAGCAGGCTCTCGATCGTTGATGCTGACAGCTCCGATCACATGTCCGCCCGGGGTCTGGCTGGCACGCCGCGACCCACCATTGCGAACAGCGTCAGCGTTACGGAACCTGTCAAGGCGGATGAGACAGCGGGTCTGTCAGGCGCTCTGTATGAGCGCCTCTCGTGAGGGCTGGTTGATCCAGGCCTCGGTGGGCAGTTTCGGCGGTTCGGGTCGGCGGTGGCCGAACCGTTCGGGTCGGGCTGCGTAGGCGGCGTCGAGGGTCTGCCTGGCGCAGCGCCCGGACGTCGCGGGCGGTGCCGTAGTGGACCGAGGCCGGGGTGTGCAGCCCGATCCCGGAGTGGCGGTGCTCGTGGTTGTAGTAGCCGAAGAACGCCTCGCCGAACGCGCGGGCGTCGGCCAGCGAGCCGAAGGTCTCGGGGAAGACCGGGCGCGTACTTGAGGGTCTTGAACGCGGCCTCGCTGTACGGGTTGTCGTTGGACACCCGCGGCCGGGAGTGGGAGCGGGTCACGCCCAGGTCGACCAGCAGCTGCGCGACGGGCTTGGAGGTCATCGAGGTGCCCCGGTCGGCGTGGACCACGTCCGGCACGCCGTGGGTCCCCATCGCCTCCTCGAGCATCTCCTTGGCCAGGTCTGAGTCCTCCCTCGCCGCGATGGTCCAGCGCGACGACGTACCGGGAGAAGATGTCGAGCACGACGTACAGGTCGTAGTACACCCCGCGGGCCGGGCCGCGCAGCTTGGTGATGTCCCACGACCAGACCTGCCCCGGCTTCGTCGCGACCAGCTCCGGGATCGTCCGCGGCGGGTGGGTCGCCTGCGAACGGCGCTCTCCCGCAGCATCGTTCGCGCGCAGGATCCGGTACATCGTGGACATCGAGCACAGGTAGGTGCCCTCGTCGAGCAGCGTCGCCCACACCTGCGCCACGGACTTGTCGACGAACCGGTCACTGGTCAGCACCGCCAGCACGTGCGCCCGTTCGGCCGCGGTCAGCGCGTTGCACGGCGCCGGCCGCGGCCCGCGCTCACGCGCTGGTCTGATCGGCTGCAGCGAGCGGTAGTGCCCCGCCCTCGAACGGCCCAGCAACCGGCACGCCTGCGCCGTCGAGGTGTGCGCCGCGAGGTCGACCACGAGCGGGTTGATCACCTGCTCGACCGCGGCGGCGTGTCCGCGCTCTCGGAGAGCGTCTCCAAGAGCGCGTGTGCTTTTCCCACCAGGTCCAACGCCGCCCGCGTCCGGGCCAGCTCGGCCTCGGCCTTCGCCGCCCGCGCCGTCAACGCCTCGATCTGCGCGTCCCGCGGATCCTTCCCCCGCCGCCCGGGCACAGGCTCGCCCGGGGCCGCCTCACGCGAGCGTCGCCAGTCGATCAAGTGCGAGGAGTACAAGCCCTCCCGACGCAAGATCGCGCCCCGCTGGCCCCGCTCCGCCGCGTCGTACTCGGCCAGGATCGCGTCCTTGTACTCCTGCGTGAACGTACGCCGCTTCGGACGCTCAGCTCGAGGACCCATGCCCCCATCATCAACCGAGCGCAGGTCCGCCATCGTCATCGTCATCATGCTCAACCAATCTCGCCCCGTGCAGAGGGAAGGAAATCACCGACCTGTCTCACCCGATCCTGACGCACAGGGTTATCCCCGAGGCACGAGACGTCGCCGACCGCCGCCGCACAAGACGGAGATTAGGCGCAGCGCGTTCGGCCCGCTCACGCCGGACCGCGGCGCAGCAGGGCCAGCCTTGTGCTAGAGGAGTGCGGCGTCTCCGGCAGTCAGCCCCTCGGGGCACTGGGTGGCAAGTGGAGGATTCGGACCTCCCAACTTTCGCTACGGATTTACAGCCCGACGCGGGCACGCCGTTGATGCGATGTAGGAGCGGGGCCTCCGCTCCTCGTGGGTTTCCTTCCAGCGGAGGACGCTGGGAGGTGCTCATATCCCATCGGATTCGAGGAGGCCCCTCATGTCTGAGTATGACGGTCGACAGTTCGTCGGGATCGATCTGCACCGCAGGAGATCGGTGATCGTGCGCACCACCGACACCGGCGAGGCGTTGGAGGTAGTGCGGATCAGCAACGACGTCGACTCGCTGGGCCGGGTGATGGTCGCGCGCGGGCGAGGCGCCGGAGGTGGTGCTGGAGGCGACGTACGGCTGGTACTGGGCCGTCGACGCGCTCCAGGACGCCGGAGCGGTCGTGCATCTGGCGCACCCGCTGGGGGTGAAGGGGTTCGAGTACCGGCGGGTGAAGAACGACGTACGGGACGCCACGGACCTGGCGGATCTGTTGCGGATGGGCCGGCTGCCGGAGGCGTGGATCGCGCCGCCGGCCACGCGGGAGCTGCGTGAGCTGGTCCGGCACCGGGCCAAGCTGGTCGCGCTCCGCACGGGGTGCCAAGAACAGGTGCACGCGGTGCTGGCCAAGCTCGGCGTGCAGGTACCGATGAGCGACCTGTTCAGCGACCGCGGCCTGGAGCTGCTGGCCGCGGTGGCCGCGCCGGCGCCGTACGTGGCGCGGATCCAGTCGCTGCAGCGGCTGATCGAGGGCCTCGACCAGGAGATCGACGTGTTCGCCCGCCTCGCCCGCGGAAGGCTGGTCGCGGACCCGGGCTACCGGGCGGTGCAGACCATCCCGGGGATCGGGCCGGTGCTCGCGGCGGTGTTCGTCGCCGAGATCGGCGACGTGACCCGGTTCAGGTCCGCGGCGCAGCTGGCCTCGTGGGCCGGGCTCACCCCCAAGCACCACGAGTCCGACACCCACGTGCGCCGCGGCCGGATCACCAAGCAGGGCTCCCGGCTGGTCCGGTGGGCCGCGATCGAGTCGGTCAAGCGAGTCGGCCCGCACACCGGGGTCGGGCCGGTCAAGATTCGGGTCGCCGATCGCCGCGGCAAGAACATCGGCGCGGTCGCGGCAGCCCGCCGACAGGTCGAGCACGTCTACTACGCGCTGCGCGACGGGCAGGTCCGTGCCCTCGACAAGGGCCCCGGCTCGGGCCGTCGCCCGGGCGCGGCCATGACGCGCCTTCGCACTTCTTGGTCGGTGCTCGGTCGTGCAGGTCATGACCCCCGGCAGGCTTCGGCGCGGTCGCCCGTTTGATTGACCACACCGGCCAAGACTCCACGCAGCACGTCATGCCACCCCCAACGCGTGGGGGATCTGGCGAAGGGATGACTGACACCCATGCTGGGCTGTCCCCTCCCGAACCGCATCAACACTGACGAGGCAACACAATCCCATTCGGATTCCGCACCGCGCGAGGTGGACGAACAAAGCCAGAACGACAACTTCCCGGCGGCGTGCCCACCGTCCCAACATTGTCGACTCGCCGGGCGCCGGCCCCAAGGCCCTTCGGCCGCTACGCGGTCGAGCTCCGCTCGAGCCTTGACCCCGACGCCCATCCAGTCATGCCCGCAACGGTGCCGGGCCGGCCAGAAACAACCTCCAAACGCTCTTGACACGGCCCCGCTCCTACAGGGATGACCTGCGCAAACGTCTCAGCACGAGGGACTTCGACACGAATTCGACACAGACAATCGACGCCTCCCGTAGCCAGTCGGTCATCACGGCGCTCGTGAGATGTGCGCCAACCCTTCACGACAGGCGGGCCATGAGCGCGTCACTCCGGCTCCCCTCTGTCGTCAAGGGGCCGGGGTCGGCTCTTTCGAGTGTGCGCCGGCGCTTGTCGCCGTCAAGGTCGTTCGTCCGGTGGGGCGCTGCACCTTGACGGCTCCGGCGCGGCGGCGCGCGATCTGGGGGGCCGAACCCGGGTGGGGGTTCGCTGGGGCACCGTGGCCGGGTAGCGTCGTTTCTGGGCTCTTCCCAGATAAGTGTGGGGTCATAGGTTCAGGCCTCCTGCGATGAGGAGCATCCGCAGCCTGTAGTTCTCGAGGTTGCGGAAGCCGCGGGCGACCTACGGTGCACCTCGATCAGGCCGTTGATGGTTATCTGGAGCTTGCCGCGGGAAACGGCGCCTGACCTGCATGTCTGCGTCGGACACATGTCCACGACGTAACCCAGGTGCCCGACTGCCCAAGGGAAAGGCCAGCAATGACAACGAGATTCGCTGTCGTCCCGTCGAGGACATACTCCAGATAACGTGTCGCCGACGCACCCGATTGGCCCCGTGAGCTACATCGATGACACGTTGCTGTGGGCTCCAGATAATGACCGCTTCGGTGCCGCCGTTGTTCGCGCCACCGGTGCTGAAGTACGCCAGGAACGCCTCGCGCCACTGGGCCAGTGTCCGCCCGAGCCGCGCGATCTCTGGAATGGGGCATGAGGGGAAGCTGTCGAGGATCCTCTCTGCGACCGCGCGACCTGCCGCGTGGCTGGCCTGGTGGTAGGCGGAGCGGACCTGCTGGGCGCACTGGTAGGCGACCCACACCTCGTCGTAGCGCCCGTCCGCGGCGATCGCGGCCGCGAGCCGGCCCTGTTGGCGCTCGGTCAGGTGCTCGGCGCCGGCGTGCAGGATGTTCCGGATCCGATACAGCGGGTCGTCCTTCCGGCCGTCCGGGCGGCCACGACGGGCCCGACCCCGTGCAGGTCCATGAGCGTGAAGCCGCGGGCCAGGACCATCGCCTTGAGCTCGGCCAGTTCCTCGGCGGCGCTGCGGCGAAGGATCTTCCCGGCGATGTCGCGCGGGCGGACCGACGCGAGCATCGCCTTCGCCTGTCCGGTGGTGATGTCCTTCTTCGCCTGCCCCGGAAGGAGTTCCGCGACCAGGGCCTGGAGCCGGTCGACGATCTGGACCCGCCTCCTGGTCAGCGTGTCCCGGCGATCCGACAGGATCCGCAGTGTTTCTGGCACTTGGTTTCCGAGAGGTTCTCCGCGGCCGGCATGCGGTCGGCGAAGGTGATGGCGAACGCGTTCAGTGCCGGCTTCCACCGGGTGATCCATCGTGCCTGTCCCAGGCCCTTGGGGTCCAGCCCGCGGCTGGTGCTTCTCTTGTCCCAGGTGCTCGGTTACCTCCTCCTCAAGGGCCGACTCGAGCACCGTCTTGGTGATCGACTTGAGCAGCCCGTCCTAGGCCGGTCAGGTCCTCACCCCCGGCGCGAGCGGCCCTGAGCAGCTCACGCACCGCCCTCCCGCTCGGCCTGACCCGGCTTCGCGGCCTTGCGCGCCTGCTTGGGCATCGAGCTCATGCCATTGAGTGTCTCGGTCACAGTGGACCAAGCCTTCCGCGCCGACCTGCGTCGGCGTGTCGAGCCAGAAACACCGTTCAGCGGACAGTCCCGATCAGCCCCACTAGTCCTTGGCCGGCTCGTGCGGGTTGGTGACGGACGCACGGCAGTCACTGGCGTTGGAGCTATGGAGTGTGTCTGCAGGGAGCGAGAATGGATCCAGGCCGAGCAGCCGCAAAGCCTCTGAGTTGCCGTCCCCAAGGTCCTTCTTAGAGGGCGGCGCGAGCGGACGGGTCGGGCGTCGCGCATTCCACAGCCCGAGTGGCCGTCACGGCACCAGAAGGCTGAGCGTCTCGACCACACAGACCGGTTTGTCTCCGCAGTCGGACTCGACAATGACCGTGCTGGTGGCCCGGTAGCCGCCGATACCAGGTGTCAGTGCACGCAACTCGACACCGGCCCTCACGTTGGTGCCCACCAGCACCGGCGCCGGGAATCGGATCTTGTTGGCACCGTAGTTGATGCCCATCTTCAGTCCCTGCACGTCATAGACCTGCCGGACGAGCATCGGCACCACCGACAGCGTCAGGTAGCCATGGGCGATCGTGGTACCGAACTGGCCACGGGCCGCCCTTTGCGGGTCCACATGGATCCACTGGTGGTCACCGGTGGCTTCCGCGAAGGTGTCGATCTGCCTCTGGGTGACGGCGTGCCAGCCGGAGTATCCAAGATGAGTGCCGACCGCACTCTCCAGCTCTTCGATGCCTTGAAAGACGCGCACTGCTTCTTCCTCCCACGTGCTGTGTGAATGCACCGTATTAGCCTGAACGAGATGAGTAGAAAGTCCTGCCGCCGACCTCGGCACGATGGATGTGCCCCCGCTCGGCGAGGACGTCGAGGTGCGCAGCCGTCTCGAGGATCGCCAACATCTGGTTGAACGGGTCCAGGTCGGTCAATGCCGTCTTCCGACGTGTCCATCCGAGCCTGGCGGCCACCTCGAACGCCGTGTCCGCGCCTGCGTCAATCGCTGAAAGGGTGGCATCGAGCCGCCGCTCATGATGGTTCAGAAGCTCGTCGACGCGGGCATGCACGCTCTGGGTGGGGGGCCGTGCGCCGGCAGCAGAACCGCATCCGGCATCGCCCTGACCAAGTGCAGAGAGGACAAGAAGTCCGCCAGCGGGGAGTGTGGCGGAACCCGTTCGAGGGGGTGATGTGCGGCAGCACGTGGTCGCCTGCGAACAGCAGACCCGCGGCGGAGTCGTGAAATAGCAGGTGGCCGCGCGTATGACCGGGGGTGTGCTTCGCCAGGAGGCTTCTGGATGCCAGGGTGAACCGGGTCCCATCAGCGATCCAGGCGTCTGGGGCCTCCCAGTCGTCCGGGTCGTGCTCCTCGCGCGGCATGTTCCTCAGAAGGTGTGCCAGCTCATCCGCTCCGGCAGCGGTCAACCGTCGCAGGTGCGAGGGCTCGGTCGGGGCGCTACCGGGCCAGATCAGCTCGACCCAAGGCTGCTCGTGCTCGCCCAGGCCAACTTGGGTACCCCATTGCCGGCGGACAGTCACCGCCTGGGTGTAGTGGTCGCGGTGTGCGTGGGTGACCAGGAACTGTGAGATCTCGCCCAAGCCATAGCCGACCTCGCGCAGAGACGACGCCAGCAACTGCAGGCTCTCCTGGAGCGCCCAGCCCGCATCGATCATGACCACCCGGTCACCGTCGGCGACGACATACACGTTGACCGCCCGCAACCCGTCGTCAGGGAGGGGAAGTGGGATGCGCCAGACACCGGGCGACACCTCATGCGCGCCTGGGGCTGTCCAGTCGTCCTGGACTTCGCTCATTGTGCTTCTCCAACTCATGGGCGCACCCGAGAGCCCGATCTCACGTCCGGCGTCACAAGCGTTCGGGTATTCGCTGACCAGTAAGGCGACCTGCTTCGACCTGATGCCGCAGGGTCAGCCGACGCGACCTCGCTCGACGACGAAGGACACGGCGGTCGTGAACGAGCCACCGACGTTGACGGTCAGCACGCGCCGTGCCGCTTCGACCTGCTGCTCTCCAGCCTTGCCGGTGACTTGTCTGCAGGCATCGAGCACCATGCGCACACCGGTCGCGCCGACGGGGTGGCCCGCCGACAGGAGTCCGCCACCGGGGTTGACGGGCAGCCGCCCGCCACGCTCGATGGTTCCGTCCATGATCACGCGGCCGCCTTCTCCGCCCGACACGACCCCCAGGTGCTCGAGGGTGACCAGTCCGGTGATCGTGAAGCAGTCGTGCATCTCGACGGCGTCGATGTCATCGATGCCCTTGATGCCGGCCCGGGCGTAGGCATCCTGGATCGTCGCATGCAGCTGGGAAACATGTGCTCGCCACCTGCGGAAGACGCAAACTTGTCGGCGAGGAGCAACGTGTCGGTGCGATGCCCGTATCCGCTGATGACTGCCAGGTCCTCGAGCTCCATGCCGTGCGCGGATGCCCAGGAGGTCGCGTACTCCCGTCCGGCGATCAGGAGGGCGGCAGCACCATCGGTGATGCGACCACAGTCCGTCTTGCGCAGGCTGCCCTCAACCTGTGGGTTGGCCTCGTCGTCCTCGTCGAAGGAGCCGGCCGGGAACGTCCAGTCGCGGGTCTGGGCCAACGGGTTGGCCGCACCGTTGCTGAACGCGATCTCGGCGAACCGTCCCAACACCGCGTGATCGAGCCCGTATCTCCGGTCGTACTCGGCTGCGACGTCTGCGAACAGCGCCGGCCACACATACTGCGCGGACTGTGCTTCACGGCCCACCCAAGCCGCGCTGGCGAGGTTGTCCGCCGCTTGCTTCGCGGACGCATTGCGCATCAGCTCGATACCGACCACGAGCGTGACGTCGTGTCGTCCCGCTGCAATGTCGGCTGTGGCCGCGACCAGTGCCGTGCTGCCCGACGCGCAGGCCGCCTCGTGCCGGGTGGACGGCACCCCTACGAGCCCCGGTTCGACCGCGGCGACCATGCCCCCCAGCTGGGCCTGCCCCGCGAACAGCTCGCCTGCGAGATTGCCCACATGCACCGAGCCCACCTCGGAGGGGTCGAGCCTGGCATCCCGGAACGCCGCCGGCAGCACCTCGGCCAGCATGTCGACGAGGCCGAGCCCTTCCGCGGTCCAATTGCGAGCGAAATCCGTCTGCGCGCCGCCGAGTACGTAGATGTCCTGGCTCATCGAGGCCCCTTGTCAGTCGAACGATTGGTGAAGGCTATCACTCTGTATTCACAAGTCAGCCTAGACTCCCTCGCCGTCGCCGATCAGCACTCGTGTGCGGTGATATGGCTTGCAGCCGGGGGCGTCAGGGCTGGCGGCTTGCAGACGGACGACCAATGTGGCCCATGCTACGCTTTTGCTTATCCTTCGTATTTCAAAGTCAGGCTGCTGCAGGCCGGACCCGAGTAGAGGCAGGGCGACCGCCATGACATCGCGCTTCCCGTTTCCCACCCGCCTACCGATCGTGTCGGCGCCGATGTTCCTGGTGTCAGGTCCCGAGCTCGTGGTTGCCGCTGCTCGCTCCGGCGTGGTCGGCGCGTTCCCCTCACCCAACTGCCGCACCAGTGACGACCTGGACGCGTGGATGACCACCATTGCCGCAGGCGTCCACGACGCCGCAGCCACGAGCCCATCCACGCCGGTCGCACCGTGGGCCCTGAACCTGGTGACCCACAGCTCGAGTCCTCGACTGGCGGGCGACCTCGAGGTGCTCGCCCAGCACAAGCCCCCGATCGTGATCACGGCACTCGGGTCCCCGGCACCGGTCATGGATGTCGTCAAGGGCTATGGCGGCCTTGTGATCGCAGACGTCGTCAATCTGGAGCTCGCTCACAAGGCAGCACGGCTCGGGGTCGACGGCCTCGCCTGCATCTCGAGTGGAGCGGGCGGCCACACCGGCCACCTGTCCCCTTTCGCGTTCATCTCCGCGGTGCGTGAGTCTTTGACGGCATCGTCACCGTGGGAGGTGGAATCACGGACGGTTACGGGGTCGCTGGAGCGATCGCGTCCGGTGCCGACCTCGTCTACATGGGCACGCGATTCCTCGTGACCAACAAGAGCATGGCCCCGGACGCCTACAAGCAGATGATCGTCGACCACGGGCCCGAGGACCTGATCGTGAGCTCGGGAGTCACGGGCACCGATGCTTCGTGGTTGCGACCGAGTCTCATCGCCAACGGGCTGGACCCCGACAACCTCGTGGCACCGTCGGAGCGCAGGTACGGTGCCGGGAACAAGAAGTGGCGCGACATCTGGGCCGCTGGCCAGGGCTTGCAGACGATTCGCGCCATCGAGCCCGTGGCCGACGTGGTGGACCGACTGGATCGCGAGTACCGAGACGCCTTCGACCGGTTCGCCGGGCTCACCCAGGCGCTCGTGCCGTAGGGGTCCCGCCCGCCTACCCGCCGGCGCATCGTGCCGGCCGACGACCCTCGGCCGGCACAGCCACGCGGCGACCAGCACCACCGCCACGGTGAGCAGCAGTGCGCTCCCCACGGAGACCGCATCCGACATCAAGCCGGAGATGAGCGCCGCCACCGGTCGGGCACCCAGGAATCCGGCCATCCAGATCGCCATGACACGTCCGCGCAGAGCGTCGGGCGTCCGTAGGTGGATCTGCGTGCTCAAGCTCGTCAGCGCGATCGTCATGCCGACCCCGGCGACGCCGAAGGCACCGACCACCACCGCCCGGCTCAGGAGCGTGGCCGAGGCCCCCAGGCCCACGCCCATCGAGGACCAGACCCAGGCCCGGGAGTCGAGGTAGGTCGACGCGGTGCCGCAGGGACGGCATCAGGAAGAACCCGAGTGCCGCTCCAGCTCCGAAGGCTGCGGTGAGCTGGCCCACCCAGGTTGCGTCACCGTCGAGGACCTCGACCATCGCAGGCGCCAGGGTCGTGCTCGGGTCGGCCGCGACGCCGACAGCCGCGACCCCGACCAGGAGGGCGACCAGGGCGCCATCGGTGCGGATGAAGTGCAGGGCTGCGCGAACGCGGAAGTCGCGCTTGGTCTGCTCATCCTCCCGCACAGGCACCCTGATCCACACCAGCATGGCGACGAAGGTCGCACTGGCCGCAGCAGCGACGCAGAAAGCAGCTCCCGCACCCGCGTACGCCGAAGGAACGCCCCGATGGCCGGGCCGGCGACCCGCGAAAGGGTCATGGGCAACGTGTTCAGCTCGATCCCGGTCGCCAGCTCACCACGGCGCAGCAGCGACGGGACGATCGACTGGCCGGCCGGACCGCCGATGGCCAGGCCGACTCCCACGATCAACGACGAGAGCCCGACTCCCCACGCGACGTGACTCCGCCCGGCATCGTCGACGGCCAGCAGCCACAGGCCGACGGCACCCGAGCCGAGGGCACACAGCGAATCTCCGACGATGATCTGGGCCTTGGCGCCGTTCCGGTCGGCCAGCTTGCCGGCCATCGGCGAAAGGAGCAGCTGCGGCCCGAACTGGGCAGCGCCGACAGCGCCGACGAGGAGGGTCGAGCGGGTAGCGTCGTAGACGACGATGGCGCCGACGATGCCGTGGATCCAGATTCCCGTGGCCCAGAACAGCTTGCCCCAGAAGAAGGTCCCGAACCGGGGGTCCGCGAGCAGGCGCAGGGTTCCTCGTGGCGGCGTGCCCGCTGCCTCGGCGCTCACGCCACACCTCGACTCTTCTCCGCAGCACCGTCTGCGATCGCGATGCGAGGAAGCATCCCCAGCCCACGACACGACGCTCTCTATGCATTGTCTACTGTGAATTCCAGAGTTAACAAGAAGCACGCAACGGGGTCAAGCCGCTGCCCCGTAGGTCGTCTGGCGGCAACCTGTCGCGTACAGTGAAGGATCGCTCCGCTCCGCATGAGAAAGTCAAATTGTGACCGCGCCTTGCCTTCCGCCTCGCCGTGTCGTCCTGAAGTCTGCGCCCAGCGCGGCCCCCAGACCCGAAGATTTCGATGTCGTCGACGGCGTCCCGGAGACCGCACTCGAGGACGGCCAGGTCCGGGTTCGGGCCAGCATGTTCGGCCTGAACGCCGGCCTCGAGGTCCAGGCTCGGCACGGGCAGGTCGACGACCTTCGGGCCGGCCATCGGCGTCGGCGACACTCCGGAGAGCGACGCCGTGGCGGTGGTCACCGCGTCGGCCCATCGGTACCTCTCGCCCGGGGACACCGTGGTCGGGTCACTTCCGTGGATGACCTGTGCGCAGGTCCCGGGAGGTAGCCTGCGTCGCATCGACCCGGACAGTGACCCGCTGAGTCACCTGACCATCCTCGGCCACGTCGGCCGCACCGCGTGGGTCGGGCTGGTCAGCGTGGGGAGGCTGAGTCCCGGCCAGACCGTGTGGATCTCGGCGGCCGCCGGTGGAGTGGGCACCTGCGCCGTGCAGATCGCCCAGCGCCTCGGTGCACGAGTCATCGCCAGCGCGAGTGGAGCGGAACGGCTCGCGTTCCTCTCCGAAGCCCTCGGCGTCGATGCGGTCATGGACCGACGGGGCGATCCTTCCGGCCCAGCTCGGCGCCCTGGCTCCGGACGGGATCGACCTCCACCTCGACTCGGTGGGCGGCCAGCACCTGACCGTGGCCCTGTCCGCGCTGCGTGAGAACGGCACCGCGGTCCTTGCCGGACGGGTGGGGGGTAGCGACCATCCCCCGGTCCTGCACGACACCTCACTTCTGATCCGGAAGCGACTGAGCCTGAAAGGATTCTCGGTCACCGACTATCCCGGCGCGCAGGCGGACTCGAGCAGTTCGCCGCGGACATGGACGACAAGGCCACCCTGCGCGCCGTCGCGAGTGTTCGGTTGGGGATCGAGAGCCTACCAACGGCGTTCTGCGACCTGTTCGCAGGCGGTTTCGTCGGGCGCGGCGTCGTGGACGTCAGGTCGCAAGGATGAAGGACCGACAGCGACGCTGCGCGATTATGCTGACCACGACGGTCGTTCCAGCCATGAGCGCCGACGGGCAGCCCATCCATGGAAGAACAGGACTCCTGTATAGTAGCATCGCGGGACCGAAGACAGCCGAGGACAGGGTCTCGAGCAGGACCGGACGCGCCCTCGCCCTCCTCGGAGACCACTGGACCTTGCACATCCTCCAACGCGTCTTCCTGGGTCAGCACAGGTACCAGGAGATCCGTGACTCGATCCACGCGTCCGACTCGATCCTCACCAATCGGCTCAAGACGCTCACCGAGGGCGGCCTCCTGGTCAAGACGCCCTACCGGGATGGCCGGATCCGGTACGAGTACCAGTTGACGCCTGCCGGGAAAGCCACGTGGCGCATCTACGTCGCAGCGTGGATGTGGGAGTGCGACTGGCTGGACCGACGTGTCGGCCGTCATCCCGAGCTGATCCACCAGCGCTGTGGACACGAGGCGCGCCCAGTCCTGGTGTGCGGCAAGTGCCACGTGCCGGTCACTCCCCGCGACACCACCATCACGCGGTCAGCCCCACGGCTCACCTACGTCGGGACAGTCCCGCGGCGCCACCGGCAAGCTCGCACGCTGGCGCTGAACGAGGACGACAACCTCTCGCTTCGCCAGGAGACGATGGAGATCCTCGGCGACCGCTGGAACACGGCGCTGGCGGCTGCGGCCGTCATCGGCATCCGGGTCTACTACCACACGTACCACAGCGTGAATGGAGATCGGTTCATCACGTACGTCTGGTGCCCGGTCTGCCACACGTTCAGTGGTTCTTCCGGACCGCCGAGGGGCCGCAAGGTTCTCGATGATCTGCTTGCGTCGATGGATCCGCAGGAACGTCTGGCGCCCGAGGCGAACATGGAAAAGATGCTGAAGACGCTGGATCGCCTGTGGGAGCAAGGCAAGCTTCCCAGGAGCGGCCGGCCTAGCGTTCTCCGCCCCGGACGGTCGGCCCGTCTGCGCAGCCGCGCGGGCGAGCCGATCGGGGCGTAAGATCGTTGACCTATCCGCCGCGTCGACGAGGTTGGATGCATGGCCAAGGACACCACCGATACCGAACCCGTCGCGACGGGCACCCTCACCCAGCTGTTCCTCGGGCTGGTCTGGCTCGGCACCACCATGTACGCCGCCCACGCCACGATCACCGGCAGCGGGGACGAACGTTTCCGGGGCGCTCGCCGCCGCGGTCGCGGCCCTGCCCGGCGTGGTCGCCGCGACGCTGGTCACCGGCGCGTCCATCGGCGCGGCGGCCGGACCGCGCGTCCGGAGCGCGGGCGGACGGCTGCTCGCCGGCCTCGCCCTGGGTGCCCTCTTCGGTCTGGCCGCCGCGGCCGGCATCCGGTTCGCGTACGGCGGTGGGGCCGTCCATCATGGTGCTCGCGATCACCGTCGGCGCGGCGAGCATCGTCGGCGGTGCCCTGGCCGTGCTGCCCGGCGAGGTGCTGAAGGCGGGGCTGTGGGGCACCACGTGGGTGTTCCTCGCCGGCGTGATATTCGGCGTGTTGCAGCCCAATCTGGTGAAGCTCCTCGGCAGCGGTGAGGCCGCGAACACCCGGTTCGTCCTGGGCCAGTCGCTGGTGACCGGCCTGGCCGCCGCGTCTCTGCGCGCTGCGGTTCCTGCGAGTGGAGCGCAACCGGGTGCTGTGGTGCCTCGTCGGCGGCGCGCTGCCCGGCCTGGTGCTGCTCGGCGCCGAGTGGCTCACCCGCGCCGGCGGCTCCGCGGTGGCCCAGCTGGTTCACGGCTTTCGCACCGAATCGCCGGCGCTGGTCGAACTCTCCGACTCGGCCCGGCTGCGCCACGCGCTCATCGTGCTCGCGGTGGGTGGGCTGATCGCGATGCTCGTGGGTGCGCTGAAGAGCCTCCGGAGCTGGCCTCGTCGCGGGCACCGGCGTGCTGGCGTGGACGCCTTCCACCAAGGTCTCGCCCGGATCGGCCTCGACGCCGGGGAGCGGTACGGGTTCGCCCTGGCCGGCGGTTACGCGGTGCAGGCGGCCGGCTTCCTGAAACGACCCAGTGAGGACATCGATCTCTTCACGGTCTGGGAGCGGCGGGGCGACTTCGAAACCGCGGCCCGGGCCATCGTCGACGCGTACCTCGCCGCGGGTTTGAGCGTGGAGGCCGAACGCCGCCACGACACCTTCACCCGGCTGACCGTCTCCGACGGCGTGCGGACCGCGAAGGTCGAACTCGGCGTGGACATGCGCGCCAACGAACCAGTCCGGATCTCGATCGGGCCGGTCCTTCATCCCGACGACGCGGTCGCCAACAAGATGCGCGCGCTCTACGAGCGTGCCCACGCGTGTGACTTCATCGACATCGACGCGGTGCTGCGGTCGGGTCGCTACGACCGATCCACGCTCCTGCAGCTCGCCGAGCGCTCGGACATCACCTTCGATCGAGGCGTGTTCGCCGACGCGCTCGCGCAGGCGCAGCTGCTCGACGCCGACGACTTCGCGCGGTACGGCCTGGTCGGCGAGGACCTCGATGGTCTGCGTCACCGGTTCGCCCTTTGGCGCGCAGAGCTGCTCGACGCCGCCGGACTGACCAGGTGATCTGTCGGGCGGCGGAAGCTGGGCGCCGGCAGCTGCCGATGTGTGCGCCCGATCACCGATCGCCCGCTGGACGACCGTTCCTCGCAGGCGCAGGCCCTGTGCGTCGATGGCGTGTCTCAGGCGGTCCGGCGATCGGACCACACGCCGAAGGACGCTGTTGGCGCAGGCGTTCTGCGCGCGCACTGCGCATAGATCGGTGCACTCGGCGGGGATTTCGTCCGGTCGGCGTGCTGAACCTCATCGGCACTGTGCTCGCGGCCGCCAGGGCGTCCGGATTTCCAGTACAGGGGTTGTGACACCACTCCCATCCGCGTGCGGCGGCCCGGCGGCATTCTGAGGCGTGTTCAAGCCACTCAGATGGAGGAATCCCATGAACCGCATCGCCGCCCTTGGCAAACCGACCCTGGTACTGGCCGGGCTGCTGCTCCTCGTCGGTACTGTCCTCAGCTCGTTCAGCATGCCCAGTAAGTTCAGCGAG
The DNA here is from genome assembly GCA_963826445.1 of uncultured Actinomycetota bacterium. Classification (GTDB taxonomy): domain Bacteria; phylum Actinomycetota; class Actinomycetes; order Actinomycetales; family Dermatophilaceae; genus Intrasporangium. Next base: position 227,241 of record CAWGXD010000010.1, read on the forward strand.
GCCGCTGGAACGCCGTTGTTCGAGTTCAGCGCCGTGCTCGTGTTGGTCTCGTCGATGTTGCTGGTGCTAGCGCTCATCGTGTTGCACGCCAGACAGGTCGACGAGTCCGGCCGGTTCGGGCTGGCCGCGGGTCTGGTCGCGCTGGTCGGCACCATGCTGTTTTCCGGAGTGTCGTGGAGTCAGACGTTCCTCGACCCGGCAGCGGCGAAGGTCGTCCCGGCGTTCCTCGATGACGTGCCGCCGACGGTGTTGGTCATCGGCCTTTTCGGAACTCTCGTCCTTTTTGGGCTCGGCTGGATGGTGTATGCGATTGCCACGCTTCGCGCCGGCGTATACCCGCGTCTACCTGTCGTGGTGCTGCTGATCGGTTCGTTGCTCGCCGCCGTGCCGTTCCTGCCGATCGGCGGCACGGTCATGGCGATCGCGCTGATCTGGCTGGGCCTGGCACCGGCCCGCCAGCCGGTTGCCGAGAGAGCTGGTGCCCGCGTCCTAGCGATGAAATAGGGCCGCGGCGGCTGGCGCCGCGGCCCGCAGCGTACGGCCAGCCATTGTGACGCGCACCGAGCGCGGCGCTACTGTGAGAGCCTTCTGGAGTGGAAATGGACCCAATCCCTTTGCTGGTACCGGCGGCGGCACCGTCGCCGCCGGTCGCCCGTCGCGGGGGTGCCGTGGTTCTCGCTGGCGCGCGCTGTGTGGCCGGTGGTCTGCGCGCTGGGTGTCACGTTCACCGTTCTCGCGGTCATGATGTTCTTTCGGATCAGCGACCCGCACGTGGTCGCCGCCCTGCCGGCGTGGAGGCTGACGCCGACCGGATTCGCCGCCGCGTTCAGCGTGGTCACGGTCGTACCCATGCTGGTGTATTTCGTTGTGGCCACCGTGGTGTACTTCCGGCGCCCGCAGACCGGATGGCGTTGACCTGGAGCTACGTACTGGTCGCGTTCGGGTGTGGCGTTGTCGGTCCGCTGCCGTACGTCGCGTTGAGTGGTTTCATCACGCTACCGGGCGGTCGGGCGGTCACCGAGCGGCCGGGGGTCTTCTCCACACCCGTCGGCCTGTTCGCCATCGGCGGGTTCTTCTTCGTGTTTCCATCCGGCCGGTTCGCGCCACGTTGGCTGCGGTGGCTGACCGTTGCGGCGGTCGCGGTGCTGCTCATGTCCTCGGTCCTGCTGTTCACCGGCGAGGCGGTGCCGGCCGGTGCGATCTTCCAGACCGTCGGGATCTGCCTGTTGTTCGTCGGTGTAGCCGCCCAGGCCTACCGGTACGTGCGCGTATCCACGCCGGCACAGCGCCGCCAGACGAAGTGGGTCCTGCTCGGCCTGGCCGGATGCGTCGCCGTGTTCGCCCTGAGCCGCGGTGATCCTCGCCGCGCCGAACAGTCTTGACACTCCCCGGTCGCGGACATGCTGATTGGTGCCGGCAGTGTCGAGGTGGCTCTGGCGATCCTGCCCATCGGGATCGGCATCGCGATCCTTCGTGCCCGGTTGTGGGACATCGACGTCATCATCAACCGCGCTCTGCTGTACGGCGGCCTGACTGTCAGCGTGGCGCTCATCTATGTTCTCGTGGTCGGATACCTGGGTCACCTGTTGCGCAGCGATACCACGACGGTGGATGTCGTCGTTGCGACCGGCGTCGTCGCGGTGGTTGTCCAGCCGTTGCGGTCGCAGTTGCAGCGGTCGGTGAACCGGCTGACGTACGGGCAGCGTGACGAACCGTACGCCGTCGTGGCGGAGCTCGGCCGCCGTCTGGAGACATCCGGCCGCACCGAATCCGTCCTGCCGGACGCCGTCGAGACGCTGGCTGTGGCCCTGAAGTTGCCCTACGCCGCCGTAGTGCTGCACGCCGCGGACGGTTCGACGGTCACCGCTGCGGCGTTCGGCGAGCCGACCGACGATCTGCTGACCGTTCCCCTGACTTACCATTCCGAGCTGGTCGGCGAGTTGCGGCTGGGGCCGCGGCGGCGGCGCGGTGAGCCATTCACTTCGGCGACCTGCGACTGCTGCGCGACCTCGCGCGTCAGCTCGAGCTACGGCAGCACACGCCGTCGCGCTGACCGGCGACCTGCGGCGCTCGCGCCAGCAACTGGTCACGGCACGCGAGGAGGAGCGCCGCCGCCTGCGCCGCGACCTGCATGACGGACTCGGCCCGACGCTGGCCGGATTGGCATTGAAGGCGAACACCGTTGCGCGCCTCATCGATGCCGAAACCGGAGGAATACGAATGGCTCAAAGGCGTCAACAG
>CAWGXD010000011.1:0-79568 GCA_963826445.1 uncultured Actinomycetota bacterium
GCAGCCCCTCCTCGTTGACAGTGCAGTCGCCGGTCGCACCGGCCGGTGGCAACGGACGGACCGACAACGGCACGAGCTGGCTCTGGATGATGCAGGAGGCGCTCCGCTAGCCGGTGACGGAAGGAAACCCCTCAATGACGATGGTCAACACCCACCCGGAGACCGAGCGGTCGCAGCCGCCCGAGAGCTCTCCCGACCGCGAGCCGGACAGCTCCGACGCGCGCGTCCCGGACGGACGGGCTCCGGCACCCCCGACGCGCCACGTGCGGGTCTCAGGGGAGGCCGCACGTGGCGCCCCACCCCGCGCCTGCTGTGGATCCTGGCCGCAGTGCTCCTGCTCGCCGCCGTCGCGGTCACGGCGACCCTCGGCCGCTCGGTCTGGCAGCAGCAGCGCGACGCCGACAACCGCGCTGCGGCCCTGGCCGCCGGGCGTCAGATCGCGGTGAACTTCGTGACGATGAACGCCGCGTCCTTCGACGCCGACACCAAGCGCGTCCTCGACGAGTCCACCGGCGCGTTCCAGAAGGAGTATGCCTCCACGCTGGCCCAGCTGAAGCCGGTCGTCACCGCCAACAAGACGGTCTCGACCGTCGAGCGGGCCGAGGCCTCGCTCGTCTCGAGCGACGCCGACTCGGCGAAGGTCATCGTCGGGATCGTCGCCCCGACCTCCAACGCCTCGACCCCCCAGGCCGAGAAGAAGACGTACCGGCTCCGGCTCGACCTCGTCAAGGTCGGCGACGCGTGGAAGGTGAGCACCCTTGACTTCGTCAGCTGAACCCCGCCGTCCAGTCGGCGCAGCCAGCCCCCGCAAGCGGGTGGCCGGCGCCCGCCGTCGACCTTCCGCCGACGCGCCCGCCGCCTCGACGCTCGTGCTGCCGCCCCGCGACGCCCCGAGCGGCCGGTCGACGCGGAAGCCCTCGACGAGCGAGCCCGACGAGCCGAGCGAGCACGCCGGGACCCGTCGGCGCACCGTGGGTGCTGGCGGCTCACGGCGCCTGTGGGCTCCGGCGATCGGGGCCAGGCCTCGCGCTCGCCCTGCTCGCGGCATCCCTCGTCTACGCCCTGCGCCCCTCGGTCTCCGACACCGACCGCGCCGCCGCCGTCGGCTCGGCGCGCACGACGCTCGAGAGCCTGCTCAGCTACAGCGGGCCGCCTTCGACAAGCACATCGGGGAGGTGACCCCCCAGCTGGCCTCGCCGTTCAAGGACCAGTTCACCAAGGTCGCGGCCACCGACATCAAGCCGATGGCCGTCAAGAACGACGCCACGGTGCAGGCGAAGGTCTACGACGCCGGCGTCATGGACTCCGACGGTGACGGCGGCGAGGGCACGACCGTGCGCGTCATGGCGTTCGTCAACCAGGCCACGACGACCAAGGCGCAGCAGGCTCCCGCGATCGACCAGAACCGCGTCATCGCGACGATGCGCAAGGTGGGCGACCGCTGGCTCGTCAGCGAGCTGTCGGCCTACTGAGTGGCCCAACCCACCCTCGGTCGGCCGCGGTTCCACGGTCCACGGAGCCGCGGCCCCGGGTGGTTTTCGGGGGTTCACGGGGCGCAGGCCCGCAGGGCCGTGAGCTCCCGTGGGGTGGTTTTCGGGGTACCGGGGCGCAGGCCCTAGGGCCGTGAGCTCCCGTGGGGGTTTCGGGGGTTCACGGGGGCGCAGGCCCGTCAGGGCCGTGAGCTCCCGTGGGGCGATACTCCTGCTGTGAAGCTCATCCAGGCCAATGGCGTCCCCGAGTCCCTCGCCCGCGTCGACCAGCCGCAGACGCGCCCCCGGTGCGGGTCGGCCTCGTCCAGCACGAGTGGGTCGACGATCCCGACGCGCTCGTCGAGACGCTCCGCGACGGCATCCGCACGGCGGCCGAGGCCGGCGCCTCGATCGTCTTCCTGCCCGAGCTGACGCTGTCGCGCTACCCGGCCGACACGCTGCCCGAGGGCACCCCGTCCGGCGACCGCCGAGGACCTCGACACCGGCCCGACGGTGACGCTTCGCCCGAGCCGCTGCTCGCGACTTCGGGGTCCACGTCCACGCCTCCCTCTACGAACGCGCCGACCAGGGCGACGGGCTGGGCTTCAACACCGCCGTCGTCGTGGCCCCCGGCGGCGAGGTCGTGGCCCGCACCCGCAAGACCCACATCCCCGTCACCGCCGGCTACTACGAGGACAAGTACTTCCGTCCCGGGCCCCCGGATGACGCGTATCCCGTTGTCGCGCTTGGCGACCCGTCCGCTCAGGCTCGGGCTGCCCGACGTGCTGGGACGAGTGGTTCCCCGAGGTGGCCCGGCTCTACTCCCTCGGCGGCGCCCAGGTGCTCTGCTACCCGACCGCCATCGGCTCGGAGCCCGACCACCCCGACTTCGACACCCAGCCGCTGTGGCAGCAGGTCATCGTCGGCAACGGCATCGCCAACGGCCTGTTCATGGTCGTGCCCAACCGCTTCGGCACCGAGGGCCTCATCACCTTCTACGGCAGCTCGTTCATCTCCGACCCCTACGGCCGGATCCTCGTCCAGGCACCGCGCGACGAGGCGGCCGTCCTCGTCGCCGACCTCGACCTCGCGCAGCGCCGCGACTGGCTCGAGCTCTTCCCGTTCCTCGCGACCCGCCGGCCCGACTCGTATGCCGCCCTGACGGCGCCGGTGCGCGACGAGCACCGTCGCGAGGCGGCGGCAGTGACCGACGCCGTCCCGGCACCGGGGACGCGGCGCGGCCCGGCCGTGGCGGATGCCGTCCGAGACCGACCGCCACGAGTGCACGTGGATGGCGTGGCCGAGCCAGGGCTACACGCTCGGTGACACCCCGGACGAGGTGGCCGACGGCCCGCCGCACGTGGGCCGCCGTCGCGAACGCGGTCGTCGCAGTTCGAGCCGGTCCGCATGGTCGTCGTGCCCGGCCGACCTCGCGGTGGCCGAGGCGCACCTGCACCCGGACGTCGAGCTCGTCCCGGCCGCCCTCGACGACGCGTGGATGCGCGACATCGGCCCGACCTTCGTCCGGTCGGCCGACGGCACGCGGCTCGGAGCGGTCGACTGGGTCTTCAACGGCTGGGGCGCCCAGTCATGGGCCACGTGGGAGCACGACGCGCGCGTCGGCGCCTTCGTCGGCGGCCTGACCGGCGCCGAGGTCATCGGCTCGTCGCTCGTCAACGAGGGCGGCGGCATCCACGTCGACGGGCTCGGGCACCGTGCTGCTCACCGAGACCGTCCAGCTCGACCCGGGTCGCAACCCGGGACTGACCCGCGCCGACGTCGAGGCCGAGCTCGCCCGCACGATCGGCGCGACGACGTGCGTGTGGCTGCCGCGGGGCCTGACCCGCGACTACGACGAGTTCGGCACCCGTGGGCACGTCGACATCGTCGCGACGATCGCGAGCCCCGGCGTCGTGCTGCTGCACGACGCAGCGGGACCCCTCGCACCCCGACCATGCCGTGTCGCGCGACGCTGCGGGAGCTGCTCGAGGACGCCCGCGACGCTCGGGGCGAGCGCTTCGAGGTCGTCGGCGTGCCGGCGCCGCGGACCCTCGCCGACGCCGAGGGCCCGGTCGACTGGTCCTACATCAACCACCTCGTCGTCAACGACGGCGTCATCGCCTGCACCTTCGGCGACGAGCAGGACGACGCGTCGCTCGGCGGTCCTCGCCGAGGCCTACCCGGGGCGCCGCGTGGTCGGGGTCGATGCGCGGCCGCTCTTCGACCGCGGCGGCGGCATCCACTGCATCACCCAGCAGCAGCCCGCCCTCTGAGGTCGAGCGGCTCAGCTTCCAGTCGTCCCGAACGCCGAGTGGGCACGTCCCGTCGGGACGAGCCGACTCGACGTCGGCGACTGCGGGCCGTCGGCCGGGGTCAGGCCTGGGGGAGGCGCTTGTGGATGTCCTCGCTCATGCGCACGACCGAGAGGTAGAACTCGAGGGTCATGCGGATGACGGCGAGGTAGATGATGACGAAGATCGGCCCGAGGATGAGCGCGCCGAGCCCGGTCGCCGACGCTCTTGGCGAAGCCGGCGATGACGAAGATGAGCCAGCTCACGACGAGCGCCACCGTCGCCAGCAGGTAGACGAAGCGCACGAGGATCGGCGTGACGAAGTTGGTGAAGCTGAAGTCGAAGAGGGCGGTGAAGAAGCCGGCGCCCTCCTGCGCGGGTCGGGGATGCTCGACATGCCGCTCGGGCCCACCCGTCGGCGCCACGGGACGGCGGCGGCGGGGGAGGGGTGCTGCCGCCGCCGGGCGCGGGCGAGGCGGGCGGGCTGCTCGGCAGGGGCGTGGTGGGGTCGCCGCCGGCGGGGCGGTTGAAGGACGGTTGCTCGGGCGGGTTCGGATCGGACATGGCTTCCCTCTCGGAAGGAGACGTCAACGGATCACTGGCGTGCCCATGCTAGGGCGGGGCCGTCGCCGGGGCCCCGGACAGCGCGTCCACGCCGGCGTGTTCGTGCAGGTCAGCGGGGTCCGGCCCCGGTCGCGCGGCGTGTCGCGACGCGCCTGCGACGGCGTGGGTCTTGACGCCGGCCCCGCGGAGGGCCATATTCGTCGCGTTCGCATCGCGAGCTCCCGGTCCGGGGGGCGTGGCAGGTCACGTCGAGGGCAGTCCGGTCTGTTCGAGACCGGATGGGCGCCTCGGTCAGACGAACTCCGCCCCTTGACCCGGCTGGACACTCCTGCCCTTTGTGGGTAGGCTAGGCCTTTGCGCTGCCCATGCCCACCCTTCGCGACCTCGGTCAGGCCACTCACCATGCCGTCCGGCATCCGGCCATGACCTCGGGACCCGCGAGCGGAGCCATGCGGCAACGCGGATCTGAAGATTCGAAAAAGGCCCGTGGAAGGACCCTCCTTGGCTGCCTCGCGTACTGCGACGAACATGTCCACCGCACAGACCCCTTCGGGACGTCTGTCCTTCGCGAAGATTCGCGAACCACTCGAGGTCCCCGACCTCCTGGCGCTTCAGACGGAGAGCTTCGACTGGCTGCTCGGCAACGAGCGCTGGCAGGCTCGCGTCGCCGCGGCCAAGGCCGAGGGACGCACCGACGTCCCCGACCGGTCCGGGCTCGAGGAGATCTTCGAGGAGATCTCCCCGATCGAGGACTTCAGCGGCTCGATGTCGCTGTCGTTCCGCGACCACCGCTTCGAGGAGACCCGCAAGACGATCGAGTCGTGCAAGGAGCGCGACCAGACGTACGACGCGCCGCTCTTCGTCACCGCCGAGTTCATGAACGCCCAGCACGGGTGAGATCAAGAGCCAGACGGTCTTCATGGGCGACTTCCCGCTCATGACCGAGCGCGGCACCTTCATCATCAACGGCACCGAGCGTGTCGTCGTCTCGCAGCTCGTCCGCAGCCCGGGCGTCTACTTCGAGCGCACGCCCGACAAGACGTCCGACAAGGACATCTACACCGCCAAGATCATCCCGAGCCGCGGTGCCTGGCTCGAGTTCGAGATCGACAAGCGCGACATGGTCGGCGTCCGCGTCGACCGCAAGCGCAAGCAGTCGGTCACGGTGCTCCTCAAGGCGCTCGGCTGGACCGAGGCCCAGATCCTCGAGGAGTTCGGCGAGTTCGAGTCGATGCGCCTCACCCTGGAGAAGGACCACACCCAGGGCCAGGACGACGCGCTGCTCGACATCTACCGCAAGCTGCGCCCGGGCGAGCCGCCGACCAAGGAGGCCGCGCAGACCCTGCTCGACAACCTCTACTTCAACGGCAAGCGCTACGACCTCGCCAAGGTCGGCCGCTACAAGGTGAACAAGAAGCTCGGCCTCGACGCGCCGATCAACGACTCGACCCTGTCGATCGACGACATCGTCGCGACGATCAAGTTCATCGTCACGCTGCACGACGGCCAGGACTCGATGAAGGGCGTCAAGAACGGCGACGAGATCGACGTCCGCGTCGAGGTCGACGACATCGACCACTTCGGCAACCGTCGCCTCCGCTCCGTCGGCGAGCTCATCCAGAACCAGGTCCGCACCGGCCTGTCCCGCATGGAGCGCGTCGTCCGCGAGCGCATGACGACGCAGGACGTCGAGGCGATCACGCCGCAGACCCTGATCAACATCCGCCCCGTGGTGGCCTCGATCAAGGAGTTCTTCGGCACGTCGCAGCTGTCGCAGTTCATGGACCAGAACAACCCGCTCGCGGGTCTGACGCACAAGCGTCGTCTGTCCGCGCTCGGCCCGGGTGGTATCTCCCGTGACCGCGCCCAGATGGAGGTCCGTGACGTCCACCCGTCGCACTACGGCCGCATGTGCCCGATCGAGACGCCGGAAGGCCCGAACATCGGCCTCATCGGCTCGCTCGCGTCCTACGGGCGCATCAACGCGTTCGGCTTCATCGAGACGCCGTACCGCAAGGTCGATCGAGCGGTCATCGTCACCGACGAGGTCGACTACCTGTCCGCCGACGAGGAGGACAGCTACGTCGTCGCCCAGGCGAACGCGCCGCTCGACACGCGAGGGCAACTTCACCGAGGAGCGCGTGCTCGTGCGCACCAAGGGCGGAGAGGTCGAGCTCGTCCCCGGTGACGACGTCGACTACATGGACGTCTCGCCGCGCCAGATGGTCTCGGCCGCGACGGCGATGATCCCGTTCCTCGAGCACGACGACGCCAACCGTGCGCTCATGGGCGCCAACATGCAGCGTCAGGCGGTCCCGCTCGTCAAGAGCGAGGCCCCGCTCGTCGGCACCGGCATGGAGTTCCGCGCCGCGCTCGACTCGGGCGACGTCGTCCGTGCCGAGAAGGCCGGTGTCGTGCAGGAGGTGTCGGCCGACCTCGTCACCGTCGCCAACGACGACGGCACCTACCAGCACCTACCGCGATCGCCAAGTTCGCGCGCTCCAACCAGGGCACGAGCTACAACCAGGTCGTCGTCGTCAACGAGGGCGACCGCCTCGAGGCCGGCGGCGTCATCGCCGACGGTCCCGCGACCGACGGTGGCGAGATGGCGCTCGGGCGCAACCTGCTCGTCGCGTTCATGTCGTGGGAGGGCCACAACTACGAGGACGCGATCATCCTCAGCCAGCGTCTCGTCCAGGACGACGTCCTCTCCTCGATCCACATCGAGGAGCACGAGGTCGACGCCCGCGACACCAAGCTGGGCCCGGAGGAGATCACCCGGGACATCCCGAACGTCTCCGAGGAGGTCCTGGCCGACCTCGACGAGCGCGGCATCATCCGCGTCGGCGCCGAGGTCCGCGACGGCGACCTGCTCGTCGGCAAGGTCACGCCCAAGGGCGAGACCGAGCTGACGCCGGAGGAGCGCCTGCTCCGCGCGATCTTCGGTGAGAAGGCGCGCGAGGTCCGCGACACGTCCCTCAAGGTGCCCCACGGCGAGACCGGCACGGTCATCGGCGTCAAGGAGTTCCGCGCCGACCTGGGCGACGACCTGCCGCCCGGGCGTCAACCAGCTCGTCCGCGTCTACGTCGCCAACAAGCGCAAGATCACCGACGGTGACAAGCTCGCCGGCCGCCACGGCAACAAGGGCGTCATCTCCAAGATCCTGCCCGTCGAGGACATGCCGTTCCTCGAGGACGGCACGCCGGTCGACGTCGTGCTCAACCCGCACGGCGTGCCGCGCCGGATGAACCTCGGCCAGATCCTCGAGCTGCACCTCGGCTGGGCCGCCAGCCGCGGCTGGAAGATCGAGGGCAAGCCCGGAGTGGGCGAAGCAGATCCCGCCCGACGCGCACGAGGCCCCCGCGGGCACCGCGCGTGGCGACGCCGGTCTTCGACGGTGCGTCCGAGGACGTCGTGACGGGTCTGCTCGACTCGACGCTCAAGACGCGCGACGGCGTGCGGCTCATCGACGGCCTCGGGCAAGACGCGCCTCTTCGACGGCCGCTCCGGCGAGCCGTTCCCGGAGCCGGTCGCGGTCGGCTACATGTACATCCTCAAGCTCCACCACCTCGTCGACGACAAGATCCACGCTCGCTCGACGGGTCCCTACTCGATGATCACCCAGCAGCCGCTCGGCGGTAAGGCCCAGTTCGGTGGCCAGCGCTTCGGTGAGATGGAGGTCTGGGCCCTCGAGGCGTACGGCGCGGCCTACACGCTCCAGGAGCTGCTGACGATCAAGTCGGACGACGTCCCGGGCCGCGTGAAGGTCTACGAGGCGATCGTCAAGGGCGAGAACATCCCCGACTCGGGCATCCCGGAGTCGTTCAAGGTCCTCCTCAAGGAGATGCAGTCCCTGTGTCTCAACGTCGAGGTCCTGAACTCCGAGGGCACGACCATCGAGATGAAGGAGTCCGACGAGGAGGTCTTCCGCGCGGCGGAGGAGCTCGGCATCGACCTGAGCCGGCGCGAGCCGTCCAGCGTCGAAGAGGTCTGAGAAGGCCACCACACGACTGCGGCGCGTATGCCGCTGAGCCAGCTCAGCGGCATACGCGACCGCACGTCAACGAACACCCACTCAGACCAAAGACTTAACGAGAGTTACGAGAGAAGGAACCACGTGCTCGACGTCAACTTCTTCGACGAGCTGCGCATCGGCCTCGCCACCGCGGAGGACATCCGCCAGTGGAGCCACGGCGAGGTCAAGAAGCCCGAGACCATCAACTACCGCACCCTCAAGCCGGAGAAGGAGGGCCTCTTCTGCGAGCGCATCTTCGGCCCCACCCGGGACTGGGAGTGCAACTGCGGCAAGTACAAGCGGGTCCGCTTCAAGGGCATCATCTGTGAGCGCTGTGGCGTCGAGGTCACCCGCGCCAAGGTGCGCCGTGAGCGGATGGGCCACATCGAGCTCGCCGCGCCCGTCACCCACATCTGGTACTTCAAGGGCGTCCCGAGCCGCCTCGGGTACCTGCTCGACCTGGCCCCGAAGGACCTCGAGAAGGTCATCTACTTCGCGGCCTACATGATCACGTCCGTCGACGAGGACCAGCGCCACGCCGACCTGCCCTCGCTCGAGGCGCAGATCCAGGTCGAGAAGAAGGAGATCGAGAACCGTCGCGACGCCGACGTCGAGGCGCGCGCCCAGATGCTCGAGCAGGACATCGCCGAGCTCGAGGCCGAGGGCGCCAAGGCCGACGCCAAGCGCAAGGTCCGCGACTCGGCCGAGCGCGAGATGAACAACATCCGCAAGCGCGCCGACCAGCAGGTCGAGCGGCTCGAGCAGGTCTGGGACCGCTTCAAGAACCTCAAGGTCCAGGACCTCGAGGGCGACGAGATCCTCTACCGCGAGATGCGTGACCGCTTCGGCCTCTACTTCGAGGGCGGCATGGGCGCCGCGGCGATCCAGAAGCGCCTCGAGTCCTTCGACCTCGACGCCGAGGCCGAGCTCGCTCCAGGAGATCATCGCCACCGGCAAGGGCCAGAAGAAGACCCGCGCCATCAAGCGGCTCAAGGTCGTCACCGCGTTCCAGACGACGACGAACCAGCCCGACGCGGCATGGTCCTCGACGCGATCCCGGTCATCCCGCCGGACCTGCGCCCGATGGTGCAGCTCGACGGTGGCCGCTTCGCGACGTCGGACCTCAACGACCTCTACCGCCGCGTCATCAACCGCAACAACCGCCTCAAGCGCCTCCTCGACCTCGGCGCGCCCGAGATCATCGTCAACAACGAGAAGCGCATGCTCCAGGAGGCCGTCGACAGCCTCTTCGACAACGGCCGTCGTGGTCGCCCGGTCACGGGCCCCGGCAACCGTCCGCTCAAGTCGCTGTCCGACATGCTCAAGGGCAAGCAGGGTCGCTTCCGCCAGAACCTGCTCGGCAAGCGCGTCGACTACTCCGGCCGTTCGGTCATCGTCGTCGGCCCGCAGCTGAAGCTGCACCAGTGCGGTCTGCCCAAGCAGATGGCGCTCGAGCTGTTCAAGCCGTTCGTGATGAAGCGCCTCGTCGACCTCGACCACGCGCAGAACATCAAGTCGGCCAAGCGCATGGTCGAGCGCGCCCGCCCGGTCGTGTGGGACGTCCTCGAAGAGGTCATCACCGAGCACCCGGTGCTGCTCAACCGCGCGCCCACGCTGCACCGCCTCGGCATCCAGGCGTTCGAGCCGCAGCTCGTCGAGGGCAAGGCCATCCAGATCCACCCGCTCGTCTGCTCGGCCTTCAACGCCGACTTCGACGGTGACCAGATGGCCGTCCACGTGCCGCTGTCGGCGGAGGCGCAGGCCGAGGCCCGCATCCTCATGCTGTCGAGCAACAACATCCTCAAGCCGGCCGACGGTCGCCCCGTGACCATGCCGACGCAGGACATGATCACCGGCATCTTCCACCTGACCGACGCGGTCGACGGTGGCGGCATCGGTGCGGGTCGCGCGTTCTCGTCCCCGGCCGAGGCCCGCATGGCCTTCGACCGTGGCGAGATCCTGCTCGGCTCGGCGATCAAGCTGCGCCTCACGGACGCGGTGCCCCCGGCCGGCTTCGAGCTGCCCGAGGGTGTCGAGGCCGGCGAGGACGGCATCGTCACGAGCATCACGCTCGAGACGACGCTCGGCCGCGCGATCTTCAACGACACCCTGCCGCTCGACTACCCGTTCGAGAACCGGCCGTCGACCGCAAGCGCCTCTCGGCGATCGTCAACGACCTCGCGGAGCGCTACTCCAAGGTCCAGGTCGCCGCGTCCCTCGACGCCCTGAAGGAGGCCGGCTTCCACTGGTCGACCCGCTCGGGCTGCACCGTCGCCATCTCCGACGTCACGACGCCGGACAACAAGACGGAGATCCTCGAGGGCTACGAGACCAAGGCCGCCAAGGTCCAGACGCAGTACGAGCGCGGTCTGATCACCGACGACGAGCGTCGCCAGGAGCTCGTCGAGATCTGGACCCAGGCGTCCAACCAGGTCGCCAAGGAGATGGAGACCAACTTCCCGCGCACGAACCCCATCTACCGGATGGTGTCCTCGGGTGCTGGTGGTAACTGGTTCCAGATCCGTCAGATCGCCGGTATGCGTGGCCTCATGGCCAACCCGAAGGGCGAGATCATCCCGCGCCCGATCAAGGCGAACTTCCGTGAGGGCCTCACGGTGCTCGAGTTCTTCATCTCGACGCACGGTGCCCGCAAGGGTCTGGCCGACACGGCGCTTCGTACCGCCGACTCGGGCTACCTCACGCGTCGTCTCGTCGACGTGTCGCAGGACGTCATCATCCGTGAGGACGACTGTGGCACCGAGCGTGGCCTCAAGCTGCCGATCGCCCAGGTCAACGAGACCACGGGCACGCGTGCGCTCGAGCGAGGTCGTCGAGGCCTCGGTCTACGCCCGCACGCTGGCCGAGGACGTCGTCGTCGACGGCGAGACGCTCGCCGTCGCCGGCATCGACCTCGGTGACGTCGTCATCGACGCGCTCTACGCGGCCGGTGTCGACGAGGTGCGGATCCGCTCGGTCCTCACCTGCGACAGCAAGGTCGGCACGTGTGCGGCCTGCTACGGCCGTTCGCTCGCGACGGGCAAGCTCGTCGACATCGGCGAGGCCGTCGGCATCATCGCGGCCCAGTCGATCGGTGAGCCCGGCACGCAGCTGACGATGCGTACCTTCCACACCGGTGGTGCGGCTGCGGCCGACGACATCACCCAGGGTCTGCCGCGTGTCGTCGAGCTGTTCGAGGCGCGCACCCCCAAGGGTGTCGCCCCGATCGCCGAGGCCACCGGCCGCGTCGAGATCGAGGACACCGACAAGGCGCGTCGCATCCTGCTCACGCCGGACGACGGCTCCGAGCAGCACGCCTACCCGGTGAGCAAGCGCTCGCGCCTGCTCGTCGCCGACGGCGACCACGTCGAGGTCGGCACCAAGCTGGTCCAGGGCGCGATCGACCCCAAGCAGGTCCTTCGCATCCTCGGCCCGCGTGCGGCCCAGAAGCACCTCGTCGACGAGGTGCAGCGCGTCTACCGCCAGCAGGGTGTGTCGATCCACGACAAGCACATCGAGGTCATCGTGCGCCAGATGCTGCGTCGCGTGACGATCATCGAGGCCGGCGACGCCGACCTGCTCCCGGGCGAGCTCGCCGAGCGCGGCCGCTTCGAGGACGAGAACCGTCGCGTCATGGCCGAGGGTGGCCGCCCGGCCGCGGGTCGTCCCGAGCTCATGGGCATCACCAAGGCCTCGCTCGCGACCGAGTCGTGGCTGTCGGCCGCGTCCTTCCAGGAGACGACCCGCGTGCTCACGCAGGCCGCCATGGAGGCCAAGTCCGACCCGCTGCTCGGCCTCAAGGAGAACGTCATCCTCGGAAAGCTCATCCCTGCCGGCACGGGCCTGCCCCGCTACCGGAACATCAAGGTCGAGCCCACCGAGGAGGCCAAGGCCGCGATGTACTCGCTGCCGAACTACGACGCCTACGACTACGCAGGCTTCGGCTACGGGCACCGGCGAGGCCATCCGCCTCGACGACGAGGCGCTCGGTCTCGACCAGTTCTGACCGGCTGGCCGCACCGGCTGCGGGCCGTGACCACCCGTATGCCGCTGGGCCGGCTCCCCACGGGGAGCCGGCCCAGCGGCGTTCTGGCGACGTCAGCCGCCCGATGGCAGGCGGGGCCACGACCGTGCCTCACGGCCGGCGACGCGCCTACCGCGCCCGAGCGCGACGACCCGACCGCCGCGCTCGGTGCTGGATGGCGTGCGAGCCGACCGACGCGACGCACCGCCGGCCGAGCCCACCTCCGACGTCCGAGCACGAGCCAGGATCCGACGGCCGCCCCGCGCCGGCGATCATCGTGCTCACCGAGGAGGCGCTCAAGCCGGTCGACGTCGACAGGATCGTCGCGCCTGCACGCCGAGGACGAGGCGCCGGAGACCTACCGGGTGCTCGTGCCCGCCGACACCGAACGCAACATGCTCGTGCTCCTTCCTCAACCACCTCAGCCTCTTCGAGATGCGCGAGGCGCTCGAGGCGCTGCAAGCCGGTCGACCGGACGGGGGCGCACGCCGACGCACGGACCGCCCTCGCGCACGACGCTCGGCCGAGTTCGAGGCGCACGCGGTCGTCGGCGACCGGGGAGATCACCGGCGACGACCCCCTGCCCACCCTCCTCGAGGAGGTCGCCCGCCTCGGCGCCCGCGAGGTCGTCATCGTCACCGAGCCGCACGCCGTCGAGGACACCTTCCACACCGACTGGGCCTCCAAGGCCCGCGAGACGCTCGGCGTGCCGGTGCTGCACATGTATGCCGGGGACTGGCGTCTCGGCTGACCGGTGCGCGACCGGGCCGCGCGCGGCACGGTGCGGCCGGACGGCATACCGCATCGGCCCCGTCAGGGCCGGTCTCACCGATTTGGTCGGCGTGCCGCGCCCCGGTACGCTTGAACACTGTGTCTGAGGCACGTACTCAGGCATGCGCGATGACGGCCTCGGTGCCCTGTCCGCCCGCTCCCGCCGGACGTGACATCACTGCGGTCCAGAGCACACCTTCCGCCGGGCAACCCTACCGACCGAGCGCCGTCCGCGTCGTGCAGGAGGGGAGTGCAGGGGGAAGCACCGGTCACCGACACGCCCGACCTCGGGGGTCGAGGGGCCGAACAGCCAAGGAGTCGTCCTGCCCGGACGACTGACAACGAGCAACGTTATGGAGTAACCAGGTTGCCTACCATCAACCAGCTGGTCCGCAAGGGCCGCCAGGACAAGGCCAGCGAAGGCCAAGACCCCGGCGCTCAAGGGCTCGCCCCAGCGCCGCGGTGTGTGCACCCGCGTGTACACCACCACCCCCAAGAAGCCGAACTCTGCCCTGCGCAAGGTCGCCCGTGTGCGCCTCACCAGCGGCATCGAGGTCACGGCCTACATCCCCGGCGTCGGCCACAACCTGCAGGAGCACTCGATCGTGCTCGTGCGCGGCGGTCGTGTGAAGGACCTCCCGGGTGTGCGCTACAAGATCGTCCGCGGCACGCTCGACACCCAGGGTGTCAAGAACCGCAAGCAGGCTCGCAGCCGTTACGGCGCGAAGAAGGAGAAGAGCTGATGCCTCGTAAGGGACCCGCTCCGAAGCGCCCGCTCGTCGTCGACCCGGTCTACGCCAGCCCGCTCGTCACGCAGCTCGTCAACAAGATCCTCCTCGACGGCAAGAAGTCGATCGCCGAGACGATCGTCTACGGCGCCCTCGAGGGCTGCCGCCAGAAGACCGGCACCGACCCCGTCGCCACGCTCAAGCGCGCGCTCGACAACGTCAAGCCGGCCATGGAGGTCAAGACCCGTCGCGTCGGTGGCGCGACCTACCAGGTGCCGATCGAGGTCAAGCCCAACCGCTCGACCACGCTCGCCCTGCGCTGGCTCGTCGGCTACTCGCGGCAGCGTCGTGAGAAGACGATGACCGAGCGCCTCATGAACGAGATCCTCGACGCGAGCAACGGCCTCGGTGCCGCTGTCAAGCGCCGCGAGGACACCCACAAGATGGCCGAGTCCAACAAGGCCTTCGCGCACTACCGCTGGTGACAGCGGTCCGGCCGGTATGCCGCTGAGCTCGCTCCGCGGCATACCGCCGGGCATCGCGCCCGCCCGTCACGACGACGCGGCCCGCGGCGCCCCCAGATTTCACTCCACGACGAATGAGACGAGAAACCTGACGTGGCACTCGACGTCCTGACGGACCTCAACAAGGTCCGCAACATCGGCATCATGGCGCACATCGACGCCGGCAAGACCACGACGACGGAGCGCATCCTCTTCTACACCGGTGTCAACCACAAGATCGGTGAGACCCACGACGGTGCGTCGACGACCGACTGGATGGAGCAGGAGAAGGAGCGCGGCATCACGATCACGTCTGCCGCCGTGACCTCCTTCTGGGAAGGCACCCAGATCAACATCATCGACACCCCCGGCCACGTCGACTTCACGGTCGAGGTGGAGCGCTCGCTGCGCGTCCTCGACGGCGCCGTCGCCGTGTTCGACGGCAAGGAGGGCGTCGAGCCCCAGTCCGAGACGGTGTGGCGCCAGGCCGACAAGTACGACGTGCCGCGCATCTGCTTCGTCAACAAGATGGACAAGCTCGGCGCGGACTTCTACTTCACCGTGCAGACGATCAAGGACCGCCTCGGCGCGGAGCCGCTCGTCATCCAGCTGCCGATCGGCGCCGAGAACGACTTCGTCGGTGTCGTCGACCTCGTCTACATGCGCGCCCTCGTGTGGCCCGGCGACGCCAAGGGCGACGTGACCATGGGCGCCAAGTACGAGATCGCAGGAGATCCCGGCCGACCTGCAGGCGAAGGCCGAGGAGTACCGCACGGCCCTCGTCGAGCGCGTCGCCGAGTCCGACGACGAGCTCATGGAGAAGTACCTCGGTGGCGAGGAGCTGACCGCCGAGGAGCTCAAGGCCGGCATCCGCAAGCTCACGGTCAACTCCGAGCTCTACCCGGTGCTCTGTGGCTCCGCGTTCAAGAACCGCGGCGTCCAGCCGATGCTCGACGCCGTCGTCGACTACCTGCCCGTCGCCGCTCGACGTGCCCGCCGATGATCGGCCACAAGCCGGGCAACGAGGAGGTCGAGATGACCCGCGCGCCGTCGCACGGACGAGCCGTTCTCGGCGCTCGCGTTCAAGGTCGCCACGCACCCGTTCTTCGGCACGCTGACCTTCATCCGCGTCTACTCGGGCCACATCAGCTCGGGCACGCAGGTCGATCAACTCGACCAAGGGCCGCAAGGAGCGCATCGGCAAGCTCTTCCAGATGCACGCCAACAAGGAGAACCCCGTCGACGAGGCCATGGCCGGCCACATCTACGCGGCGATCGGCCTCAAGGACACGACGACCGGCGACACCCTGTCGCGACCTCGAACGAGCAGATCGTGCTCGAGTCGATGACCTTCCCGGACCCGGTCATCCAGGTCGCCATCGAGCCCAAGACCAAGGGCGACCAGGAGAAGCTCGGCACGGCCATCCAGAAGCTCTCCGCCGAGGACCCGACCTTCCAGGTCCACCACGACGAGGACACCGGCCAGACGATCATCGCCGGCATGGGCGAGCTGCACCTCGACATCCTCGTCGACCGCATGAAGCGCGAGTTCAAGGTCGAGGCCAACGTCGGCAAGCCGCAGGTGGCCTACCGCGAGACGATCCGTCGCGCCGGTCGAGAAGTACGACTACACGCACAAGAAGCAGACGGGTGGCTCCGGCCAGTTCGCCAAGGTCCAGGTCACCTTCGAGCCGCTGGGCGAGACCGAGGACGGCGCGATGTACGAGTTCGTCAACGAGGTCACCGGTGGTCGCATCCCGCGTGAGTACATCCCGTCGGTCGACGCCGGTATCCAGGACGCCATGCAGTACG
Source organism: uncultured Actinomycetota bacterium (assembly GCA_963826445.1). Taxonomy (GTDB): domain Bacteria; phylum Actinomycetota; class Actinomycetes; order Actinomycetales; family Dermatophilaceae; genus Intrasporangium. The sequence goes on from CAWGXD010000011.1 coordinate 16,176, forward strand.
GCGTGCTCGCCGGCTACCCGCTCGTCGGGATCAAGGCGACCCTCGTCGACGGCGCCTACCACGACGTCGACTCCTCGGAGATGGCGTTCAAGATCGCCGGCTCGATGGTCCTCAAGGAGGCCGTCCGCAAGGCGGACCCGGTGCTCCTCGAGCCGATGATGGCCGTCGAGGTGCGCACGCCCGAGGACTACATGGGCGACGTCATCGGCGACATCAACTCCCGCCGTGGCCAGATCCAGGCCATGGAGGACATCAGCGGTGCCAAGGTCGTCAAGCGGCCTCGTCCCGCTGTCGGAGATGTTCGGCTACGTCGGCGACCTGCGGTCCAAGACCCAGGGTCGCGCGAGCTACTCGATGGAGTTCGACTCCTACGCAGAGGTCCCCAAGGCTGTCGCCGAGGAGATCATCAAGAAGACCCGGGGCGAGTGACTGACGGGCGCACCCGGCTAGTCCTCGTAATCCCACTCGGAAATCACAACCCAACAGCGCCACGTCCTGCCCTGGTCGTACGGCGTAACACATGAAGTCCTGAGGAGGACCACAGTGGCGAAGGCAAAGTTCGAGCGGACCAAGCCGCACGTCAACATCGGCACCATCGGTCACATCGACCACGGCAAGACGACGCTGACGGCTGCGATCTCCAAGGTCCTGCACGACAAGTACCCGGACCTGAACCCCCAGTTCGCGTTCGACGACATCGACAAGGCTCCGGAGGAGCGCCAGCGCGGCATCACGATCTCGATCGCGCACATCGAGTACCAGACGGAGGGGCGTCACTACGCCCACGTCGACTGCCCGGGTCACGCTGACTACGTCAAGAACATGATCACCGGTGCGGCTCAGATGGACGGTGCGATCCTCGTGGTCGCCGCGACCGACGGCCCGATGCCGCAGACGAAGGAGCACGTCCTCCTCGCTCAGCCAGGTCGGCGTCCCCTACATCGTCGTGGCGCTCAACAAGGCCGACATGGTCGACGACGAGGAGATCCTCGAGCTCGTCGAGATGGAGGTCCGTGAGCTGCTCTCGACCTACGAGTTCCCGGGCGACGACCTCCCGGTCATCAAGGTCTCGGCGCTCAAGGCGCTCGAGGGCGACGCAGAGTGGGGCCAGTCGGTCCTCGACCTCATGGACGCCGTGGACACCTACATCCCGGAGCCGGAGCGCGACGTCGACAAGCCGTTCCTCATGCCCGTCGAGGACGTCTTCACGATCACCGGTCGTGGCACGGTCGTCACCGGCCGTATCGAGCGCGGCATCCTCAAGGTCAACGAGGAGGTCGAGATCGTCGGCATCCACCCCGGCCCGGCCGGCGAAGACCACGGTCACCGGTGTCGAGATGTTCCGCAAGCTCGCTCGACGAGGGTCGTGCGGGCGAGAACGTCGGCCTGCTCCTTCGCGGTACCAAGCGCGAGGACGTCGAGCGCGGCCAGGTTGTCGTCAAGCCCGGCTCGATCACGCCGCACACGGAGTTCGAGGCTCAGGTCTACATCCTGTCCAAGGACGAGGGCGGCCGTCACACGCCGTTCTACGACAACTACCGTCCGCAGTTCTACTTCCGTACCACGGACGTGACGGGTGTCGTGCACCTGCCCGAGGGCACCGAGATGGTCATGCCCGGCGACAACACCGACATGACGGTCGAGCTCATCCAGCCGATCGCCATGGAGGAGGGCCTCAAGTTCGCCATCCGTGAGGGTGGCCGCACGGTCGGCGCCGGTCGCGTCACGAAGATCATCAAGTGACCTGACGCTGACTCAGAGTCATCGGGAGGGCCCGTTCCGCTTCGGCGGGGCGGGCCTTCCCGCATCCCGTCACACCTGATGCCGTATGCCGCTGGGCTCGCTCCTGCGTATCCGCACGGTTTCGTGGGTGGCTGGCTCCCCGGAGAGGGCTTCGGGTGCCTAGGGTGGGGGAAACGACTCGGAGGTGTGCCCGATGCCCACGGACGTCCCACTCGCGGTCCTGTCCCGCGCGCTCGATCAAGCCGTTTCCGTCATCGGTGGTGTGCAGGAGAGCCAGCTCGGGGATCCGACGCCCTGCCCGGACTGGGACGTCCGGCGGCTCATCGCGCACCTCGTCGCGGCACCCGCGCGGTTCGTCGAGATGGCCTCCGGCGGCAAGCCGGACTGGTCCACCGACCCGCCGGTCGGGCTCGGCGAAGCGGCGTCGAGCTTCCGGGCCAACGCCGACGAGCTCCTCGCCACCTGGACGTCCAAGGGCGAGGGCGCTGACACGAGCATGGCGGACTGGCAGACGGCGGAGGTGGCCGTGCACACGTGGGACCTCGTGAAGGCGACGGGCCAGGACCGCGACCTCGACCCAGAGGTCGCTGAGCGCGGCATGGCGTTCATGTCAACCGGACTCACCGACGAGAATCGGGGCCCTGCCTTCGGTCCGGAGGTGCAGGTGCCCGACGACGCCCCGGCCTACGTGAGGCTCGCGGCCGTGGCCGGCCGCGCCCCCTGACGGCTCAGAGCGGTGGCAGGCCGATGACCGCCCGGAAGGCGTTCTCGACCAGATCCGACCGTTCGTGCGTCCCCATGCTGCCCGTGACGAACGCGTACGCGTAGCGTCCGTCGGTGCTTGCCCAGCCCACGCTCCCGCCGATGCCGCCCATGCCGAAGCCGTCGGCGTCGACAGCGAAGCCGAGCCCCCAGGACCGCGGCTCACCGCCCCGCGCCGTGCCGTGGCCATTGATGACCGGGACCAGGGCCCGGCGGAAGGCCTCGCCGTTGACGACGTCGCCCTCCATCGCTCGGCGCGGAGGTACGTGCCGACGTCGCGCCCGTCGACCCGGCGGATGAGCTCGCCGACGACATGGCCGTGGAACAGGGCCGACTCCCGGACGGCCGTGCCTGAGGGCCAGCGGGCCTCCTCGGCGAGGGCGACGAAGGGCTTGCTCACCGAGTAGGGCATGACGATGCTGTCGCGGTCCCAGGGTCGGGTCCGGTCAGCGTCGGCGTGGCCGGGGGTGACCCGCCCGTGAACCGTCATGGCGCAAGCATGGCGGGCTGGTCAGAGCAGCGCCACGGCCTTGCCCACCTCCATGATGGAGTCGATCGTGATCGGATCGAGGACGAGCTGGACGTGGACGGCCCCAGCGCCGGCCATGGCGACGATGTGCTCCGCGATGGCGGCGGGCTCACCGGGCACCGGGTCGACCGGGACGTTGTAGTCGCCCGTCACCCATGACCCGGCCCCGGCCGGACGCGAACCGCACGAGGACCGCAGCGGTTGCGCCCACCTCACTCGGCTGCCGACCCGCATCGGCCGCGGCCGCCTCGACCCGCTCCCGCATCGAGGCGAAACCCGAGGCGGAGTTGCCGTAGTCGCTCCACCACGTGTTCCACAGGTCGACGTGGGGCAGGGCGATCCGCATCATCCGGGGGCCCGTGGAGCCGAGCATGAGCGGCGGGCCTCCCCGGCGTGCCGGGCGGCGGATCGAGGACGCAGTCCTCGACGGCGTGGTAACCGGCCGCGGAAGTCGGATCGTCCCTCGCGCGACGAGCTGCCGGATGATGGTGAAGGCCTCCTCGAAGCGCGCGACTCGGTCGCCGAAGGGGAAGCCGAAGGCTCGGTACTCCCGCTCGTTCCATCCGGCGCCGAGGCCGAGCACGAGCCGCCCACCGGAGATGGCGTCGACGGTCGCCGCCATCTTCGGCGAGCATCGCGGGTGCGTGGAACGCCCGTCGACGCGACGAAGGGCCCGAGCTCGACGCGAGACGTGACGGTGGCGAGGGCGGCCAACGATGTCCAGGCTTCCCACGGACCCCCGGCGACCCCGCCGGGCAGGTCGTAGAGCAGGTGGTCGCCGAGCCACAGCGAGTCGAGGCCGACGTCCTCCGCAGCCCGCGCCAGGTCGAGCAGCTCCGGCCACTCGACGCGCCGCTCGACCTCGGGGAGCTGGACTCCGACGCGGATCCGCTCGGAGGGTCAGCCGGGCTGGTCGGGTGGGGGTGGGGCGGTCATGACGCCCATTCTGGCGGTTTGGGAGGCCGGGGGGCTGGGAGCGCTGTGGCGGCCGGGGAGCGAGCACAGCGGCATACCGCCAAGAATTGATGAGGATAGGGTCGCTCGCATGGCGCACTCGTTCGACACCGACACCGAAGCCCAGGGCCTCATCGACTTCGTCGACGCCTCGCCGACGCCCTTCCACGCGTGCGAGCAGGCCGCCGCGCGGCTCACGGAGGCGGGCTTCACCGAGGTCGTCGAGTCCGAGCCGTTGCCGACCGAGCCGGGCGCCCACTACCTCATCCGCGGCGGCTCGCTCATCGCGATGGGACACGACGGGCGCGCATGCCGCAGGGCCGGGTCCCGCTGCCGGCTTCCGTGTCGTCGGCGCGCACACCGACAGCCCGAACCTGCGCCTCAAGCCGCAACGCCGACCACGTCAAGGCCGGCTGGCAGATGCTCGGCGTGGAGCCCTACGGCGGGCTCCTCCTCAACTCGTGGCTCGACCGCGACCTCGGCCTCGCCGGCCGGGTCGCGGTGCGCGGAGCGGCCGGATGGCATCGAGTCGCGCCTCTTCCACGATGCGGACGCCGATGCTGCGGGTCGCGCAGCTCGCGATCCACCTCGACCGCAGCCAGAACGACGGGCTGACCCTCAACCGGCAGCAGCACATGGTGCCGCTGTGGGGCGTCGGCGACAAGCCCGGTGACGTGCGCCGCTACCTCGCCGCGCAGGTCGGCGTCGACCGAGGACGACCTGCTCGCTGGGACGTCATGACCCACCCGGTGGAGCCCTCGGCCCGGCATCGGCCGCGAGCGCGAGCTCATCGCGGCGCCTCGCCTCGACAACCTCGGCCACGTCGTATGCCGGCGTGCGGGCCCTGCTCGACGCCGTGGCGCACCGAGCCCGCCCACGTGCCCGTCCTCGTGCTCTTCGACCACGAGGAGATCGGCAGCACCTCGGAGCGCGGGGCGACCTCCACGCTGCTGCCGTCGGTCCTCGAGCGCATCGTCATCGCCGGCGGGGGCACCCGTGAGGACTACTGGCGCGCCCTGGCCGGCACCGTCATCGCCTCGGGCGACATGGGGCATGCGACCCACCCCAACTACGCCGACCGCCACGAGCCGCTCCACCAGATCCGCGTCAACGGCGGCCCGGTGCTCAAGGTCAACACCAACCTGCGCTATGCGACCGACTCGCGTCGGCGCGGCGGCGTTCCGGCTCGCCTGCGAGCAGGCCGGGGTGCCGATGCAGACGTTCGTCACCCGCAGCGACCTGCCGTGCGGCTCGACGGTCGGCCCGGTGACGTCGTCGCTGACCGGCGCGACGACCGTCGACTTCGGCGCGCCGCCGCTGTCGATGCACAGCGCCCGGGAGCTCATGGGCGCGGAGGACCCGGCCATGTATGCCGCGGCGCTCGCCGCCTTCCTCGCGCCGGCCCCCTGACCCCGCTCCGTGCGGGGCGCCCGCCCCTGGTCGAATGCGCAGTCGCGCCGGGCTGGGTCTTCGAGGTGCACTCCGCGCCGGGCTGGGTCGACCAGTGCGCACTGACTGAGCTCGTCGAGTGATCAAGTCTTGGCCGAGAGCTGTCACTGGACGGGGTGAGCGACGTGAAGTGCACACTCGACGAAGCGCGGACGCGGGCATCAGCAGTGGCCAAAACGTCGGTGACGCGCCGTGATGCGGGAACGGGCTCAGGTGGCCGATTTGATAGTGCGTCGCCGGCTCTGGCACACTGTTCAGGTTGCTTGACGCGCGTCGCTGACCCATGTCGGTGGCGCCGCCCCTTGAGAGCCTCCTGACGGGGACTCGCCCGGACTCCTCTCGGAGGCCCGAGGGAAGCGCAAGTTACCCGGTTCGGCCGGGCAATCCACACGAGAGTGGCACTCGGTGCGCACTTTCACCGCGAAGCGGGCGCGACACGCCCGACCTCGGGGGTCGGATGGCCAAGGGAACCGGCAGGCAGAGTACGGCGAGAGAGAGACGTTCATCGGAGATGGCGGGACAGAAGATCCGCATCCGCTTGAAGTCGTACGACCACGAGGTCATCGACAACTCGGCGCGGAAGATCGTCGACACGGTGACGCGTGCCGGTGCCACCGTGGTGGGCCCCGTCCCGCTGCCGACGGAGAAGAACGTCTTCGTCGTCATCCGGTCGCCGCACAAGTACAAGGACAGCCGCGAGCACTTCGAGATGCGCACGCACAAGCGCCTCATCGACATCATCGACCCGACGCCCAAGGCCGTCGACTCGCTGATGCGTCTCGACCTGCCGGCGGACGTCAACATCGAGATCAAGCTCTGAGGCGGCTGCTGAGATGACTGTTGCTCAGAAGAACGTCAAGGGCGTGCTCGGCGAGAAGCTCGGCATGACCCAGGTGTGGGACGCCGACAACGAGCTCGTCCCCGTGACCGTGGTCAAGGCCGGCCCCTGCGTCGTGACGCAGGTGCGCGCCGACGAGACCGACGGCTACGCCGCGGTCCAGATCGCCTTCGGTGCGATCGACCCCCGCAAGGTGAACAAGCCCATGAGCGGCCACTTCGAGAAGGCCGGCGTCACGCCGCGCCGTCACCTCGTCGAGCTCCGCACGGCCGACGCCGCCGACTACGAGCTCGGCCAGGAGATCACGGCCGAGTCCTTCGAGGCCGGCCAGCGCGTCGACGCGACGGGCACGACCAAGGGCAAGGGCTTCGCCGGTGTCATGAAGCGTCACGGCTTCCACGGCGTCAGCTCCTCGCACGGTGCCCACCGCAACCACCGCAAGCCGGGCTCCATCGGCGGCTGCTCGACGCCGGGCCGTGTCTTCAAGGGCATGCGCATGGCCGGTCGCATGGGTGGCGTTCGCCAGACGACCCAGAACCTCCAGATCCACGCCGTTGACGCCGAGAAGGGCCTGCTGCTCATCAAGGGTGCCGTTCCCGGCCCCCGCGGCGGCATCGTCCTGATCCGCACGGCCGCGAAGGGTGCATGATCGACATGGCAACCAAGACCCCGAACCTTCCCGCCGAGATCTTCGACGTGCAGACGAACGTCCCGCTGATCCACCAGGTCGTGGTGGCCCAGCTCGCGGCCGCTCGTCAGGGCACGCACTCGACGAAGACCCGCGGCGAGGTCCGCGGCGGTGGGCGCAAGCCCTACCGCCAGAAGGGCACCGGCCGCGCCCGTCAGGGCTCGACCCGCGCGCCGCAGTTCGCCGGCGGTGGCGTCGTCCACGGCCCGCAGCCGCGTGACTACTCGCAGCGCACCCCCAAGAAGATGAAGGCCGCCGCCCTGCGCGGTGCCCTCTCCGACCGGGCCCGCTTCGACCGCATCCACGTCGTCGACTCCATCGTCTCGGGCGACCTGCCCTCGGCGAAGGACGCCGCCGCGCTGCTCGCCGGCCTGACCGAGCGTCCCAACCTGCTCGTCGTCATCGAGCGCGGCGACGAGGTCGCGTTCAAGTCGGTGCGCAACCTGCAGAACGTCCACGTCCTGGTCGCCGACCAGCTCAACACGTACGACGTGCTCTGCGCCGACGACATCGTCTTCACCCAGGCCGCCCTCGACGCGTTCGTCGCCGGCCCCGTGAAGGCCGACAAGGCCGCCAAGGAGGACGCCAAGTGAGCATCCACGCCAAGGACCCCCGCGACATCCTGATCGCGCCGGTCGTCTCCGAGAAGTCGTACGGTCTGCTCGACGAGGGCAAGTACACCTTCATCGTCGACCCCCGCGCGAACAAGACGGAGATCAAGATCGCCATCGAGCAGATCTTCAACGTCAAGGTCGACAAGGTCCACACCCTGAACCGTCAGGGCAAGACCCGTCGCACCCGATTCGGCACTCGGCAAGCGCAAGGACACCAAGCGTGCGATCGTCTCCCTCCGCGAGGGCTCGATCGACATCTTCGGTGCGGGCGCCTGAGATCGACGAAGAATGAGGACTAACGAACATGGGTATCCGTAAGTACAAGCCGACCACGCCGGGCCGTCGTGGCTCGTCGGTCGCCGACTTCGTCGAGATCACGCGCTCCACGCCGGAGAAGTCGCTCGTCCGCCCGCTGTCCAAGACGGGTGGCCGCAACAACGCCGGCCGCATCACGACGCGTCACATCGGTGGCGGTCACAAGCGTGCCTACCGCGTCATCGACTTCCGTCGCCACGACAAGGACGGCGTGCCGGCCAAGGTCGCTCACATCGAGTACGACCCCAACCGCACGGCGCGCATCGCGCTCGTCCAGTACGCCGACGGCGAGAAGCGCTACATCCTCGCGCCGAACCAGCTCAAGCAGGGCGACCCGATCGAGAACGGCCCCGGCGGCCGACATCAAGCCGGGCAACTCGCCTGCCGCTGCGCAACATCCCCGTCGGTACGGTCGTCCACGCGATCGAGCTCAAGCCCGGTGGCGGCGCGAAGATCGCCCGCTCCGCGGGTGCTCGCGTGCAGCTCGTCGCCAAGGACGGCCCCTACGCCCAGCTGCGTATGCCGTCCGGTGAGATCCGCAACGTCGACGCGCGCTGCCGCGCGACCATCGGCGAGGTGGGCAACGCCGAGCAGAGCAACATCAACTGGGGCAAGGCCGGCCGCATGCGCTGGAAGGGCAAGCGCCCGACCGTCCGTGGTGTCGCGATGAACCCGGTGGACCACCCGCACGGTGGTGGTGAGGGCAAGACGTCCGGTGGACGTCACCCCGTCAGCCCCTGGGGCCAGGCCGAGGGCCGGACCCGCAAGGGACACAAGGAAAGCGACAAGCTCATCGTGCGTCGCCGTCGTACTGGCAAGAAGCGCTGATAAGGAGCCTTTGGAATGCCTCGTAGCCTGAAGAAGGGCCCCTTCATCGACGACCACCTGCAGAAGAAGGTGGACGCCCAGAACGAAGCGGGCACCAAGAACGTCATCAAGACCTGGTCGCGCCGTTCGGTCATCAGCCCGGACATGCTCGGTCACACCTTCGCCGTCCACGACGGCCGCAAGCACGTCCCGGTGTTCGTCACCGAGTCGATGGTCGGCCACAAGCTCGGCGAGTTCGCGCCGACCCGCACGTTCAAGGGTCACGTGAAGGACGACAAGAAGGGTCGTCGTCGCTGATGGCCACTCAACGCCCCAAATCCAAGGAAGAGTCATGGAAGCCAAGGCTTCGGCGCGGCACGTCCGTGTCAGCCCGCAGAAGGCTCGCCGCGTCGTGGACCTGATCCGCGGCAAGGCCGCCACGCGACGCCGTCACGACGCTCACGTTCGCGCCGCAGGCGGCCTCCGACCCGGTGAAGAAGGTGCTCGAGAGCGCCATCGCCAACGCCCGGGTCAAGGCCGACCGCGAGTCGGTCGCCTTCGACGAGCGCAACCTCGTCATCACCGCCGCGTTCGTCGACGAGGGTCCGACGATGAAGCGCTTCCGTCCGCGTGCCCAGGGCCGCGCCGGTCGCATCAACAAGCGCACGAGCCACATCACCGTGGTCGTGTCCCAGCTCGAGAACAAGAAGGGAGCCCGCTGATGGGTCAGAAGGTCAACCCCCATGGCTTCCGTCTGGGCATCACCACCGACCACAAGAGCCGCTGGTTCGCCGACTCGACCAAGGCGGGTCAGCGCTACCGCGACTACGTCAAGGAAGATGTCGCGATCCGTCGCCTGATGGAGAAGGGCATGGAGCGCGCCGGCATCGCCAAGGTCGAGATCGAGCGCACCCGTGACCGCGTCCGCGTCGACATCCACACCGCGCGTCCCGGGCATCGTCATCGGCCGCCGCGGCGCCGAGGCCGACCGCATCCGCGGCGAGCTCGAGAAGCTGACGGGCAAGCAGGTCCAGCTCAACATCCTCGAGGTCAAGAACCCCGAGATCGACGCGCAGCTGGTCGCCCAGGGCATCGCCGAGCAGCTCTCGGCCCGCGTCTCCTTCCGCCGCGCCATGCGCAAGGGCATGCAGTCCGCCCAGCGCGCCGGCGCGAAGGGCATCCGGGTCCAGGTCTCAGGCCGCCTCAACGGCGCCGAGATGAGCCGGACCGAGTTCTACCGCGAGGGTCGGGTCCCGCTGCACACGCTGCGGGCGCAGATCGACTACGGCTTCTACGAGGCCCGCACGACGTTCGGCCGGATCGGCGTCAAGGTGTGGATCTACAAGGGCGACATGACGGCGAAGGAGCTCGCGGCCCAGCAGGCCGCCGCCCCGCGTCCGTCGCGTGGCCCGCGTCGTGACGGCGAGGGTCGTCCGAACCGCGCCCGTCGTGGTGACCGCAACGAGGCGGCCGCTCCCCGCGAGACGGCAGCGGCCGAGTCCACAGCGTCACGGTGTCCGCCGAGGCTGCCGCCCCGGCCAGCCACCGAGAATGAGCAGGCCTGACCATGTTGATTCCCCGTCGAGTCAAGCACCGCAAGCAGCACCACCCGGGCCGCACGGGCGCTGCCAAGGGTGGCACGAAGATCGCCTTCGGCGACTACGGCATCCAGGCCCTCGAGCCCGCGTACGTGACGAACCGTCAGATCGAGTCCGCTCGTATCGCGATGACCCGCTACATGAAGCGCGGCGGAAAGGTGTGGATCAACATCTACCCGGACCGTCCGTTGACGAAGAAGCCCGCCGAGACCCGCATGGGTTCCGGTAAGGGTTCGCCGGAGTGGTGGGTCGCCAACGTCAAGCCGGGGCGGGTCATGTTCGAGATCTCGGGCGTGACCGAGCCGGTGGCCCGTGAGGCCATGCGTCTCGCGATGCACAAGCTCCCGATGAAGTGCCGGTTCGTTGCAGCGTGAAGGTGGTGACATCTGATGGCAGTCGGTACCAAGGACCTGGCTTCCGAGCAGCTGCGTGGCTGGACGACGACCAAGCCTCGCCGACGAGCTGAAGAAGGCCAAGGAGGAGCTGTTCAACCTCCGTTTCCAGTCGGCCACCGGCCAGCTGGACAACCACGGCCGTCTGCGCGCCGTCAAGAAGGACATCGCGCGGATCTACACCGAGATGCGTGAGCGCGAGCTCGGCATCGGCTCGGCCCCCGCCGCCCCAAGCGTCGACAAGGCCGACGAGTCCGCCGAGACGACGGCACGAGGCTGACAAGAAGGCCGAGAAGGCTGAGAAGAAGGCCGACGAAGGCCGAGAAGAAGTCGGCCAAGAAGGCTGACAAGGCTGACGAGGAGGCTGACGCATGAGCGAGCAGGAGACGGCCGCGAGCGACCAGACGAGCGAGCGCAACTACCGCAAGACCCGCCAGGGCTACGTGGTGAGCGACAAGATGGACAAGACCGTCGTCGTCGAGGTCGAGGACCGCGTCAAGCACGCCCTCTACGGCAAGGTCATCCGCCGCACGAGCAAGGTCAAGGCGCACGACGAGCAGAACGAGGCCGGCGTCGGCGACCGCGTGCTCATCATGGAGACGCGTCCGCTCTCCGCGACGAAGCACTGGCGCATCGTCGAGATCCTCGAGAAGGCCAAGTAAGCACTCGCTCGTATGCCGCTGGCCCCCGGCCCCAACAGAACGTCTCCATCTCGGTTCGGCAAGGCTCTCGAGAAAAGCACAGTCGCAGCTCGAGCAACGGATTCGCTTTTCGAGAGAACCAGCACGACGACAGGAGTTAGACAGTGATTCAGCAGGAGTCGCGACTGCGCGTCGCCGACAACACCGGTGCCAAGGAGCTCCTTTGCATCCGTGTTCTCGGTGGTTCGGGCCGTCGGTACGCCGGCATCGGCGACACCATCGTCGCCACCGTCAAGGACGCGATCCCTGGCGGCAACGTGAAGAAGGGTGACGTCGTCAAGGCCGTCATCGTCCGCACCGTCAAGGAGCGTCGCCGCGCCGACGGTTCCTACATCAAGTTCGACGAGAACGCTGCGGTGATCCTCAAGGCCGACGGTGACCCCCGTGGGACCCGCATCTTCGGCCCGGTCGGCCGTGAGCTGCGCGAGAAGAAGTTCATGAAGATCATCTCGCTCGCGCCGGAGGTGCTGTGAACATGGCGCAACAACAAGCAGAAGATGAAGATCAAGAAGGGTGACCTCGTCCAGGTCATCTCCGGCCGCAGCCAGAAGAACGGCGGCGACCGGGGCAAGCAGGGCAAGGTCATCGCGGTCTACCCGGAGACCCAGCGCGTGCTGGTCGAGGGCATCAACCGCGTCACCAAGCACGTCAAGGCCGGCGCCACCGCTCGTGGCACCCGGACCGGTGGCCTGACCCACACCGAGGCCGCGATCCACGTGAGCAACGTGGCCATCGTCGACCCCGAGACGAAGAAGCCGACCCGCATCAAGACGCGTGTCGAGACCGTCGAGCGCGACGGCCGCCAGAAGGCGTCCCGCGTCCGTGTCGCGGTCACGTCGGACAAGGACCTCTGAGAATGAGTGAGACTGAGACCACACCACCACTGCGGGCGACCAAGCCGCGCCTTCAGCAGCGCTACCAGGACGAGATCAAGAGCTCGCTGCTCGAGCAGTTCGGCTACGCGCAACGTCATGCAGGTTCCCGGCGTCGTCAAGGTCGTCGTCAACATGGGTGTCGGCGACGCGGCCAAGGACAGCAAGCTCATCGAGGGTGCCGTCCGCGACCTCACCGCCATCACCGGCCAGAAGCCGGTCGTGACCAAGGCCCGCAAGTCGATCGCCCAGTTCAAGCTGCGTGAGGGCATGCCGATCGGCGCGCACACGACGCTGCGCGGCGACCGCATGTGGGAGTTCCTCGACCGTCTCGTGACGATCGCCCTCCCGCGCATCCGCGACTTCCGTGGCCTGTCGCCGAAGCAGTTCGACGGCAACGGCAACTACACGTTCGGTCTGACCGAGCAGTCGATGTTCCACGAGATCGACCAGGACCGGATCGACCGCGTGCGGGGCATGGACATCACCGTGGTCACCACGGCGACCAACGATGACGAGGGTCGCGCGCTGCTCAAGCAGCTCGGCTTCCCCTTCAAGGAGAACTGACATGGCCAAGACCGCGCTGGTCAACAAGGCGAACCGGAAGCCGAAGTTCAAGGTCCGCGCGTACACCCGCTGCCAGAAGTGCGGTCGCCCGCACTCGGTGTACCGCAAGTTCGGCCTCTGCCGCATCTGCCTTCGCGAGATGGCTCACGCGGGCGAGCTGCCGGGCGTGACCAAGAGCTCCTGGTGACGTCGGATCTGCGATCCGAGCAGCCAGACGTCAAACCCAAGAGAACCAACCAAAGCACCTCTGACACCGTAGGTCGGCCCGACGGCATACGCCGCGACGGCATCGACTGCCAAAGGTCGAAACCCCGGTGAGGAAGGGCGGAGAGCCCACATGACCATGACTGACCCGATTGCGGACATGCTGACCCGCGTCCGGAACGCCAACTCGGCGCACCACGACGTCGTCTCCATGCCGTACTCGAAGCTGAAGAAGAACATCGCCGAGATCCTCCAGGCCGAGGGCTACATCGCCTCGTGGAAGATCGAGGAGGCCGAGGTCGGCCAGACGCTGACCATCGACCTCAAGTACGGCCCGAACCGCGAGCGCTCCATCGCCGGCGTGCGTCGCGTGAGCAAGCCCGGTCTGCGCGTCTACGCCAAGTCGACGAACCTGCCCAGGGTTCTCGGTGGCCTCGGCGTCGCGATCCTGTCGACGTCGAACGGTCTGCTGACCGACCGCCAGGCACACGAGAAGGGCGTGGGTGGGGAAGTCCTCGCCTACGTCTGGTAAGGAGGCACTGACATGTCGCGAATCGGACGACTCCCGGTCTCCATCCCGCTCGGGTGTGGACGTCAAGGTCGAGGGCCAGGACGTCAACGTCAAGGGCCCCAAGGGTGAGCTCTCGCTGACCGTCGTCCAGCCCGATCACGGTCGAGCATGGCGCGAGGGCAACCTCGAGGTCAAGCGCCCCGACGACGAGCGCGACTCGCGCTCGCGCCACGGCCTGACCCGCTCGCTCATCAACAACATGGTCCTCGGTGTCACCGAGGGCTACGAGAAGAAGATGGAGATCCACGGCACGGGTTACCGTGTCGCCGCGAAGGGCTCGGACCTCGAGTTCTCGCTCGGATACTCGCACCCGATCCTCATCCAGGCTCCCGACCGGCATCAGCTTCGCCGTCGAGAACCCGACCCGCTTCTCGGTGCAGGGCATCGACAAGCAGCTCGTCGGCGAGGTCGCGGCGAACATCCGCAAGCTGCGCAAGCCCGACCCGTACAAGGGCAAGGGCGTTCGCTACGCGGGCGAGCAGATCCGTCGCAAGGTTGGAAAGGCCGGTAAGTAAGCCATGGCAATGATCATCAAGCGCGGCAAGACCAAGGCTGCCGCCCGCATCCGTCGCCAGGTGCGCGGTCGCAAGAAGATCGCCGGCACCGCGGCCCGTCCCCGCCTCGTCGTGTCCCGCTCGAGCCGTCACCTCTTCGTCCAGGTCGTCGACGACACGGTCGGCAAGACCGTGGCGTCCGCCTCGACGATGGAGGCCGACCTGCGCTCCTTCGACGGTGACAAGACGGCCAAGGCCAAGAAGGTCGGCGAGCTCGTCGCCGCCCGTGCCAAGGACGCCGGTATCGAGGCCGTCGTGTTCGACCGTGGTGGCAACAAGTACCACGGCCGGGTCGCGGCGATCGCCGAGGGCGCCCGCGAAGGTGGGCTGTCCCTGTGAGCAACATTCGTGAACGCAATTGTTGAGATGAGGAACATCTGATGCCCGGACAGCAGCGTCGAGGCACCGGCCCCGCCGGTGGCGGCGAGCGCACCGAGCGCGGCGACCGCCAGTGACAACCGCGGCGGCCGCGACAACCGCGACAGCCGTGACGCCGAGAAGAACCAGTACGTCGAGCGCGTCGTGACCATCAACCGTGTCGCCAAGGTCGTCAAGGGTGGTCGTCGCTTCAGCTTCACCGCCCTCGTCGTCGTCGGTGACGGTGACGGCACCGTGGGTGTCGGCTACGGCAAGGCCAAGGAAGTTCCCGCGGCCATCGCCAAGGGTGTCGAGGAGGCCAAGAAGAACTTCTTCAAGGTCCCGCGCATCCAGGGCACCATCCCGCACCCCGTCCAGGGTGAGGCCGCCGCCGGTGTCGTCATGCTCCGTCCCGCCGCCCCCGGTACCGGTGTCATCGCCGGTGGTCCGGTGCGTGCGGTGCTCGAGTGCGCCGGCATCCACGACGTCCTCAGCAAGTCGCTGGGCTCCGACAACGCCATCAACATCGTGCACGCCACGGCTCAGGCCCTGCGCGAGCTCGAGCGCCCCGAGTCGGTCGCCGCCCGCCGTGGCAAGACCCTCGAGGAGGTCGCCCCGGCGGCCATGCTCAGGGCTCGTGCCGCCGGTCTGCGGCCGAGGCCGCAGCGGCCGCGAAGGCTGGTGCGTGATGGCTCGTCTCAAGGTGACCCAGACCCGTTCCGAGATCGGTGGCAAGCAGAACCAGCGTGACACGCTGCGCAGCCTCGGTCTGAAGCGCATTGGCGACGTCGTCGTCAAGGAGGACCGTCCCGAGATCCGCGGGATGGTCAAGACGGTGACGCACCTCGGTCACCGTCGAGGAGGTTGACTGACCATGGCCGACAACGCCAAGAAGTCAGGGCGAGTCCGCCCTCAAGGTCCACCACCTGCGTCCGGCCCCCGGAGCCAAGACCGCCAAGACCCGCGTGGGTCGTGGTGAGGGCTCCAAGGGCAAGACCGCCGGTCGTGGCACCAAGGGCACCAAGGCTCGCTACCAGGTCCCGGAGCGTTTCGAGGGCGGCTCGATGCCGCTGCACATGCGCCTGCCGAAGCTCCGTGGCTTCAAGAACCCGTTCCGCACCGAGTACCAGGTCGTGAACCTGGACCGCCTGCAGGCTCCTCTTCCCCGAGGGTGGACAGGTCTCCGTCGCCGACCTCGTCGCCAAGGGTGCCGTCCGCGACGGCTTCCCGGTCAAGGTGCTCGGCACGGGCGAGATCTCCGTCAAGGTCGAGGTCGAGGCGCACAAGTTCTCGGCATCCGCCAAGGAGAAGATCGAGGCCGCCGGCGGCTCGGTCACGGCCCTCGCGCCGACCGACGTGAGCCGGTCCGAGTGACCACCCCACACCTCGTGTGAGCAGCGCCCCGGGCGCCCGCTCCGCGGTCGACGTGACGTCGGCCACCGGCGGGGACGGTGCCCGGGGCGCTGCGCCTTTGCGTTAACCTTCCACGGATTGCTGACTTCACGCCGCGCCCCACCGGGCGGCCCCCAGGAGGACCCAGTGCTCGCCGCCTTCGTTCGCGCGTTCCGTACCCCGGACCTGCGCAAGAAGCTGCTCTTCACGCTCGGCATCATCGTGCTGTTCCGGCTCGGGCTCGCACGTGCCGACGCCGGGCGTCAGCTACCCGCTGGTGCAGAACTGCCTCGCGACCGCGCGAGCCCAGCGGTGACGCGATCGACCGGCTTCCTCAACCTCGCGAATCTCTTCAGCGGCGGCGCCCTGCTGCAGCTGTCGGTCTTCGCGCTCGGCATCATGCCGTACATCACGGCGAGCATCATCGTGCAGCTGCTCACGGTGGTCATCCCGCGCTTCGAGGCGCTCAAGGAGGAGGGTCAGGCCGGCACAGACGCAAGATGACGCAGTACACGCGCTACCTGACGATCGGGCTCGCCGATCCTCCAGTCGGCGACGCTCGTCACGTTCGCGCGCAACCCGTCCAGTCCCTCTTCGGCCGCAGTGCGACCAACATCCTGACCGACGACTCGTTCGGTGACGATCCTCATCATGGTCCTGACCATGACGGCCGGCACGGGCCTCATCATGTGGTTCGGCGAGCTCATCACCGACAAGGGCGTCGGCAACGGCATGTCGCTGCTCATCTTCATCTCGATCGCGGCCTGGCTTCCCACCGCACTCTGGGCGATCAAGGAGAACCAGGGCTGGGGGACCTTCCTCGGCATCATCGTGCTCGGGATCGTTCGTCATCGCCGCGGTGGTCTACGTCGAGCAGTCTCAGCGCCGCATCCCGGTCCAGTACGCCAAGCGGATGGTGGGCCGCCGCATGTATGGCGGCACCTCGACCTACATCCCGCTCAAGGTCAACATGGCCAGCGTCATCCCGGTCATCTTCGCGGCCTCGCTGCTGGCTCTGCCCGGGCTCGCTCGCCCAGTTCAACACCGACCCGACGGCCAGACGCCGCCGGAGTGGGTCGCAGTGGATCCAGGCGAACCTCGCCAAGGGCGACCACCCGGTCTACATGCTGCATCTACACGGCCCTGATCATCTTCTTCACGTTCTTCTACGTGTCGATCACGTTCAACCCGACCGAGGTCGCCGACAACATGAAGAAGTACGGCGGCTTCATCCCAGGTATCCGGGCCGGGCGACCCACGGCTGAGTACCTCAACTACGTCATCACCCGAATCACCGTGCCGGGTGCGTTGTACCTCGCGATCGTCTCGCTCATCCCGCTCATCGCCATCGCGGCGATCGGTGCGGACCAGAACTTCCCCTTCGGTGGCACCTCGATCATCATCATCGTTGGCGTCGGCCTGGAGACGGTCAAGCAGATCGAGGCGCAGCTGCAGCAGCGCCACTACGAAGGGTTCCTCCGGTAATGACCCAGATGCGACTGATCATCCTCGGCCCCCCCGGTGCGGGTAAGGGCACGCAGGCCACGCGGATCGCCGAGCGCTTGTCGATTCCCGCGATCTCGACCGGCGACATCTTCCGCACCAACATCAAGGAGCAGACCGAGCTCGGTCGGCGCGTCGAGTCCATCCTCGCCTCCGGCGGCTACGTGCCCGACGAGGTCACCAACGAGATCGTCGAGGACCGGCTCTCATGGCCGGACGCCGAGCACGGCTTCCTCCTCGATGGTTATCCACGCACGGCCGGGCAGGTCGATGCCCTCGACGCGATGCTGGCGCGCCAGGGGCACGCGCTCGACGCGGTCCTCGAGCTGACGGTCGACGAGGACGCCGTCGTCGAGCGCCTGCTCAAGCGCGCCGAGATCGAGGGCCGCTCCGACGACAGCGAGGACGTCATCCGGGAGCGCCAGGCCATCTACCGCCGAGAGACCGCGCCCCTCGCCAAGCACTACGCCGACGCCGGCCAACTCGTCCAGGTCGACGGCATGGGCGACATGGACGAGGTCACCGACCGGATCCTGACCGCCCTGCCGGCGCGAGCGAGCGACTGAGCAGGACAGCATGTTCGGCCGCCGCAAGCTCCAGGGGCGCACCCACGAGCAACTCCTTCTCATGCGCGAGGCGGGGCTGCTCGTCGGTCGCACCCTGGAGATGCTGGAGGGGCGCATCGTGCCCGGTGTGACCACGGCGGAGCTCGACCGGCTGGCGGAGGACTTCATCCGCAGCCACGGGGGCATCCCGAACTTCCAGCTCGTGCCGGGCTACTCGCACACCCTCTGCACGAGCGTCAACGACGAGGTGGTCCACGGCATCCCGGGCAATCGTGTGCTCGAGGCCGGAGATGTGCTGTCGGTCGACTGCGGCGCCGAGGTGAACGGCTGGAATGGTGACGCGGCCATCTCCGTGGTCGTCGGCGGACGCGACGCGGCCCGACCCGAGGACCTGGGCCTCATCGCCGCGACCGAGGCGAGCCTCTACGCGGGGATCGCGGCGATGAGCGTCGGCGGCCGGCTCTATGCGATCGGCGAAGCCGTCGAGGCCAGCATCGACGCAGCGGCCGAGCGCGACGCCCGCACCTACGGCATCGTCGACGAGTACGTCGGCCATGGCATCGGCACCGAGATGCACATGGACCCGCAGATCCCGAACTACGCGGTCGCGGAGCCCGGGCCCAAGCTGCCAGCCGGCTTCACCGGTGCGATCGAGCCCATGGTCACCCTCGGCGGGACAGCGACGAAGGTGCTCGCGGATGACTGGACCGTGGTGACGGCTGACGGCACACGGGCCTGTCACTGGGAGCACTCCGTGGCCGTCCTCCCCGAGGGACTGTGGATCCTCACGGCCATCGACGGAGGCCAGGCCGCGCTGGAAGCCAGCGGAGCGGCATACGCCCCGATCGCCTGACGCCACCCCGCGCCGACGTCAGCCTGTTCGCGTAACGTCGCCGCCGTGATCCTGCCCCGAAGCACTCCCCGAGACCAGGACGTCGACGCCGAGGGAATCGTCGCCTTCCTCGACGCAGTGCAGGAGAGCGGGATCGAGCTCCACAGCTTCATGCTCGCGCGTCACGGACACGTCGTGGCGCAGGGATGGTGGCGGCCGTATGCCGCTGAGCGGGCTCAGCTCGTCTACTCCGTCTCGAAGTCGCTGGCGTCCACCGCCGTCGGCTTCCTCGTGCACGAGGGTGTCCTCTCGCTCGACGACCCGGTGCTCGACCACCTGCCGCACGTCACGCCGCAACGGCTGCACCCGAACTGGTCGAAGGTGACGGTGCGTGACTGCCTGACCATGACAGTCGGCCACGACGCCGACGCGTGGGAGGCGGCCTTCGTCGGCATCGACGGCGACGTGCTGCGAGCCGGCACCGACTGGCTCCCGATCATCCTCGCCACGAAGCCGGAGCATGATCCCGGCACGATGTTCGCCTACAACCAGGTCGCGACCTACCTGCTCTCCCGGGTCGTCCACGGTGCGACCGGGTGTGGGCTCGTCGACATCCTGCGGCCCCGGCTGCTCGAGCCCCTGGGAATCCCTGAACTGCCTTGGCAGCGCGACCCGATGGGTCACGAGCTGGGGTTCACGGGAGCGCACCTGACGACCGAGGGCCTGCTTGCCATCACCCAGCTCTGGCTCGACCGCGGGTCGTGGCAGGGCCGGCAGCTCCTTGCGCCCGAGTGGTTCGACGAGGCGACCAGACCGTTCGGCCCGCCCAACCGCGACCCGGCCGGTTCCGCCGACTCCGTCCTCGGCTATGGATACTCGTTCTGGACCTCCCGCCATGGCTACCGGGCGGACGGCGCGTTCGGACAGTTCGGGCTGGTCCTTCCGGAGCAGGATGCTGCCGTCGCCTTGACGGCCGAGTCCGGGCCGACGCAGGAGGTCCTCGACGCATTCTGGGAGACGGCCTTCGCCGCCATCGGTGCTCCGGGGTCGCGACAGGCCGATGCCATCCTCCGGGAGCGGCTCGAGGGTCTCGCCCTTCCGGCCAGGGCCGGTGGTGTTTCCCGGATGGAGGTGGCGAAGTTCCACCGGGGTGGCGATCCAGGCGAGCTGGGGCTGGCCCCGGCGTATAAAGGCGTCTCCGTGCGCCCGGAACGCTCAGGACACCTCCTGCGCCTCCGGCGTGGCAGCGACTGGCTGGAGCTCCGGGTCGGTGATGGCGAGTGGCTCGAGTCGGTCCTCGAGGCCGCCGACCTGCGGCTGCCGGTCATGTCCAGCGGCGGGTGGGTCAGCGGTGACGCGTTCGTCGCCGAGGTCGTCGTCATCGAGACCCCGCACCGGTTTCGAGTCGAGGCGCGGCTCGGTGTCGGGGAGGCGACGTTGACGTGGCGCAAGCGACCGCTGACCGGTTCCGACCCGTTCTCCCTTGCGGTCCACTCCAATGGATGAGATCCAGTTTTCGGCATTCGGACAGTTGAACGAACCGGACCCTCGGAGACCACAATCGAAGGTGAAGCAGCCCCCGCCGCAGAAGCACGGAGCAGCCACGGAGCAGCCACGGAGCAGCCACAGAGAGCCACAGAGCAGCCAAAGAGCAGGAGACCGCGATGAACATCCTCGACCCTCACCTCCAGGACATCTACGACGTCGTCCTGCGGCGCAACCCGGGCGAGGGTGAGTTCCACCAGGCCGTCTTCGAGGTCTTCGAGTCCCTCGAGCCGGTCGTGAAGAAGTATCCGGAGTTCGCCGACGTCGAAGGTGCTCGAGCGGCTGTGCGAGCCGGAGCGCCAGATCATCTTCCGCGTCCCCTGGGTCAACGACGGCGGCGAGATCGAGATCAACCGTGGCTTCCGGGTCGAGTTCAGCTCGGTCCTCGGGCCCTACAAGGGTGGCCTGCGCTTCCACCCAGCGTGAACCTCGGGATCATCAAGTTCCTCGGCTTCGAGCAGATCTTCAAGAACGCCTTGACCGGCATGCCCATCGGCGGCGCCAAGGGCGGCAGCGACTTCGACCCCAAGGGCCGCAGCGACCGCGAGATGATGGCCTTCTGCCAGTCCTTCATGACCGAGCTGTACCGGCACATCGGCGAGCACACCGACGTGCCGGCCGGCGACATCGGTGTCGGCGGCGCGCGAGATCGGCTACCTCTTCGGCCAGTACAAGCGGATCACCAACCGCTACGAGTCCGGCGTCCTGACGGGCAAGGGCCTGGGCTGGGGCGGCTCCCTGGTCCGCAAGGAGGCGACCGGCTACGGCACGGTCTTCTTCGTGAATGAGATGCTCAAGAGCCGCGGCGACTCGTTCGACGGCAAGCGGGTCGTCGTCTCCGGGGTCTGGCAATGTCGCGATCTACGCGATCGAGAAGGCGCAGCAGCTCGGTGCCTCCGTTGTCGCCTGCTCCGACTCCGGTGGCTACGTCGTCGACCAGGCGGGCATCGACGTCGACCTGCTCAAGGAGCTCAAGGAGGTCCGCCGCGAGCGGATCAGCGACTACTCGGCACAGCGCCCCTCGGCCCGTTACGTCACCGACGGCAGCATCTGGGATGTCGAGTGCGACATCGCGCTTCCCTGTGCGACCCAGAACGAGCTCGACGAGGACGCCGCCATCCAGCTCGTCAAGAACGGTGTCTGCGCCGTCGCCGAGGGCGCCAACATGCCGACGACCCCGAGTGCGACCCGGGTCTTCGGCGATGCGGGCGTGCTCTTCGCACCGGGCAAGGCGGCGAACGCCGGCGGGGTGGCCACCTCGGCCCTCGAGATGCAGCAGAACGCCTCGCGCGACTCCTGGAGCCACGAGTACACCGAGGAGCGTCTCGCCGGCATCATGGCCGGGATCCACGAGCGTTGCGCAGACGCCGCAGACGAGTTCGGCGCTCCCGGCAACTATGTCGTCGGAGCGAACACTTCCTCGTTCGTCCAGCTCGCCGAGGCGGTCCTGGCGCTCGGCGTCATCTGATCACCCAAGGCGCCACAGGCACCCCATCCCCGGGGGAAATTCCCAGGTAACCCTCAGGACGCGCGCGTAGGCTGGGCTGTCGCGTATGCCACCTGGCTCCACGCCGCGAGTCCGGGGATCGAGAGGGGTGTCCATGGCCATCGAGCGCCCGACAGCCGACGAACCGACCAGTGCCATGCCGCAGACGGCTGTCCAGCCGGCCGGCCCGACCACGTTCGAGGGTCCCGCCCAGAACCCGTGGCCCGCGCTCTGGGCCATGGTGCTCGGCTTCTTCATGATCCTCGTCGACTCGACGATCGTGGCCGTCGCGACGCCGGCGATCATGGTCGCGCTCGACGCCGACGTCAACGGCGTGGTGTGGGTGACCAGCGCCTACCTGCTCGCCTACGCGGTGCCCTTGCTCATCACCGGCCGCCTCGGCGACCGTTACGGCCCGAAGCGCCTCTACCTGGTCGGCCTGACCGTGTTCACGCTCGCGTCCCTGTGGTGCGGGCTCACCGTCACCATCGGCGCCCTCATCGTGGCCCGGGTCGTCCAGGGGCTCGGCGCCTCGATGCTGACGCCACAGACGATGGCGGTCATCACCCGGACCTTCCCGGCCGCATCGCGCGGACAGGCGATGGCGCTCTGGGGCGCGACCGCAGGAGTGGCGATTCTCGTGGGCCCGATCCTCGGTGGCGTGCTCACCGACGGCCCCGGCTGGGAGTGGATCTTCTTCGTCAACGTGCCCGTCGGGATTATCGGGCTCGTCCTCGCGATCCGGCTCGTGCCCCGACTTGAGACGCACTCGCACACCTTCGACTGGCTCGGGGTGGCGCTGTCGGCCATCGGGATGTTCCTGCTCGTCTTCGGGGTGCAGGAGGGGGAGAGCTATGACTGGGGGACGATCGCCGGCCCGATCTCCATCGCGTCCCTCATCATCGCCGGTCTGGTCATCCTCGGGCTCTTCGTCTGGTGGCAGAGCCGCAACAAGCGCGAGCCGCTGCTGCCCCTCGGGCTGTTCCGGGACCGCAACTTCTCCCTGGCGAACGTCGGGATCTCTACCGTCGGCTGCGCCTTCACCGCCATGGCGTTCCCCCTCATGCTCTACGCCCAGGCGGTGCACGGGCTGTCGCCGACACAGGCCGCCCTGCTCCTCGCTCCGATGGCGATCATCTCCGGCGCCCTCGCACCGGTCGCGGGACGGCTCACCGACCGGCTCCACCCGCGCTGGCTGACGGGTTTCGGCGTGCTGACGAGCTCGGCCTCGCTGTTCTGGCTCGCCTCGATCATGGGACCCGAGACGAAGACCTGGCAGCTGCTCCTGCCGATGGCCCTGATGGGCATCGGCAGCCCGTTCCTGTGGGCACCGCTCGGCGCCACCGCGACGCGAAACCTGCCGATGACAGCCGCAGGCGCAGGGTCGGGGGTCTACAACACGACGCGCCAGGTGGGTGCCGTCCTCGGCAGCGCCGCCATCGCCGTCATCATGGAGGCGCGTCTGAGCACCAACCTCCCGGGACTGCCCACCGACGGCGGAGCGATCCAGCAGGCGGGTGGGACGATGCCGCCGGCCATCGCTGACGGGTTCGCGGCGGCGATGGCCGAGTCGATGCTGCTGCCCGCCTGCGTCCTGCTCGCCGGGGTCTTCGCCGTCCTCTTCTTCGAGCGCCCGGGGCACCAGACCGCCTGAGAGCGAACCACAGACGACGGTGCGGTATGCCGCTGAGCCGGCTGAGCGGCATACGGCATCGTGGGCGCCTACCGCCCGAGAGAACCCGCACGCCCACCGACGTGGACGACGAGGCGGTCCGCGACGACGCGGGCGTTGCGCTGGAGGACGTCGAGGGGGACGCGAGGGAGGTTCTCCTCCCAGTCGATGAGGGGGGACCCGCGGAACTGGAGGATCCGGGCCGGACGGCCCATGAGGAACAGGTGCGCGTGGGCACCGCCGTCGCCGTACCTGGCCAGCTGGAAGCGGCCCACCGACGGGACCTGCTCGATGGCGTCGCCCACTGCGACGATGAGCTCGCCCAGCTCGCCGGCGAGCTCGCTCGGCAGACTCGGCAGGTCATGGTGCGCGAGCGGGCTGAGAAGCAGCGTGATCGGCAGCCCCGTGGCGCGGGCGATCTGGAGACGCCACCGCTCGTTGCTCCAGACCAGCGTGCCGTCATCCTCGCCCGTCGGCTGCGTGCACCAGCAGTCGGAAGCTGCCTCGCCGCGACGAGGCGGTTCCTCGGCGGCGAGTGGCTGAAGCGGCTTGAGGCGAAGGCTGTCGATCTCGTAGGGGTAGATGTCCCAGCCGGGCATCTCCTCGACGGCTACCGGGAGCCGGCCCTCGTCATCGGTGGCTGCGGCAATCCGCGCGTAGTACTCCTCGATGGATTCCGGACCTGCCGCCACGTCGCTCATCCTGCGATTATGGCGGGATGGGGACAGTCACCGACTACCTGGACGGCATCGACGACCCGGCCCGTCGGGCCGAGCTCACGCGCCTCGTCGACATTGCTCGCCGCATCGTGCCGGACGCGGAGGAGGGGATGGGCTACGGCATGCCGGCCCTGCGGCACCGGGGCAAACCGCTCTTCGCCGTGGCGTCCGCCGCGAAGCACCTGTCGCTGTTCCCCTTCAGCGGCAGCATCGTCGAGGCGCTGGCCGACGACCTGGACGGCTACTCCGTGAGCAAGGGCACGATCCGGTTCGACGTCGACCGGCCCCTGCCTGAGTCCCTTGTCGAGAAGGTCGTCCGGATGCGGCTCGCCGAGATCGAGGGCCGCGCCTGAGGGTCACCGCCTGTACCGGGGTAGGTGGGGCCGTGGATCGCGAACGGGTGACCGGTGACGTAGGCCCAGTAGCGGTCGCCGAAAGACCAGTGCCACCACTCCGTGGGGTAGTTGACGAGGCCCACGTCGCCGAGGACGGTCGCCAGCACGGATCGGTGGTGGCGCGCCTCGGGCGAGATCGCTGCGGAGTCGAAGTAGCACGCACCACCGCTCTCCTCGGGGGTGGCATCGATCGGGGTGCCGAGGTCGAGTGGTCCGTCGGGGCCCACGAGGGTGAGGTCGACCGCTGCGCCGGACACGTGCGGGCCGATGGAGGGTGGTGCGACGAAACGACTTGTCAGAGTGGCGACCTCGTCGTCAGATAATCCGGGGTGTGCGATGGCGAGCTGTCGCCGGTAGGCGTCGTGGATGGCGACCTGCGCGTCGAGACGGCGCAGGCCCTCGACGACCAGCAGGCGCACGCCCTGCGGGAGGCACGCATCCGCGGCCACCAGCCGCTCGGCCATGGTCTCGCGGGCGTGGACGTGCGGAAGGCACGGGGCGTCACTCCCGCGGGGGAGCGAGCTCAGCGGCATACGGCCAAGGGTTTGTGCTCCGAGCGGGACGGGAGGCGCCGTCAGGACAACGCGCAGGCCGTGCTCGCGGAGGTCCACGAGGCGGGAGCCGTCCTCCACGACACCGAGATCGCGGATCACTGGATCAGCGAGAAGCGGCGGCACGGGCTCCGGCCTCCTTCAGGGCGGTGTGCAGCAGCGTCGCGACGAGGTCGTCATAGGGGAGACCCGCCGCCGCCCACATCCTCGGGAACTGCGACTGCGCGGTGAAGCCGGGAAACGTGTTGACCTCGTTGAGGACGGGCCCTTCGGCCGTCACGAAGAAGTCGACGCGGGCCAGACCGGAGCAGCCGAGGGTGCGGAACGCGGTGACGGCGAGCTCCTGGAGGGCCCGAGTCAGATGATCGGCGAGTGGCGCCGGGATGGTGAACCGGGTGGCGTCGCTGGCGTACTTGGCGGCCTCCGTGAAGAAGGGCTCCGTCGGATCGCTCTCGATGAGCAGCGCCGGTCCGCAGCGGAGCGTGCCGTCGGGCAGCTCGAGGACCGGCACGTCCACCTCGAGGCCGACGACCTCCGCCTCGACGAGGACCGCGTCCTCTCCCGCGGCGAGCAGGGCATCACGCAGCTCGGCTCGGTCGGTGACGCGCGTGACTCCGATGCTGGAGCCGCCGTGGACCGGTTTGACGAACAGGGGGAAGTGGACGCCGGCGTAGGACAGCTCGACCAGGAGCGCGCTTCGTTCCCGCTCGGCGGTGACGGCCGCGGCGACGCGCTCCCTGCCGACGGTGAGGCCGGGGGCAACGGCCACGCCGGCCCGTTCGACGAGGGCCTTGGTGAGGCCCTTGTCCAGGCACACCGCGCTCGCGCGGACACCGCTGCCCACGTAGGGCAGGCCGAGCAGCTCAAGCAGGCCCTGGACCGTGCCGTCCTCGCCGCCGGCTCCGTGGAGGGCGGGGACGACGACGTCGCAGGTCAGCAGGGTTGTGAGCGCGTGGGGCCAGCCGCTGCCGGTGGGCGTGTGCCACTCTCCGGTCAGGTCAACGAGGATCGGCATCGGGTCGTGTCCGAGGCGCTTGAGTGCAGCCAGAACACCCTGCCCGCTCGCCAGCGACACAGCATGTTCCGTGCTCGTGCCGCCATGAATGACTGCGACCCTCACGCTGCTGCTCCCTCGATCGCCGGCTCGTCAGTGACCTCGCGGACATGTCGCCGGGGCACGCGGTGCCCGATGCCGGTGTAGATCTCGTGCTCGTTGGTGCCGGTCCAGCGCGCCCAGTCGCGGGCGGTCGGTTCGCCGTCGTCGCCGGGACCGAGGATGACGACGGGGTCCCCGACGGCGACCGGCTCGGGCCCGACGTCCACGACGACCTGGTCCATCGACACCTCGCCGATGAGCTGGAGCTCGTCGGCCTCTGACCCAGACCTCGGCGCGACCGGTGGCGGCGCGCGGGATTCCGTCGGCGTAGCCGATCGGCACCAGCGCCAGGTGGGTGTCGCGGGTCGTGCGCTGGACGTGGTTGTAGCCGACGCCCCGGCCGGCGGAGACCGGGCGCACCTGGACGACCTTGGTGCGCAGGGTCAGCGCCGGTCGCAGGCCCTCGCCGATGCCGAGGAGCCCCGCACCGACGCGGACGAGATCGTGCCTCGTGAGCGCCGGGTTCGACTGGACCGCAGCAGTATTTGCGAGGTGGATGACGGTCGGACGCAGGCCCGCGCTGCGAGCGATGGCGACGCCCACGCGGAACATGAGCAGCTGGCGGTGCGTGGCGATGGCGCCTGGCTCGCCGCCGTGCGACAGGTGGGACCAGATCCCGACGACGCGCACGATGCCGGCGCGTTCCAGCTCGGCGCTCGTGCGGACCAACCGGGCCCAGTCCTCGCCCGGGCAGCCGCTGCGATGCATCCCCGTGTCGAGCTTGAGGTGGATGCGGGCGGGCCGCACCCCGTGCGATCGGGCCACCGCCGCGAGGTCGGCCGCGCTGCTCACCGACAGGTCGATGGCGTGGGCTCGCGCCAGGTCGGCCAGCGCCGGGTCGTACAGCCAGGCGAGCAGCGGAGCCGTGAGGCCAGACCGTCGGAGTTCGACGCCCTCGCCGATCCTCGTGACGCCGAGCCAGGTCGCCCCGGCGGCGAGGCAGCTTCTCGCGACCGGCACGGCGCCGTGGCCGAACGCATCGGCCTTGACGACGGCCATGAGCGGCACCCCGGCCCCCGCGACGAGGGTGCGCACGTTGGCCCGGACCGCTGAGTGGTCGATGACTGCCTCGGCCAGGCCGTCGCCGATGTCGAGGGCCAAACCGCTTGTCCCTGTGTTGATCTGGAGTGTGGAGGTCACGGCGTCGACGCTATGAGGTGGCAGCGGCTCTCCACATCGGCCCGTGGGTCGATCCGTGCCTCCTCCCACAGGTGGACGCGCCGCCCTCACCCGCAACACGCCCGGCGCCTCGAACCTCACTGCGTGGCAGCACTGGTGAGTTTCTGGGAGCCGGGCGTGTTGCGGTTGTCCACAACCGGGTGACGACGTCGTGCTCGTCCACAGAGGAGTGAGGACCTGCCCACGACATGTCGTATGCCGCTGAGTCTCCTCCCATGGACACACGACTTCAGGCTCTGGCTGGCTCCTACGGCGGCGCGTTCTCGGCGGCGCAGGCTTATGCCGTCGGGGTTTCAGACGCGGACCTGCTGGCGGCAACTCGTTCTCGCGACCTGGTACGCGTGCGGCGAGGTGCCTTCGTCAGCGGTGCCCTGTGGCGGGACGCCGACGACGACCAGCGGTTTCGCCTCCGGGTGATCGCCATCGCCAGGAGCCGGCCCGGAGATGCGGTGAGCCACCACGCGGCGCTCGCGGTTCACGGGCTCCCGCTGTTCGGCCATGACCCAGCACGCATCGACCTCGTCACACGAACGCGACAAGGATCATCGCGCAACGGGCTGCACCTGCATCCGTCGGCATCGTGCGACGTCCTCAGTGTCACCGGTGTGCCGACGGTGTCGATCGCCCGGGCAGTCGTCCGCGCCGCCCTCACGATGGGGGTCGAGTGCGCCGTTGTGGCGGGTGACGCCGCGCTCCACTCGGAACGAGTCACGCTGGACGAGCTCCTTGCCGAGGTGGTCAAGCTGACGCCGCACGAGGGTCGGGTGCGTGCCCATGAGTGCGTGCTACGGATGGACGGGAAGGCCCAGTCACCGGGTGAGTCCCGGACGAGACTCATCGTGCAGGATCTCGGTCTCGAGCATGAGAGCCAGGTCGAACTGCTCGACGATGCAGGTCAGTTCGTGGCCATCGTCGACCTGCTGGTCGAAGGCGTTGCTCTGGAGTTCGACGGACGGTTGAAGTACCGGGCTGACCAGGCCGACCCTGATGATCCCGACGCGGTGGGGCGGATCGTCTGGGCCGAGAAGCGGCGAGAGGACGACATTCGGCGCCTGGGCCATCCGGTCGAGCGGGTCGTGTGGTCCGAGCTCGACCGGCCGGGCCTGATCGGGAAGCGGATCCGCGATGCGAGACGTCTCGTCACCGCTCGCCCACGCGTGGTGCCCGAGCGGTGGTCCGGCGGACCCACCTCCGCCTGACCCGCAACACGCCCGGCGCCTCGACACTCACTGCGTGGCAACACTGGTGAGTTCATGGGAGCCGGGCGTGTTGCGGGGTCAGGGGAGGGGCGGGTCGGGTCAGGGCGAGGGGGAGACCGCGCCGGTCTGGTAGGCGAGCACGACGAGCGCCACCCGGTCACGGACCCCGGTCTTGGCCAGGATGTGGCCGACGTGGGTCTTCACCGTCGTCTCGGAGACGAAGAGGGCCTCGGCGATCTCAGAGTTGGTCAGGCCCTGGGCGATGGCGACCCAGACCTCTCGCTCGCGTTCGGTGAGGGCGGCCGTGCGGTCGATCAGGGCCTGCGGGGCGGCGACGCCTCGGACATAGGTCTCAACGAGGCGCTTGGTCGTGGACGGCGCGATGACCGCGTCGCCCGCGTGGACGGTGCGGATCGCAGCCAGCAGGTCCTCCGGCGGGGCGTCCTTGAGCAGGAACCCGGATGCACCGGCGCGCAGTGCCGTGAACGCGTACTCGTCGAGGTCGAACGTCGTCAGCACGAGGACCTTCGTCTGGCCGTTGCGCCCCACGACGGCCCGCGTGGTCTCGATGCCGTCGAGGCGAGGCATGCGCACGTCCATGAGGATGACGTCCACCGCGCCTGCGCCATCCGCCGACGCCTCGAGCCGCTCCAGCGTCTCGAGACAGTGCACCCCGTCGACGCACTCCGCGACGACGGCGAGGTCCGGCTGGGACCGGACCAGCATGGCGAAGCCGGCCCTGACCAACGCCTGGTCGTCGACGATCATCACGCGAATCACGCGCCGCCCTCCGGAGCCGCGGCCGAGGTGGTGCCCACCTCGGAGTTCCGGGGGAGGGTTGCCAGGACGCGGAATCCGCCGCGCGGGTCTGCGCCCGTGTGCAGGTGACCTCCGACCATCTCGACGCGCTCGGCCATCCCGAGCAAGCCGTGACCGCTGCCCAGCTCCCCGTCGCCACCCGGTCCGTCGTCGAGCACCTCCACGACCACCTGCCGCGGCTCGACGGTCAAGGTCACCCATGCCGTCGCGTCGTCGCCGGCGTGCTTCATGACGTTGGTCAGCGCCTCCTGGACGGTCCGGTAGGCCGTGAGCCCGACGGCGTCCCCGCCCGCGTCGTCCGGCACGTCGCCGCGTACGGTCAGCCGCACCTCCCGGCCCGTCTCGGCCATGGTCCGGACGAGCGCAGCGATGTCGCGCAGCCCCGGCTGGGGGGCCTCGGGCAGCGGGGCCGTGTCGTCGCGCAGGACGCTGAGCAGCCGGCGCATCTCGGCAAGTGAGGAGCGCCCCGTCGCAGCGATCGTCGCGAGGGCCGTTGTCGCCGCCTCCGGGTCCGAGGGCGCCGCGAACCTCGCCCCGTCTGCCTGGACGATCATCACCGACAGGCCGTGGGCGACGATGTCATGCATCTCTCGCGCGATGCGCTGTCGGTCCGCGAGCGCCTCCACCTGGCCCCGGGCCGCGTGCTCCGCCTCTTGATGGGCTGCGGCCTCGGCGGCGTGCGAAGCGGACTCCGCCTGGAGGACCCTGCGCTCTCGGGCCGCCCGGATCTGGTCGGCCACCGCCCAGGTCAGCACGACGAGTCCGCTGCTGTTGAAGAGGAAGAGGGCCACCCGGTCGGTGAGAAACGTCTCGAGCGGTGGCAGGTAGAAGCCGAACCGCATGAAGAGCAGGCCCACGGCAAGGGCGAGCGAGCCGAGCGACGCCGCAAGAGCCCACAGGCCAGTCCTGCGATCGGTCCACAGCGTGACGCCGAAGAGTGCGATGAGGGCCATGAGCACCGTCGGCAGGCCGAGCATGACGCCGGATCCGTAGAGCAGGAACGCGAGTGCCCCGCAGGCGACGAAGGTCGCCCGAGGCAGGCGGGGCAGGAAGAGCAGCAGCAGCGCTCCCAGGGCAACACCGAAGTACGCGAGCCCCCCGGGCAGCTCCCGCTGGTTGACCCACCACACGCCGAAGCCCAGCAGGCCGCTCACCGTGATCGACACCAAGAAGTAGAACAGCCCGATCATGGCTCCGAGACGACCCACCAGCGGGCTGGCCGATCCCGGTGACCGGCTCGGCGGCA
Organism: uncultured Actinomycetota bacterium; assembly: GCA_963826445.1. Taxonomy (GTDB): domain Bacteria; phylum Actinomycetota; class Actinomycetes; order Actinomycetales; family Dermatophilaceae; genus Intrasporangium. The sequence continues at coordinate 46,951 of CAWGXD010000011.1, forward strand.
GGTCAGCGGGGGAGGGCGCGGAGGTCACGGGGGCACGCTACCGAGCCCAGCGGCATACGGAATCCTCCTGTGGGAGGACACCGCAACGCGCCCGGCGAGGGCAAGCGGCGTCGATTTCTCCTCAGCCCGCGCGTGGCGTAATCTTGATCCTTGGGTGTCGTGCGCCTGCACGCCATTCACTCATGTGTCGACCCATTCAGGGTAGGCCGCCGACAGATTGACGGAGGACATGGCCAAGAAGGACGGTGTCATCGAGATCGAGGGCACGATCGTCGAGGCTCTCCCGAACGCGATGTTCCGGGTCGAGCTGACCAACGGTCACAAGGTGCTCGCGCACATCTCGGGCAAGATGCGCCAGCACTACATCCGGATCCTCCCCGAGGACCGGGTCGTGGTGGAGCTCTCGCCCTATGACCTGACCCGCGGTCGGATCGTCTTCCGCTACCGCTGAAGTACCGCTCCGCGCACGGGCCCGCACGGGCACGCGCTCGAGGCAACCAACTCCCGATTAACCAACAGCACCTGACGGTGGCGGCCCTCGCATGGGTCGGTGGCGCCAGGCGCGCGATCTGAAGACAGCAGGCAGATGAAGGTTCAGCCGAGCGTCAAGAGGATCTGCGACAAGTGCAAGGTGATCCGCCGTAACGGGCGGGTCATGGTGATCTGCGAGAACCTGCGCCACAAGCAGCGCCAGGGCTGAGCAGCCACCAACCGGCACGCGTCGCCGAGCTTCGAGCGGACGCACACGAATTGACAGCAGCACCCGGCCCCTGATGACCGACCATCGCGTCGGCGCAGGACGTCACCCCCGGCACGGAGGCCGGGGACCGGAGGCCACCCGTTCTGAAGCGGTGGACGCGAAACCGGAACGGTGACTGCTCCAGACCTCCGCGAAACAGAAACCAGGAGAACCACCAACATGGCTCGTCTTGTTGGAGTCGACCTTCCGCGCGACAAGCGCGTCGAGGTCGCACTCACCTACATCTTCGGTGTGGGTCGCACCCGCACCAAGGAGGCGCTGGCAGCGACCGGCGTCAGCCCCGACACCCGCGTCAAGGACCTCGGCGAGCCCGAGCTCGTCGCGCTGCGTGACTTCCTCGAGGCGAACTTCAAGCCTCGAGGGTGACCTGCGCCGCGAGGTCCAGGCCGACATCCGCCGCAAGGTCGAGATCGGCTCCTACGAAGGTCTTCGTCACCGTCGCGGCCTGCCCGTGCGCGGACAGCGCACCAAGACCAACGCGCGCACCCGCAAGGGCCCGAAGCGCACCGTGGCCGGCAAGAAGAAGGCCAAGTGACGCTGATCGGTTCGCCGGTCACGTCCCACCGAACCCAGTTCTGACGTAGGAGAACATGCCTCCCAAGGCTCGTACGACGAAGGTTCGTCGTAAGGAAAAGAAGAACGTTGCCCACGGGCACGCTCACATCAAGAGCACGTTCAACAACACCATCATCTCGATCACGGATCCCACTGGTGCCGTGATCGCGTGGGCCTCCGCCGGCCAGGTCGGCTTCAAGGGCTCGCGCAAGTCCACCCCGTACGCCGCCCAGATGGCCGCCGAGGCCGCTGCCCGCCGCGCCATGGAGCACGGCATGCGCAAGGTCGACGTCTTCGTCAAGGGTCCGGGCTCGGGCCGCGAGACGGCGATCCGCTCGCTCACCGCAGCCGGCCTTGAGGTCGGCGCGATCAGCGACGTCACGCCCACGCCGCACAACGGTGTCCGTCCGCCCAAGCGCCGTCGCGTTTGATCAGGCCCGAGTCAAGAGAGAGTAGATAACCCATGGCTCGTTACACCGGCCCGATCACCAAGAAGTCCCGTCGGCTCAAGATCGACCTCGTCGGCGGGGACAAGTACTTCGAGCTCCGTCCCTTCCCGCCCGGCCAGCACGGCCGTCGCCGGATCCAGGAGAAGGAGTACCTCCTCCAGCTGCAGGAGAAGCAGAAGGCTCGCTTCGCCTACGGCGTCATGGAGAAGCAGTTCCTCCGGTACTACAAGGAGGCGGCGCGCCGTCCCGGCAAGACCGGTGAGACGCTCCTCCAGATCCTCGAGTCCCGTCTCGACAACGTCGTCTACCGCGCCGGCCTGGCCCGCACCCGTCGCCACGCGCGCCAGCTCGTGACGCACGGTCACTTCGAGGTCAACGGCGTCCGCGTCGACGTCCCCTCGTACCGCGTGGAGCAGTACGACGTCATCACGGTCCGCAAGCAGTCCGTCGAGACCTTCCCGTTCGAGCTGGCCCGCCAGACGTTCGGTGAGCGCCCCGTCCCGGCCTGGATGCAGGTCGTCCCCGGCTCGCTGCAGATCCTCATCCACCAGCTCCCGGTGCGCGCGCAGATCGACACGCCGCTCACCGAGCAGCTGATCGTCGAGCTCTACTCGAAGAACTAGCACAAGACGAAGGTGCCGTATGCCGCTGAGCCAGCTCAGCGGCATACGGAATCCTTCGTGACGGGGCTGGGCTCGCAGACAGAGCCGACCCAGCCCGCCCGGAGCGAGACCGGGCAGTTTCACTACGCGTCATATAGCGGTCGCGAGTGGGAAGGAAAAGAACAGTGCTCATCGCACAGCGCCCCGTGCTCTCCGAGGAGACGGTCGCGGACAACCGCAGCCGCTTCACGATCGAGCCGCTCGAGCCCGGCTTCGGCTACACGCTCGGCAACAGCCTCCGTCGCACCCTGCTCTCGAGCATCCCGGGTGCCTCGGTCACGTCCATCCGCATCGACGGCGTGCTCCACGAGTTCACGACCGTGCCGGGTGTCAAGGAGGACGTCACCGAGATCATCCTCAACATCAAGGGCCTCGTCGTCTCCTCCGAGCACGACGAGCCGGTCGTCATGTACCTGCGCAAGCAGGGGCCGGGCACCGTCACCGCCGGTGACATCACGCCGCCGGCCGGAGTCGAGGTGCACAACCCCGACCTGCACATCGCGACCCTCAACGACAAGGGCAAGCTCGAGATGGAGCTGACCGTCGAGCGCGGCCGCGGTTACGTCTCGGCACAGCAGAACAAGTCCGGTGACCAGGAGATCGGGCGGATCCCGGTCGACTCCATCTACTCGCCGGTCCTCGCGGTGACCTACAAGGTCGAGGCGACCCGTGTCGAGCAGCGCACCGACTTCGACCGGCTCATCGTCGACGTCGAGACGAAGAACTCGATGGCCCCGCGCGACGCCATGGCCTCGGCGGGCAAGACCCTCGTCGAGCTCTTCGGCCTGGCTCGGGAGCTCAACGTCGAGGCCGAGGGCATCGACATGGGTCCGTCGCCGACGGACGCCGCGCTCGCCGCCGACCTCGCCCTGCCGATCGAGGACCTCGACCTGACGGTTCGCTCCTACAACTGCCTCAAGCGCGAGGGCATCCACACCGTGGGTGAGCTCGTGGCCCGCAGCGAGGCCGACCTGCTCGACATCCGCAACTTCGGTGCGAAGTCGATCGACGAGGTCAAGGCCAAGCTCGTCGGCATGGGCCTGGCGCTCAAGGACAGCCCGCCCGGGTTCGACCCGTCGGCTCTCGTCGACGGCTACGGCGACGAGGACTACAACGACGACGAGTCCTTCGTCGAGGACGAGCAGCTCTGACCAACCGCTTGACCGAGCTGCACGGCGTCCGCCCGGACGTGCCGAGAGCGGCCTGGTCAGACCCTTTCTAGGAGAACACAATGCCCACCCCCACCAAGGGTCCCCGCGTCGGCGGCGGTCCCGCTCACGAGCGGCTCATCCTGTCGAACCTCGCGACGTCGCTGTTCGAGCACGACCGCATCACGACGACGGAGGCCAAGGCCAAGCGTCTGCGCCCGCTTGCCGAGCGCCTCATCACCTTCGCCAAGCGGGGCGACCTCTCGGCGCGTCGCCGTGTCCTCACGGTCGTGCGCGACAAGGGCGTCGTCCACCGCCTGTTCGCCGAGATCGCGCCCGACATGGCCCAGCGCGCGGGTGGCTACACCCGGATCACCAAGATCGGTGCCCGCAAGGGTGACAACGCCCCCATGGTCGTCGTCGAGCTGGTCCGGGAGCCGCTCTCGGCCAAGAAGGCGACGGTCAAGGAGGCCGAGGCAGCGACGAAGCGCGCCGCCAAGCAGAGCGAGGCCAAGAAGGCTGCCGCCGCGACCAAGGCTGCCGAGGACGCGAAGGCTGCCGAGGACGCGAAGGCTGCCGAGGACGCGAGCGAAGGCCGCCGCGGCCGCCGACGCGCCCGCCGTCGACCTTCCTGCCGGTGCCGCCCCGCCGAACGAGGACGGCTCGGCCCCCGAGGGCTACACGGTCAAGGGCAATGCCAACTCGGGCCTGTACCACGAGCCGGACGGCCAGTGGTACGAGCAGACCGAGGCCGAGTTCTGGTTCAAGTCCGCTGAGGACGCCGAGGCAGCCGGCTTCAAGAAGGCCGGTTCCGGCTCCTGAAAGCCCGCTGGGTGAGTGACGCTCACCCGACCACATCGAGAGTGCAGTTTGCGCTTCGGCCGCTGGCGGCCTCCGCGCAAGCTGCACTCTCGATGTGTTGCTGCACTCTCGATGTTTCTGGTCACCAGCGGTGGGCCACGTCGATGACGAGGCGCTTGCTGCCGTCGGCGTTGTCCAGCACCAACGTCCGCATCGGGAGGCGGGCCCGGACGCCGAGGCCGACGTCGGTGTACCCCTCGAAGCTGCCGACCCACGTGAGCTGGCGGAACGTGCGCCAACCGGTGAAGGTGACGCTCCCGCTCGACGGGATCCGCATGGTCGCGGGTGCGTTGATGGTGACCTGGAGCTTGGCCCCCCCGCTGACGGCGACGGGAAGGCCACTCCCGGGGCTCGTCACCGCTGAGACATAGCGGATGTTGTAGCCGAGCTTGCCCTTGCCCTTGGCGATGTCGAACACGAGGCGGTCGTAGCAGGTGTGCTGGCCGTAGCGCGCCGCCGTGACCGCTCCCGTCCAGAGCGGGTTCGAAGTCTTGGCCAGGGAGCCCCAGGCGATGTCGCAGTACGGCGTGGTCGCCGCGGCGGCCGTGCTGGTGGCTGTGCTGGTGGCCGCGCTGGAGGCGCTGGTGCTGGCGCGAGTCGCGGCGGCCGGTGCTGCCAGAGCGGCCGCGGCCGCCGTGACGGCCAGGAGACGAGTGATGGTGCGCATGGCTTCCCCCTTCGGTGGTCCCGCTGATCGACCGGACGATCAACCGGGTCTGCAGAGAAGACGCGTCATTGGCGCCGGGGGTTGACGCACGCCAAGCACTGACGGGTGCGACACAATGACCCCGTGCACCTCATCTCGAGGCGGCGGGAGCTGCCGTCGCCGGCTGCCGCCTCGACGGTCCTCCCGCCTGGACACCTCACCCGGCGGAGGGCCTTGTTCCTCGTGCCCGCCGGAGTCGTCGTCGCGCTGGCGAGCGAGGCGCTCGCGAACGATCTGGTCCGGCCCGTGGCAGGCGCCGCACGAGAGGCGTTCGACCTCGCTGGCGACCTCGCCCGGAGCATCCTCCCCGCGCCGTCCGACCGGTCGGACACGCCGAGCCGGGCCGCTCTCTCCAAGGCGGTCCTCGCCGTGCTGGGCGGGCAGTCCGACGTCATCGGCGTGAGCGTCCTCGACCGGCGCACCGGCGTCTGGTGGCACTACCGGGGTGACGCGGCGGTCAGGAGCGGCAGCGTGTCGAAGGTGCTCGTCCTCGCGGCAGCGATGCGCAAGGCTCGCGAGGAGCAGGGGCGCCTCTCCGCCCGGCAGCGAGAGCAGGCCCGCCTGGCCATCACGGAGAGCGACAACGCCTCGGCCGATGCGCTCTACGCCTTTGCCGGTGGTCACGCAGCCATCGCGGAGCTCGCACGCGACCTCGGCATGGCGGCGACAGCCGCGGCGGAGCCAGTCACGCACTGGGGCCTGACGCTGACCACGCCCAACGACCTCGTCCGCCTCATGGAACGACTGACCTCGGGCAGTCCGGCGACCCATCCCGACGACGATGCTGCGGTGCTCGACCTCATGACCCAGGTCATCGACGGCCAACGCTGGGGAGCGGGCACGGTGCGGTCCGACACCGTCGACGTCCACGTCAAGAACGGCTGGATGGCGGTCGGCGAGCCCTGGGTCATCAACAGCGTCGGCGATGTCCGGGGGGCCGGGCGGGACTATGCCATGGCGTTGATGCAGACCCGCCAACCGGACCAGGACAGCGGGATCAGCCGAGCCAGCCGGATCGGTCGTTCCGTCTTCGACGCCCTCGAGGCGCCGCTTCGATGACGGTTCGGCTGCGCCTGGATCTCGCCTACGACGGGACCGACTTCTCCGGATGGGCCGCCCAGCCGTCCCGACGCACCGTCGAGGGGATCCTCAGCGCGGCGCTGTCCACGGTGTTGCGATCATCCGAGCCGGTCGGCATCACCGTTGCGGGTCGGACCGACGCCGGGGTGCACGCTCGCGGTCAGGTGGCGCACGTCGACGTGGCCCCGGAAGTTCTGGCGACACTGCCAGGGCGGTCGGACCGGACTCCTGAGCGAGCCCTCCTGAACCGGCTCGGTGGACTCCTTCCGCCCGAGGTCGTCGTGGAGCGCGTGACCCGCGCGCCTGACGGGTTCGATGCGCGGTTCTCGGCGCTTGAGCGGCGCTACCTCTACCGGCTCGCGGATGCCGAGGCGCTGCGGGACCCGTTGCGCAGGCGGGACACGGTGTGGTGGCCGCGCTCGCTGGACGTTGCCACCATGGACGAGGCCGCGCACGCCCTCCTCGGCCTCAAGGACTTCGCAGCGTTCTGCAAGCGACGCGAGGGTGCGACCACGGTCCGCACCCTGCTCGAGTACCGATGGGCTCGGCTGGATGACGGAGTCCTCGCCGCGACGGTACGGGCCGACGCGTTCTGCCACTCGATGGTCCGGGCGCTCGTCGGTGCGGTCGTGGCCGTCGGGGAGGGCAGACGGCCGATCGCCTGGCCCGCGGAGCTGCAGCACCGCCGGGAGCGGGCGTCCGAGATCAGGGTGATGCCGGCGCATGGACTGAGCCTCGAGGCAGTCAGCTACCCGCCCGACGGGGAGCTGGCGGCAAGGGCCGTCGCCGCACGAGCGCGGCGGGAGGCGCCCGCAGCTGGCGACCGACACGGGTGAACCGACACGTGTGATTGGATCGACGCCATGCTCCGCCGATCCGCCCGATCCCGATTCGAGCGCTCCGTCCGGAGCGCCGGCCTGGTCGCCGTCGCGGCCGCGGTGCTGGTGAGCGGCTGCTCCGCCGAAACCGGCCCGCCCGGTGCGTCACCGTCGACGCCGACGGCGACCTCGCCCAGTGCAACGTCCCCCTCCGAAACGCAACCGATCGATGCGGTGGACGCCGTCCAGGGCAAGAGCGGGAGCTACTCCGTCGTCCCGCCGCAAGGCTGGGGCGAGGCAACCGACGAGGTGGGTGCGATCCCGGGCGTCGACCTCGTCCTCATGTCGTCGGAGAAGCGGGCCGGCTTCAACACCAACCTGGTCGTCCACGTCGCAACGGGCGACGCGTCCGTGCTCGAGTCCGAGCTGCAGAAGGGTCGCGAGCAGCTCGGGGGCCAGGGTCGCACCGTGTCGGACGCGCCTCCACTCACGGTCGGCGGCAGCCCGGCCAAGGGCTTCATGACCTCCTTCACCCAGCAGGGTGTGGACGTCGTTGCCCGGTCCTATGGGCTGCACCACGAGGGTCGCGTCTACCTGCTCACGTTGAGCGCGGCCAAGTCCGCCGCGGAGCAGGCCGCAACCGAGCTCACCCAGATCGCCGAGAGCTGGACCTGGACGTAGCCTCGCAGCGAGATATCGCAGCCGCCGAAGCGCGGTAGGGCACGCACTTTGGATAACCGCATGACCGGGCCCAGCGGCATACGACACTCTTGACGCTTGTGGGACACGTCGACGTCAACTCAGTCAGCTTCACCCTGCCCGACGGCCGAGTGCTCCTTCGCGACGTCTCCGTTCGGGTCGGGGAGGGCGCCAAGGTCGCCCTCATCGGGCCCAACGGAACGGGCAAGACCACACTGACGCGGATCATCGCCGGGGACCTCGACGCGCACGAGGGTGCGGTGACGCGATCGGGCGGCCTCGGCGTCATGCGCCAGTTCATCGGCAAGGTGCGTGACGAGTCGACGGTGCGCGACCTGCTCGTCTCCGTCGCGCCCGAACGCATCAGGAAGGCGGCGCAGGAGATCGACCGGACCGAGCTGCTCATGATGGAGCGGGACTCGGAGGAGGACCAGATGGCCTATGCGCACGCCCTCACCGAGTGGGGCGAGGCGGGCGGCTACGAGCAGGAAACGCTCTGGGACCAGTGCACCGTCGCCGCCCTCGGCGTCCCCTACGAGCGGGCCCAGTGGCGCAAGGTCACGACGCTCTCCGGCGGCGAGCAGAAGCGGCTCGTCCTCGAAGCCCTCCTGCGCGGCCCGGAGGAGGTGCTCCTGCTCGACGAGCCGGACAACTACCTCGACGTGCCGGCGAAGCGCTGGCTCGAGGACGCGCTCGTCGCATCGCCCAAAACGGTGCTGTTCATCAGCCATGACCGCGAGCTGCTCGACCGCGTCGCCACTCGCATCGCGACCCTCGAGCCGGGTGCCGTTGGCGCGACGATCTGGGTGCACCCGGGGCACTTCGCGACGTATGCGCAGGCCCGTGAGGACCGCAACGCCAGGCTCGAGGAGCTGCGGCGGCGCTGGGACGAGGAGCACCTCAAGCTCAAGACTCTCGTGCAGACCCTCAAGGTCAAGGCGAAGTACAACGACGGGATGGCCTCGCGGTACCAGGCGGCCCAGACCCGCCTGGCGAAGTTCGTCGAGGCCGGCCCGCCGGAGGCGATCCCGGTGCACCAGAACGTCAGGATGCGCCTCACCGGAGGACGGACCGCCAAGCGCGCGATCGTCGCCAAGGACCTCGAGCTGACCGGGCTGATGAAGCCCTTCGACCTCGAGGTCTGGTACGGCGAGCGCGTCGCCGTCCTCGGCTCGAACGGGTCGGGCAAGTCGCACTTCCTCCGGCTGCTCGCGATTGGTGGCAGCGACCCGGAGCCGGAGCACCGGCCCGTGGGTGATGTGCGGCCCGTGCCAGTCGACCACACGGGTGTGGTGCGGCTCGGTTCGCGGGTGCGACCGGGGTGGTTCGCCCAGACCCACGAGCACCCCTCGCTCCTGGGTCGGACGCTCCTCGAGATTCTCCATCGAGGCGACGAGCACCGCGCCGGCAAGCCGCGCGAGGAGGCGGCCAGGGCCTTGGACCGCTACGGGCTGGCCCGATCCAGCGAGCAGAGGTTCGAGTCGCTCTCGGGTGGACAGCAGGCCCGCTTCCAGATCCTCCTGCTCGAACTGTCGGGAGCGACGCTGCTGCTGCTCGACGAGCCGACCGACAACCTCGACCTGCACTCGGCGGAGGCTCTCGAGGAGGGCTTGGCGAAGTTCGAGGGAACCGTCGTCGCCGTCACCCACGACCGCTGGTTCGCGCGGGGTTTCGATCGGTTCCTCGTCTTCGGCGCGGACGGGCAGGTGTACGAGTCGGACGAGCCGGTGTGGGACGAGGGCAGGGTCGCGCGCCGGCGGTGAGCCGGGTCCTGGACGCCCGGACCGGAGTAGCGTCAGGGGCATGGTTATCGGCTCGCTCGACGTCCCCGTCGTAGGGGCGCCGATGGCAGGTGGCCCATCGACGCCGGAGCTCGCTGTCGCAGTCTCCGAGGCGGGCGGACTCGGCTTCCTCGCCGGCGGTTACCTCACCGCGGGCCAGCTCGCCGGCCAGATCGCCGACGCGTGGGATGCGTCGTCGTGTGCCCTGGGCGTCAACCTCTTCGTCCCCGAGAGTGCCAACACGTTCACCTGTTCGTATGCCGCTGGGCTGGCTCCGCTCCGAGGTTACCTTCGTGCCCGGGCCGTTTCGCAGTATCGGGAGGACCTGCTCGGCGAAGCGGAACGGCTTGGCGTCGAGCTGCCCGAGCCGGTCGCCGGCGACACTGATGACTGGGACCGCAAGCTCGACCTCGTGCTGCGCGAGAAGGTGCCGGTCGTGTCCTTCACCTTCGGCCTGCCGAGCCCGGCCATCTTCGCGGAGCTGCGTCGGGCCGGGATCGAGGGCGTGGTCACCGTGAGCGACGTCGAGGAGGCGGAGGCCGCCATCGAGGCGGGGGCGGATGCCCTCGTCGTGCAGGGGCCGGAGGGCGGCGGCCACCGGAGCACCCTCGACCAGACGAAGGAGCCGTCTGCCGAGGACCTCGTCGACCTCGTGGCGGCCGTGCGGGAGGGGACTCCGGTCCCCGTCATCGCGGCAGGTGGCATCTCCACACCGAAGCGGGCGCGGCAGCTCAGGGATGCCGGCGCGACCGCCGTCCAGATCGGCACGGCCCTGCTCCTCACCCCGGAGGCCGGCACCGCGCTGGCCTACCGCCGTGCCCTCAAGGATCCGGCCTACGACCCGAACCGCCGTGACGCGTGCCTTCTCGGGCCGCCCGGCCCGGGCCCTCGAGACCGAGTTCGTGCGTGAGCGCGACGGCCAGGCGCCCGCCGCCTATCCGGAGGTCCACCAGCTGACGAGCCTCCTGCGCAGAGCCTCGGCCGCCGCTGATGACCCTGGTCTCATGGCGCTCTGGGCCGGCACCGGTTGGCAGGACGCAGCCGACGAACCCGCGGCCGCGGTTGTGCGGCACATCGCTGGCGACGGTTGACCGCCGCCAGACCGCGTCGTCGGAGGAGGGGAGGGGGCCCGCCCGTTGGCCTGATGGACCTCCCGTACGGTGGCGCCATGCCAACTGCGGAGGGAAACCTGTCCTGGGAGCCGGCTGTCGAGCACTCCGAGCTCGTCGCGCCACCGGTGGCCGACGCACTCCCGCACGTGCCCGGTGTCCGCGTCGCCGCCATCGATGCGGCTCTGGCCGACACCGCGGCGTTCTGCGCCGCCTACGACGTCGACCCCGCCTCCTCGGCCAACTGCGTCGTCGTCGAGGGTCGTCGCGCCGAGGTCACGACCCGGGCAGCGGTCATGGTGCTCGCCACCGACCGGGCGGACGTCAACCGCGTCATCCGTAAGCACCTTGGCGTTCGCAAGATCTCCTTCGCCGACCAGGCCCTCGCGGAGGAGCTGACCGGAATGCAGCAGGGCGGCATCACGCCGATCGGCCTGCCGGCGGACTGGCCCATCCTCGTCGACAAGGCGGTCGTCGACGCCGGCCCGGTCGTCATCGGCGCCGGGATCCGGGGCGCCAAGCTGCTCGTCGACGGCGCCACTTTGGCGGACCTGCCGGGCGCGGAGGTCCTCGACCTCACCCTGTGAAGGCAGGATGCGCGCGTTCTGCACAGTCGAGTCAGGGTGGGCGGGTTCTGTGTGCTCGACGTCTACGGTGGGGGAGTGACGACGCCCTCGATGACCTACCGACAGCTCGGCGACAGCGGCCTCACCGTCTCGGCGGTCGGCCTCGGCTGCAACAACTTCGGCCGTCGGATCGACGAGGAGGCGACCACCGCCGTGGTGCGTACGGCGATCGATGCTGGCATCACGCTCTTCGACACCGCCGACACCTATGGCCAGGGCGCCAGCGAGGAGTTGCTCGGCCGAGCGCTCGGGGCGGAGCGTGACAACGTCGTCGTCGCAACGAAGTTCGGCAATGACATGGCGGGCGCCAACGGCCCGGACTGGGGTGTGCGGGGCTCGCGCCGCTACATCCGCCGCGCCGTCGAGGCGAGCCTCCGGCGGCTCGGCACCGACTGGATCGACCTCTACCAGTACCACCGGCCCGACCTGGTGACTCCGATGGAGGAGACGCTCGCGGCTCTGACCGAGCTTGTCCAGGAGGGCAAGGTCCGCTACCTGGGGTCGAGCAACCTCACGGGGTGGCAGGTCGTGGACGCCGACTGGGTGGCGCGCTCGGAGGGTTTCGAGCGGTTCGTCTCCGCCCAGAACGAGTACTCGCTGCTCGAACGCGGCGCCGAGGACGAGCTCGTGCCGGCGTGCGAGCACGTCAGCGTAGGCCTGCTGCCGTACTTCCCGCTCGCCTCGGGTCTGCTCACTGGCAAGTACCGCCGCGGCGAGGCTGGGCCAGACGGCACCCGGCTGCACGCTCGGCAGGACCTGCTCGACACCGCTGACTGGGACACGCTCGAGGGCTTGGAGTCGTATGCCGCTGAGCGCGGTCTGCGGGTCATCGACGTGGCCATCGGCGGGCTCGCAGCCCAGCCCGCTGTGGCGTCGGTCATCGCAGGGGCGACGTCGCCGGAGCAGGTCCTGGACAATGTGCGCGCGGGGCTGTGGGAGCCCACCGCCGAGGACTTGGTCGACCTGGACGAGATCACCGCAGGCGGCTGATGGTGCCCCCTTGAGCCAGTGAGTCAAGGCCTCAACGGGGCGGGTGGCGACTACCCGTAGGCTCCCGCGCTGCGGCCACGCGCTCGACGGTGTCGGGATGGGTGGCAAACAGCAGGTACTCGATCCGGGGCGGGTGGACATCGGCGATGTTGACCTCGGCCAGGCGCAGCTGCATCGCGGCGAAGTCGGCGGAGTCGCCGGTCAGCCGGAGCGCATGCTGGTCGGCGCGGGACTCGACCCTCCGGGAGACAAGGTTCAGCACCGGGCCGATGACCACGCCTGCCACCGCCGTCACCGCGAGGACCAAGCCGATCGCTCGGGGCGAGCCGATGGAGTCCACCCCAGCCCGGCGGAGCAGCGCATCCCAGTGACCCAACAGGTAGAGCGCCACGACCGCAGCCGCGGCGCCGATCGCCCCGAGCAGCGCGCCCAGTTCGGGGTCGCGGTCCTTGGCGTGGCCCAGCTCGTGCGCGACGACACTGCGCACCTCGTCCGGTGGCGCCTCGCGCAGCAGCGTGTCGTAGACCACGATCCGCCGGGTGGCCCCGAAGCCGGAGACGTAGGCGTTGAGTCCGGTGGTACGCCGCGACGCGTCCGCGACCAGCACCTCCACGCACCGGCATGCCGTCCCGAGCCGCCATCGCGGTCAGCTCATCACGCAGCGGCCCGGCCGGCATCGGGGTCGAACCTGTTGAACACCGGCTCGACGAGGACCGGGAAGACGAACGACAGCAGGACCACCAGGGCGGCGGCGCCCACTGCACCGAACGCCCACCACCAGCCCGGCGCGAAGCTGAGTCAGCGTGTAGAACCCCCCGAGCACCACCGCGCCGGTCACCGCGCCGACCGCGCAGCTCTTGAGCTGGTCCATCGCCCAGCCGCCCCAGTTCTGGGTGGACAGCCCGTAGTCGCGCAGCACGGTGTGGCGCCACGCGGTGAACGGCAGCGACACCAACCACGGCGATCATCAGGATGACCAAGCCGCCCAGCAGCGCCTCGGCCAGCCAGTGCCCGCCGAACGGCTGGGCCACCCAGGCGACGATTCGGGCACCGGCCGGGGTGAACCCGAGCAGCAGGGGGGCCACCAGTCCGGCCAGCCGAGAACCGTACGAACTGGGGCGCAGCGAGGCGTGCAGCGCCCGACCTCTGGTGACCACCCAGCCGGTAGGTCGCGCAGCGCCGCTCACGCGTGCGGCGCGCGTCGGGCTGGACACCCGCCAGGGCACCAACGTGATCGCCGCGACAGTCAGCGCGATGCCGAGCGCGACCAGCGCCACCAGAGCCCACCAGGTCGGAGTCACGACCGTCCCTCCGCTCACCGCTGTCACTGACAATGATGGTTCACACGCTGGCGTGCATCCAGTGTCCTATACCCTAGGGGGTATGAAAGATGCCTCGATTGGACGATCCTCGGGCCGGGAGGCGCACGGATTCGAGGTGGTGACGCACCATGAGCGACCCAGGCCACACTTTGGGATCGCTGTCCTGGCGGCGGTGGTCACCTTCCTCGTCATCGGATTGCCGACGGACATCGTCTCGAATCCCCTCTTCGGGCGCGAGGTCCCGGTCCGCCCGTGGGAGCCGTGGGTGCTCCTTGCGACGAGTGTGCTGACTGGCCTGTGGTTCGGTCTGCAGCGGACGGGGCGCATCGTCGCGGCTGACGGGACCGTCGCTGGCCAGGACTCGAGCGTCCCACCGTTGAGCGCGGCGGGACTGGCCCTGTTCGCCGTCGCCTGCCCGGTCTGCAACAAGATCGTCCTTGTCGCGCTTGGCACGTCAGGTGCCCTGGGCATCTGGGAGCCGCTTCAGCCCTGGCTCGCGATGATCTCGCTCGCCGCGCTGGTCGGCGCCGTCGCCTATGCAGCGCGCCGTCGGCCCTGCGTCGACGGCACCTGCCGTGTGCGGAGTGCGTCGTGAGCGAGCAGCAGCACATCCAGCGCGAGGCACCACTCGAGGTGGTGGCCCCCCTGGCCGTTATCGCTGGCTTCGCCGCACCAGGGGGCTGGCCACGGCGTCGCCGCCTCACCGAACCTCCGGTGTGCGAACGCCCCTGACCCGGCCCCCGAATCTCGTCCACTCGATTGGGTCCCGCTTCGGTTGGCCAACCACCCCAATCGAACGAACAAGATTCGGCCCGAAAGGTGTTCTTTCGATCAGCGTGTGGCCGCACTCAGAAGGTGTTCTTTCGATTTGGTGCGCTCGGCGCGCCGGGCCGGGAGGTAGGCGAGCAGCCCGAGCAGGCTGACGGCGCCGGCCACGACCATCGCCGTCTGCGTGGAGACGCCCTCCGCGAGCAGACCGAGCAATGGGGCGGCGACGGTGTACGCCGCAAAGGCCACCATGGAGTTCATCGACAGGACCGTGGCCCGGTTGCCGGCCTGCGCCACCCGATGGAGCAGCGCCGCATGCATGGGGCCGAGGAAGCCGTGCATCGAGTAGGTGAACGCGAACGCGACCACGAGGGCGACCGGACCAGCGACGAGACCCATGACCACGGCGCCGAGGCTGTTGAGGACGCGCCCGAGGATGGCCGTGCGAGACACGCCGATCCGCTTGCTCGTCTGGCCGGCCAGCGCGGACCCGGCCGCGACGGCGGCCCAACCTCCGGCAGCGATCGGTCCCATCCACGCACCGGCGGCCTCCTCTCCACCGAGGAGCTCGGCGAGCCGCACCGGCTGGAACATCTCGAACACGACCATGGCGATCGCCCAGGCAACCTCTGCAAGCATGAGGCCACGGAGCACTCGGCTCGACCGCATCAGCCTCAGCCCGTCCCGCACCACCGTCGGCGCCTCCTTGGCCGAGGCCACCGCGCGGTGCATCCCGGAGGTGTTGAGGTGCTCTGTGCCGCGCGGCTCCTTGAGCAGCAAGAGCACCATGCCGAGGTGGACCACGGAGAAGATGGCGCCGCACAGGACGGGCAGCCACAGGGCCGACTGCCCCGCCACGGGATGCCACCACACGAGCCCGCCCGAGATGAGGGCCGCCACCGCGATCGCCACTCCGACGACTGTCCCCTGGGCGGCCAGGGCGCCGTCCACGTCGGCGTCAGGGTCGGTCGCGTGCACGGTGTCGACGAACCAGGCCTCGAGCGGGCCGGAGTCGAGGGCGCGGAAGACGCCGGTCAGGACCGCCGCGACGACGAAGGCGATGAAGGAGTGCGCCAGGAGCAACGCCACGGAGGAGAGCACTCCGAAGACGGCGGAGGTGACATAAACCGGCCGACGTCCGAACACGTCGGCGAAGCCGCGACGTCGGCAGCTCGAGCAGGAAGACGACGATGCCGGTGAACGTCAGCGCAAAGGCCGCCTCGCTGATCGTCAGGCCTCGCTCGAGGATCCAGAGGATGAAGATCCCGACGACGAGCCCGACCGAGAACCAGCGGGTGAAGGACAGAGTCAGAAAGGTTCGGCGGGCAGCCGCCGGGCTCTGCACGGTGGTCATGGTCAGTTCTCCCTGTTGTTGGAGGCCGGCGGCCGGTCGAGGTCAAGGGGATAGAGGTAGAGGTGGGTTGCGATGCGCCGCGCGCGAGGGTTGCCCTGTCCCACCCGGCGATAGCGCGCGACCACCTCGGCGATCTCATCGCGCATCGTGGCGAGCTGCTCAGCTCGTGACGAGGACCATGTCGTCGCTGCCTCCGCAGGCGTCCTGCCAGTCCATCGGCCAGGACATCGACACGTCGAGCCACTTCTCGTATCGCTCACCGAAGTGCCGAACGTAGTCGTGCGAGAGCCAGTTGAGCGCGGTCTCCGAGTCCTCGTCACCGGCGAACTGGCTCGGGTACCACGAGTGGGCCCGCGACGCGGCGCGCCAGAGGCGACGCTTCCCTTCACCCTCACCGGTGTCCTCGACGAGTCCGACCGACTCCAGCTTGCGCAGGTGATAGCTCGTGGCGCCGGAGTTCGTGCCGAGCTTCGGCGGCAAGGTCGGTGGCGGTGGCGGGTCCACCCATCCGGAGCTGAGCGAGCAGTCGCGAGCGCAGGGGATGGGCGAGCACGCGCAGGCTCTCGGAGGTGAGCCAGATGTTCTCCGGCTCGGCTCGGGTGGAAGGTCGGTGGGGTCGTGTGCAGCCATACTGTGCATAATACCTCTGCACACTTCGTTTGCACAAGACTATGCACGTATGCCGCTGAGTGGTTTGCGCAGGTCAGGCGACGTTTCGGGGGGGCCGGCTGACGATTTGGGCCGGAGCGCCGCAGCCCGTAACATTGATGAGGTTGTGCAGCGGGCGTCTGCGAACCCGGCCACCCACGCAGGTGAGGGGCGACGCGGACCGAGCCCAGCGGCATACGGCATCACTTCAGACAGCAAAGGCAGACCCATTGCGCACGTACACCCCGAAGCCCGGCGAGGTCACTCGCACGTGGCACGTCATCGACGCGACCGACGTCGTGCTGGGCCGTCTCGCGAGCCAGGCCGCGATCCTGCTGCGGGGCAAGCACAAGCCGCATCTTCGCGCCGCACGTCGACACCGGTGACTTCGTCATCATCATCAACGCCGACAAGGTCGCCCTCACCGGCAACAAGCTGGAGCAGAAGAAGGCCTACCGCCACTCCGGCTTACCCGGGCGGCCTGCGATGCACCTCCTACGCCGAGCTGCTGGAGAAGAACCCCGAGAAGGCCGTCGAGAAGGCCATCAGGGGCATGCTCCCGAAGAACTCCCTCGGCCGCCAGAAGCTCACGCAAGCTCAAGGTCTACCGGGCGCCGAGCACCCGCACCCGGCCCAGCAGCCCGTGCCGTTCGAGATCACCCAGGTCGCGCAGTAAGCCCCCGCGAGCACACTGCGCAGAAAGCGAAGCTGAGGAGACGTGGCTGAGACCACCGCCGAGGACGTCCTCGAGACCGACGAGCCGGAGCTCGACCGAGTACACCTCCGAGTCCGACACGTCCGTCTCCGCCGAGCCCGAGCGCGCCCGCAGCGTCGTCCGCCCCCGGCGCCGCCACCGGCCGCCGCAAGCAGGCCATCGCCCGCGTCCGGATCGTCCCGGGCACCGGCAAGTGGAAGATCAACGGCCGCACCCTTGAGGACTACTTCCCCAACAAGGTGCACCAGCAGATCGTCAACGAGCCCTTCAAGGTGCTCGAGCTCGACGGCCGCTACGACGTCATCGCCCGCATCCACGGTGGCGGCGTCTCCGGCCAGGCCGGCGCGCTGCGCCTCGGCGTGGCCCGTGCGCTGAACGAGCGTCGACGTGGAGAACAACCGCCCGCCCTGAAGAAGGCCGGCTTCCTCACCCGTGACGCCCGCGCGGCGGAGCGCAAGAAGGCCGGTCTCAAGAAGGCCCGCAAGGCTCCGCAGTACAGCAAGCGCTGATCGCTGCGCCCAGCGCGGGCACGCGTGCCGCCCGAGCGGCCCTGCTCGGGGCCACCGTCGCGGCTCGGGGCGTTCGTTCACCTGGGCGCCGTGCGTTCGTCTGCGTGTCACAGGCCGTCACCTGATGTCCACCGGCGCCGCCGTATCGAAAGGCTCAACAGTGGCACGACTCTTCGGCACCGACGGGGTCCGTGGTGTCGCCAACGCGGACCTCACGGCAGAGCTCGCGCTGGACCTGTCGGTCGCGGCGGCGCACGTCCTGGCCGAGGCGGGCGCGTTCGACGGGCACCGGCCCGTCGCGGTCGTCGGCCGGGACCCGCGGGCCTCCGGCGAGTTCCTGGCGGCCGCCGTGGTCGCGGGCCTCGCGTCGGCCGGGCGTGGACGTGCTGCGACGCGGCGTGCTGCCCACGCCCGCCGTGGCCTACCTCACCGCGAGCACGCGGCGCCGACCTCGGCGTCATGCTGTCCGCGTCGCACAACGCCGATGCCCGACAACGGCATCAAGTTCTTCGCCCGCGGCGGCCACAAGCTCGCGACGAGCTCGAGGACGCGATCGAGCAGCGGCTGCGGCGAGCACGTGGGCAGCGCCCGACCGGCGCCGGCGTCGGCCGGGTCAGCGACCTACGCCGACGGCGCCGACCGCTACGTCGCCCATCTGCTGTCGCGTGCTGCCGCACCGGCTCGACGGGCTGCAAGGTCGTCCTCGACGCGGCGCACGGCGCCGCCTCCGGGTCGTCGCCCGAGGCGTTCGCGCGCGGCCGGCGCCGAGGTCGATCGTCGATCGGCGCGCGAGCCCGACGGGCTCAACATCAACGACGGCTGCGGCTCCACCCACCTGGACCGGCTCAAGGCCGCCGTCGTCGAGCACGGCGCCGACCTCGGCATCGCCTACGACGGCGACGCCGACCGCTGCCTGGCGGTCGACGCCGCCGGCGCGATGGTCGACGGCGACCAGATCATGGCGATCCTCGCGCTGGCGCATGCGCGAGCGGGGCGCGCTGCGCGGCGACACCGTCGTCGCGACGGTCATGTCCAACCTCGGGCTTCAAGCTGGCGATGCGAGCGCGACGGGCATCAACGTCGTGCAGACCGCGGTCGGGCGACCGCTACGTGCTGGAGGCGATGAAGGAGCGGCGGCTACGCGCTCGGCGGCGAGCAGTCGGGCCACGTCATCATGCTCGACCACGCCACCACCGGCGACGGCATGCTGACCGGGCTGCATGCTGGCCTCCCGGGTCGCCGAGACCGGGCGCACGCTGGCCGAGCTGGCCGCGGTGATGACGCCGCTGCCGCAGGTGCTCATCAACGTCAAGGACGTCGACAAGAGCCGCGTCGAGCGTGCACGAGTCTCGCCGCCGCCGTGCGCGCCGCCGAGGCTGAGCTCGGCGAGACCGGGCGGGTGCTGCTGCGCCAAGTCCGGCACCGAGCCGATGGTCCGCGTCATGGTCGAGGCCGAGGACGTCGACCAGGCACACGCTCATCGCCGGCCGCCTCGTCGACGTCGTCAAGGCAGAGCTGGCGCTATAGCGTCGGCGCCTGACGCGCCCAGCGTGGAAGCGATCCGCACTCCTTCTGCCGCGGGCGCCGGTCGCCCTACAGTGGGCCTGTCGCACACAGGAGGCCCCCATGCTGCTGGTCCCACGACAGTTGCTGCGCTCTGGCATGACCGGAAGCGTCCCCTACTACGGCGGGCGCTTCACTCCAGCACAGGCATGGGCTGCCGCCCATCCGAGCCAACCTGCCCCCGGCGCCCCTGCTGTTTCCCCCGCTGGCCATCCGGCACCAGCTCCACGGCCCGCGAGAGCGCCGAAGCGCGTCGACCCCAATACGAAGGCGGCGCTCGAACACTTGCACGACACGGGCGTTCTCACCGACGCGGAGTACGACGAGATGGTGAAGCGGAGCAGCGGATGACGGGGCCGGTCCAGATCCTGGTCATCGGCTTGGACGAGCCGACGTTCTCGGGCGAGGTGATGGCGGAATTTGCCCGGCTGCGGGAGGCCGGCACCGTACGGCTGCTGGACGTGGTGCTGATCAGGCGCGCTGATGACGGAACGCTCGAGACGCTGCCCCTGCCGGCCAGCGCGCCGGCGGGTATGGGGCAGCTGGCCGCCCGGCTCCTCGGCAACCCGGACTCTGACGTGGTGAGCGCCGAACAGGCGCTCACCGGCGCCACCTGGTCCCTCGCCGACGCGATCCCGGTGGGCGCCGGTGCAGCCGTCGCCGTCATCGAGCACCTGTGGGCGGCGCCGCTGCGCGAGGCACTTCAGCGAGCGGGCGGCACAACGCTGGAGGAGACGTGGCTCGCGCCGGAGGACGTCCAACGACTGGACGGCCTCATCGCTGAGAGCGACTCCTGATCGGTCCGGCCCGCCGTCAAACCCGACCCGGAGCAGACGCTTACGTTCTGACCGGCGTCAGCGCCAGAATCGGGCGAGCGGCTTCGCGAGGGCCCGGCCTTGGTCGTAGCCTCCTCGCGCGGCTTGTAAGCGTGTCGATGGATCCAACGCATTTGCGTCGAAGACGTCGCCGGCACCGCCGTCCGGGAACACGGTCTCCACGCTGCTTCCGCCTAGGCGCAGTTCGTCGACCTGGGTTGCGAGGCCCATGCCCCACTCCTGCGGCATCCGCGATCTGCCCCCGAATGGTGACAGCACGAGTACCCGCCCGCATCCAGCCGCCAGATCGGCGTTCTCGCTGCGTCGGTACCCGCCGTTGATGTAGCGGTTCGCGCCGATGCGATAGGGCGTCATCGCCGAGGTGCTGGCGGCGACCGCATCCACCAGGTCAATCCCGCTGTGGCGGTCGAACACCACCGGGTCCCCGGTACGCGCATCAACAGCCACGATGAGCACACGTTGTTGCGGCCAGTGCCGGCTGGGAAGCCGAGCCGCAACGATGTCGCGCCAGCGCGACGGGCTGGTGCTGTCGCCAGCATCCTTCTCGAGTGCCGCAGCGCCCATCCTGCGGCGCATGTCGCTTGCATCCTTCGCGGAACCGATGATTCGATTCGACCACTCCAGGTATGTCGCCCCGGAAAACGTCGGAGCGCGTCCCCTGTCCGATCCGGCGCCGCCGGGCTGTGGCTGAGGCACCTCGGCGAGGATGGCGGCATACAGTTCGGCCGGCCTTGTCCCGCTCGTGATCTGGGCAGCCACCGTCGATCCTGCCGACGTTCCGATGATGAGATCAGCCTCGGTCACATCGACCCCGGCATCGGACAGGCCGGCGATGAGACCCAGCTCCCACGCATTGCCTGCCGCTCCGCCACCCGCGAGAACCAGGGCTCGACTGTTCGCGTCACCCACCGGTCTTGTGGGGTCGCCCTGCCGGTCGTGCATCGGCCAGTTCCCGTGCAGTGGCGTTCGCGTCACCGCGATGTCATCGGACGTGGTCGCCGAGCCGCTTCGCGGAGTCGAAGAAGGTGTTGTGTTCATGGGAGTTGCCTTTCGCGGGTTGCCTGTCGGGCCCTCCCAGCGGCGACTACCTCAGTCGCCCGATCCTGGACTGCGGGGGAGCACCCACTGCGGATACTGCGGACATGGGTCTCACCTCCTGCCTGTAGATCGGTATCGTCCAAACGCTAGCAGGGCGACGCGGTGCCCCTCGGCATTGCGGCGGCTGAGCATCGACGTCCCGGGCCGAAGTACTCCGACGCTTCGCTGATAGGGCACTCGATCACCCTTCACCGAGCCAGCTGGGCGCACTCTCCAGGGCGCCGCCACGCGACGATGTGACGCAGCTCTGTGCGAGCTGACGCTGACTGCGGATGTGGCTGCTGACTCACCAACCCAGCTCGCGCAACCGCGCGTCGCCGATCCCGAAGTGATGGCCCACCTCGTGAATGACCGTCCGCCGAACCTGCTCGACGACCTCGGAGTCGCTGTTGCACAGCGCGCAGATGGCAAGCCGGTAGATCGTGATCCGGTCAGGCAGGGCCCCGGCGTAGAACGTCGACCGACGCGTCAATGGCACCCCTTGGTAGAGCCCCAACAGGCCTGCCGGACCTCCGTCATGTTGCACCGTGACGGCCACGTTGCTCATGAGTTCCCCCAGCTCTCGAGGTATGCCGTCAAGCGCCTCGCTCACCATCGCCTCGAATCGCTCGGGATCAACGTCGACCATGCAGCAAGTGTCCAACCCGCCGCCACAGCGGGCAGCAGTCACGGTCGCCCGCAGGCCGGTGGGAGGCGCGTAACGGCGCACAAGGGCTTATCGCCGACGTATCTGCCGACGCGCCGCCGGCCGGGGGAGCTACTGGGATCGAAGGCGCGGGGTCACGGTCTGACCGCCCCACTGCTCGGGCGCGACGTCGACGATCGTCTGGTTGAGGACCCACTGGTGCCCGAACGGGTCATCGATCGTGGCCTGCCGCTCGCCGTACTCCCAGTCGTGCGGTGGGTCGACCAGAACGGCGCCTCGAGCCGTCGCCGTCTCGACCACGCCCGCGACATCGGCCACCTTTAGCATTACTTGGTGAGAACGCCCTCTTTGGGGAGTTCGCCGCCCGGGCCGAACCTCGGCCAGCACCAGCTCGGCGGGCTGCCCGTCCGGCAGCCCGAGCTGCGAGCGGTGCCCATCACCGATGCGGACGTGTTCGACGAACCCGAAGACGTCGGCGTACCACGCCACCGCCGCCCGAACGTCGGCCACGGTCAGAACGGGTGCCACCCGCGCATGCGGCGCCGACCGGTTCGTGAGCATCCAGCCACAGTAGATCGGTACGGTCACGTGCGCACAGACCCCGACCCATCACGTGCAGGCAGGGGCGATGTGACGCAGGTCCGAGACGCGCGACTCGGGGCATGACCGGGCTCGATGAGCGATGATCGACGGCAGGCGAAGGAAGGGAAACGGGGATGGCCAGGCTCGTGTTCGGGATGAACCAGTCCTTGGATGGCTACGTCGACCACATGGCGTTCGCGCCGGGCCCGACGCTGTTCCGCCACTTCATCGAGCAGACCGAGGCGCAGACGGCCTGTGTCTACGGACGCCAGATGTATCAGGTCATGCGCTACTGGGACGACGATGATCCTGGCTGGGACGCGGAAGAGCAGGCCTACGCAGCCGCATGGCGCAACCTGCCGAAGTGGGTCGTGTCCCGCTCGTTGGCCTCGGTCGGCCCCAACGCCACGCTGGTCGCGGACGAGATCGAGCATGTGATCGCGGACCTGAAGGAGACGCTCGACGGAGAGATCGAAGTCGCCGGCCCGAGCCTGGCGAACAGTCTGAGCCAACTCGGACTGATTGACGAGTTCCGCATCTACCTGCACCCCGTGGTGCTCGGTCACGGCAAGCCCTTCTTCGCCGGACCTCGGCCGCCGCTTCGCCTGATGGCCAGCGAGCAGCTCGACGAAGATGTGGTCGGATTGACCTACATTCCCAGGTAACGCTCAGCGCCAATTTTCTGGGTTGTGCCGCTCGAGAGGCCCGGGCCCCTCGCGGTGCTATGACGCGGCTGGCCAACCACGGCCCGAGTGCAGATCCCGGGAGGACGCTGGCCCGACTCCTTCAGTCCAGTGATTCGACGAACCCACGGCTGTTCGGTTCCGTTGCCCGCGGCGACGCCACGCCCGACAGCGGCATCGACCTGATGGTCGACCTGCTGCCTGGCGGGGGCAATGAACTGCTCCGCTCCAGCACCCTGTGAGCATCACCCAGGCCCTTTTCACCGAGCCAGGATGACCGACCGCTGACGCACGCGGCGGCTCTGCGCGCCCGGATCCTGGTGTCCAACGCCGTCGGCGCGGGCGCCCCTTTTCCTCGTCGGCCGAGAATCGCACGACCGACCAAAGAACGACAGATGCCGCGCATCAGGTGCACAACGCGGCGTGATGGGGTCACCGATCGTGGGTGACGGTTTGGTCGACTGAGCGGGGCCTGGCGCCCAGGACTCGGTGCGGATGCTGATGGAGCCAATGCCGGCGTCTGGAGCATTCAGGGATCCGTAGCCGGCAGGCGCTGGTCGACCCGGGCCGATTCGTCTGACGTGAGAAGCACGACGTTGCCGTCGGGGTCCTCGACCATGGCAGCGTACGGTCCCGCGGTCTGCGTGGGTGGCATGCGGCTGGGATGGCCGGCGGCGACGAGGTCAGCCCAACGCTGGTCGACGACCGCGTTCTGGCCCACATAGAACTCGAGGAGCTGCTGGTAGCCCCCAGCCGGGCGGGTCCACGCTGGATCGTAGGTGGCTGCGAATGATGTCGTCAGCAGCAGACTGACGCCGCTGCCCATGCGGTGAATGACGACAGGTCGACCAGGCATCGGAGCCGGAAGGTCGAGACCAAGGTCGCGATAGAACGCGATCGAAGTCGCGAGGTCGCGGACCTCGAGGATCAGCATGCTGAGCTGGATCTCCATCCACACACCTTCCCACCCGCGCGCGTGAGCCAACGGCGATGCGGTGGTGGCGGGCCGGCCGGTTCACCACGGAAAGGCGGACTATGCGGCAATGCGCAAGCACGTGGCCAGGTGCCGATAAGACGGAGCGCAACTCATGGCGCAGGGTCGGCAGACGCCCCGACGTGCGCGGGCTGGCCGACCCGGTGTGGAACTCAGCCAGAACGGGCTTCCCGGCGCGAAGGCAATGGGTGACCCGCACCCCCGGCCATGGATGGTCGAGCAGGCCATGGGTACATCAAGGCCGGAGGCAACGCGTCGCGGCCCGAGAAATAGTCCGTGAACGAGCGCTCGTCAAGTCCGAGGACGCGGAGACGGCGACGACTTCCCTGTCCTCCAGTGAGAAGACATGCCCGGCGCCTTGTCCGCACACGTCGCAACCGTCCCAATTTGTGTTTGGCAACCAGGCGTATGCCGTGCGGCGGTAGCCTGCAGAATCTGGTAGCCGCGGCTGGCGCGACCGAACGAAGTGCTCGACCACGGCCCCGAGCTGGAGGATGGATATGGCTGACTGGCAGTCGCTCCGTGACCACGTCGCGACGAGCTACCACGTCGGCGTTGATGAGCGGGAGCGGTTCCAGAACCCCGAATTCGACGGCCTGTCGGTGTGGGTCGCGACGTCTCGCGGTCAGCGCCTCGTCTCCCTTCTGCGCCGCAAGGACTACAACGACGACTGGTATCTCCAGGTGTCCGCGCCGATTGCGACGACCGGTTCTCTGGATGCGGTCGAGCTACTCGAGTGGAACGGAAGGAGCGCTGCCGGGGCGCTCCTGATGGCTGAAGGCCAGCTCTTCTACAAGCGTGCCTATCCGCTGCAATGGCTCGACCTGCCGAGGATCGACACCGCCCTCAACGACGTCGCAGGTACCAGCGCCGGTCTCGAGACGATGCTCGCCGAGCACGGCCGCATCTGACGGAGGCTTCAAAGGGCCCCGGGTCGCGCCACAGCGCATAGGGTGCCGCTGTGACCGCATGCGGCCAAGCGAAGCTGGTGGGCATCTCGCTGGACTGCCCTGACCCGCAGCGGCTTGCCGACTTCTATCTGGGGCTGCTCGGGGGCAGCCAGTTGTGGGCGAAGGAATCGAGCGTCGGGATCGAGGTGCCCGGGGGCGTGCTGATTGCGCAACGGGTCGAGGGCTATGTCCCACCGCACTGGCCGGGGACGGCGATTGTGCACCTTGATCTCACCGCCGACAATCTCGGCGCGGCCGAGGAGCGGGCGGTCGCGCTTGGCGCCACACTGCCAGAGCAGCCGGATCCGCGTTGGCGAGTGCTGCTCGATCCGGCTGGCCATCCCTTCTGCCTGACGCCGTTCACACCGGACTCGGTGGGCTGACCGAGGCCCGCCCGGGCCTGTGCGCACGGCCGAACCGACGGCCAGTCGACACCCGGCGGAAAGACGCAGGTCGAGACGCACGACCCGCGGCAGTAGCGGACGTTGGCGGGCAGACTGAGAAGCGTGATCGATGACGAACTGAGCCGGGCGGTTGTGAGCTTTCTCGGTTCCCCTGGCGTGTTGGAGCCAAGGGAGCCTGAGCGCCGAGTTGCGGCTTTGTTGGGTGATCGGGCGTTCGAACGTTGTGCCACGGATCCGGGCAGTGCTGGCTGGCCTCGACGCGGCGACCCCTCCTTTCTGGAACACCGCGAACCTTCAGGACATGGGGAAGAACGTCGAGCGGTGGCTTCGCGAGACCCATCCCGAACTCGATGATCGTGCGGTGACGGCCGTCGCCAACTCGTACACGTTCGAATACAAGTAGCGCGGCGGCGTGCGCGGCATGAGCGCGCGACAGATCAGACTCATTCCCCCTTGACGGAGGGAAAGTCGACGACCTCTTCGGTGGTTCGTCGACCCCTCAGACGTGCCTTCACATACGTGATGGGGTTCGAGAAGCTCACCCCAAGCGATCGCTGGCCCGGGCCATCGGGGTCCATCAACAAACGTGAGCTGATCTCGACGCCGTCGACCGTGTGGCGCATGATGCGAGTGGGTCCGGTGGCTAGGGCAACAGCGTCCTTGATGAGGTCTTCGAAGACCTGGCGCTTGTCCTCATCTTCGTAGGCAAACTCGGGGCCGGCGTTGTGCCCCCGGAAGGCCAGGAAGTAGACCTCAGCGTGCGGGTTGACCTGGATCGTGGCTACTCGCTCCGGTTGTGCGCGTGGGTGTAGTTCTACGAGCAGGACCTCGTCCTGCGCGTGCTCGTTGGCGACTCTCCACGCGAAGTGTGGATACGGCGACATCAGGCCGGGAACGAGCGCAGCGAGATCCGGCGTTTCCACGCAGCTCAGCCAATCACATCTGGGGACCCACATGCTCGGTAGCGAGGAGGCATACACATACCGATCTCTAGGCGGTCATCGCGCACGATCGCGCGCAGAGCGGCAGTTGCGGGCGTTGGATCGTCACCGTTCCAGCTCACTGAGCACGGGCTCGAGGATCTGCCGCCCGATCCGGAGATGGTCCTCCTGCTCATTCGCGTAGTAGGCGAACTCAAGGTCGCTCGCGGCTGTTCGAAGCAACTGAGGCAGCGGTGCGGTGGCGTTGTCGAGCGCTACGGATGCTTGCTCGGCGAGCCGTGAGAGATCGAGCAGGCTCGCGGCGTCGTTCTCGAAGGCGTTCCACACTTGCATAAGCGGCGCCAAGACGCGACGGGCGTGGTCATCCATGTCCACAGGCTAGGGATCATCACGCGCTGTCACAGCACGATCGTCCGCTCGCTCGGCGCAGTTCCGGACGTTCCCCAACCTGACCAACGTCAGAGAGGAGCGGGCCCGCACGCGCGGCTCGGCGAGGCGGTCGAGCTGGACTAGCCCGCCAAGACGGGTGCATTGCAATCTCGGGCCGTGGGCGTGTCAGCGCCGATTGGCACGATGGGCCCATGACGAACCCCGCGGGTGATGCGCCCCGGTGGACGCGTTTCGTAGGAAAGGAGGGCAGACCTCTGGAGGTGCACGAGGGAACCTTTGTCGGCCCAGATGGCCGGACGCTGAATCTGGTCGCGGCCAGCCGGGAAGCGCTGGTCTCCGTGGGTGCGCAAATTGACGACTACGCGAGGCAGTTACGGCCGGTCGATACGGGGGAGGTCCCAGACGATGGGCTCCTTCTGGCGACAGTCGATCACGGTGTTCGCGAGCTTCTGACGCTGCTTGAGGGCCATGACGCCTTGGATGTGATGGCGATGTTGCGCCAGTACGTCATGCCGCCTGATCTGGCCATGTGGGCCGAGAGCGGATCAACGCTTCGCGACTCGTGGGCGGCGGCGGAGGTTGTCGCACTTGTGCTGCTCGGTCTCGGTCTCCCGTCGCGAGATCCGACCTGCGATGAGCGAACCGCCGCGGTGATCCCGCAGCTCGTCGACAACGCGGCGGTGATTGTGCAGCTCGCAACGATTGCTGGAGTGACGCGGTGGAGCGCTCAGGAGGTCCTGGCCACTACCGACGCCGGACTCAACACGCTCGCGTGGCGGCTGTCCAGCCACGAGACCACTGTCCGAGGGCGCCAGTACCCGCAGGTCGCTGTTTCCATCAACGACGTTGTGCTGCGGACCGGCCACACCGGGACCGTGTTCCAGGATCTCCTCGGCTTCACTTACGACGACGTCCTGCAGCTGCGGGAGGCCGCCGCGATCGAACATTGCGGTCGGAATCACGAACAGGCGTACGACCATATTCGGGCAGCTGCGGAAGCAGGCCCGGCGGCGCCGCTAGACGATGCGACCGCCGCGGCCTTCCGGGCGGTGTTCGAGACCCCGTCACAGCTGGTCCTCGTCACCCCCTCGCAGCTGGCTGAACGGACGCACCTTGTGGTCAACGTCGTCGAGGCCATCCTTGACCGGTTCAGCATCCAACCCGACGGCCGGCCGCCTGATGTCCTTGTTCGGCAGTTCATCGACGGCCGCAACCCGATGGCCGGAAGGGCAATCCTTCACGCTCCGGATCGCGGCTACCTTCTCCTGCCGGGCGCAATCGCGTTGGACGAGATCCGGCGGATCTGCGAGGCGCCCATCAAGGGCACCAAACGGTGGACCCGGTACGGGCGAGCCCGCGATGGAGCCGTCGAAACCCTCGTCGTGGACACACTCGCAGCGCTACTGGACGGCGCGGCCGACGTTCACCGCAACCTGCGCTACCGAGACCCTGGCGTGGGAAATGACCTTTCCGCCAACTCCAACACACACCAAACTGCACCCGTCACGGAGGCCGATGGACTGCTCGTGCTCGACGGGGTCGCTCTCTGCGTCGAAGTCAAGGCCGGTGACTTCCCACCCAGGACCCGGCAGGGTGGGGTCGCACAGCTCGACGGCGACTTGGACAAGACCGTCAAGAACGCGGCGGCACAAGCCGATCGCCTGCGCCAGCTCATCGAGCATCATCACGGACTCTGGCTTGAGAACGGCACTTGGCTTGATCTGGCCGACATCCATGAGATCCATTCCGTCGTCGCCTGTCTCGACGACCTTGGCCCGATCGCCCTTGCCACTTCGGAGCTGGTCCAGGCCGGCATCCTGACCCAGACCCACCTGCACGCGACGGTGACTTCCATACCTGTGGGGTTGGTGGCGTCGACGACACCGGCAGTTGGCTCTACATCTTCGCCGCAGGACCGGACACCCGGACTAACCGAGAGCATCTCTCGCAGTACCTTCGGGCCAAGAAACACCAGACCCACGCAGATCGCGCTCTCCCAGTACTGCTGAAAGCCGACGGGTCGCCGCGGCTCACACTCTGGCTCGCACATGAACCAGAGGACGACCCCGAGCTGGACAAGCTCGCCCGAGCAATGCGACTCATCCCGCCGGATCGCGTACCCGATGCGATCCCGCCGAAAGCAAAGCACGCGGAGAGGAAGCGACGCCGCAGGAAGCGACGTTGAGAAGACACGATCGGCGGCAGTTGAGGACGTCAGGCCCGAAACCAGGTCGACGAACAAATCCGACCTGGCGGTCGGACGGGTCACCGCGTTGTGTCCTGTCAGCTGGAGGCCACGAGCAGGTGGAGCAGTTCGCCGATCGTCGCGTCTCGTCCCATGAGTTGCCGCAGTGGCAGATGGTGCTGGATCCGGTAGCGATTGCGCCGGCCGTCCTTCTCCTTGACGACGTACCCGGCCTCCGTCAGGTCTGTGACGATGCCGAACACCGTTCGCTCGGTGAGGCCGAGCACCTCGCCGATGTCTCGTAGCCGCAGTCCTTGGTCGTGAGCAATGCAGACCAGGACGCGGGCATGGTTCGTCAGGAAGCTCCACTCTGCACCCATTCGCGCAGTATAGCAAACTGATTCTAGAAATCTATTGCTAGTCAACAGTTGCGCGCGTAGCGTCGAAACCACCAGTAGGGGTCCAGCCTCCCGGCCGACGGACGATGCTCGAGCGTGAGCTCGACAGGCTCACGAGTGATGTCGACTTCAGGGGAGCCCCTCAGCCACGATCGCGACCGCGCGACAGAGAGGCCCAGTCATGGACATCAACGCACGCCCCTACCCCCTTCGCCTGACCGGTGAACTCGCCCCGACACTCAGCCGGGGCCTCTGGCTCGTCAAGTGGCTGCTCGCGATACCGCACTACGTCGTCCTGGTGTTCCTCTGGCTGGCGTTCGCGGTGGTGAGCGTGATCGCGTTCTTCGCGATCCTCTTCACCGGCCGCTACCCGCTGGGGTTGTTCACATTCAATGTCGGCGTCCTGCGCTGGTCCTGGCGCGTGGGCTTCTACTCCTACAGCGCGCTGGGCACCGACCGGTACCCGCCGTTCACGCTCAAGGACGTCCCCGACTACCCGGCCCGGCTCGAGGTCGACTACCCGACGTCGCTCTCGCGCGGGCTCGTGCTCGTGAAGTGGTGGCTGCTCGCGCTGCCCCACTACCTGATCATCGGAGTCTTCACCGGTGCCGCATTCGGCGGCTACAACCAGGTCAACCACGGCAACGCGTGGCTGTACGGCTCCGGCCTGATCGGTCTGCTCGTCCTGATCGCCGGGATCGTCCTGCTGTTCACCGGCCGCTACCCGCGCGGCCTGTACGACCTCGTGCTGGGGATGAACCGCTGGGTCTTCCGCGTCGCCGCCTACACCGGCCTGATGACCGACGCCTACCCGCCGTTCCGGCTCGACCTGGGCGGCACCGAACCCTCCACCGCCTCCGCGCCCGACAAGGCCCCGCTGACGCCAGCGCCGGTCGTCACATGACCACCATGCCGGCGAGGCAACCACGCTTGGCACCGACTACCTGCACCACAAGGAGCACGCCATGACCGCCGCCACGCACAGCCCCGGCACCACAATCACCGCGGGACCCACCACGCCGCACCGACGCATGGACCCGATGAGAAGGATCTCCCTGACCGCCGGGGTGCTGTACCTCATCACGTTCGTGTCGATCCCGACTCTCGCGCTGTACAAACCGGTCAAGGACAATGTCGGCACCTTCATCCTGGGCGCGGGCAGCGACTCCGGCGTGCTGTGGGGCGCCCTCTCCGAGGTCATCGTCGGCCTCGCCGGGATCGGCACCGCCGTGGTGCTCTACCCGGTCGCCAAACGGGTCAGCCAGACCGCCGCCCTCGGCTTCGTCACCGCCCGGGTCGTGGAGACCAGCCTGATCTTCGTCGGCGTCATCAGCCTGCTGACGATCCTCACCCTGCGCAGCGACGTCGCCGGAACCGCCGGCGCGGACCCCGCGTCACTCGTCACGACCGGCCACAGCCTGCTCGCCGCCTACACCTGGACGTTCCTGCTCTCCGGGAGCCTCATGCCCGTCTTCTGCGACCTGCTCCTGGGCTACGTGCTGTACCGGTCCGCACTGGTCCCTCGCTTCCTGCCGATCATCGCCTTCGTCGGCGCCCCGCTGCTGCTCATCTCCGACATCGCGATCTTCTTCGGCGCGTACAGCAACGTCTCGCCGATCGCCCTCCTCGCTGCGCTGCCCGTCGCCGCATTCGAGTTCACCCTCGGAATCTGGCTGGTCGTCAAGGGGTTCAAGCCGAGCCCGGAAGGGGCAGCCATAGCTGCCGACCTCCTCGTGAGAGGCAGCTGAAGAGCCCCAGGCCGCGCCGCGCGGACTGACCTGCCCGACACGTCCGACACGTCCGCGACCACGACTGAACGCACCGACCTCGGTGGTCCTCGGGAAGCTCGACCGTTAGCTGCTGGGGCGAGAAGGACTGCGTGTGGAGATGGTTCGTCACCCCAATCATCCCAGCGGGCCAGGTCCCCCAAGGCACGCAACGCGGCCCCAAGACCACCAAGCTCGTCGGCTAACGCCTTCCACCGGGTGCCCCACCGTGCCCGCCGATGGCCTTGGGGCCCAGGCTTGGCGGCGACGCCTGGCGCCTTGGCTGAACGTCCGCTCATCGGCATTATGTGGGTGATCGTTGTCAAGAGGCTTCGGTGGTGTCGAGGCCGGTGATCAGGTTGTCGAAGATCTCGGCTCGTCGGGTTTGGCCTTTGGCGCAGGCGTCGTGCGTGTTGGGCCAGCAGGGTGGGTCGGAACTCGATGGTGGTCTGGAAGAACGTGCAGGACTCGCAGATGCTCTCGAACTGGCAGTCCATGGCGGTGGGGCGGATGCAGTAGCCGTTGCCGAGCATGCGGTGGTGCTCGCGGTTGAGGCGGGCCATGTTCGGTCCGAGGGCGTCGGCGGGTAGCTGGGCGGGTCGGGCGTAGAGGGCCTCGACCTTCTCGGCGACGGTGAAGTACTCCTCGGCGACGGTGCGGTTGGCGATCTTGGCGTACACGAGGGTCATGTCCAGTGACTTGTGCCCGAGCATCGCGGCGATGGCCTCGATGGACATGCCGCGGTTGATCGCCTGGGTGGCCAGGGTGTGCCGCAGCTGGTGGGGGTGGATGTGCGCCAGCCCGGCGGCGGCGCCGGCTCGGTTGATCATCCTGGTCACTGCAGTGGCGGTCGAGGGCTCTGCCGTTCTCCCGGGGCAGCAGCAGCGGGTGCCCGGGCGGGACGTGCTTGGCTCGGTAGGTGTCGACGATCTGCACGAGGCGTGGGTGCAGCGGCAGGTAGCGGTCCTCGTGGAGCTTGCCGACCGGCACGTGGAGCCAGTGGGTGTCGCCGATGAGCACGACGGCGTCGGCGGTCAGGGCCGTGTACTCCCCGACCCGCAGCCCGGTGCGCAGGAGGAACTCGACGGTGACTCCGACGAGCATCCTGCGGTCGGCCTGCGCGGCGCCCAGCAGCTTGGCCGCGGTCGGGTCGTCCAGGGCCTTGGGCAGGGCGTGCTCCTGGCGGGGCACGTCACCGAGGAACATCGGCACCCGGGGTGGGGCCTCGTCCCAGCCCCACTCGTCGATCCGCACGAAGAACACTCGCAGGGTGCCGAGGCGGTGGGCGATGGTGGCTGGCGTGACGCGGTCCTTGTTCTGGCCCGGGCCGGTCGGCGACCCACGTCTTGAAGCCCTCGACCTGGGGACGCCCGACGTCGCGAACCCGTTGTACCGCAGGGTGTTCCGCGGCGAGGTAGCTGGTGAACGAGCGAAGCGCCAGGTCGGCCCCGCCGACGCTGCCCGGTCGCAGGACGCACGCGATCTGGGCCAGGTAGGCCCGCATCGTAGCCACGACCTGCGGGTGGGTCGCCTGTAGCTGATCCCAGCGTCGGCAACAGCAACGGGCCGCTCACCGCAGCCTCCTGAATCCCGGGATCGGCGCACGATCGGGGCCACGACGC
>CAWGXD010000012.1:0-21633 GCA_963826445.1 uncultured Actinomycetota bacterium
GCGTGATGAAGAGGCCGGGGGGATGACCAGGCCCTTGGGGCCGTTCGATGATGGTGACCGCGGAAGGTGTAGACGAAGACGGCTACTGACGGCGGCGAAGAACGCAGCAGCGCGCGGCGGTGGCCGCGGCGTCTCTCGGTCAGGGTGACGGCCACCGTGCCGAGGTCATCAGGGCCAGCACGCCCGTGGCGTAGGGCCCGCCTGGGCGTCGACGTCGGCCCGGAAGAGCACCGTCACGCAGGAAGGCGACGCCGGTGAAGACCAGCACCAGCGGCCGGGTCGCGCTGCGCCCAATCCGGGGCCATGCCGTAGCGCGGCAGGTAGCGCGGCACGATGTTGAGCAGCCCGGCCATCGCCGAGGCGCCGGCGAACCAGAGGATGCGGATGGTGCGAGATGTCGTAGACGGTGCCGAAGCCATCGCCGAGGAAGTCGTGGGCCAGGAACGCCAGCGCCCGGCCGTTGGCCTCGCCGCCCGTCTTCGAACTCCTCGTGCGGGATCAGCAGCGTGGTCACGAAGCTGCTGGTCGATCAGGAAGCCGCTCATGATCAGCGCGGCGGAGGTCAGCAGTTGCTGGGTGTTGCGGATCGGCCCGTCGGGTCGCCGTCGGTATCGTCGGGGTCGCCCTTGACCAGCGGCATCACCGCCACGCCGGTCTCGAATCCGGACAGGCCCGAGCGCCAGCTTGGGGAAGACGAGCAGGGCGACGCGCCGATCATCGGAGCGGGAGTGCCGTGCTGGTGACGAGCGCGTCGCGCCAGTCGCCGAGGAGGAGCGGGTGTGGCGACGACGTGGCGATGCTGACCGCCACGACGATCGCGTTCAACGCCGAGATAGACGATCACCAGCGCGACGGCGATGCCGATCGCCTCCTTGAAGCCCTTCAGGAAGACGGCGCCCAGAATCGCGATCAGCACGAGCGTGATCGAGACCTGATGGCCGTGCAGGCAGTCGGGAGAGAACGGGTTCTCGAGCACGTGGGCCGTGGCGTCGGCGGCGGAGAGGGTGATCGTGACGATGAAGTCCGTGGCGACGAAGCCGAGCAGGACCAGCACGAAGAGCTTGCCCTGCCAGCGGAGAGCAGGCGCTCCAGCATCGAGATCGAGCCCTCGCCGTGCGGGCTTTCCGGGCGACGCGCCGGTAGACCGGCAATGCGCCCAGCAGCGTGAGCAGCACCAGGATGAGTGTCGCGACCGGCGAGAGCAGCGCCGGCCGCCAGCGCCGCGATCCCCGGCTGGTAGCCGAGCGTGGAGAAGTAGTCGACGCCGGTCAGGCACATCACCTGCCACCAGGGATGCTCGTGCCGATGGGCTACCGCATCCCGCTCGCCCTCGTAGTAGCCGCCGGTGTCTACTTCCTCAGGTCTCGAGGAACCAGCGCTTGAACGGGGTGCGTCCCCGGGGCTCACGATCACGTCCACTGAGCCTAGGTGCGCTGCTGGCCACGATGGCCCAGGCTCGGTGCAACTTGGGCGTTAAGATCCTGTTAGGACGCATATCGAAGGCCAGCACTTGGGGGTGCGGCGGGTTCTGGCGCGTCGCAGGATGGCCTTCTGTCGTTCTGGTGCGGCGGTTTTGAACCCTGTCAGGCGCATGTCCGATGGTCAGCTGTTGCGGCGAGCAACCGCGCGACGTCCTGAGTCGCTCATCGGGGGTTGGCGGCGAGGATGCTGCCGAGCTGGTCGGCTAGCAGGACTGCGACCTTTCGCTGTTCCGATGACGGGCGCACGATTCGGCTGGCCGCCGTGAGTCTGTAGTGACCCCTCGCCACTCCAGCGGCGCGGACGACGAGGCATGTCTCCGCGTCGACTGGCAGCCCGTCCCGCTCGACGTCGATGGTGGCTCCGCGCCAGGTGACGGAGCCGTCGTCATTGATCCGCGGTTCGTCGGAGGCGGGCTCAGGAGCAGGGACGTAGCGGCATCGATCGAGACCGAGCACGTCCTGGATCTGTTGGGCCACGCGGCTGATCAGCTCCTCAGGCGGTGTCTCTCGGCGTGCCGCGACCTCTGCCGTCCGAAGGACGCCCTCGAGGTGGCCAAGAGGCACGCCGCCCAGCGCGGTCCTGCTGCCTGCGCCCCCACAGCGCGAGTTCGGTGACTGCGGCCCCGACGAGGACGAGCAGCACGGCGGCTTCGACGTCGTTGGGATCGTCGATGGTGAACTGCTGGTACGGCTCGGTCAGGAAGAAGTCGAACCAGGCCCCGCTCGAGAGGGCCGCGAGGACTCCGGCGAGGCGATCCCCCGCTGGCCGCCGTGGCCACGACGAAGAGCACGAGGACCAAGACGGCGGTTGCGTTGGTGATGCTCTCCCGGAACGCGCCCAGTGCGGCCGAGAGCACGAGCGGCGAGACCACGGCGAGGAGCAAGAAGGCCCCGCGATATCGGGTGCGCAGCTCGTCGAGGTTCACATGTCCATGCAAGCACGCGGCAGGCGGAACCGGCGGGGTCCTAACAGCATCTTGACGGCCGTTCTCACCCAGAAACCGTGAGGCCCCCGCATTGGCGCTGCGCTCACCAGACGCGACAACTCAACCCGTAGCCGCCGCCTCGGCCTCAAAGCTGCCTGCCGTGGTCTGGCTGGAAACGGTATCCCATCCCGGGCTCGGTGAGCAGGTGCCGAGGGCGCGCCGGGTCTCGTTCGAGCTTGCGTCGCAACTGCGCCATGTAGACCCGCAGGTTGCCACGCGCGCTCTCGTATCCCGGGCCCCACACCTCGGCCAGCAGGCGTTTCTGGCTCAGGAGCTTGCCGGGGTGCCGGAGCAGGACCTCGAGCAGGTGCCACTCCGTGGGCGTCAACCGAACTTCGCTCGTGGTGGTCCGTCGTCGAACGTGACCCGGTGGGCCGCGAGATCGACGATGGTGGCCGAAGGTGACGACGGGCTCGGCGTCGTCCGGGCTGACGCGTCGCGAGACCGCCCGCATCCGGGCCAGCAGCTCGTCGACCCCGAACGGCTTGGTGATGTAGTCGTCGGCGCCGGCATCCAGGGCATCGACCTTGTCGGCGCTGCCGCTGCGTCCGGAGAGGATGATGATGGGCGCGGTGGTCCACCCTCGCAGCCCTCGCATGACCTCGACGCCGTCCATGTCGGGCAGCCCGAGGTCGAGGATGACGAGGTCCGGCGGCTGCGCCGCCGCAGCCCTCAGCGCCTCCGAGCCGGTGGCTGCGGTGAACACCTCGTAGTGGCGTGCCGGAGGTTGATCTCAGAGCCCGGAGGATCTGCGGCTCGTCGTCGACGACCAGGACGCGCGTCATGGCATCCCGCGGCCGCCCGTCCGGGCTCGTTCGCGGACTCGCTCCCGTCCCGGCTCGGCTGGTCCGCGCCGGCGCCTCACGCGCCGAGCCGGTAGGGACACGACCATCGTGAGCCCACCGCCCGGTGTCTCCTCCGTCAGGAGCTGCCGCCCATGGCCTCGGTGAGACCGCGCGACAGCGCCAACCCAAGGCCGACGCCGGTGGTGTTGTCGGTGTCGCCGAGGCGTTGGAACGGTGTGAAGACGCGTTCGACGTCGGACGACGGAATGCCGGGGCCGTGGTCGATGACCCGCAGCTCAACGCGGTCGCCAAGGCTGCTTCCGGTCACCAGCGGGGGGCGGACCTGCGGGCTGAACCGGATTGCGTTGGCCACGAGGTTGGCGATGACGCGCTCGAGCAGGCCGGCGTCCGCCTGCACCAGAGGCAGGTCGTCGGGCACATCGACGACCACCTGCCGCGCGCCAGGACCGAGGTCGTCGAGGGCCAATGACACCACCTCGTCGAGGGCAACCGGGCGACTCAGGATCGTCAGGGCGCCAGCGCGCAGTCGGCTCATGTCGAGCAGGTTGTCGACCAGTCGGGTGAGCTGGTCCAGCGACTCGTCCGCGGTCAGGAGCAGCTCGCTCCTGTCGCTGGGTGTCCAGTGCACGTCGTCGCTGCGAAGGCTGGTGACAGCCGCCTTCGCGGACGCGAGTGGACTGCGCAGGTCGTGTCCGACGGCCGCCAGCAGCGCGGTTCGCATCCTGTCGGCCTCGGCCAAGGGGGCGACGGCCGCCGCCGCCTCGGTCAGGCGGGACCTCTCGAGGATCACCGCGGCCTGGGCGGCGAAGGCGCCGATGACGCGCTGGTCCTCGGCGTGCAGCGACCGCCCGCGGAGCGAGCATGAGCGATCCCCCGCGGGAACTTGAGTGTCCGCGTCCTGCGGCCTCTGACATGGGTTCTCGCCTGCTGATGCAACCACGACCCACCCACCGGCGGCTCCGGCTGTCGCTGCCCTCTCGGCGCGATCCTCGGCCTGCTCCCTCTCCAGAAGGGTGACGGCCGTGAGGCCGAAGGCCTCACGGACGCGCTCGAGCATTGCCGGCAGCGCCGTCTCGCCGCGCAGCACGCTGCCGGCCAGGGTGCCCAACGTCTCTGCCTCGGCGGTCGCCCGCGCAGCCTGGCGTGTGCGCCTCGCCGCGAGGTCGACGACGCGAGCTCACGAGGATCCCCACGACGATGAAGACCCCGAGGGCGAGAGCGTTGTTCGGGTCACTGATCGTGAAGGTGTGCAACGGCTGGACGAAGTAGTAGTTGAGCAGCAGCGAGCCCCACAGTGCTGCGGTCACTGCCGGGAGCAAGCCCCCGACGAGCGCCACGACCACGACGGTGAGCAGGAAGAGGAGCACGTTGCTGACGAGGTTGAGCTGCGGACTGCCCGGCACGAGGGCCAGAGTGAGCAAGGGGGGCAGCACCAGCGCCAGCGCGAATCCCTGCAGCCGTCTCGTTCGGGTCAGGCTCCCGCGGGGTCGAGGTAGGCTGCGCCCGCGCCCGATGTGCGCGTGGGTGACGAGGTGCACGTCGATGTCTCCCGAGTTGCGGGTCACGTCGGCGCCGATGTCGCTGGAGGCGATCCGGGCGGACCATCTGGGGCGGCGGGTCACTCCGAGCACGAGCTGCGTCGCGTTCTCGGCGCGCGCGAACTCGAGCAGGGCGGCTGGCACGTCCTCTCCGATGATCTGATGGTAGGTGCCGCCGAGGGTCTCGACGAGCTGTCGCTGCCTGGCCAGGTCCGCTGGGTTGGCGCCGGTCAAACCGTCGGAGCGCGCGACATGGACGGCGAGGAGGTCTCCGCCGGCGGAGCGGGCCGCGATCCGGGCGGCACGGCGGATCAAGGTCTCGCCCTCGGGTCCACCTGTCAGCGCGACCACGACGCGTTCGCGGGTTTCCCACGTCTCGCCGATCGCGTTCTGCTCCCGGTAGAGCTGGAGCGCTTCGTCGACCTTGTCCGCGGTCCAGAGCAGCGCCAGCTCACGTAGGGCAGTCAGGTTGCCGACGCGGAAGTAGTTGCTGAGAGCGGCGTTGATCTTCTCCGCGCTGTAGACGTTCCCGTGCGCCATCCGGCGCCGGAGCGCTTCGGGGGACATGTCGACGAGCTCGACCTGATCGGCCGCCCGCACGAAGGCGTCGGGCACCCGTTCACGCTGCGGCACGCCAGTGATCTTCTCGACGACGTCGTTGAACGACTCGAGGTGCTGGATGTTGACCGTGGAGATGACGTCGATGCCGCCGGCGAGCAGGGCCTCGATGTCCTGCCAGCGCTTCTCGTCCCCCGAGCCGGGGACATTGGTGTGCGCGAGCTCGTCGACGAGCGCCAACGTCCGGTTGGCGGGCCAGCACGGCGTCGACGTCCATCTCGGTGAACGTGCGCTCCCCGGTACGAGACCTCCTTCCGGGGGACGATCTCCAGCCCTTCGAGCAGCTCGGCCGTATGCCGCCGGCCGTGGGTCTCGACGAAGCCGACGACGACGTCGGTGCCGCGTTCGAGGCGGCGGCGGCCCTCGTCGAGCATGGCGTAGGTCTTCCCCACCCCGGGCGCAGCCCCGAGGTAGATCCGGAGAATGCCGCGCCTCATGCCCCGCCTTCCCTCACCTCTCGCCGGTGTCGCACATGCTCATTGACTCATCCCATCCAACGCCATGTTGAGCTCGAGGACGTTGACATTGGGCTCGCCGAGGAATCCGAGCAGGCGATCGCTCGGTGTGCTCGCTGACCAGTCGCTCGATGGTCTCCGGGTCCAGCCCGCGCTTCCGCGCGACCCGCGCGACTTGCTGGGCGGCATACGCGGGGCTGATCTGCGGGTCCAGGCCCGATCCGCTCGCGAGCAGCGCGTCGGGTGCCACCGTCTGCGGGTCCACCCCATCGAGCTCCGCCACGGTGGCGCGTCGCTCCTGGATCGCCTCCACGAGAGCGGGGTTCTCCGGGCCCAGGTTGGACGCGCCGGTGGACAGCGGGTCGTAACCGGCTCCTGCCGCGGCGGGCCGGCTCTGGAAGTAGGAGGGGTCGGCCTCGACGACGGGGTTGCCGTCGGCGTCCCTTTTCGGCACGCCGTCCTCCAGCACGGGGCGGGTGAACGCCTGGCCGATGAGGGCGGAGCCGACGACCTCGCCGTCGCGTGACACGAGGGAGCCGTTGGCGTTGGAGCCGAAGGCGAGCTGTGCGAGCCCCGTCATGGCCAGGGGGTAGGCCAGACCGAGGATGACGGTCAGTACGAGCAGGGATCTCAGTGCGGCCGCGAGCAGTCGCAGGTTGGGGGAGGTCAGGGTGGGCATGAGTCCGATTCCTTCTCTCAGCCGATACCGGGGATCTGGGACACGAGCAGATCGATGAGCTTGATGCCGATGAACGGGGCGACGATGCCGCCCACGCCGTAGAGCAGCAGGTTCCGCTGCAGCATCGCTCCGGCCGAGGCGGGCACGTATCTCACGCCGCGCAGGGCCAAGGGGATGAGGGCGATGATGATCAGTGCGTTGAAGATCACTGCCGAGAGGATCGCGGACTCCGGTGAGGAAAGCCGCATGACGTTCAGGGTGTCCAGGCCCGCGAAGACGCCGGCGAACATGGCGGGGATGATCGCGAAGTACTTCGCGACGTCGTTGGCGATCGAGAACGTGGTGAGCGAGCCTCGGGTAATGAGCAGCTGCTTGCCGATCTCGACGATCTCGATGAGCTTGGTCGGGTTGGAGTCGAGGTCGACCATGTTGCCGGCCTCCTTCGCGGCCGACGTTCCGGTGTTCATCGCCACCCCGACGTCGGCCTGCGCCAGCGCCGGCGCGTCGTTGGTGCCGTCGCCGGTCATGGCGACCAGGCGGCCGCCTGCCTGCTCGGCCTTGATCAGGGCCATCTTGTCCTCGGGCGTGGCCTCGGCGAGGAAGTCGTCGACCCCCGCCTCCTCGGCGATGGCCTTGGCCGTGAGGGGGTTGTCCCCGGTGATCATCACCGTGCGGATGCCCAGCCGACGCATCTGGTCGAACCGCTCGGCCATCCCCTCCTTGATGACGTCCTTGAGCTGGACGACGCCCAGCGTGTGAGCCGGCTGGCCGTCGAGCTTCTCCGCGACGACGAGGGGCGTGCCCCCACCGGTGGAGATCCCGTCGACGATCGCGCCGACCTCCTCCGTGGGGTGCCCTCCGTGGTTGCGCACCCACTTCATGACGACCGATGCCGCGCCCTTGCGGATCTGGCGTCCGTCGTCGAGGTCGACACCACTCATCCGGGTCTGCGCTGAGAACTCCACGAAGTGCGCTGCGCTGAGCTCACCGGTCTGACGTTCCCGCAGCCCGTATGCCGTCTTGGCCAGCACCACGATGGACCGACCCTCCGGAGTCTCGTCCGCGAGGCTCGCCAGCTGGGCGGCGTCGGCCAGCGCCTGCGCGTCGACGCCCTCGACCGGGATCAGCCGCGTGGCCTGCCGATTCCCCAGGGTGATCGTGCCCGTCTTGTCCAGCAGCAGGGTGTCGACGTCCCCGGCGGCCTCGACGGCACGCCCTGACATCGCCAGGACGTTGTGCTGCACGAGCCGGTCCATGCCTGCGATGCCGATGGCCGAGAGCAGTGCCCCGATCGTGGTGGGGATGAGGCAGACCAGGAGGGCCAGGAGCACGACGAGGGACTGCTCGGCGCCGGAGTACATCGCGACCGGCTGCAGCGTCACCGTGGCCATCAGGAAGACGATCGTCAGGCTGGTCAGCAGGACGTTGAGGGCGATCTCGTTGGGGGTCTTCTGCCGCGCGGCGCCCTCGACCAGGGCAATCATCCGGTCGATGAAGCTCTCGCCCGGCTTGGCGGTGATGGCCACCACGATGCGGTCGGACAGGACCTTGGTGCCCCCGGTGACCGAGCTGCGGTCGCCGCCGGACTCCCGGATGACCGGCGCGGACTCGCCGGTGATCGCGGACTCGTCGACGCTCGCCACC
Organism: uncultured Actinomycetota bacterium; assembly: GCA_963826445.1. Classification (GTDB taxonomy): domain Bacteria; phylum Actinomycetota; class Actinomycetes; order Actinomycetales; family Dermatophilaceae; genus Intrasporangium. Next base: position 8,208 of record CAWGXD010000012.1, read on the forward strand.
CCTTCGACGACGTCGCCGTCACCGGGGATGATGTCCCCGGCCTCGACGACCACCCGGTCACCCACGCGCAGGTCGGTGCCCGGCACGGTCTCCTCGGTGCCATCGGCTCGCAGCCGGCGAGCCATCGTCTCGGTCTTGGCTCGCCGCAGCGTGGCCGCCTGGGCCTTGCCCCGGCCCTCGGCCACGGCCTCGGCGAGGTTGGCGAAGGTGACGGTGAGCCACAGCCACACCACGACCGACCAGGCGAACAGGCTCGGCTCGGTGATGGCCAGGACGGTGGCGAGGACGGCGCCCACCTCGACGACGAACATGACGGGGCTGTGCACCATGGCTCGCGGATCGAGCTTGCGCACGGCTGCGGGAAGCGAGGAGATGATCATCGTCGGGTCGAGCAAGCCCGCCGCGACGCGCTTCGGCGGGTGCGGTTCGGAGGTGGCCACGGGTCGGTGTCCTTCGTCGGGCCCGGTGATGTTCGGGTCGGTGTCGTTCGGCTCGCGCATCACAGGCCCTCCGCCATCGGCCCCAGGGCGAGCACGGGGAAGAAGGTGAGGCCCGCGACGATGAGGACGACCCCGATGAGCATGCCCACGAAGAGCGAACGGTGCGTTGGCAGGGTGCCCGCCGTGCGCGGGCACCGGCTGCTGGCCGGCCAGCGACCCCGCCAGGGCCAGGACCAGGACGATCGGGACGAAGCGACCCGGCCAGCATGGCCAGCCCGATCGCCGTGTTGTAGAAAACCGTATTGGCGCTGAGGCCCGCAAAGGCGGAACCGTTGTTGTTGGCCCCCGACATGAAGGCGTACAGCACCTCCGACAGGCCGTGCGGGCCGGCGTTGAGGATCGACTCCCTCGCCTCGGGCAGGGCGATCGCCAAGGCGGTCGCACCGAGCACGATGACGGGCATGGTGAGGATGTAGAGCGAGACGAGCTTGACCTCCCGCGACGTGACCTTCTTGCCGAGGTACTCCGGCGTGCGGCCCACCATGAGCCCTGCCACGAACACCGTGACCATGGCCAGGACGAGCATCCCGTAGAGCCCCGACCCGACGCCGCCCGGCGCGACCTCGCCCAGGCCCATGTTGAAGATGGTCAGGCCACCTCCGAGCGCGGTGAACGAGGAGTGGAACGAGTTGACCGCCCCGGTGGAGGTTCCCGTGGTCGAGGCCGCCCACAGTGAGGACGCGGCCTCGCCGAAGCGGGTCTCCTTGCCCTCCATCGAGGCGCCGGCCAGCTGTGGAGCGGTGCCGGGGTGCGTTGCCTCGAAAATCCGAGATGCCGACGACCATCAGGCCCCAGAGGACTCCCATGGCCGCGAGGATGGCGTACCCCTGTCGCCGGTCGTTGACCATCCGGCCGAACGTGTACGTCAGGGACACGGGGATCAGCAGCAGCAGGAAGTTCTCGAGCAGGTTGGACAGCACGTTGGGGTTCTCGAACGGGTGGCTCGAGTTCGCGTTGTAGAAGCCGCCCCCGTTGGTGCCCAGCTCCTTGATGGCCTCCTGCGAGGCGACAGGTCCGCCCGTGATCGTCTGCGACTGCCCGGCCAAGGTGGCCACCTCGGTACCGGCGGAGAGGTTCTGGACCACTCCCAGCGCGATGAGGACCACCGTGCCGATGACGGCGATCGGCAGCAGGATGCGCAGGCTCCCCCTGACGAGGTCCACCCAGAAGTTCCCGAGGCGGTCGGTGCGCGAGCGAACGAACGCCCTGACCAGTGCCGCGGCCACAGCCATGCCGACCGCCGCCGAGACGAAGTTCTGCACGGCCAACCCGCTCATCTGGGCCAAGTGCCCCATGGTCGACTCGCCCGAGTAGGACTGCCAGTTGGTGTTGGTCACGAAGGACGCCGCCGTGTTGAACGCCTGGTCCGGGAGGACCCCCGGGAACCCGAGGCTGAGCGGCAGCTGGGGCTGGAGTCGCAGCAACGCGAACAGCACGAGCACGGACACGGCCGAGAAGGCCAGGAGCGCACGGGCATAGGCCGGCCAGCGCTGGTCGGCCGACGGGTCGACACCCATGACCCGGTAGAGGACCCGTTCCACGCGGGTGTGGTGCTCGCTCGTGTAGACGCGGGCCATGTACGCCCCCAGGGGGCGATAGCACGCCGCTACGGCCGCGATGAGCAGCCCGACCTGAAGGAGACCGGCAGCGGTGTCCGACATCTCAGAACCGTTCCGGGAAGAGAAGCGCCGCCACGAGGTACACCACGAGCAGTCCGGATAGGACGAGTCCGGCCACGTTCTCGATGCTCACAGGCGCTCCACCCCCTTCACCAGGAGCGCCGTCACGGCAAAGGAGGCGAGGGTGAGGGCAACGAAGGCCAGGTCGGCCATGAGGACTCCGATCATCCGGTGACCGCTCGGCCACGCATGAGTCCAGTCTCGAGCCGGCCAAGCCCGCGGGGTGGGCTTCTAACACGGCCCTAACGCGCACGCTCGTGATCCTTACGTGGCGCTAACGCAGGGCGGTGTCAGGAACGAATCAACGAGGCGCGGCCGATCGAGGAGGGCTGCGAGAAAGTCATGCACATCCCTAACACCGGCAGCGGATATGCGGGCGGCGATGCGGTCATACCGTTCTCGCATGGCGTCAACCGAACTCGTCAACGAGGTGCGCTGGCGCTCTCAGTGGCACCGCCGCGGCGCACGCGTGCTCAACGGCCGCGCCGCGGCCCGATGGCATTGGCCCAATCCATGAAGCCCGTCTTGCTTGTTGTCTCTGTGCTTGTCCTCGCCGCTGGCAGCACAGTCATTGCGCTGCGCATCCGACGCGAGGAGGTCCATCACAGCGCCAGTCGCACCTTCGTTGTCGGCCTGACCCTGTTCAACCTCCTGCTGTATGGCTTCCTCGCCGTTCTGGTGTGGCGGTGAAGGCACCCGAGAGCCACGCGCGCGGTTGGGCTTCCCCCCAGAGTGCTGTCAGGAAGGGCGATGGCCGGATATTGGCCGGGTACACGCGCCCGATGCCGGCATTTCGGGGACTGCTGCGACGCGGGGAGGGCCTGAGGGGCAAGGAAATTCGCCAATCAAGGGGGTCCGGGTCCGCCCTTTTAATCCGCCGGTCGTCGGTTCGAGCCCGACGGGGCCCACCATGCGAGTTACGTTGTGCAAGAGTGGTATTCGTGATGCCTTCATGGAGCCTTTTCGCCTGAGAATCCTATGGCGGCCGGGTCGTGGCCGGGTACCTCTTCAATAATCCGCCGGTCGGCGGTTCTGGCCGGAGCCGCGCAGGCCCGGTTCCTCCCCGCCGACGTAGGTCTCGTCGACCTCCACGGTCCCGGTAAGCCGGTCACGGCCGGGCCGCACGAGCACGGCCCGCAGCCGGTGGAGCATCGCCCACGCGGTCACGTACGAGCCGATCTCCAGCGTCCGCTGCAGGCTCAGCGCCGACATCCCGTCCTTGCCCGAGGCGAACGCCCAGACCACCTCGAACCACACCGTCAACGGGGTGCGACGCCGGTCGAACAACGTGCCCGCGGTCACCGACGTGCGCGACCAGCAGCCGGCGCACTTGTACCGCCCATCCGCGACCCACCAGACGCCGGCATGCCCGCAGTCCGGGCAGATGAACCCGTCCGGCCAACGCAGCCAGTCCAGGTAGTCCAGACAATCGGCGTCCGTCGGGAACCACGACCTCAGCTCACCGACCGATCTCGGATAGTCCACGCCAGCGCGCGGCCGCCGCCCATCCACCGCTCCAGTCTAGTCCGGTCAGATGAATAGCCCTAACCCTTCTTATCCCGAGCTCGGGATAAGATGGGCTACGTCACCAACATCCCGGAGGCGACCATCAGCGGCGGACAGGTGGTCGCTGCCTACCACGATCTCTACCAGGTCGAGCGGTCCTTCCGGATGGCCAAGTCCGACCTCGCCGCCAGGCCGATGTTCCACCCGCTCCGCGATTCCATCGAGGCGCACCTGACCGTCGTCTTCGCCGCGCTGGCCGTGTCCCGGGAGGCGCAGGCGCGAACCGGCCTGAGCATCAAGAAGATCCTGCAGACACTGCGGCCGCTGCGCTCGGCCACGATCAGCCTCGGCGGACAGCAGGTCACGGCGCCGCCGCAGATCCCGGACGACGCCCAACGCATCCTCGACGCCCTCGCCGCGGGTGGTCACTAATGTCATGCAACTCAGGTCAGAATTCGCTTGCGGAGGCCTGCCGGCGAGTTGCGCTTCCACCAATCCCTAGGAACAGCCCCATCGTGAACAGGACGGTCGCGATAAGGGCTGCCGGCAGTGACTGGACTGGAGCGAGGAGCCAGGCCCAGAGCGGGGGCTCCACTCGGTTCGCAAGGGAGAAGGTCGCCGCCGCCACGGCGATGGGGATGAGGGCCGTCGCCATGGGTGGCAGCCAGCGCCGGAGGAGGAGCCCTAGCCCGGCGGTGCCCGCAACGTTGCGCGCTGCGGCCAGCAGAAGGGGCGCGTCGAGGAGGAGTGCGGCGATGGCGAGGATGGTTGCCGCTGCCCCGACGCCGACCAACACCATGCCCCGTTCGGTCCGGAAGATGCGCCGCACCGAGGTGAGTTCGCGCTCGGGGTAACCACCCGCCACCATGCCGATGAGCGGTAGCGCCGCAACGACGGGCAACGCCAAGGCCGCTGCGATCCCGCGGGCGGACACGGGCACCAACGATGGCACCGGGGCGAGTACGCGCGTCAGGGCACACGTGGCCAGGACGACGGCGACGGTCACTGCTCCGAGGTGCAGGGCTTGGCGAGACCGAAGGAACCAGGTCACTGGGCCACCGGGAGGAACGACGGTTGGCAAGTCCGCCTGGCGACCGTGACGTCGCGCAGCCAGGCCCACTGCCGAGCCGGCTCCATACCATTGAGCAGGTCGGGCGCCTCTGTCACCTTGCCCTCGTCGAGTTCCACGTGCAGGTGGTCGGCGAGCTTGGTGGCCCACCAGCGCTCCAGGACGGCTGATGCGACGTAGTCCTGCTCGGCGTACTCTAGGAAGTCGGTGCCCACCGGATGGCATTGCGCTGAGACGACAGCCATCGAAGCTGCGATGGAGACCACTCGGTCCTCCAGTGTCGGCCGTTTGCCGAGGATGACGTAGGTCCCCTCCCTGCCCAGACCGGCGCGGGACTCCGACATGACACTCGTCCGGCCAAGCCCGTGCTCCTGCTCGATCGCGGCCACCGCGTTCACCACCGCGCTGTAGTCGGGCACCAGCGGAAGATGCTCGGGCCACACGCAGACCCTCACGCCACTGGGCTCCACCGCCTGGCAGAGGGGCGCACCGTCACGTGGTGCCACGGGAAGGCTCCCCAGGTCCTTGACGAGGAGGGCTCCGACCCCGAGCGAGCCGGCGAGAACGAGGCCGGCGACCGGCGCGCCGACCCACAGCCGAAACGGCCAGCTATGTCGTCGTGGCCCGCTGAGCGTCAGCATCAACGCGGCGACGACTCCCCCCACAGCCACCAGGGTCGCCGCTCCAATGACGCGCGGCGAGAGGGTTGTGTCGGCGGTGCAGCAGCCTCCCGAGACCCCGACCAGGTGCCGCAACCAGAGCGGGTTCATCGCGGCCGGGAAGCCGAGCACGAGGTACGTCGCGACGAAGGCCAGAGGGGCAGCCAGCCACCCCTTGCACCATCGACCGAATGCCATGCCCCAGGCCACGACGGCCAAGAGGACCGCAAGGTGGACGAGGAGCACTCCCCAGCCCGGCCACCCCACGACACCCGACCCGACCTGACCCCACATCACCGCGACGATTCCCGAGACGACTCCAACCGCGACAATGTCCAGACCCAGATCGACAACAATACGCAAGCGCCAGCGGACGTGCGGCCGCACGAGCAGGCCCGATGCCCGTAGGCGTGCCATCACGAGAGCCGCTGCTGCTGATGCGAAGCCCAAAACGAGCGGAGCGGACTCGGATACCCTCGCCGCCGCAGCCAACGGCTGGGAGAACTCCGGGATCGCCAGCTGGGAGGCCACGACAAGGCCCGCGGCGAGTGTGATCGGCAGGAGCCACCACGCACCGACAATCCACAACCGCGTCGTGAGCTTCACGAGCCGGACTGCCCCTCCGCATTGACAATGCCCGCGTAGGCGTCGGTCGCGGGTGCCCGCGACCCGGATGGGGCATGCGCGAGGAACGCACCTACAGAACCAGAGAAGACAATCTGCCCGGAATTGAGGACAACGACCGTGTCATACGAATCCGTCAGGTCCTCCACCTCGTGAGTGGACACGACGACATCAGCATCCTGAGACGCCTGCTCTAGGATGGTGCGGAAGCGCTGCCGCTCGGCAGGGTCGAGGCCCGCCGTCGGCTCGTCCAGCAGCAATGTGCTCCGAGGGACGATGATGGCCTCGGCCAGACCCATCCGTCGCGTCTGCCCCCCGGATAACTCGTGGCTCCGACGCTGTCGCACGTTCGTCAGTCCGACCCGCTCCAAGGCCGCGCGAGCCGCCTCGGTCGCATCCGACCGGCTCATGCCCTGCAGCCACCCGGCATAGGCCACCTGCTCGTGGACACGTAGCCCCGGGATCGGCCGCGTGTGTTGCGGCATCCAGCCCACCCGCCTCAGATAGGAGGCCCGCTCGCCACGACGATCGGATCGGACCCCGTCCACCTCGCACCAGCCGCTGACAGGGCGTAAAGACCCGGCGCCGATCCCAAGAATGGTCGACTTGCCCGCACCGTTGGGGCCGAGCAGGACCGTCCGCCCAGATGGGACCTGCCACGCGAAGTCTCGGAGCACTGGCGGGCGACGCCGCGAATACCCGAAGGTCACACCCGCCATAAACATTCCAGACCCCCCACACAAGCACTCCCCGGCCCCTCCCCGGCCGAGAAGGAGATGTGATCCACGTGCTGGACGTGCGACTCGCCCGTCCAGCACGCGGACTCAACAGACAACTACCAAGTCACCTTGACTGGGTTTGCGCTGAAGGTCCCCGGCGACGTGTTTCCCTGATTTGCGAAAGAGCGGAGTTCGAAGTAGTAGACGTCGGCATTGGGAGATGTCCAATACCGCGTTGCGTTGTAATAGCAGTAGAACCTCTGGTCTCCACGGGTTTCGTCGGGCAGCACCCCACGCTGACGCCAAAGCGTCAATACCGCGTTGCTGAATGTTCCCTTGGTGGACCGACAGTTGTCCATGCGAATCGATGTGTCTCCAGAACTGTTGTCGTTCCAGTGAGCGGATGTACGGCCGGCTGACCACCCAGAAATCGACGTCGTCCACGTATCCGCAAACGCGGGTGTAGCCACCAAACCCACGGACAAAACAACGCTGGCCGCGACTGCTGCAGAGCGCTTGGTAATTCTCATCATTCCCCCGGTCTCAACTGAGCGATTCGTTGCCCTTCCTTGGACATCCAAACCTGGCTGGTTGGATGCGCCGAGCATGTCAACGAGGAATGTGGTCGTCAAGGCCCACACCCGGATGCTCACCAACTCTTTAGCAGATTCTCGACAGGCCTGCTCGCAGCGGCGACAGGACTCGACGCAGACGCGGCACTGCTCGTGGATGCCCGCGTGAGACTCGCACTCGGCGCCACAGGCCATGCCCGCCTGGGCACACGCCTCGAGCACCGCTCAGGTCAGGTTCGCGTCATGGCCGGTGTGCCTCGAAAGCACCGCGCCCGTCGTCGCACAGAGGTCCGCGCAGTTGACCCCTCCCGGGATGTCCGGAGGCCCGATCCGTTGGAAGGATGCAGGTCATGGGACGTGCGTCGGAGTACTCCCACGAGTTCCGGGAGCTGCGCTGCGAGGCTGGTGCTGGAGCAGCGCGGTGAGTATCCGTCCGAGTACGAGGCGATCCGTTCGGTCGCGGCCAAGCTCGGGGTCGGGTCGGTCGAGACGGTGCGCAAGTGGGTGCGCCGCGCCGAGATCGACGCCGGCGCGAGGCCCGGGTGACCACGGCCGAGCACGAGCAGATCAAGGCCCCGGACTCTGTCGCGCTGCGAGCGTCTCAGCCAACATTCCAGAGCACTTTGACGGCTCTTCAACTTTGAGCGTGGTGTGGGTGTTCACGCCGCGATCGGTGTCGGCGCGTAGCCAATGATGCGGCATCGGTAGTTGTCGTGGTTGCGGTACTCCCGCCCGGTTAACCGGCCCTCGTCCGCGGGTCAAGGCTGCTGGTCTTGGCGGGGTGCTCTGTTGAGGTGGCCGTTGAGGGCCTGTATGACGAGCTCGTGCCGTTTGGCCTCGGCCGTCCAGCCTCGGAAGAGAGCGTCGTCGTGCAACGCCCGGACGTCGCAGAGCTGCTCGCTGAGGACGGGGAGCAGGGCGGGACTGGTGGTGAAGCTGTCGCACTGTTCGCAGATGTTGGCGTACGCGCAGGCCCCCGCGACCGGGGGACGCGAGCACTAGCCGCCGGCGAGGCGGGTCTTGATCGCTTCTGTCTGTAGCCACTCGCCGGGGTCCGGCAGCATGGGTCGGGAGTCGATCACCAGCGGAACCCGGGTACTGGCATGGACTCGCTCGAGGGCTGCATCGTAGGCCGTCCGTAGCGTCGGATTGGCTAGGCGGGCGTACCGCAGCGTCATCTCCGGGGTGACGTGCCCGAGGAGCATCATCAAGGCCTGCAGGCTCATCCCGGCGTTGATCAACTCGGTGGCGTACGTGTGTCGGAGCTGGTGAGGAGTGACCGCGAGGGGCTCGCCGTCCGGGCCGGTCAGGCCGGCCGCCGTTGCTGCTTCGAGCAGCCCGCGGCGGATCCGCATCGCGGCCATCCGGTGTCCGCCGGTGACGAACAGGAAGTCGGCTTGTCGTGGTTGCCGAGGGTGCGGCAGGAAGCGGTGCTGGCCGCGGGCGGCGAGCCATTCGCGCAGCGCCATCAGGGGCTGCTCGTCGAGTGGGACGACACGTTCGGTGTCCAGCTTGCCGAGGGGGACCTTGATCCAGGTGCCGTGACCGGGCAGGTCCCACAGGCAGTCGAGCTCGAGGTCGAGCAGCTCGCCGATGCGCATGCCTGTCCCGCGTAGCAGGACGATTCCGACGCGGGCGGGTAGGTCGCTCAGCTCGTGCACGGCGGCCATCAGCGCACGGTCATGGTCCGGGGTGAGGGCTCGGGGCAGGGCTTCTGGCAGCCGGGGCAGGTCTGAGCGCAGCAGCACTGGTGCTGCTGGTCGTTCCGACCAGCCCCACAGGGTGATGTCCTCGAAGAAGGTCCGCAGCGTCACCACTGCTGCAAGGTGTCTGGCCTTGGAGATGTGCTGGTCGCGGGCGACTCGACCGACCCAGCCGCGGCTGGCGTGCCAGGCCAGCAAGTCCTCCATGTGGCCCCGGGTCAGCGCTCGGAGGCTCGTCACGTGCGGGTCGTGGTCGGCCAGCCACTGAGCGAACAGCACGAAGCAGGCGGCTCGCTCAACGACGGTCTTGGGCCGGCGGGTCGTGGCCAGCACGTTCAGGTAGCGCAGCATCGCGGCGCGGATGACCGGCTGTGGCACCTGCGCGAGCCGGTCCGCCAGCGTGGTCGGGCGCCGGTTCGGATGCTGCGGCGGAGCCGGCAGGAGCCCCAGCTGATAGGCGAGCACGGACAGCCCGTACAGCCTGGCGCGCATGTGCCTGCGGGTCACCTCGGCCAGGACCGGGGAGGACTCGATCGTTTCGCGGACGGCCTGGATCGCCTCGTCGGTGATCTGCTCCAGGACGATCCCGCGGGTCAGGCACACCAGCGCCAACCCCGCTCCGGCACCTGTCTGGCCCACTCCTCGCACCAGCCCAACGAGAGAGCGGCTGTCATCGCGCGGTCCACGTACTGGCGGTGGAAGGCTGCCCACGTCGTGAAGTGCGCGCCCTTGTTCTTCATGACGAGCAGCTCGACGTCCGGGCGCAGCCGCCCGGTGACGAAGAGCACGGTCGGTCTCTGCAGGGGGTGGCAGCATTTCGATCGCCGGCCAGTGCAGGAGCGCGGACAGTCGTGATCGACGTTCGGCTGGCCGATGCCTGGGAGGCAGCTCCTTGCGCTTTGTGCCCCACGACCAAGCCCATGGCTGGATACTTGCCGCATCGACAACGAACTGCCTGACAGCGGCTCGGAGTTGCAGCGGCAGGTGGACGACCTGCAGGAGCAGGTGTCTACCTCCCGCGCCGATATCGAGGCCCTGAAAGCCCGCGCCAATAGGGCCAACGACCGTGCGACTGCCGGCGAGTCCCAAGCCCGCGAGGCCAACCAGCGCGCAGATCTGAGTGAGACCCGTGCCGAGTCGAACCACCCGGAGGATCGACGAGTTGGAGGCGCGCGGCGAGATCGACCGGGTGCTGATGGCCGAACTTCAGGCTGAGGGCCTGGTCCACCGAGACCAAGTGGCTCAGCTGCACGAGGCCTTGCGGACCTCGCGCAAGATCGGGGCCGCCATCGGAATCATCATGGCCAACCGCAGGCTCGACGAGCTCGACGCTTTCGGCATCCTGACCCGGGCCAGCCAAAAGGGAAATCGCAAGCTTCGTCTCGTTGCCGACGACGTGGTCTATACGGGCGACGTGACCGACCTGCCGGCGGAATGAAGCCACTTAGGATGAAGGCAACCCGCCGGGCCATCCGAAAGCACCGGCCCGCAGGGAGTTGTCCGCGAGCATCTCGGCCACGACAATGGGCCGACCTTGGCCAGGCGCGACATTGATCTTGAGGCAAACCGGCGAGACCAGATCTCCTCAGGCCACGGGTGGGGGCCCGGTCGGGCAGGTTGGAGGACGTGACCTCCTCGTCTCCCTACTCTTGACCGTGAATCAGTGGCATAGACCCGGGCGTCCAGGGGTTGTCGCCGACGGCGGAAGACTGATCAGAAACGACGGGGGGTCCGTCTGGTTCTCGACCGCGGTCGAATGAAAGATTCGATCGGAGCGTCTTGGCGGCGGGGACCGGTAACACGCGGGTCTGCACCGCACGGCTCACGGGTAGTTCGGCGCGTCCGCGGCTGTTGACGCTCGCTCGGAGCCGGCGCCATTCTCGTCTATCTTCTTCCCAACCCGCGCGGCCAGCCCCTAATGTCGTCTTCGTCCCTTACTCGAGGGGCACGCGAGCCCGGAGGCGCCAATGCTCGCTCGGTCGGCATCCACCACCCGCCGAGCCCGGACACCGCTTCGGCTGGGCATCGGCCTGTCCGTGGTGCTGGCCGCGGCGTTCGGTCCACCCGCGGCCGCGGCCGGTGATCATCAAGATTCCGGCGACGCGCCGTACCGCGGCAAGGTGATCTCGCTGCTGCGGCAGATGACGCTGGAGCAGAAGGTCGGCCAGCTGTTCGTCATCGAGGTGGCCGGTCGCGATGCCAACACCGTGAGCGACACGGCGAAGGCGACCAACCAGCGCCTGTTCGGCGTCGACACCCCGGCCCAGGCGATCGCGAAGTACCAGCCCGGCGGGGTCATCTACTACACGACGCGCAACAACGACGACAACATCGGTGACCCGGCGCAGGTGGCCACCCTGTCCAACGGCCTCCAGGCCGCCTCGCTGGCGCAGCCGCCGCCACATCCCGCTGCAGATCTCGGTCGACCAGGAGGGCGGTGCGCTCGTCGCTCGCTTCGGCGCCCCGGCGACCCAGATGCCCGGCAACATGGCGCTCGGCGCGGGACGTTCGGCCGCCGACGCACGGCGCTCGGCGAAGGTCATCGGCACCGAGCTGGACGCCGTCGGCGTGACGCAGGACTACGCGCCCGTCTCCGACGTCAACATCAACCCGAACAACCCCGTCATCGGGATCCGCTCCATCGGCGGCGACCCCGGCCTCGTCTCCGACCTCGCGTCGGCACAGGTCGCGGGCTTCCACGCGGGCGGGATCGCCGCGGTCGCCAAGCACTTCCCCGGCCACGGCGACACCGGCGTGGACAGCCACTTCGGGCTGCCGCAGGTCACCCACTCCCTGGAGCAGTTCGAGGCAATCGACCTGCCGCCCGTTCAAGGCCGACATCGCCGCCGGGGTCGACACGATCATGACCGCCCACGTGGTCTTCCCCGCGGTCGACCCGTCCGGCGCCCCGGCGACGATGAGCCACAAGATCCTCACCGGCGTGCTTCGCGACGAGCTCGGCTTCGACGGTCTGATCGTCACCGACGCACTCGACATGGCGGGCGCTACGGCGACGTACCCGCCGAACGTGGCACCGGTCCAGGCGATCCTCGCCGGCGCGGACCAGCTGCTCGTCCCGCCGCAGATGGACACGGCGTACGGCGCCGTGCTCGACGCGGTCCGCAGCGGCGAGATCAGCCAGCAGCGGCTCGACGAGTCGGTCTACCGGATCCTGCTGCACAAGTTCCAGCGCGGCATCTTCCGCGACCCGTTCGTCGACCCGGCGGTCGGCGCCGCAGATCATGGGCGCGCCCGGCCACCTGGCCGACGCGCAGGCGATCACCGACCGCACCACCACCCTGGTCAAGAACGACGCCGGCCTGCTACCGCTGAGCGCCGGCCCGCGCCGCGTGCTCGTCGCCGGCTGGGGCGTCGGCACGACCCAGACGATGGCGACGGCGCTCGCCGCACGTGGAGCGACGACGCAGGTCCTCGAGTCCGGCACCACGCCGTCGGCCACCGCCATCGCCACCGCGGCCGCGGCCGCGCAGGACTGCGGACCTCGTCGTCGTCTCGACCAACAACGCGTACGCCATCGACGCGGCCACGGGCAACCGACCGCGGCCGCGGCCGCGCAGACCCGGCTGGTGCGAGCGCTGCTGGCGACCGGGAAGCCGGTGGTGGTCGCGGCGATGCGCAACCCGTACGACGTTGCTTCGTTCCCCGAGGCGCCGACCGTGCTCGACACCTACGGCTACACCTCCCACCAGATCCAGTCGCTGGTGCGTGTGCTCTTCGGCGAGGTGAACCCGGCCGGCCGGCTGCCGGTCTCGATCCCGCGCGCGGACGGCACCGGCGAGCTGTTCCCGTTCGGCCACGGCCTGGGCTACTGACGAGAAAAACCGTCCCCAGGGCGGCGCATGCTCACAGCAGGGTGTGCCCAGGACCCTATCGATCACCCCCATCACGCTCCACGCCGGCGATGCCCGGTTCCAACACACGCATGTCCCGTTTGAGGTCGCTTGGTCACCAACCGCCCAGCGCGCCCTGCGGCGCCTTCCCAGAAGGTCGCAGCTGCCGTCATCGAGTTCGTATACGGCCCTCTCGCGGACAACCCGCAGCGAGTCGGGAAGCCACTGCGCTTCGAGCTCAAGGGCCTGCACATCGCCAGCCAGGGAGACGTCCGACTCCTCTACCGCATCGCGGACAGGGTGACGATCGTGGCGGTCGAGCACCGCTCCGATGCCTGCCGTCGTGGCAAGGTGGGCCGCTGAACAGCGGCACGAGCAATCGCGACTACTGGACGCTTTCCGGTAGGGCTGGTACCCGGCCAGACTCCGTTCAGGTGCCCGGCGGGGAAGCTCTCCTCGCGGCTGCCCACCGGTGTGACGAGAGGCGCTGGAGTGACCAGTAACATCCCGGTCGCGGCGGCTCGACACCTCGCACGTGATTCCT
>CAWGXD010000013.1:0-83529 GCA_963826445.1 uncultured Actinomycetota bacterium
CCGAATTTGCTTGGCATGCAAGGTAATTGGGTGAAAAGGAGTACTGTTGACCACCTGTTCTCGAAACCGGTGGGTGATAGGCTGAGAAAAGGGGATCTGACCTGCGCGAACGTCCAGCGGGGCCCTCCGTTTGGCGTGGACGTAGGGGTGTCGGACCCGCGGCTCTAATCGCACGTAGATCGCACGCCGGATCGTACGAAACCGTGGCCGGTGAGCCATGTTTAGGTTCCGAAGGCCAGACTTGAAGTTGCTGGTGCATGTCATGTTGGCGCCGATGATCCAAACAGATCGGCATGACCGCTGGGAGTCGAACCCGATCCGCGGCATGAGCGGGCTGGCGGTGCGGTCCACGACGTCCGCGTCCGTTGTCGGTCATGGTCATTCGGGCAGGAGGTCCAGGTAATTCTTGCGCGCCGGCATGGCGTGGATAACCATCTCATCGCCGCTCTCGAAGATCAGGACGACCGTCTCCAGCAGGCGGGCTCGGGTGTCGAAACCCAGGCGTAACTCCCGGGCGGGAGGGCCGTCCTCGTCGAGGGGCTCGATCCACAGCGACCACTCTGCCGCCTGGATCGCATCCTTCGATGAGATGCCGTGCTTGAGCGCGCTCGGGTGGACCTTCACGCAGCGAAGTGGGCCAGCGCAGCCCGGATCGCCTCGGACCTGCTCATGTCAGTCTGGCTGCCGCCGCGTCGAGAGCGTCGAGTTCCTCGGCGGTCAGCCGGACCGCCACGACCTGCATCGGTTCAGCCCCACGACCAGGACGCCCGCGCCTCGACGCTTCAGGTCATCGACGTCGTATCCGCTTCGGCCTCGTCGGCCCACTTCTGGATCTGCTCCTCGCTCACCACACGCATATCGTATAACGAAAATGATGGGGTGGCCTCGCCTCTGGACCTGCGTCCATGCCGGGTTCAGGTGCCCGAGGCCATGTACGCGGCCAAGATGTAGTAGGCGAGGAGGACCGCTTCGCAGGCGGCGCGCCGGACGGCGTGATCGCTCGCCGTCCACCGGGGCGACATACGGCGGCGTGCAGGCCCTGGTCGGCGACTGCCGCTCTCGACTTCGGGCACGATGCTCTGGTGGGCCAACCTGTTCCTCCATCGACACCTAAGCTCCGGGTCAGCCGCCGGCTGGCGATACTGCTCGATGACCTGGTGCGGATCCCGGGGACGAAGCAGGGGGTCGGCCTCGATGCGTTGCTTGGCCTCGTCCCGGGTTTCGGTGACCTGGTCGGGTCGGGAATCTCGGGGGCGATCATGTTCGACGCCGTTCGCGCTCGGGTGCCCGTCCGGGTTCTGGCCCGGATGGCGTGGAACCTGCTGCTCGATGCGGCCCTCGGGTTGGTGCCATTCGTCGGCGACGTGGTGGACGTCGCCCATCGCGCCAACGTCCGCAACTACCGTCTGCTGGAGAAGGCGGTCGCCGCGAACCCAGACCCGGGCCCGCCCACGGTTGGCTACGTCCTGGCCGCGCTGGCGCTCAGCGTGCTGCCGCTCCTGGTCACCGTCGCGCTGGGTGTGCTGTCCCTCGTGCTCCTGTTCCGGTGGGCGACGGGCTGACGCTGGAGCGAAGGACGCTGAGCCCACGTTCACGCGTTCTCCGCAGATCCGTGAAAGTCGAGGGCGCCCTGCAGGCGGCGAAGTGGCGCACGTGCGGGCGTGCTGGGGCCGAGGTCCGGATGTCACGAACACCCGATGACCACGCCGCCGCCAACCTTCCCGCCCGATGCGAGGGCCCTCGCTTGTTGGCTTGGGTATCGCGCTGGGTGCAGGTGCCAATGAGCATTCGGATCTTGTCGTCCCCGAACGCGGCGGGGATGGCGGCCGGGCTGGCGTGGTTCGTGGCCCACTCCGGAGCCCAGCCGGCCTACATCTGCGGCTTCCTGCCAAGATTGGTGCTCATCGCCTCAACGAGGCCAGCACGAACGCCGACCCCGCCTCGCTGGCCAACTCAGCGGCGCACACTCACCAAATGACTCGGTGCGGTCGTCTGGACCCTCGCACCGAGCCGCTCCCTCGCCGGATCCTCAGCATCGGAGAAGCCCGTGAACATCCCGCAGCAAGACCCTCTCTACTTGTCCAGCCCACGGTCCGCGGCAGGAGTCGCGCGATGAGCCGGCGCGGGCCACGCCGCAAGAGCAGCGACACGCTGCCGGCGCTGCCCCGCGACGGGCTGCGGGTCGTTCCGCTGGGCGGCCTCGGCGAGATCGGCCGCAACATGACCGTCTTCGAGCACGCCGGGCGGCTGCTCGTCGTCGACTGCGGCGTGCTCTTCCCCGAGGAGCACCAGCCGGGTGTCGACGTGATCATGCCCGACTTCACCTGGATCCGGGACCGCCTCGACAAGGTCGACGCGATCGTGCTCACCCACGGCCACGAGGACCACATCGGCGGCGTGCCCTACCTGCTGCGCGAGCGGCCCGACATCCCGGTCGTCGGCTCGCGCCTCACCCTGGCCTTCCTCGAGGCCAAGCTCACGGAGCACCGCATCACCCCGCTCACCGTCGAGGTCGCGCGAGGGCGACCGGCGCACGTTCGGCCCCTTCGACTGCGAGTTCATCGCCGTCAACCACTCGATCCCCGACGGGCTCGCCGTCGCGATCCGCACCGCGGCCGGGCTCGTGCTGCACACCGGCGACTTCAAGATGGACCAGTTCCCGCTCGACGGGCGGGTGACCGACCTGCGCGCCTTCGCCCGGCTCGGCGAGGAGGGCGTCGACCTCTTCCTCGTCGACTCGACGAACGCCGAGGTCCCCGGCTTCACCGTCTCCGAGGGCGAGCTCGCCCCCGCGATCGAGACCGTGTTCCGGACCACGCCCGGCCGGGTCATCGTGCTCGAGCTTCGCCAGCCACGTGCACCGCATCCAGCAGGTCCTCGACGCCGCCCAGCGACACGGCCGCAAGGTCGCCTTCGTCGGCCGCTCGATGGTGCGCAACATGGGCATCGCCCGCGACCTCGGCTACCTCAACATCCCCGAAGGGCCTGGTCGTCAGACCTCAAGGCAGCTCGAGCGGCTGCCCGCGAACCAGATCGCGATCATCGCCACCGGGTCGCAGGGCGAGCCGCTCGCCGCCCTGGCCCGGATGGCCAACCGCGACCACCCCATCCGCGTCACCGAGGGCGACACGGTGCTGCATGGCCAGCTCGCTGATCCCCGGCAACGAGAACGCCATCTACCGGGTCATCAACGAGCTCACCCGCTGGGGCGCCAACGTCGTGCACAAGGGCAACGCCAAGGTGCACGTCTCCGGCCACGCCAGCGCCGGCGAGCTCGCCTACTGCTACAACATCGTCCAGCCCTCCAACGTGCTGCCCGTCCACGGCGAGTGGCGCCACCTGCGCGCCAACGCCGACATCGCCATCCGCACCGGCGTCGACCCCAAGCGCGCCCTCATCGCCCAGGACGGCGTCGGTCATCGACCTCGTCGACGGCCGGGCGACGATCACCGGCACCGTCCCGGCCGGGCTCGTCTACGTCGACGCCATGACCGTCGGTGGAGCCACCGAGGAGTCGCTGCACGTGCGCCGCACCCTCGCCGAGGAGGGCGTCATCACGATCGTCTGCATCGTCGACCCCGACACCGGCAAGCTCACCGAGGAGCCCGACTACCTCGCCCACGGCTTCGACCGCGACGCGATGCGACTTCGCCACGGCCACGCCCGCCATCCAGAAGGCGCTCACCAAGGCGGCCAAGGAGGGCATCGAGGACATCGAGCAGGTCGAGGAGCTCGTCCGCCAGGCCATGTCCACCTGGGTCCACCGGCAGGCACCGCCGCAGCCCGCTGATCATCCCGGTCATCGTCGACGCCTAACCTGCACGTGGCTGTCGACCCCAGGCCTGCAGGCACGAGCCCGCGCGCCCACACGTAGCGCCGTGACCGCATCCCCGACCTGACCGAGTCCGTCGACCAGCGCCACGCTGGTGGCCCACGTCATCAAGATCACGCAGAGCGCGCGAAGCCCATTAACTGCCCGGTCATCCCCTCCCTGGGCACGGCTGCGGTACCAAGTGCTTGACGCCCGATCAGCAGCTCAACACTACGCACCCGGCGGCAACGCGATCATCGCCCAACCGCCGGATCCGCACGGCAGTCACGCTCAACCGCAGCGGAGTGACGCTTCTCGAAACCCCTTCAGTGCGAGGCGTTCACCCGTACGGTGGCCGACTGGATCTGGGACCGGACGAGAAGCGCATGCGCCTGCGCTACGCCGGTACGTGCCGGGTCTGCGGGCTCGCCCTTCCTGCCAGGAGCGAGGCGATCTACGAGCGGACCACGAAGACCGCCCGATGCGTCACCCACAAGCCCAGAGCACTTGGGGAGCCGGCCGGCGTTCGACCCGTCGAGGGCGGCACGGCGGGAGCGTCGGCGCGTCGAGAATTCGAGGGCTTGGCGAGGGAGCGACTCGGCAGCCGGCTCAACGAGCTCGCCTCCGAGACCATGCGGCTATCGAAGGCGGGCTCCTTCGGCCACGCGTCGAACGCTTGCTCGTCGGAAGCCGCGACTGCACCAAACTGGCTCATCGAACTTAGCCGGGCAGTGTGTGGTGAGTCGTGGCTGACGCCCGCCGGTGTGGCGGGTGCAGGCCCACCGTATCCGGCGTCTCTGGTTGACCGGGTTGCGGAATCCGAACGCGTCCCGTCCGACGTGCTTGGCGAGGCGGTTGTAGCCCTCGGAGCGGGCGTTGGTGTAGCCGGTGGTGAGCGCGGCGAGCACGGCCGGCCACCAGGTCTCGATGGTCTCTGCGAGGCGGTGGGCCTCGGGCAGGTCGCTGGCGGCGGCCTGGGCGTAGAACCGGTAGAGCCGGTGCGAGATGGCCTCACGGTCCGCGCCCGGTCGCCAGCGCGAGCAGGGCGCGCAGTCGCTCCTTGACGGCGTACGCGTGCAGCACCTCGGCGCCCGGGTCGCCGGCGTCGACCAGCGCGTTCCAGAGCCTGGCGAACGCGTCGCCGGTGAGGCGTTCGTGAGCCAGCAGCAGCCGCCGGCGGGCGGCCCACTCGGGGTCCTTCTTCCGGCCCCGGCGGCCGCGGGCCTGCACGGGTGGCGTGCTGGCGCACCTCGGTGAGCATCTGGTTGCCGAGCGCGACCAGGTGGAACTTGTCCGCGACGAGGACCGCGTCCGGCAGCGCGTCACGCACGGCCTTGGCGTACGAGGCGGACAGGTCGATCGCCACGTGCGTCACCGCCTTCTTCCACGAATCCGGCTGCGCGGCAAGCCACCCGGTCACGCAGGAGGCGGTCCGGCCGTCGATGTGGGCGAGCAGCCCGGCGGAGCCGGCGGCGTCCACGATGGCGGTGTGCCACCGGTCGTGCAGCACCCGCCACCGGCCCGTCACGGGGTCCTGGGCCCAGACCGGCTTGCCGCGGCGGGTCTCGTCGATCCCGAGCACCGCCACCGCCGGCAGCTCCTGCTCGAGGATCGGGGTGACGTGCTCGACGAACGCGGCGTGCGCGACCGGCCAGGACACCCCGTGCGCCCGGGCCGCGGCCAGCACGCACGAGAACCCCTCGGCGACACCGGCCCCGACCAGCTGCCGCAGCCGCGTGGTCAACCGGCCGGGCCGGGACCTGCGGCAAAGACTCGGTGAAGACCCTCTGGCACAGAGCGATTCGCGACACCGCCACCGGTCTTGTGCCACACCAGCCGCACGGCACCCGCCCGTGCGGCACGTCCCGCGGACGCGTGGTACCCGCTCCTTGACCGAGCGGTGGAGAACACCCCGCACGACGGGCACGCCGCCGCCGTCTCGTCCGCGGTGACCACGTGCACCACCCGACCCCCGAACGGGTCGAGCTCGACCCGGGCCACCGCGACCCCCTCGAGGCCGAGCAGCGCGGGAGGCGTCCTCAACCGGGTCGTGGACATGCTGACATTGCGTAGGCTGGCTCAAGCCCGTGACCTCACTTCGTGACACGACTGCGTAGACAACAGCCATGATCACCGAGGTCACGGGCTCTCACGTCACCGACGCGGACCCGGACCCTGCCCGGCTAACTTCGAAGAGCCAGCAAACTCGTCGACGGAGTACTCAAGCAGGTCGACGTCGTTCGCGGTCTGCTCAACGACGACGTGCCCGTGCACGGTGTGCTGTGCTTCGTGGACGCCGACTGGCCCCTGATCGGCGGGGCATTCACCACTCGCGGGCGTTGTGGCGCAGGAAGCCGCGTCCCCAGGCTGCAGGCGGAGGGACCGCTCGGCGTCGAAGCGCTCGCCGAGATCCACCGGAAACTCGCCAACTCCCTACCAGCGGCCTGACAGAGAAGCGCGAGTACGCGGCTATTAGACGATTCCGGTAGGACCGGTGTCCGGCCAGACTCGGTCCAGGTGCCCGGCGGGATGCTCTCCTCGCGGCTGCCCACCAGCGTGATCGGTGTGGCTCTCTTTCGGTTTGCGTTCCCGCCGGGCGCCGTGCCGGAGGTGTGGCTCCAGAGGGGACTGCCCAGCTCTCAATAGCAATGCCCGCCTCGCGATCCCTGCAGGTCCAGCGACGAGACGAGGCGGGTGCTGGCATGGCGAAGGTGTTCATCGGGGTCGATCCCCACAAGCTGTCGGCGACGATCGAGGTCGTCGACGACCGACGAGACGGTGCTGGCGACGGGCCGGTTCGGCACCGACAAGGCCGGCTACGCCGCGATGCGCAAGCACGTGCGCGGCCTGGCCGGAGCGGGTCTGGGCGGTCGAGGGCAGCAACGGCGCCGGCCGGCCGCTGGCGCAGCGGCTGCTCGCCGACGGCGAGCACGTCGTCGACGTGCCGGCCAAGCTCAGCGCCCGGGCCCGGTTGTTCGACACCGGCCACAACCGCAAGACCGACGCCCACGACGCGCACGCCGTCGCGGTCGTCGCGGTCCGCACCAAGGGCCTGCGGGTGCTGTCCTACGACGACGAGCTCGAGGCGCTGCGGATGCTGGTCGACCGCCGCGAGGAGCTGACCCGGGCCCGGGTGCAGACGCGTCAACCGGCTGCAGCGGCTGCTGTCCGAGCTGACCCCCGGCAAGGCGAAGAAGGACCTGACCGCCTTGCAGGCCAAGGCGAATCCTCGCCTCGGTGCGGCCCCGCGACCTGGCCGGCAAGACCCGCAAGAG
Source organism: uncultured Actinomycetota bacterium (assembly GCA_963826445.1). Lineage (GTDB taxonomy): Bacteria > Actinomycetota > Actinomycetes > Actinomycetales > Dermatophilaceae > Intrasporangium. Next base: position 7,087 of record CAWGXD010000013.1, read on the forward strand.
GCTCGCGCGTCGAGCAGCTGACCGAGCTCGTCGCGGTCGACAAGAAGATCAAGGCCCTGACCAAGGAGCTCAAGGCGATGGTCCTGGCCTCCGGCTCGACGCTGATGGACCTGCCCGGGGTCGGGCCGGTCGTCGCCGCCCGGATCCTGGCCGACGTCGGGGACGTGGCCCGGTTCGCCGACCGGAACCGGTTCGCGTCCTGGACCGGCACCGCACCGATCGAGGCCTCCTCCGGCGAGATCGTCCGGCACCGGCTGTCCCGGGCCGGGAACCGGCGGATGAACCACATGATCCACATCGCCGCGGCCACCCAGATCCGCCTGGACACCCCCGGCCGGGCCTACTACCGGCGCAAGCTCGCCGCCGGCAAGACCCGAGCCGAAGCGATGCGCTGCCTCAAACGCCGGATCTCCGACGCCCTCTACCGCCAGCTGCTCGCCGACGCCCGCGCCGCCGGCGCAGGCGACGCTGAGACGGGCCCGGGAGGGCACTGCGGGGCGTCACATGAATCCAGCGCGGCCGGCTTGCACCCGCACATCGACACTTCGGATCAGCCACTTCCCGGACCCGCACACCCGACGCTACCGCGCGACCATGCCACGCCAGGAAGAGCGACGGCTCGCAAGACGCTCCAGCCCGCCCTTGACAACAGAGGGGTGCCGATGTGACGCACGGTGCGAGTCAAGGGACTCGCGGCAGATCCGGACATTCTTCTGCCGCCACCGCGATGCGCGCCGGTCAGTGGTAGTCGCAGGCGCGGACCCAGTCCCGATGGTGGGCGTCGATGAACTGCGTGGTCGTCCGCCAGTGCTCGCCGTGCCCCTCGAAACATCGCCTCCCCAAGGCTGCTCACCGATCTGGTGAGCGCACAGCAGCATGTCGTGCATCGCGCGCGCTCGACGGGTCAGAGTGCCCGGCAGCGCGCTACGCAGGGCCTGGCCCGGGTGGTAGCCGTCGAGCAGGGCCTCCAGCCGAGCTGCGCAATCGCTGACGTCCGAGTTCGGGAACAGGTGCCCGAACGAGATCGCGGCATAGGCCAGGTCCCACAGGCGCGTCGATGGTCCGGACCCGTCCCAGTCGATGAAGACCAGTGGGTCCTCGTCGATGATGAGGTTCCAGCTCGCGAGGTCGTTGTGACACAGCAGGTCCGGCTCGTCGGCTGGAAGCAGCACGGGCCAATCGGCGGGCACGGGCAGACTGGCGCTGGCGTCGTGGATCGACCGTACGAGCCGTCCAACTGCTGTGACCGTACCGACGTCCAACGGGCCGCGGTACATGGCCAGCTGCCCCGGCACGTACTCCAGCACCTGGCGTCCCTGCTCGTCGCGACCCAAGTGCTCCGGGACATCGATGCCCTTGGCGCGCAATGCCCGCACGTAGGCGATGGTCCGGTCGGTGGTCGCCAGCTCACGGCTTGCGGACGTCTGTCCAGTACGCACCACTGAGGCGGACGCGTTACCGCCGGCCAGCTCGTCCTCGTCCGGTCCATGCATGGCCACACCGTACGAGAGCGGTGAGATCCTTTGCGATTGAGATTGCGCGCTCGGCGGCAAATCCGTGCCCGCGCGCCCGGCAGGCGGCGAAAGACCCACAAAAGCACGCCAATAGCTGTAGCCTCGAGCCCGCTGAACGCCACACGCGCGTGCGAGGATGCGCGCAGACCGACGCAGGAGATTCTTGAGCATCGAGGGGTGCGACGAAGTGCGCTGAAGATCGGAACGGCGACCACCTCGCGGCACAAGTGCCTGCTAACGAGGATCAGATGCGTCGAAGGTCGCCGCGTCCCAGCCGACCTACCCCCGACCAGCAGGCGGCATATGGCCACGCGGTGATGGGAAACGTCCAGAGATTCCGCGTCAGGATCGGGACGGTAGCCACCGTGTACTTCGCGCTGGTACTCGCCGTGTTCTTTCTCGTCGGGAGAAACCTGACCGGGACGGCGAGTCTCGTGTATGCGTGGGCCCTGGTCGTGACGATGGCCGTGTTCTTGGGTGGCTGGCCTGGAGCCTGGTGCGCCAGATCATCGTGCTGCGTCGCGACCACAAGGCGATGATGGCGGGCGCTTCCCAAGCCCTCACCGAGCAAGCGACAGGTGAGGGCACCGAGCCGCCCACGCGGTGTTGCCCACTGAGACGGGATGGCCGCGCGCGCATAGTGGACGCATCGTCGTCACTCCCAGTGGACGGCACTCCCACGCCCTATCTGGGCGGTGTGACGCTGCCCCACAGTGGCGGACCTCGCCCCCGAGTCCGTTGAGGACCGACTGGCTACGGGACTGGCGGACCGAAGTGCGGAAATTGTGCGGAAATATGGAAATCCGACGACTTCCTGCCGGTCAGCGTCGTGAGCGCCCCGTGCTGTAAATCCGTCGCGAAAGTCTTGAAGGTTCGAATCCTTCACCGCCACCAGGTGCTCTGAGAGGTCCTGACCAGCGGAAACGTCGGTCAGGGCGTCATTGCTCCATGCAGCGTCCGGGCGCGCCGCAACGCTGGGCGATCGACCAACTGCCACGGGAACATCGTGTGCGGAACCGTGGAGCGGTCCGGTTCCAATACGGCGGCCCTGAGGTCATCAGCATCCACCTCGCCCCCGAGCCCAGGGCGTCGAGTCGTGTGCCGTGGGAGACGCGGTGTCCGGGTTCGTCGGAGGGCGGCTTGGAGCCCATGCGCTGGTCGCCGTCCACGCGCATGGGCTGGAGCCCGTGCGCGTCCTTACGGGCGAACACGGATGATCGTCTTGCCCTTGCGTCGCCCCGTGGAGTTCAGGCTTGCGACCGCATCGTCGAGGGAGACGATCGTTCCGATGTTCGTGCGCAGTCGCCCGTCCCGCACCCGCTGGACGATCTCGCCGAGCGCGGCGCGATCAGCCTCCACGACGAAATCCACCGCCAGGCCGTCACGGGGCCGGACCTCGACCGGGCCGACGACGGACACCAGCGTTCCTCCAGCCTTGATGAGGGCCGCCGACCGCTTCTGGAGCTGGCCGCCGATGACATCGAAGACCAGATCGACTTCGCCGACGTCTTCGAGCGCGTCGTTCTCGAGGTCAACGAACTCCTGTGCGCCGTAGTCGAGCGCCTTCTCACGGTCGGCGGCGCGTCCAGTACCGATGACGAACGCGCCGGCCTCGCGTGCGAGCTGCATCACCATCGTTCCGACTGCGCCGGCCGCGCCATGTGCGAGCACGCTCTGTCCCGCCTGAAGTCGGCCGTGCTGGAAGAGTCCCTGCCACGCCGTCAGCCCGGAGATCGGCAGGGACGCGCCTACCGTGAAGTCGACGTCGCCCGGCAAGGGCGCGAGGTTGCGTGCCTCGACCGCAACGTACTCGGCCAAGGTGCCGTCGCGATGCCAGTCGGCGAGGCCGAACACGCGCTGTCCCACCGACAGCCCCGTCGTGCCGTAGCCGAGGGCGGTGACCACTCCGGCCAGTTCGTGGCCGGGAGTCGAGGGGGTTCGGTCACGGTTGGCGCGATCGTTCCACGTCGAGGGCCACTCCAGCTCAGTGGAGACAAATCCGGACGCATGAACCTGAACGATGACGTCGTTGATGGCTGCTCGCGGCTCGGGCCGTTCGGCCAGCCTCATCCCGGCCGTCCCCGCGGTCTGATCAGTCACCACAATCGCCCTCATCTGGCACCTCCATGTTTCTCACTATTACCTGCGCGGGGCTTGACCGTCCGGCCATGAATGGACGAGAGCAGGATCTCGACGCCCGTTCGTCCCGGCGTGTCGCGGTGACCGCGCTAAGTTCGCTGCCGGCCAATGACGTACAGACGCTCGGTCGTTTCACCCCTCGCGGTGATGGGTCCCCGCACATACCACTCGACGTCGGCCAGCCCGGCCGCCTCGACCACTCCGACCACGAACGCCGGATCATGCAGCACGACGTCGAGTTCGACCTCGTGAGCGAACCAGTCCTCGAGGTGGCGGACCTCTGCGCCCGCATGCAGGCCGAGGACCAGCCATCCGCCGGGGGCCAGTGGGCGGACCAGCGCCCTCACCGCGTCGGCCAACTCGGACGGTGCCAAGTGGATGAGCGAGTACCACCCCAGGACCGCGGCCCAGCCGGAGCTCGCCGCCGGACGCATCAGCCGTCGGAGGTCGCCGACCTCGAAGCTGCGCCCCGGGAAGCGCCGGCGCGCTTCGGTCACCATCGCGGGTGAGAGGTCGATTCCCATGGCGTCGGCGCCACCCTCCGCCAGATACGCCGTGACATGTCCGGGACCGGAGCCCACCTCCACGAGGGGCTGGTCGCCTGCGTGGGCGATCACCCGATCAAGCAACCAACGCTCGAAGGGCAACCCCCGAAGCTCGTCGGCCAGGGCATCGGCATAGGCCGTGGCAACCACGTCATACGACCTGCGCACACGCGCATCCCGTGCCTCAGCCCCGTCGGTGATCACTGACTCTCGGTCGGCAGCGGCTGCCGGGACCACGTCGGCTCGGTGCGGCGTCGGCCCAAGGAGATGCACCCAACGTCTGTCCTTCTGACCGGCCTGCCGCTCGAGCTCTCGCACGAGAGGCTGCGGGCGCTCCGCCAGCCTGTGCAGGCACGCCTCGACCTCGGATCGGTCGGCGAAGGCGTGCAGCCGTTCGGTACGGGTGCGCAGCTCGCCGGGGGCCTGGGCGCCACGCAGCAACAACACTGTGAGGAGTGCTCGCTCGTCCGAGGCGAGCCCAAGGTGCTCGTCGAGGATCTGGTGGTACTTGAGCGTCCGCCGGCCGGTGTCAGCCCACACGATCCGGACCAGCCCCCGATCCCTGAGGGCACGCGCGGTCCGCTCGACGGTCTGCTCGTCGAAGTCGACGATGGGCTCTCGGTTGCTCGTCTGGTTGCACGCGGCCCGCAGCGCATTGGCGCTGAGGGGGTACGACGTCGGCACCGTCGCCTGCTTCTCAAGGAGGCTGCCGAGGACGCGCTGATCCTCGGGACCCAGTACAGGGAGCTCGCTCACCTTCACGACCCTAGATCCGTTTGCCTTCGGCGTCGCAGCTCGGGAGGAGCGGGTGGTTGCCTCCGTCGGAAAGCGAGCTCAGCGGCATACAGAAGATGCCGTATGCCGCTGAGCTGAGTTGGTCTCGATGGTGAGCTGGGTGCCCCTCCGCTCACCAGCGGTTGCGCACGTCCTAGCCACCGCGGCCGCAAGGACGACCCGCTGTATCGGATCCGGAACATCCTGCACGCCGGCGACGAGCACCTGATCGAACGCCAACAGGGCCGCCTTGCGGCGGCGATCGCCGCGGACGAGCGACACGACGAGGTGTGGGTCGCGTACCAGTGCGCCCAACAAGCCCGCTCCGCGTACCGCCAGGCCAGCCACGCCGCCGGGAGGATGGTGGCCGAGAAGATCCTCGACTCTTCTCCTCCTGCCCCATCCCGGAGGTCGCCCGGCTCGGGCGGACCCTGGCCCAGTGCCGTGAGGCGTTCCTCGCCTACTTCAGCACCGGCGGCGCGAGGTTGCAGCTCGATTGTCGTGGACAATCGGACTCGCGACCCTCGATCACTGCCGGGACGAATGCCCTCAGTGGGAGCGACTCGCTAAGAGGCCGTGGTCAGGAGAAGGGGACGCCCGCGGACTCCTCGATGGAGCTGACGTACGGCGCATCCAGCAGCGGCTATGAGTACAACGAGGCACGGGGCACCGGCGGCTGCTACCGTCAACCCAGTTGCCGTCCAAGTCCACGTATTTCGGTCTCGGCTCGGCGGAGCCCCGCGGGAAGGTTCGCGGGTCGCGCTCGTCGTGACGATCGGCAGCCCGAGGTCTCCACACGGGGGGCCTCGCAAAGAAGAAGAGGCAACACCAGTGGCAACAGGCACCGTGAAGTGGTTCAACAGCGAAAAGGGCTTCGGCTTCATCGAGCAGGACGGCGGAGGCGCCGACGTCTTCGTTCACTACTCGGCCATCGAGAGCGGCGGCTACCGCGAGCTGCAGGAAGGCCAGAAGGTCGAGTTCGACGTCACGCAGGGCCCGAAGGGCCCTCAGGCGGAGAAGGTCAAGGGCATCTGACCCCAGACAGCCTCCGGTAACCCGGTCCTTGGCAATCCCCCGACCCCCGGTCGGGGGATTGCTCTTTCGACGGCCGTGCCGCCGGAGAGTCTCCCCGTTGTTGCGGGCCTCCGAGGCGCCAGTGCTTCAGACGTCGTCCGTCGCCCCCAGAGCAGCGTGTCCCTCCCGTTCGCTCCGAGTACATCGGGGAGACTGCTTGGCACCGGCCGGCGCCCGGCCCGCGGGTCGCCACCAGGCCGGAGGTCCGGTGACCCCTCAGAGGGAGATGCCGGTCTCCGTGGCCAACGCGTCGACCAGCTGGTCCTGAAAGCGTCGGTCGTGGACCGCCTGATGCGGCTCTCGTCGCCGCTGGTGGTACCAGTAGGCCCCGCTGATCGCCGCTTCGGGTTGGTCGCTCACGGCGAGCCACTCCTGGGTCCGATGGCCGAGCTCGAGGTCGTCGGGGGCGCTGGGCCCTCCCATCCTGGTCGGCACCCAGCCCGGATCGACGGCGTTGCTCAGCACGTCGGGGCGAAGCCGCGCGACGGCGGCAGCCAACGTGGTGACGAACAGTTTGCTGTCGGCGTAGGACCCGGCCCTCACCCCCGTCCAATCGGTGTCTGACAGCGACGGCTGGCCGCCGAAGTGGGAACCGCTGCTGAGATAGATCAGCCGCCGCGGCGAGCGCAGCAGCGCGGTGAGCAGGTAGGGAGCCACGACGTTGACCGGCATGACGGCCGGGCCGCTCCACACGCCGGCGTTGTGGATGACGGCGTCGAGCGGCGGGGCGTCGTCGAGCTCGGCGGCGATGCGGCGTAAGGCGGCGCGGTCGCCAAGGTCGCCCACCACGAGGCCGGCGCCCCGGCCGATGACGACCTGCAGGGCGTCGGCCCGCTCATGGCTCCGGGCGTGGACCACAACGTCGTGACCCGCTGTCAGCAGGGACTCCGCGGCGAACCTTCCCAGGCCGTCCGTTGAGCCGGTGACGAGGACGCGGCTCAATGCGAGGACCCCGTCGTGGAACCGCTGCGCGCCTCTCGGCCTCGGCCGGGCCGGGCGTGGCGGAAGCCTCACTGAGCGTCGACAGCTCGCCGATGCGGTCGCGCAGCTCCTTGTTGTGCGGGTCCCGGCCGGCCCCGGGCCGTAGCAGCGTCACGGTCACGTTGGCCTCCCCGTACCAGTCGAGGAAGAGCGGCAGCGTGCAGCGGTGCTGCACTGCGTGGGCGACGTCAGCGTCGACACCCGCGAGCGCCCGACCATCCCAGGACCGCCCCACCGACGCCCCCGGCGCGCACCGGATCATCATGGCCGTCGGTCTCCACGTGATCGGGCGGGAACGCACCAAGAGGTGTTCACCCCGAGCCGTCTTACCCACCAAGGTCGTTCTCCCAGACTCCGTTGGTCCGGGCCCACGCCCTGTACGAGTCGAGGGCCTCGGGGAGCCTGCCCATGGCCTGGAGGATGTTGGAACGGTCGATGGCCAGCTGCTGGCTGGTGGGGTCGAGGCCGAGTGCCTGGTTGATGTCGAGCAGCGCACCGTCGAGGTTGTCGAGGACCAGCCTGGCAGCGGCCCGGTTCTGGAAGTAGTCGGGTCGCCCCGGATCGAGGTCTATCGCGTTGCTCAGCTCATGCTCGGCGGACGCGTAGTCATCGTTCTCGCGAGCCCTCACCGATGTCGCGTAATGCTCCTCCGCGGTCCGGAAGCGCAGCTCCTGCAAGGTCGGCTGCTTGAGGAAGCGCGTGGTCAACGCATCCATCGCCGCGTCGAAGTATTCAGGCACCAGGGTGAGCGCGTTCGTCTCCCGAAGCCGAGCCAAGGGGAGGTCACCGCTTTCCGGCAGAGTCTTGGCCGACACACCGTCAGTGAACACCGGCACCACGTTCTTCTCGAGCTCGAAGGCACGCTCGATCTCGCGGCGCACCCAGTCCGACGCAGACTCGATGGCCGTGACGGTATTGGGGGTGAGGACGACGATGAAGTGTGGGCGGCGCCCGAGCTGGTTGAGGATCACGTTCTCGAAACGCCCCGAGTCCACCTTCTCGACATCGAGGAACACGTCGTACTGCCGCTGCGTGAGGGACTGGTAGATCGCCCTCGCCACGTAAGCCCCCGAACTGCGCTGGTAGCTGATGAAGACTCCGTCGGGTAACGGCTCGACTGACGCTTGCTCACGATCCATGACAGATCTCCGGTTGATCACTTGTGCGCCGGCACGGCCGGTGCCAGGGGCTCTGTTTGCTTGCGGGGCTTGGGAGGCCTCGCAACGGGCCGTGCGGTGCGCCACTCGGCGTCGACGACCGTGTGCCGTTCCGGAACGCGGTTGCCGTAGGAGCCGGCCGAGTCGAGCCGTTCCTGCACGGAACCATGCACCAGGGCTCCGTCGGGCACGGTGCGGGTCCCCGGGCCGAGCAGTCCCCACAAACCCTTGTTCACGTGGATGGGCCCCGCCGGATCGATGTCCTGGAGCGCCTTGACCATGTCGGTGTAGGCGCGTGGTCTGACCCACAGGCCCTTGCCCATCGCCTCGTCGACCATCCACTTCAGGGCGATGTCCGAGAGTCGCGTGCCCGTGGCGTACATGCCCCCGACGTCCGAGTGGACGCCGGCAAACCACACCTCAACCAGGTCCTGGCTGCGGCACACCTTGAGGTGGCTTGGGTTGGGGGTCTCCACGAGGTAGGCGGCGAAGGGCCGACGCTTCTCGTCGATCGACACCGCGTGACGGATCGTGTGTGCGTGCGGGAGTTGGCGCGTGAAGGGCCAGCGCAGCTGACGCCCGATCGTGCCCGCCGCCTTGACGGTGTCCCACAGCCCCACGAAGTGCACATCCACGTGGGCCTCGCGATCCACGGCATGGGTCTTGGCGTAGACCCTGAGCCCCTCGAAGAACTCCCTCTTCGCAGCACGTTGGCCTTCGTCGTCGTGCGGCCGGTCATGCTGCCGCGCGAAGGCGTTGACCGCGTAGGGGACCAGGTTTTCCGAACCGGGTCGGAAGACTCCAAACACGTCGAGCATCCCGGTCAGTGCTCGAGCCGTGTAGGCGCCGCGGCTGAACCCGAAGACGTAGATCTGGTCGCCGGGTTCGTAGGCTTCCATGAGGTACGAGTAGGCCTCGCCGAGGTTCTGCCGCAGGCCCGCTCCGAACATCAGACCGGCATACCGGGAGACGGTCCGCGCCACGGGCGTCCAGGCGGACGGCGAGCTGAAGGTGCCGACGCCCGGGTCGTAGTACCCCACCTGTCGTGCGGGGTCCTTGAGGTCGAGCATCGAGAACAGGCGCACGACGTTGGTGTTGACGGCCGCCTTGAGCTGGTTGTTCGTTCCGTCCAGACAGATCACGATGTTCTTGCCCATGGCGTACCTCGATCCAGTGGGTCAGAGAGCGATCACGACGGGGGTAGAGGAGGGAGCCTGCATGTCGACCTGGTGAGCGCGTTTCCGGATCAGGTCGGTGCTGTCGGTGAAATGGATCGGCACGTTCGGATACGCGCTGCGCACCTTCTCGAGGGCATCCTCGTCGGGGTGGCTGAACTGCGAACCGTCGGTACAGACCAGAATCTGCTCGGGATCGATGAGCTCCAGCAGTTGGTCGGTGATGTTCTGGCGGCTGCCATGGTGGGGCAGCTTGAGCAGCTGCACCTTGAGCTTGGGCTGACCCCGTTCGATGAGCAGCGCCCGGATGGAGCCCTCGAGCTCGGAGGCCAGCGCGTCTGCCGTGAACAGAATCGAGGCGCCGTCGTGCTCGAACAGGAAGGCGATGGACGACCCGTTGGCCGTGCTCCGGTCCTTCCCGAATTCCCCGGGTCCGCGCACGCCCTCATCCCGCAGCGCATTCAAGAGCTCATCGACGGAGCCGACCTCTCCCCGTGACTGGGGCCATTTCCTGAGAAGGGCCTGAAGCCGTTTCTCAGAGGGCGACAGCAGGATCGCGGTTGCCCCGCCGGGTAGGGGAATCCGCAGTGGCCTGGCACCGGGCACGAGCAGGGCCCGCCCCTCGACGACGAGATTGCGGCGGTCATCGGGGATCAGCTTGCTGAGGGCATCACCCTGCTGGACTGACCTGGCATCGTGATCCCGGCCTTGGTCGGCGATCTGAGCACGGCCGTTGAACCAGAAGTCGTCTGCATCGAGCCGCTTGTCCTCGAGCGCGCGCAGCACGCCTTCGATGTGATCGCGGTCGACGTGGGTGACGACGGCAACATCCACTCTGGTCACAGACCCGACGGGAGCCAGCACGGTGCCCACACCGTCGTCAAAGGCGGATCCAAGACCTCCGTCGACGAGGATCCGATGCTTCGCCCTGTCGTTACCCGTGTACTCCAGCAAGAGGCACTCACCGGACCTCGCCGGGAACGCCCGCAGCTCAACTGATGCCTCGCCGCGCTGTGTCCGCCTGCCACCTGCAGTCTCGTCACCGACTGAGGTCTCGCCCATCGGGATCGACGGGTCAACGGGAGCCACGCCGATGAGGTCCTCGAGCTCGACCCGTGCGTTCTCCAGCATTGGTTTGCGGGGGTCGTCCTGGCTGAGTACGTCGCACAGGTCCTCGAGGTGGTCCCACGAGCTGAACCTCTCCGAGTAGGTCGACCTGCGCCGGAACGCGTCGGCATACCTCCGGACCATGCGGCGCGCGGCTGCGGTTCTCTTCTCCTCGGTGTCCGCGACCATGAGCCGACTCAGCTCGCTGTCGGCAGCGGCTGCGCGCTCCCAGAAGGTCGTGGTCTTCGGCGGCGCCGCGTCGACCACCTGCTGGGCCGCCCGCGCGGCTGGCTGGGGCCGCTCGGGCTTTCCGATGCCTTCACGATGAACGATCTCGTTCAGCTCCTTCGCCCGATCCCGGTCTCGGATCGCGAGGAACTGAATCCGGTTCTCCACCCCGTAGTCACTCGGCTGGTTGCTGCTGAGGTGTTCGTAGGCATCCACCGCGGCGGCCACGCGTGCATCCCGTCGCGCCGGCTCCGGTTCGACAGTCGCCCATTTCTTGTACACCGAGGCCAGAATCGACCACGCCTCATCCTGCGGCAGCAGCTCGATGGCGCCCTTGGCGAGAGCCTCTGCCTCCGGGAAGAGAGCCAGAGCCTCCGCCATACGGCCGAGCCCGGCCTCCTTCTGCGCGCTCCTGGCCAGGCAGTTGGCCGCTTGCTGCAGATCGAGAGCAGACGCGTGCGGTCCGGCAGGACGTGCGGGCTTCCCGTCGCCGGGCACCACAGCGAAGGTCCCGTACCACTCGGCAGCCGCCTTGAAGTCCGCGAGCTCGCGGGCGGTCATCGCCAACTCACGCCGGATGTCGGGAGGCAGGTCCCTTGCTTGCTTGGTCGGGTACGCGGTCTGCGTCACCCAGGTGGACAGCTGGTCGAACGTCTTGCGCAGCTGTTCACGCCGTTCACCGCTTGCCCCGGGCTTGGAGGGGCCGGTGCTCGCCTTGGGGCGGCTGATGTCAGCCGCGCGGGTTCGCAGGGCACCCAGCCGGCCCTTGAGGTCCGAGAGGCTGACCGGCACGCTGGTCAGCGTGGGCTCGTGCGGGCGTCCCCGGAGGACAAACGTGGGATCGCCGTAGCACTGGTATGCCGCCCAGGACGTTCCGCTCAGATCAGCGCACGCCGCGCGAGCCCGGGCGACCGCTTCGCCGTACGTACGCCCTGCGGTCAGCTGCTCGTGGAGGGTGACGGCGAAAACCATTGCGGCCGTGTCGTTGACGGGCCATCCCGCAGCCACGACTGCCCGGACGCCGATCCCCATGAGCGCGCGGGCCAGTCCGGCGGCCATTCGAGGGGTGGCGGCGCCGGTCTGGAAGGCCTGGTCTCCGGGTTTGGAGCCAATGCGGGCGTTGTAGCAGCTGTTGACCACGACGAGCTCAGGGACGCGCGGGAGCGACTCGATGAGGTCCTCGGTGAAGCGCAGGTTCTTCGCCAGGACAGCACCCGTCGCGTCGCGATCGCCGTCCACGTGGATGCCGTGGGAGGCGATGTGCAGCACTTGGTGGTCTCCACACAGCGCGATGTTCAGGTCCGCGACGTCGAGCGGTCCATCGGTGTCGACCATTGTCTCCGTGGCGATGCCCTTCGCCTGGAGCAGCCTGCTGACGGCGACCGCTTCGTCGACCGCCCCCGGGATGGGCGGCAGGCCCTCAAGGTCCACATTTCCAGCGCCGATCACCAGCGCCGTGTCCACTGTCGCCCGGTCAACATGGAGGCGGCGCTCGCTGCCCTCGGTGAACATCCGAAGCACCGAAGCGGTTCCCGTGGGCTCACCCCCTTGGTTCGCCACAGCCGTGCCCGTGAGCAGTTCCCAGGGATAGTTGGCCGTCGAGGCATCCACGCCGATCTGGATCGCCGCAGTCGTGAGGAACTCGGTCTTCAGGGCATACGGCACGAGCCGGTCCCGCAGGGCCTCGAGCGCGGCCTGGTTGGTGCGGTTGTTGGACACCCTCGTCATCAGAGCGTCGAGCGAAGCCCGATCGATCCGGTGTGTCACCCGATCGGCTCGTGCCTCACGGCCCAGGGCCGAGACCTCGACGACGAGTGGGCGGGACGAGGCGTCAGCTGGCGGTGGCTCGTTCGTCTGACGCTCTGTGATGAGGAACCGTCGCCACGGCCGGTCCTGCTCCAACAGGCTCGCGCCGATGGGCAGCGCCCCATCGCCGTCCTCCGACTTCACGACAACCTCGCCCAACCCCCCGAACCGGGTGGCGACCTGTCCGGCGGCCCGCATGTGGCGGATGGCCGAGGCCGCGAGGTTGGCTCGATCGGCATAGCGCTCAACGAACTCGATGTACCGGATGCGGACCCGACAGGACATCCCAAGGTCCTGCTCGAAGCGTTCCAGACCACGGTTGGTGTCATCGATCGCCTCGAGGATGCCGGCGACGGAGTCGTCCACTCGGAGGCTGTCGTCATCGCGGACTCCGAGGAGTGCACTCGACACTCCGACGAAGGTCGTCGCCGGATTCCGCTGGTCGGCGGCGCTGCTGCCGAGGTCCAGTCGGACCGGTGGATACAACCGCAGGCATCGATCGATGAGGGCGGTGCGCACCGCGAACCTCAGCCGCCGGCGGTCGAGCGCCAGGCTCGACCCGACGCCCACGAGGTAGGCACCCGGCGGCTCGCAGTCCTTGACGTCCACGTCAGGCTCCACGAACACCGACGTTCCGAGGGCACCGGGATAACGGCCGAGGTCGCGCCACTCGCCGAGCAGCTGACCGAACTGCCTGTCGAGGAACCGCTCCGCCCCCGACATCTCCTCATCGGCGTACACGGGGACGATGAGCGCGTAGCCGGCACGGTCGAAACCACCGTGGAGCACCGACACCATGACCGGGGCATCCAGTTCGGTACCGTCGGAGTTGCCTTCGAACTGCTCGTCGTCGTTCATGCGGCTTCGCCCCATCGCATTCCAGACCGAGAACTCACGCCGTCAGCGGCGCCCACGCTTCCAAGCGTAGGGAGCATCCCCCTGACCGGCAGCAAAAGCGCCCAAGTCCCTCGCTGCGTCGCGCAAGAGAGGAAACTGGCCACACAGTGGTGCGACCCGGACCGACGCCAGTCCGTGGACCTGACCGGAGCGGCCATCACTGCGTGACAAAGGGGCCAGCGATGAACGCCAACCAGATCCGGGTCGACGACCGGGGGGCGATCTACGTGCACGTTCGGACCCGCGACACCCTGGCGGTGGCGCTGGAGGCGGCCGGTCTGCCTTCCCCGGGCCCGGTTCTCGTCGTCGTCGGAGGCGCAGGCCGGCTGGACGCCGCGGAGCTGAAGCGCCTGACCCCGCTGTTCACCGACGGGCTGGCACCTGCCATCGAACAGGTGGGCGCGGTGGCCGTCGACGGGGGCACCAATGCCGGGGTGATGCGCCTTCTCGGCGACGCGCGCGAGGCCAGTTCGGCAACCTTTCCCCTGGTCGGGGTCGCAGCCGAGGGCACGGTTTGCCTGCCGGGCGCCACCAGCGACGGCACCAAGGCCGCGGACCTGGAGCCTCATCACACCCACTTCGTGCTGGTGCCGGGGGATCAGTGGGGCGACGAGTCGTCGTGGATCAGCGCCACGGCCTCACGCCTTGCGGGGGCAGCACCGTCCCTCACCGTCCTGGTCAACGGGGGTGACATCGCCTACCGAGATGCCGCCCTCAGTGTCGAGGCCGGCCGCCCGCTCCTCGTGATCCGCGGTTCGGGCCGGGCCGCTGACGAGGTCGCCACCGCCGTGCGCGGCGAGCCGTCCGATCCCAGAGCGCATCAGATCGTGACCTCCCGACTCGTTACCTATGTGGATGTCGATGACCCCGGTGGCGTTGGTGCTGCCGTGTCCGCCGCACTGCGACTGCCAACCAGCTGAGGTCTCCCCGTCTCGCCAGGGTCGTGAGGAACGGACGTACCTTGCGAAACCACCGCACGCTGGACGGCGTCAGGCGTACGTTGGACAGATCAGTGGAGTCCTTTGGGGGTGACTCGTGATGCGGAACTTCTTCCTTTCGTACAGCCGCGTCGACAAGGATCGACTGGCGCACCTCCTCCGAGGCCTCGATCGCCTGCACCACCACGTGTGGATGGACGAGCAGCTCGAGGGCGGCCAGCAGTGGTGGGACGAGGTGCTCAGCCAGATCCGCGCGGCCGACGCGGTGATCGTGGCCCTGTCTCCGGCCGTTCTCGACTCGACTGCATGTCTGCTCGAGTTCCGGTACGCCAGGGCAGTTGGCAAACCCGTCGTTCCGGTGATGATCGATCCTGTGAACCCCGACCTGCTGCCGGGTGAGCTGGCCCGCGTCCAACTCGTCGACTTCACCACCGGCAACGACCAGGCAGCGTTCGACCTCATGGCGGCCCTGTCCGGTCTCCCGGATGCCGAGCCGTTGCCCACGCCCCTGCCGGAAGCGCCCCCCGTCCCGGTGTCCTACCTCTCCGGCCTCGGCGAGAGCATCCAGCAAGCGGACATGACTCTGGACGAACAGTATGCCGTGGTCCGCAAACTGAGGAGCGGCCTCGAGCGACCCCGTGAACGCGACGCGGTGATCCAGCTCATGAGTCGGCTCCGAGCCCGTGAAGACCTCTACGCGGGACCTTCCCGGGAGCTCGAAGCGGCCTACCGCGAAGGCATCGAACAGCAGCAGTGGCAGCCCCCCACGTCGGCGCCGTCTTCAACCGCACCAACGGAATCCGCGCCGACGGACCGCGCGCCTGCTTCAACCGGCGGCAACCGCGCCACGTCGGGGAAGCCGCCAGGCAGCCACGGTCCGACGACCGAGACCCGCCCGATCCCTGAGTACTCGGCGGCCCCGAAGGCACGACGATCGAGGGCTCCGCTCGTGGTCGGGCTCGCGGCGCTCCTCCTGGTCGGTGGTGGTGCTGCGCTGGCAGTCATGAACAGGGATACGACACCGACGCCACCGCCCCCCGGGCCAACGACGACCATTGTGCCGCTTGCGATCGGTGACGAGTGCCTCGTGGGTGCCTGGGTCAGCACCAGCGCCAGTGGCTACCAGACCTTTGACTCGGGAGAGATGGCACAGCTCTCCGGCCTGGCCGGCGCGGTGTTGACCATCGAGGAGGACGGGACGACGACGCTCGACTACGCCGACTCCGAACCGCTCCACCTCACGTCGGCAGCTCGGGAGATGTTCGCCCAGTTCAGCGGCACGACGCACTCCACGCTGGGAGTGCGGGGAGACGGCGCCGTGACCGAGAAGCTGGTCTCGAACGGGGCGACCTACGTCCTCGTGGTTGGCGGTGTCGCCGACGTGCAGCGGCCAGCCACCTTCAGCCCGACGGCAACGTACAGCTGCACGAGCGACACCGCCTCGTTCTCCGATGCCGAGGGTCTCCAGATGACCTATGAGCGCCGCTGATGACCAAACACGATGTCGTATGCAGCTGAGCTCGCTGCCGCTCGACGTGCCCTTCCAGCCCTCCCGGCTTCACGCAACCCGGAGACTGGCCTGGGACCGCGCACGCGCGGTAGCCCGCGGTGGCCGGGAGGCGAGCTCAGCGGCATACGGCCGAATGTGCTTGTGACAGTGTCGGCTCGGCGGTCACCGGGTCCTCGCCATCGGCGGTCGTCCGAGCGCTTGGAAGACTTGCTCGAAGAGCTCTTCCCGGCTCGCGCTGACGCCGAACGCGCCCATCTGCACAAGCTCGTCCCGCTGTTTCACTGCGTTCCGGCCGGCATACACGACGACAGGAGGTCCGCCGTTCTTGATCGCGGGGTGCCTCAACAGGTCACGCCCGGCCTGTTGGGACGCGTCTGAGGACCACCGGCGGCCCAGGTCGGTGATCACCAGGTCGTAGCTGCTCATGCGGATCTGCTCGATGGCCTCAGTGGACGACACGACGTTGTCGAAGATCATCCCGTGGGGCCGAAGCACCGATCTCTCGTACTCGTTGTTCGCCGGTTTGTCATCCACCCAGAGGACCCGCGCGGGGCCTCTCGGTTTCGCGGCGAGCTCTGGCACCGCCGCGACCAGTGCGTCGATCTGCTGGCCGAGGTTCGGCCCCACGAGTGAGGTGGCGCTCGTCCTGCAGACCCAGCGCAGGTCTGGCGGGAGGTCGTGCTCGGGCGGCATCGGTGTGCCGTCGAGCAGAACCGGGTGTACCGCGCAGCCGTGGAACCGGGCCTGACGCCATTCGAATGCCAACGGATCGAGCGGCTCGTTCAGCCGCCCGGGATCGAGGTCATGCGCGATCAGCGCCAGCACGAGGTCACTCTTGGCGAGCCCCACGCGAATCGCGTCCCGGTACGCATCGCCATCGCCAATCGAACCGATGTCGATGAACACATCGTGCCCAGCCCCCCTCAGCGCATAGCGCAGCGCTTGGGCAGCGAACGAGGAACTGCGTCGTCGGTAGGAGATGAAGACGAACAGCGCCTCGTCCTCTTTGGCCCCACTGGGGGAGATCTCGTCGCTCATTTGGCTCTCTGCTCAGCACGCCGCGGCGGGCGCGGACCCACGAAGGTACTGGTCGATCTCGGTCTGGCTCAGGCGTCGCTCGCCGAGAACATCGCATGCGGCCCGCCGCCAGGCGGCCGAGTCCATCGGCCAGAGCGTCAACCCACCTCCGGCAAGGGCAAGCCGCGACGAGCCTGGCACGAACGCAAGCGCGGGATTCCTGGCCAGTTGAACCGGCTCGCCCAGCTGCTCGCGCCGTTCGACGTCCCAGAACCGTACGGTCAGGTCCTGCCCCGCGGAGGCCAGCCTCGTGCCGTCGGGGCTGAACGCCAACGCCGTCACCATGTCGGTGTGGCCCAGCAGCCGCGCCAGCCGCGGCATCGACGAGTCGACGCCCCAGAGCGCGATCTGGCGATCGTCCCCGCCCGTGGCAAGCATCCGGCCATCGGCGCTCACCGCCACCGCGGTAGCCCCGCTCGAGTGCGCCGCGTATGCGTGCACCTGCGGCGTTCCGCCCGCGGCGAGGTCGACGACGAGCAGACGGCCATCGCGAGCGGTGATGAACAACCGCGTGCCCGCGCTGGTCATGGCGGTCACCGTTGCCTCCAGGTCGAGGCGCCGCTCCGCGCTCGTCGCACTCGGGCCGACGACGACGAGCAGCCCACCCTGGGACACCGCGGCCGTCGCGCCGTCCTGGAGCAGAGCAACACCGGCCACCGGACCGTCCAGCCTTCGCAGCACCTCGCTGGAGGCGCCGCCGCCGGTCGGGGCGATCGCCGGCAGGCTGATGACGTCGCCGTCACGGGTTCCCACGACGGCACTGCCGCCACGGATGGCGACCGAGATCGCGTCGACGTCGAGCAGGAAGGCTCCCTTCGCGTCCTCCGTCAGCGGCTGGTGCCAGACCCCCCGCGGGCCGGCCGCGAGAACGCCGGTACTGTCTGTCGCCACCGCTTCGAACCTGGTTGCCGGAGTGGGGTCGCCGAACGCCGTCGGTACGTCGAGCCGCCATCGGATGAGACGGCCGGCGTCGTCCAGCACGACGACGCCGCCAGCCTCAGCCTGGACGTCGAGCGCCAGACCGGTGCGACGTGTCCCCAAGGGAGGCAGGCTCAGCAGCGGAGGACTCGCGAAAGCGGTCATGGCAGCCGTGTCGGCCTGGTGCGCCACGTCGACGACGCGCATGCTGCCGTCCACGCCGATCGCCAGCCATCGCGGCCGCGGCGCGGCGGCCTCGCTCTCGAGCACGGAGCTCTTGAGACCCTCGAGCGCAGCTCCGACCGTGGTCAGCGCCGGCACCGTGACGGGCTCCGTGTCTGGCTCGTCCAAGGGCCAGACCGAGAGCGCGCCCGACTCGTCAAGCGCGCCCAGCTCGCCGGCGTTCACCGCCACGGCGGTGGCGACCGGGGGCGCGCCCACCAACGGCCTCCCCGCAGACTGCTTGCCGGACAGCTGCCACAGGACCACTCCAATACGTTCTGGTCCGTCGATGGCCAGCGCGATGCTGTCGTGCTCACGGTCCAGGACCAGGTCCCTGACCAGGCCGTTCACCCGACGCTCGAGCACGACTGCGCACGTGCTCGCAGACAGCACCCTGACCGTGCTCGCGGCTGGGCTCTTCGAGCGGTCAGTGTTGACGACGACGAGCTGCTCTCCGCGCTGGTCCAGAGCCAGCCGCTCGACGGGACCGCCGCCGACCGGGCACACGATCGACGGCGTGCTCGCGCGCCAGCCCTGCACCGATACGGCGGCTTTGTCGGTGCCCGTCTCGCCGCCGGAAGGGGTGGCGAGGGCGACGACCTGACCGTCGGAGGACAACGCCACCGCAGTGGCCGAGCCGCGCGTGGCCTCGCTCCCGGAGGCGCCCCGTTCCCACTCGACGACGCCATTGGCGGTGGTCACCACTGCGCGCCTCCCGTCGGCGGAGATCGCACCCGCCGCCGCGGCATCGACGACCTGTTCGTACTGGCGCGGCGCGGGGCCGCGGGTCAGTGCGACGAACGGAGCGATCTGCACCTGCGCGTCTTGAGACCGAGCTGCCCCTTCGAGGGCGAGTAGCAGGGAGAGGTCGGGGCGAGCAGGGGAGGCAGCCCGTGCCTCGCCGACCAGTCGAAGCGCCTCGGTTGCCGAGGTGGCATCGCGCGCGATGCCGACCTGACGGACGAGCAGCACGGCAATCACCGAGAGCAGAACCAGCCCTGCGGCCAAGGCCGGAGTGGCCCACGTCAGGAGCAGACGTCGGCGGCGCAGCCGCGTCGCGGCCGTGATGTACTCCACGACTTGGGGCTCCGCGGTGCCAGCGTCCGCGCCCTGCCGTCGCAGCCACTCCTCGGCCTGCGCGAGCCGTCCACCGGTCAACGAGACCGCCCCGCCCCCGGACGCGAGCCACTCGTGTGCGTCGCGGCGCAGCCACGTCCGCGTCTGAAGGTCCAGCCGCTGCTCGGCCAGGCCCCTGGCCACCGCCGGCCAGGAGCGGAAGACCTCCTCATGCACCGCGGTGACGACGTCGACGGCATCGGTCCCGTCCGCCGCCGCGCGCCGGTCGCGGCTCACGAGTCGATACTTCTCCAAGGCCTCGTAGATCGGACCATCGTCGCCGCTCAGCGCCGCGACCTCGAGCTCACCACGTGTGACAGTGCCGTTCGGCTGAACGTCGGCCAACCGCAGGTAGGCGCGCACGACGGCATCTTCGGACAGTCCCCTGTCGACCTGCAGCTGTCGCGTGACGTCAGCAGCACGCCGCTCGACCACCCGCGCCACCGGCCCGATCGTGGCATAGCGATCGGCGCTGATCACCGCGGGCTTCAGCCGGCTGTGCCCCTCGGTGAGCTCCTCGAGGAGCGCCGCGAGGAGCGGCAGCGCCTGCCCGCCACCCGTGTCGTCGAGCAGCTGCTCGACGAGCTCGGGCGGTTCCACCGAGATCCCGGCGAGACGTGCCGGTCCGAGGATCACCTGTCTGAGCGCCGATCGATCGAGCGGCCTGACCCAGACAGGGTCCGTCCCGGTGAATGCCGCCAGGGCGTCATCGCCCAGCCACTGGTCGAGCGAGGCACTTCGTAGGACGACCACGACGCGGCAGGTGTCAGAGCCAAGCCCAGCAAGGCGTCGCGTGAGCGCGGCCGTCTCCTCGGCAGCCTCAGGGTTGAGCAGCTCCTCGGCCTGATCGATGCACAGGACCACTGGCGCACCATTCGCGGCCAGGACGGCCATCGCCTCCCCGATTCCCTCTCGTCGTCGACGAGGCGCGCGATGTCGACCGGGGAGCCGGCGTTGACGAGCGCCGCGGCCACCTGGCGCAGGGGATGACGGCCCGGATCGACCGGGGGCAGGACGCGTGGAGCATCGGGGCGGTGAGCAAGGCGTGGGAGGACTCCGGCCCGCACCATGGAGGACTTGCCGCATCCGGACGGCCCGACGACGAGCAGTCCGGGCGAGCGCAGCGCGGCGAGCCGGTCGAGCACCCTTGCGATCTCGGCCTCCCGGCCGAAGAGCACCGAGGCGTGGTCCGCTCCCAGCCGGATGAGTCCGGGAAAGGGCGACCGGTCGGGATCCCAGGAGAAGGGATTACCAGGGCCCAAACCCAGTCGGGTCAGGTCCGTGACAAGCAGGTCCACCGCGGCGTCCATCGTCGGTGCATCGGGCAGGGCCTGTTGTTCGCGCAGGAGCGGGTGGATGGGGATGGGGCCTCGGGTGCTGCCAGGGGATTCGGGGGGTGCCGCTACCTGGACGACGGGACGGCCGCGGGCGACGGCGACCGCCACCTCCGTGTGGCACCACTGCGAAGCGAGCGAGTCATCGCTGGCGAGGAAGACGACGACCTGGGCCCTGTCGAGCTGGGCGAACAGCTCTTGGGCCCACCGGGACCCGGCGGGGATGCCGCTCTCACGGTCGTGGTCGCGGAAGACGTGGTAGCCGGCGCGTTCGAGGCCGGCTTCGAGCGTCAGCGCAGCCGCCAGGTCGCGGTGGCTGTAGCTGATGAAGATGCCAGTCACGTCGGAGGCTTACGGCCGAACCGTGATGGTGAACGCGAAGCCCTCCACGTCGTGGAAGATGTCCTGAGGCAGGGGAGTGGCCACGAGCTCGCACTGGTATTCGGCATCCTGCGGATCCTGCACGTCAACGGTTGCGACGTATTGGGTGACGCCCGCTCGAACCGGGTACGCCGGTGAGACCGCATCCTCTTCTGGGACGGTGCACTGCGGAGTATTGGAGGTGACTCCCATGCCGTAGGCGTCGCCGGAGTTCTCCCGGATGCGGATCTTGAATGCGCCGCCGGAAGCGTTTGCCCAATTCACGACACGCTCCGGCACGGAGATCTGCACGGGTGGTGGTGTGATGGTCATGACGGCGCGAATGGGCGGCGGCGCGACGATCCCGGACGCCGGGGTCACGCTCGCCTCGACGACGCAGGCTGCCGAGAGGCTCGGGACATCGTCCAGCGTCAGGCGGTCGCCCTCAACCCGGCACTTCCCGTTGCTGGAGTCGCGCGGATCGTCGGCGACAACCCGGTAGACGACGGATGCGGAGGGTCTCGTGGTCGCTCGTAGCCTCAGCTCGAAGGGCCTCTCGAACTGGACGGTCTTGTCGGTGAACGTCAGTTTCGGCTTGAGGACACCAGCAGTCGTGGGTTGGCGTGACGGTGTTGGTGGCTGCGACGTTCCGCCTGTCGGCGGGGTCGTCCGCTCAGGAGGGTTCACCGTCCGTGGCGTGGTCGCGGGCACCGTCCGTGCCGCCGTGCTCTCCTGTCCACCAGTCCCGCCGGGTGAGCTCGCCGCCTGGGGCGATCTGGCCTGCTGCCCGCAGGCCACGAGCAGGAGTCCGGCCACGGTGAATGGCACCCAGCCCTTGGCTGCTCCCAAGCGCATCGTGTCTCCCCGCCTCGCGTGACAGACAAGGCGTGTCGGCGACGGGGAAGAGATGGTCCGAGACCGACACCGATGCCGACGGTGCTCTCAGAGCTCGACGGCGTTCAATACTCCGTTTGGACCAACACAGGTCCCTCTTTCACGCTAACAGCACGATCGGCTTGGCGTATCCAGAATCGACAGCCATGGCCGTAGCTGAGGAAGATCCAGATGAACGCTGCTTCGCAGTTTCAGGGCGTGACTCTGACGGTGAACTCACGGCTGGCAACGCCACCCGCTATGTCCTGCGGTACCGCCCATGCCATGAACGTGCACGTATAGGAGGTGTCACGGGGATCGGGCAAGGCGATGATCACACGGTATGCGGTGGTCCCCGCCGGAGCCCGGTATGGAGGCGAAGGTTCGCCTGCCGTGCACTCGCCCTCTGTTGTGCTGACCCACATGCCGTAGGCATCCCCGGAATCTTCCCGGATGACGACCTCGATCTCACCACCGGAGCGGTGCCATTCAACCGGAGGAACGGGTGGCACGGACACGTTGAACTGAGGGAAGCCGATGGTCACCACTGCTTGCGCCGGCGGCGGTGGAATTCGGCCAGGCGCGGGCGGGATGCTGGCCTCGACCACGCAGGCGGCGCTCAGTGACGGCGGGTCGCCGATCAGCAATCGGTCACCTACGACGCGGCATTGCGCGTCATTGATGCCGCGTTCGTCGCCGACGAGCGCGCGGAAGACAACCGGTACGCGCGGGCTGGTCGTCGCCTGCAGACGTACGACGAACGGCCGCTCGAATCGGACGGTCCTGTCATTGAAAGTCAGGACAGGCCTGATCACACCCGGCGTGGTGGTGGTCGTGGTCGTCGTGGCCGCCCGCGTTCGCCTGATCGCCGTCGGCGCTCTGGCTCCCGGCGTCGTTGTCGCCGTGGCCGGCTTGGTGACTCCTGGGCTGTCCGTGGCTCGACGTCGTGGCTCTCGTCGTCCCGAGCGTCCTGCCCCCAGTGGATGACGTCGCAGCTTCGCCCCGAGAGGATGTTGTCCTGGAGGCCACCGGCGTTGGCGCCGGCGTGACGACGCCTGGGTTATCCGGCCGACCCGCATCCAATGAGGTTGAGCCCGGCCGTGAACAGGACCGCGATTATCGTGCACGCGCGAAGAACTCGGACGTGCCGACCCACCGTCGATCGTGGGACTTCGCCGGGTCTCGCATGCATGTCCCTTCTCCGCCTCGCGTGGTCGCAAGACGTGCCGGCTGTGACCCAAAGTGCCACGGCCGACACCAACAGCCCCAACGCCGATCAGCGTCGGCACTCAAATCGCCAGGAGGACCTCGTCAAGGACCCCATTCGACGCTAGCACCGCCTGTGCCCGGCTAACCCGGAATGGCGTGATCCGGTGAAGCTACCTCCGAGTCGGAACACCACCGACCACAATGGCGTGATGCAGTGTGACCGCCTCAAAACCCTGACCGAGGCGGCGATCGCGCTCGTCGGCGACCGCCGACGCGCGCTGCTCGGGATCGCGGGACCACCGGGGCGGGCAAGTCGACGCTGGCCGAGGCGCTCGTCGAGGCGATCGCCGCCGCCAGGGCGCGGCTGGGTCGCCCATGTGCCGATGGACGGCTTCCACCTCGCCGACGTCGCAGCTCGAAAGGCTCGGCGCCCGCGACCGCAAGGGCGCCCCGGACACCTTCGACGCGGACGGCTACGCCGCACCTGTTGCACCGGCTCGTCGAGCACCGGATCGCCGATCTACGCGCCGGGTTTCGAGCGCGACCCTCGAGCAACCCATCGCCGCCGCCGTGGTCGTCCCCCCGAGCGCCCGCTCGTGGTCACCGAGGGCAACTACCTGCTGCTGCCCGAGCCGCGCTGGGAGCGGGCCGTGCCCAGCTCGCCGAGGTCTGGCACGTCACGACCGATGACGCCACGCGGCGGGCCCGCCTCGTCGAGCGCCACGTCGCCTTCGGCAAGGAGCCCGCCGGAGCCGGCCCGTTGGGTGCGCGAGAGCGACGAGGCCAACGCGGTGCTCGTCTCGTCTGCCTCACCCCGCGCCGATCGCGTCATCGTCAACACGCCCGACGGCTGGGTCTCCTGACAACCCGATGCCGTATGCCGCTGAGCTCGCTACCGCTCGACCTCGCCCACCAGCCCTCCCGGCGGCCACGGCCGCGCGGAAGCGAGCCCAGCGGCATACGAAATGAATGTGTTGCGGCTCAGGCGAGTTCGCGTGGAGCGATGGGCAGCTGTTCGGCGATCCCGACCGCGCGCTCGAAGGCGCTCGCGACCCCCAGCAACAGCCCCTCCGAGCCGGGACGCCCGACGAGCTGGATGCCGACGGGAAGGCCTTCGCCCGACAGGCCGCAGGGGAGGGCGACCACGGGGCAGGCCGTCAGGGTGATCATGAAGGTGATCGAGATCCAGTCGACGTAGGTGTGCATCGGGGTGCCCTCGATCGACGACGGCGCGGTCCACTCGACGGGGAAGGGGTTGAGCGGCGCGGAGGGCACGACGAGGGCGTCGTGATCGGCGAAGAAGTCCATCGTCCGGTGGATCAGCTCGCCGCGCTCCCGCTCGGCGGCCTGGACGTCCGCGAGCGACTGGGTCAGGCCGAGCTCGAGGTTCCAGATGATGTCGTCCTTGATGCGGTGCCGGTCGGTCTCGAGCAGGTCTCCCCGCACCGTCGCCAGAAACTGCGCACGTAGCGTCTGGAACGTTTCGTAGGCGCCGCTGAAGTCGGGCGCGTCACCGGTGACGTCCGCGCCAAGGTCCCGGAAGTGGCTCAGCGAGCGCTCGGTGACGTCCCGGATCTCGCGCTCGACCGGCAGCACTCCGAGGTCGGGCGTGTAGCCGATCCTGAGGGACTCCGGCACCCGGTCGAGCTGCTCGACGAAGCTACGCGCGGGTCGCTCCCGCGTCAGCGGGTCGTGCGCGTCGGGGCCGGCGAGCGCGTCAAGCAGCAGGGCTGCATCGGCGACGTTGCGGGCCATCGGCCCCTCGACCCACAGCGCGTCGAACGGCACCGGCGGCCGCTTCCGAGGCACGAGGCCGGGTGTCGGCCTGACGCCCACCACTCCGTTGTAGCCAGCCGGCGTGCGGAGGCTGCCGCCGAGGTCGTTCCCGGTGGCGAGCCAGGCGCTGCCCGAGGCCAGGGCTGCGGCGGACCCACCCGACGACCCACCGGCGCTGCGCCCGGTGTGCCACGGGTTGCGCGTCGCCCCCCGAGACGGTGTTGTACGTGTGACCACCGGCGAACTCCGGCACGTTGCTCTTGGCGAAGGGGATCCCGCCGTGCACCTCGACCTGGCGGACCATGGCATCCGACCTCGACGGCCACGGGGTCCGCGAAGACGGAGACCCGCTCGTCGTCGAGCTGGCCGCCGACGTCGTTGTAGTCCTTGATCGTCACGGGCAGGCCGGCGAGCCAAACCCGGTCGGCGGGAGTCGGGCGGTCGCGCTCGAGCTCCCCCGCCGCCGCTCGGGCTGCGTCGAAGAATCGGATGGGCAGGGCGTTCGACCGCCTTGTCAGTCGCGAACACGTCGCTCCTCGAGCACGTCGAGGACCTCGATGGGGGAGACGTCGCCGGCGCGCAGCAGGCCGACGACCTCGGTGGCGGTGGAACGGATCAGGTCGGTCATGGGGACACCCTCGCCCGAGTGGCCCCGGCGTTCAACTTCTCGACGTGTTGGTGTCAGCGGCGGGGGAGGGGCTCACCTGATCGGCGGCAGGAGCCCGTCCTCGACTGCGCGGTGGTAGAGGTGGACCTTGGTCGGCGCTGGCTGGTGGTTCGCCGAGTACTTCGCACGGATGTTCTCGATGTGGTCGAGCACGGTCGCTCGTGAGACGCCGAGGATTTGTCCTCTCGGTCGTCGTCCTTGTCCTGAGTTTGCGCCTGACGCCGATCCCGCCCCAGCGGAGGACATCGTCAACGAGGACACGAGAGACTAGCCGTGCTCCCCGAAAGGAACTCCCATGAGCGTCACACCCAGCGTTTCCGGCACGTACGGCGTCCACTCCGAGGTCGGGAACGCTGCGCAAGGTCCTGGTCTGCGCGCCCGGCCTGGCGCATCGCGGCTCACCCCGGCAACTGCGACGACCTGCTCTTCGACGACGTGATGTGGGTCGAGAACGCCCAGCGCGACCACGCCGACTTCGTGAGCAAGATGAGCGACCGGGGCGTCGAGGTCGTCGAGCTGCACGACCTGCTCGCCGAGACGATGGAGGTCCCCGGGGCGCAGGACTGGCTGCTGGACCGCAAGATCGTGCCGAACCAGGTCGGCATCGGCCTCGTCGACGCGACCCGGGCCTATCTCGACTCGCTCGAGCCCCGGCGAGCTCGCCGAGTTCCTCATCGGCGGCCTGGCGACCGACGACCTGCCCGACGAGTACCGCACGCGCGTACGTGGAGCTGGCCCGCGAGTCCACGGGAGTCGCGCGAGTACCTGATGCCGCCGCTGCCGAACACGCTCTACACCCGCGACACCACTGCTGGATCTACGGCGGGGTGACGCTCAACCCGCTGTACTGGCCGGCCCGGCACGACGAGACCCTGCTGACAAGGCGATCTACAAGTTCCATCCGGACTTCGTCGGCGGTCGACGATCTGGTGGGGCGATCCCGAGCAGGACTGGGGCCGGCCACCTTCGAGGGCGGCGACGTCATGCCGATCGGCAACGGCGTCGTGCTGATCGGGATGAGCGAGCGCACCTCGCGCCAGGCGATCACCCAGGTCGCGGCCGCGCTGTTCGACCACGGTGCCGCCGAACAGGTGATCGTCGCCGGGCATGCCGAAGCTGCGGGCCGCCATGCACCTGGACACGGTCTTCACCTTCGCCGACCGCGACGTGCGTCACGCTCTATCCCGGCGATCGTCGACGGCATCCACGCCTTCTCCCTGCGGCCGGGCGACACAGCACGGGCGGCGTCGAGGTGACGGACGAAGCGGCACGCCGTTCCTCGACGTCGTGGCGCGACGGCCTGGGCCTCAAGCAGCTGCGGGTCGTCGAGACCGGCGGCAGACGTGTACGCCGCCGAGCGCAGCAGTGGGACAGCGGCAACAACCTCGTCGCGCCTCGAGCCGGGCGTCGTCGTCGCCTACGACCGCAACACCCACACCAACACGCTGCTGCGCAAGGCGGGCATCGAGGTGATCACCATCGTCGGCGCCGAGCTCGGCCGCGGCCGCGGCGGCGGCCACTGCATGACCTGCCCGATCATCCGGGACCCCATCGACTTCTGACAGGAGCGCTCGGCCGCTCGTTCAGGCCCAGGCTCGGCGCGTCGTCCAGGGCGAGGACTACCAGGCCCGCCATCTCATGGGGATGGGTGTACAGGTTGTTGTGCGAGCCGCCGAGGAGCGAGGTGCGGGTGCCCGCCGCCCGCACCGCGGACCTGGCGAGCAGGTCGAGCCAGACCACAGGCGCATACGCGTCAGCGATGCCCGCCGTGACGGTGAGCGGGGCGGCGAGACCAGCGACCCTCGACTCTGGCGTATCACCCAGCGGCCGCTCGAGGACCATCCGAACCAGGTCGCCCCGTGCCCGCAGGACCTCCTTGACGTCGATCTCACGGAGTCGGTCCTTGCGATACGCCAGCGGAGCTGGACGCGAGCAGCCGCGCCACGCGCCGGTGCTCGGGCGGGAACGTCGGACCCGCCATGACCAGGGCGACGTTGTGCGCTTCGACTGCAGGCCCAGCACGGCACACTCGACGCCCCGGGCCGCAACCGCCGCAGCGGTCGGCAGCGTGTACCCGGGCAGCCCCGGGCCCGGAAGGATGACGACGAGCCCACGGTCGCTCACCCCAGCGCCACTCGGCACCTGGTGCAGCCAGCGCACCCACACCCGATCCGGCCCCACAGCGCTCCGCCGCTCCTCGACCTCGAAGGCACGGGTGTGCAGACTGGCGCCGCGATCTTTACGCCCCACGACCGCACCGAGTCGCGGATCAAACACGCACACTGCACGGCCCGGGCCGGGCCGTCGAAGGTCGCCAGGAATCCGTCACCGGTGGTCTTCACCTCCCGCCCGCGGAACTCGGAGTGATGGCACCACACCATGTCGTCATCCGCCGCACGCAGTAGGCCACATGGCCCCAGCGGACTTCGCGTATCGCGTTGGTGGTCGCATCCCGACCGACGATATCGCCGGGACCCCGCCACCCTGAGTGGAAACGCGGCCTTGGGCAGCGAGCTCAGCGGCATACGGAATGAATGGTCGTATGCCGCTGAGCTCGATCCGCGTCACGGCGCGGTCCTTGCCCTGCCGCCCCACCCAGACGAGTGTGCGGGAAATGCCGAGCAGGTGAAGCCCGGGATGTGAGGATGGGGGCCATGGACTCCGTCCAGATCCAGGCCGAGCCGCTTGAGGAGCTCGCGGGGCTGCTCGGCCCCGTCCGCGCGGAAACGTTCCTGTCCGCGGCGGCGCTGGCGCGCAAGGCACTCGCCGGGCGGATCATCTGGAACATCAACTCGACAGCATCGGGCGGCGGTGTCGCCGAGATGCTCCAGGTGCTGCTCGCCTACGGCCGCGGCGCCGACGTGGACACGCAGTGGCTCGTCCTCGACGGCGATCCGCAGTTCTTCCAGATCACCAAGGCCCTGCACAACGCGCTGCACGGTTCCCTCATCGGCCGCACGGGCTTCGGCGCCGAGGACCAGGCGCACTACGAGCGCGTCATGAGCGCCAACCTCGCGCAGCTGCGCGACCTGGTCCACCCCGGCGACGTCGTCCTCCTCCACGACCCCCAGACAGCGGGGCTCGCGGCCGGGCTCAAGCAGCTCGGCGCCCACGTCGTCTGGCGCTGCCACATCGGTCGCGACGAGACGACGGAGATCACCGATCTCGGTTGGGGCTTCCTGCGCGAGCACGTCCTCGAGCGGCAGACGCCTTCGTCTTCTCCCGGTCGAGCTACGTCCCGGCCTGGCTCCCGCCGGAGCGTGTCATGATCATCCAGCCGTCCATCGACCCGTTCTCGACGAAGAATGTGGAACTCCCCGACCACGAGGTCCGGCGAATCCTGCGCGGCGTCGGGCCTCGCCGACAACGGCGACCGGCGCGGGGCGGTCGGCTTCCAGCGACGGGCGGGAAGTGAGGGGGTGCTGCGCCGCCATGCCGACCTGCTGACGGACGGCCCGCCACCGCTCGACGCACCGCTCGTCCTGCAGGTGAGCCGGTGGGACCGGCTCAAGGACATGCCGGCGTGCTCGGCGGCTTCGCAGCTCACGTCGCACCGCTCGTGCCGGAGGCGAACCTCGTGCTCGCCGGGCCGGATGTCTCCGGGGTCAGCCGACGACCCGGAGGGCGCCGAGGTGTTCGCCGAGTGCCGCTCGGCTGTGGCAGGCCCTTCCGCCCGAGGTGCAGAGCGCTGTCATCTCGCGTCGCTTCCCATGGACGACGTCGACGAGAACGCCCTCGATCGTCAACGCGCTCCAGCGGCACGCCGCAGTCGTGGTCCAGAAGAGCCTGGCGGAGGGCTTCGGCCTCACCGTGACCGAGGCGATGTGGAAGAGCCGCCCGGTCATCGCGAGCGCGGTCGGCGGGATCCAGGACCAGATCACCGACGGATACGAGGGTTTGCTGCTCAAAGACGCTGCGGACCTCGAGACCTTCGGCGCGCTGGTCATCCGACTGCTGGGCGATCCCGAGCAGCGCCTGGCGATGGGCCATCGGGCCCAAGAACGCGTGCGCCGTGACTTCCTGGGTGACCGCCAGCTGATCCAGTGGGTCGAGCTGCTGACCAAGCTGGGCGACTGACGCCCTGAGGCGGCTCGATCATCTCGAGCCGCTCGAGGAGGAAGAGCAGGGCGGCAGCGAAGGCATTCGGCGAGGTCTCCTCTCGCACGGCGTCCCAGTCGACCTGCTCGCGCAGCGCCCGGGCGACCGGGATGTGGACGCCGAAGTCGCAGTAGTGCTCGCTCAGCGCATTGAGCCGGTGGACGAGGAGGTCCGTGGCCGGCATGACGGGCATCTCGACCGACAGGACCCGGCAGGGGGTGGCTCGCTCGACGACGCTTCGTGTGGCATACGCGCCGGCCGGCCGGAAGATGACGTCGACGAGGGCGTCGCCCACGTAAACCTTGAAGAGCCAGTCCTCCGGCGGCTGCGACGACCTGCAGGCCCTGGTCCGCGAGCTCGTGCGCCACCTCCTCCGCGTCCTCCCTCGCGATGAGGAAGTCCGCGTCGTGGTTCGGCTCCGGCCCTCCCCGCGCCCAGACGCCGTACCCGCCGATGAGCGCGAACGGCCGGCCGGTCGCCTTGAGGGCAACGGCGACCGTCTTGAGCGCCTCGCGCAGGTCGTGCTGGTCAGGTTCACCCATGTATCGGTTCTACCCGTTCTCGTCGAGTGTGCAGTATGCGCCGGCCCCTGTTCTGATCGACTGTGCGACAGATGTCGCCACGTGCCGAGCCGGTCCGCGACAGGCGGGTAACGGGACCTACATGCGTGTCGCGACCTTCAACATCCTCAACGGACGCGTCCCCACCGACCAACACGTCGACCCCGGCGGTCTCGCTGACGCGGTCAAGCGCCTCGACGCAGACGTCCTCGCCCTGCAGGAGGTCGACCAGAACCAGCAGCGCTCCGGTTTCGCCGACCTCACCGCCGTCGCAGCCGACGCCATGGGGGCACCGCACCACCGATTCGTCGCTGCCATCCATGGCAGTCCGGGTGCCACCTGGGTGGCGTCGACCGGTGACGAGCAGCCGGATTCAGCCGCCTACGGGGTCGCCCTGCTGTCCCGGTACCCGGTCACGGGCTGGCGAGTGATCCGTCTCGAGCCCGTCCCGTTCCCCGTGCCGATGCGCTTCAAGGGCCGGGTGCGTCCCTACCTCGTCACCGACGAGCCGCGCGTGGCGGTGATGGCTTCGGTCGCGACGCCCCTCGGCGAGTACACCGTCGTCGGGACCCATCTGTCGTTCATCCCCTGGTGGAACGTCCGGCAGCTGCGCAAGCTGGTCAAGGCCACGGTGGACTGCAACGAGCCGGTGGTGCTCATGGGCGACCTCAACATGGGACCGCACCGGGCCACCCAGACGGCCGGGATGCGCCCCGCCGCCAGCCATCCGACGTACCCGGTCGACGAGGCGCGCGAGCAGATCGACCACATCCTCGTGCGTGGGTCGGTTCAGATCGGGGAGAGCGGTGGACCCGCGCTACCGATCTCCGATCATCGGGCCCTGTGGGTAGACCTGGGTGACGGCGGTGGCTGAGTGCGCGAATCGAGTCGATGCCGGAAGGCACCACCGGCTTTAGCGCCAGCTTCTGCACACTCGACGACGTGGTGGGACGTTCGACCGCGGTCTAGGAACTCGTCAGGGTTGGCGCGGACTCCCGGTCTGGCACATGTGGGTGCTGCCGCTCGAGCGCCGCACCCTCCACGTCGAGGTTGGGCAGCCGGCGGTGGAGCCACCGGGGCAACCACCAGGCCTTTTCTCCGGCGAGGTGCATGAGGGAGGGCACGATGAGCATGCGGACGACGAACGCGTCGACGAGGACGCCGAAGGCGAGTCCGAAGCCAATCGGCCGGATCATCGCGCTGTGGGAGAAGACGAAACCACCGAAGACCGAGGTCATGATGATGGCGGCCGCGGTGACGACGCTGCGACCGGCGTGAAGCCCCTGGACCACGGCCAGTCGGGCGGGGGAGCCGTGGGCGTACGCCTCCCGCATGCCTGAGCCGAGGAACAGCTGGTAGTCCATGGCCAGCCCGAAGAGGATGCCGGCGAGCATCGTGGGCAGGAAACTGAGGATCGGGGCCGGGTTGTCCACGCCGAAGACACCGGAGAGCCAACCCCATTGGTAGATCGCCACGACCCCGCCGATTGCGGCGAAGTATGAGAGCACGAAGCCGAGCGTGGCGATGACCGGCACGAAGATCGAGCGGAAGACGAGCATGAGGATGATGAAGGACAGGCCCACGACAAGCCCGAGATAGGCGGGCAGGGCGTCGGCCAGTTTGCCGGAGATGTCGATGTTGCCGCTGGCCAAGCCCGCGACGTCGAGGCTGACGGTGCCTCCCATCGGCTCGAGCGCGCGCAAGGTGTGGACGAGCTGCTCGGTGGAGGGGTCGTTCGGCCCGCCCGACGGAACGACCTGGAAGGCGGCAACCGTTCGACCCTCGGACAGCCCGATCGGAGCCACCGCGACGACGTCTTGCTGGGTGGAGATCTCTTCGGCGATCGCCGACTGCACCGTCACGTCGGGGGTTCTGCCGGAGACGCCGACGAGGTTGGCGACGACGAGGAGGGGGGCGTTGCGTCCCGGTCCGAACTTCTCCGAGACGGTCGAGAAGGCTTGGTACTGGGTCGATTCGACGGTCTCGGCAGATCCATCGGGAAGCCCCAGTCTCAGTTCGAGCGCGGGCAGCGCGATGACGACGAGGGCGCCGATGCCGAGCACTATGCTTCCCACCGCCCGCAGCGTGGACATCGGGCGCAGACGCGGTCCCGAAGCAGCCGGGGCCGTCGCCACAGCCGAAGGATCGTCCACTGCTGTTGCGTCGCCCGCAGCGAGACGGGCGCGCTCGCGACGGCTGAGGATCCGCTCGCCGATGAGGCCGAGGAGCGCGGGTGTCAGCGTGACGGCGATGAGGACGGCGATGGCGATGGACAGGGCACCGACCGTGCCCATGAGGCCGAGGAACGGGATGCCCGTCACGTTGAGCGCGAGCAGGGCAATGAGCACCGTCGCGCCGGCGAACACCACGGCGTTGCCCGACGTGCCGTTGGCCACGCCGATCGACTCGTCGATGGCATAGCCCTGTTTCAGCTGGCGGCGGTGCCGGTTGATGATGAAGAGCGAGTAGTCGATGCCGACGGCGAGACCGAGCATCAGCCCGAGGACCGGCGTCACCGAGGTCATCTCGATCGCGCTTGACAAGGACAGCGTGAACAGTGCCCCGATGGTGACCCCGACGAGTGCCGTGAGGAGCGGTAGTCCGGCACCGATGAGAGTGCCGAGCATGACGATGAGGACCACGGCGGCGACAACGATGCCGATGACCTCGCCGGCGCCCAGGATCGTTGGGATGCCGCTGGCAAGCTCGGCCGAGTAGGAGACCTCGACCCCGTCAACGGGCTGCCTGAAGGCCGCGATGACGGCATCTTTCTGCTCCTGGGTGACGTCCATCTGCGGCTTGTCGAAGAGGACCGTCACGATCGCCGTGGTGCCGTCCTTGGACACCATCCCGATCCCCTCGGAGAGCTCGAGCAGCCGGGCGCCCTGGTCGATCTGCTCGCTTCCGGCCGTGAGCTGCTCGCCCTGCTCCGCGAGAGCGCGGCGGCCGGCGTCGAGTTGCGCCTGCTGCGCGTCGAGCACCGGCGCCAGCTGGTCCAGGGTGCCGTTCGCCTTCGCCTGGTCCCGGGCTGCGTCGAGCTTGGCCTGCCCGTCCTCGAGCTGTGCCCGACCTTCGGCGAGCTGCCTGCGGCCATCCTCGATCCGCGCGCGGCCCTTGACGAGCTCCTGCTGGCGCGCGGCGCGGTCCTGCTCGGTCCGGAAGGGGTCGACGACGGTCGCGACGCCGGCCAGCCGCGACGCCGCGGCGGCGCGCTCAGTGATGGCGGTCCGCTGCGCCTCGGTCAGTCGCGAGCCATCGCTGGTCTCGAAGACGATCGAGCCGTTCCCGCCCGACGCCTGAGGGAGGACCCGCTGAAGCCGTTCGGTCACCTGGGCGGTCGGTGTCCCCGGGATCGACACCGTGCTCGTCAGCGTGCCCGCGCCGACCGCGAAGGCAATGCCCGCGGCGAGGAGGACTGCGAACCAGGCCGCGATCACCCGGGGCGCGTGTCGGGACGCAGCCTGACCGAGTCGGAAGAGGAATTCAGCCATGAGGAGTCTTTCGGGGGAGCGGAGGGTCAGGAGGTCTGTGCGCCAAGCGAAGCCGTCGACGCGTAGCCGTCTCGGGTCCGCAAGATCAGGTGGTCGAGCAGGTCGTCCCACACCGCTCGGGACGCCGTGTCCGCGGAGCCGCCGGTGGCGGCGAGCCAGTGGGTGTGGAGGACGACCAGGCCGCCGATGAGTGAGCTGACGAGCAGGCGCGTCGTGAGCTCTTCGGCCTCGGGGTGGCGGCGCAGCATCTCAGCGGAGAGTCGGTCGCTCACCTCGGTGAAGGCGCGCAGGAGGACGACCGCCCGGCGCTGCGACGGGTCATGGTCGGGGGTGCGAAGGACCCGCGTCAGGTAGGCGATCGGAGTGACGAGGTCGGTCGAGCGCAACGCCTCGGCGATCTCGTCGAAGACGCTGGCCTGGGTCGCGCCTGCGCCTGCCGACGGGGACGGGTGCGACTCGAACGTTTCGACCACGTCGCCGAGCACCTCGGTGCACACGGCGATGACGATGTCGTCGACCGACGCGAAGTGGTTGAAGATGGTCCGGCGCGATACCTCTGCCCGCTTGGCCAGCTCGTCGACCGTGAAGCCGTCGGCGCCCTTGGAGTCCAGCAGGGAAGCCGCGGCGTCGATGATGGCCCGGTGGTGGCGCTCCCGGATTCGGGCACGACGGTCCGCCGCGGGCTCGGAAGGTGGCACCCACCTAGGCTAGATCTCCGCGTGCACTGAGTGCAAAAACAGGTCGGGGCCGGTGTGAGTTCCCAAGTCGTGCCAATGACCTTGACAAGTGCCGCTGTCGACATGCGTTCTAGCCACGTATGTGGCGTAGGTCGAGGAATCCGCGCCACAGAGCGTTGTCGGTGGTCGCGTCTAGGTTTGAGTCATGGCCCCGGACACGGCAACTCTCGAGCAGCTTCGGGCGCGCCTGTTGGAGGTGGAGTCGCGGCACGAGGCCGACGGCCGGGCTGCTGCGGAGGCGTTCTGGTCCACCTTGGGCGCTGGCGCCGACACCGCTGGCGCCGGTCCGGACGCGGCGGGGAAGGGCCCGCGCTCGCAGGGCCTGCGCCGCGAGGGCCTGCGCCGCGAGGGTGCCGCGCGTGGTCCGCGGCTGCGTGAGGTGGGCGGCCGGGCGTCGGGCGGGGTGTGGGCGCACGTGTCGGCGGACGGGCCGCTGCCGTTCCTGCCGCGCCAGGTGGAGGCGGTCGACCTGTCCGAGCTGGACCTGGATGGCGCGGACGCGGACTGGTTCGAGGCGAACTACCCGGGTCCGAGCGAGCCGTCGGTGTTCGACGAGCCGGTCGCGGTCAAGGTCGACGCGCTGCTCGGGCGGCCGCTGGTGCGGCACGGCTCGGACCTGCTGGCGCACGCGGTCGGGCATCTGTCCGGGCTGCGCGCGCAGCACGAGGTGATGCTGGTCAACGTGCTGGCCGAGCTGCAGGATCGGGGTGAGGAGCCGCCGGGGGGTCTGCGGGTCACGGATTGGCTGCGATCCCTCGATCCCAACCTGACGGCCGGGCAGGCCAGGGACTACGTCACCGTGGCCCGGGCGATGACCGAGCAGCGGTGGGCCGAGCTCGCGGCTCGGGTGACGATGCAGCACATCACGGTCGCCAAGGCGGCCCGGATCATCGAGTTCCACCGCCAGGTCGAGCGCGTCGCGGATCCGGACGAGGTGACGACGGCCGTGACCGATCTCGTCAACCAGGCACCGGAGCTGGTCCCGGAGGACTTCACCCGGCTCGTGCGTCACCACACCGATCAGGTCCGCCCGCCGAGGGACGAGGACGCCGAGCGCGTGGACGAGGGGCGTCGGGCCGCGCGTGGCCTCTGGTTCAGCCAACCGGCGCGCACCGGGATGGTGAACATGCGCGGTGTCCTGGACCCGGAGGCTGCGGCGGTCATCAAGTCGGCGATCGACCCGCTCTCGACTCCCTGTCCGGTGAAGGACAAGCACGGCCACACGGTCACACCCGATCCGCGGTCGCCGGCCAAGCGCCGCGCCGACGCGCTCGTCGAGATCGTCGAGCGGGGCGTCGCCGCGGCAGCCAAGCTGCCCGTCACCGACAAGACCAAGGTCGTCGTCACCGTGGACCTCGACGTCTTGGCTGGGCGGGTGCGCGGCACTGGCCTGGCGATGTCAGGAGACGTGCTCTCCGCCGCGACTGTCCGCCGGCTGGCCTGCGACGCGGCGATCATCCCGATGGTCCTCGGGACGGCGGGGGAGCCGCTGGACGTGGGCCGCCGCAGACGCCTGGTGACGGGTGGGCTGCGCACGGCCCTCTGGCAACGGGATGGCGGATGCAGCTTCCCCGGCTGCACCTGTCCACCGCAGTGGACCGACGCGCACCACATCGTCCACTGGTGGGCCGGTGGGCGCACGAGCCTGCTCAACACGGCGCTGCTGTGCCGCCGGCATCACACCCACGTGCACCGCCACGACCTGACCGCGACGGTGACCGCCACCAGCGTCACCTGGCACGTCTAGCTCGCCCGCCCTGACCCCGCCAGGAACGGCGGGGCCAGACCCATGGCCTGGGCCACGCGGACTCAGTCGAAGAAGCCGCCGCGCAAGGGTCGGCTCAGCTCGGTCGGGGTGGCCAACAATCCGGAGATCCACATGTAGAACGCCGCTGCGTCCGCCGCCTCGATGACGCGGCGTTCGACTCGAGCCCGTGCACGCCCCACGACATCGCCGAGTAGCCGCGGGTGAGCGCTGAGCCCATCTCGACCGCGACGTGGTAGTCGGCGGCCTCGGTGACCAGCTCGGGGTGCAGCAGCACACCTACCGACAACGAGTCGGGGTGCGTCGTGCCCGGATGCCGACGCTCTCGTCGAAGGCCAGGGTCGGCCCGCAGGCCGTGAGGAAGAACTTCGACAGCGGCATGCCGATCGCCTCGATGCCAGCCAGCTGCTCGCGGCTGAAGACCGCGTCTTTGAGCGTCAACGGCGCCCACGGCACGACGGTGACGTCGCGGAAACCCGCCTCGAAGACGACGTGCGCGGCGTGCGGGTCGACGTAGAAGTTGAACTCGCCAGCCGCGCTGATGTTCCCGCGGCCGTTGTTCGAGCCGCCCATGATGACCAGGCTCTTGACGTTCCGGACGAAGTCCGGGTCCTTGACGGCCGCCATCGCGATGTTCGTCAGCGGACCTGTTGCGACGACCGAGATCTCGCCCGGCGACTCGGCCGTCAGCCGGATGAGCGCATCGACCCCGTGCTCGTCCTCGGTCACCGTCCCGGCGAAGTCCATGTCGAGGCCGCCGGAGCCGTCGCCGTGGACGTTCTCGGCCGAGACCCACGGCAGCACCAGCGGCGCCGGCAGCCCAGGTGGATGGGCACCGATCCCAGGCGGCCGGCCGCGCTGAGGCTCATCTGCGCATTGCGCACCTGCCGGTCGAAGCCGACGTTGCCGGCCACCATGGTGATGGCCCGCAGGTCCGCTTCCGGGTCGAGCAGGCTCGGCGATGAGCGCGACGCAGTCGTCCTGCGCGGTGTCGGTGTCGAGAATGAATGGGACGGTCACAACGATCTCCTTGTGGCCCAAGGGCCTTCAGTGGTCAGTGGCGGGTCAGGATCGACGTGACGCGCAGCCGGTCCGACCGGATCCACACGTCGGAGTACTCGATCGGCGAACCGGACGCGAGGTAGGTCACCTGCTCCAGATGCTGCAGCGGTGCCCCCATCGGCACCTCGAGCAGCCCCGCTGTCTCGGCCTGCGCAGCCGTCGCCGAGAAGGTCCGTCGACCCGTTGCGATGTGCAGGCCATACCGCGAGGCGAGTACGCCGAACAGCGTCTCCTGCTCGAAGTCGACCGTGTCGAGACCCGGCGCCAGGTCGGTGCGGATGAAGTTGGCGAGCAGCGCGACCGGCCCGGCGGTCGTGCTCCGCAACCGTTCGAGCCGCAGGATCGGCTGGCCGGCAAGGGTGTCGAGCAGCGCCGCGACCGGCGCCGGTGCTCCGACGACCGAGCAGTCCAGGACCCGCGTCGACAGCGGCACCCCGCATCGGCGAAGTCCTCCGACAGGCTCGTCAGCTTCTGCGCGATCGCGGGCTCGACGACGGTCGCCGTCACGAACGTGCCCTTGCCCCGCACCTGCACGAGAGCCCCTCGGCGATGAGCGTCGACAGCGCTCGTCGCAGCGTCCGCGGCTCACGCCGAGCTCCGCCGCGAGCTCCGGCTCCGGCTTGAGCCGGTAGTGCGCCGGCCACGCGCCGCTCGCGATCTGCCCGCGCAACCACGCGGAGATCCTGGAGTGCAACGTCGCAGGCACCTGGGAGGCGTCCGCGCTCAGCAAGCCCAGCGGCATACGGCATCCTCTCAATAGCTCTGAGTCCGAGCGTCGCTCGTGTCGGTAACGATGGCAATCCCGGCGCTCGTGCCGACCTTCGCGGCCCCCGCGGAGAGCAGCTCGACGACCTGCTGGCGGGACTTGATCCCGCCTGAGGCCTTGACGAGGACGCCCTCGGGGGCGCGCTCGACGAGGTAGCGGATCGACTCCGGGCTCGCCAC
This sequence comes from uncultured Actinomycetota bacterium, assembly GCA_963826445.1. Classification (GTDB taxonomy): domain Bacteria; phylum Actinomycetota; class Actinomycetes; order Actinomycetales; family Dermatophilaceae; genus Intrasporangium. Next base: position 45,142 of record CAWGXD010000013.1, read on the forward strand.
CTCGATCTGCCCGGACGACGCGTTCTTGAGGTAGGCGGCGCCGGCTTCACAGGCTAGCTCGACGGCAGCGGCCTTCTCGGCATCGGTCGAGCAGCGGCAGCTCGAGCATCACCTTGACCGGCACGCCCGCCGCCCGCACCACACCGGCGATGTCCTCGCGGAAGCCATCGAAGTCGCCGCTCCGCAGCCACCCGACCTGCACGCCCATGTCGATCTCGTCGGCGCCGAGTCGGACGAGCTCCGCTGCCTCAGCGGCCTTGCCAGCGCTCGTCATGACCCCGACGGTGCGGGAAGTCGAGTGCGGACGCGACCGTGACGCCCGTGCCTTTGACCACCTCCGCCGTCGAGGGCGACCCACGAGCCGGCGACCATCGCGGCGTCGAAGCCGTACTCGACCGCCTCCTTCGCGTGGGCGACCGTCTCGTCGCGCGTCGTGCCGACGGCGATGAGGGTGTGCTGGATGTAGGGCGCGAGCTCCCGTGCAGAGAGGGCGGTGAAGTCGGTCATGGGGTTCCTTCCTTGATGCCGGATGCCGCTGAGCTCGCTTCCGTGCTCACGCTCGGGTGCCGTGCGTGGTTCGGTTTGGGAGGCTGCGCGGTTGGGGGAGTCGAGGTCGTCGCGACGGGGGAGTGCCGGGATCACCTCGGGATTGAGACGGTGTGAGCGCCTGCGAGTGCTGCGAACCGCGTTGCGGCGTCGATGGACTGGTCTTCGGCGAGAGCGACGGCGAGCGCCGCCGTGAAGCTGTCGCCCGCGCCGGTGGTGTCGACCACGGCACGGGAGGTCGCGGCCGGGATGGTGCGCGCGCCCTCGGCGTCATGCACGAAGGCTCCATCCGCGCCGAGGGTGATGACGACGGTGCCGACTCCCTTGGCGTGCAGCTGTGCGGCGAGGTCGTAGGCGGACTCTTGCGCGTCGGGGTCGTGGCCGAGGAGGATCGCCGCCTCGGTGCGGTTCGGGGTGAGGACGTCGATGTCCTGCCACGCACTCTCCGGAAGCGGTTGGGCAGGAGCGGATTGAGCAGAGTTCTCGTGCCCGCCTCGCGCGCTGCGCGCAGGGCGGTGACGGCGGTGGCCAGCGGGATCTCGAGGGACACGACGGCGATGTCCGCATCCGCGAGCTGGCGCCGGAAGGAGGTGACGTGCTCGGTGCTGAGGTGGTCGAGGGCACCGGTGGCGATGACGATTCGGTTCTCGCCGGAGGGCTCGACGAGGATCATCCCGACCATCGTCGCGGCGCTCTGGACGGTGACGATGGCGGAGGCGTCGACGCCCTCTTCCGCCCAGAGCCGGCGTGCCCCGTCGCCCATCGAGTCCGCGCCGATGGCTGTGAGGAGGGTGACGTCGGCTCCGAGCCGGGCCGCGCCCACAGCCTGCGTTGGAGCCCTTGCCTCCGTGGCCCGAGGAGAACTCGCCGCCCGGCGACGGTCTCTCCCCCGACGGGCACCCGCGGCAGGCGCATCGTCAGGCCGACGCCGTAGCTGCCGACCACCGCAACTCTCGCCGGTGTGCTCATGTCACTCTCGCCTCCTCATGTCCATGGACAACTATAGACATAGGTGCTTGGTGGCGATGCGGCATGATCATCCCCTGGCAGACGTGGGTCAGGCGGGGCCGCTATCCCGGGAGCGAGTTGTCAGTCCTCCACGTCCGGTTGGCGTGAGGCCGGCGTCAGCAGGTCGCGGAGCAACGCCTCGTAGCGCGGGTCGGGGAGCGCGAGCGACAGCGCCTCCCCGAGCGTGAACCAGTCGAGGTCGTCGTGTTCGTCCGGCGCCTGGTTGACCAGTTCTCCCTGCCAGTCGTGCACGTGAAGGAAGGTGATGTCCTCCGATGAGTCGTCCGCGATCCAGCGCGCCACGAACGTGCCGTCGCCGTCGGACTCGATCCCCAGCTCCTCGCGGAGCTCTCGCATCAGGGCAGCGTGCGGCGTCTCGCCGTCCTCGAGGTGGCCACCTGGGAAGTCCCACACATCCGGGTACCAGGCCCGATCCGCTCGCCGATGGCACATCAGCACCCGATCGCCCCGGGTCAGGACGCCGCTGACGACCCGATGAGTCACCTCGGGCCCGGCCGGATCGCTCTCCATGGGGTTCACTGGTGACTCAGGAGGCGAGGAGCAGCGACAGGGCAGCGGTGTCTGCGTCGTCCTCGGGGTCGATGCCGTCCACCGCGGCGAGGCGAGTCACGGTCCCGTGGCTGTCGGCCTCGATCCACGCGGCCCTGTGGGCGAGCCCGAGGTGCGGCAGGCCCGGTAGGAGCAGGCAGCCAGAGGCGGTCTCGTACTCCGGCAACGACGCCACGGTGCTCGAGGGCGGGTGCAGCACGGCAAGGCCGGGGGGCAGGGGGTCGGCGAACTGGCCCGGCCGCAGGGGGTGCTCACCGATGAACTGGCCCTCGGCGAGGACGAGCCCCACCGAGTGCTCGGGCGCCTTGTCGGGGATGTCCTCGACGACCCGGAACACGGTGCTGCCGTTCGGAAGCATGTGCGGGACCGCAGCCATCCGGACTGCCAGCAGGAGGAAGTGCGTCCACTCCACGGTGTCCTCGGGCCACCGCCCGACGATGATGAACCCTTTGAGGGCGCCTCCCGACTGGATCGGCGCAACCTCGACCTTGGGCTCGTGCCCTTCGTCCATCTGGCCCTCCCTCCACACCTTCTGAAGCGGCGACCTCGCTCCCTCTCAGGATGCCACCACCTAGGCCGGACGGCACGGTGGTCGGGGGCGCGTCGCGGCGCCCCACCTCGTCGAGTGTGCAGAACGCGTCGGGGGAGTCCTCGTCGAGTGCGCAATTGGTGGCACTCCGCCGGGAGCAACGACGGGAGCATCTCTTGCACACTCGACGAGTTGGGGGCCAACGGTCAGGGGCGCGTCGCGGCGATGACGCGGGTCAGGGCGGCATGCAACGACGTCAGGTCGTCGATGTCCATCCCCAGGCGCTCAACAATCTGCGGCGGCACCTGAAGAGCGCGCTCGCGCAGGTAGCGGCCCTCGTCGGTCAGCGTCACGGCGAGAGCACGTTCGTCGGCGGGGTGGCGGTCACGCCTGATGAGGCCAGCCCGCTCCAGACGCTTGAGCAGCGGGGAGAGGGTGGCCGGTTCAAGGCTGAGGAGCTGCCCGATCTGCTTGACGGTCAAGGAATCTCGCTCCCACAGGGTGAGCATGACGAGATACTGCGGATGGGTCAGGCCCAGCGGCTCGAGCACGGGTCGGTAGAGCGCGATGACGTTGCGCGAGGCCACCGACAAGGCGAAACACACCTGTCGGTCGAGCCTGAGCAGGTCGTCCGGCGCCGAGCCAGGGAGCAGGCTGGTCGAGAGGGCGTCCCTCGCATCGTGGACGTCCGGCATCGGCGACCCCTCCAGCCAGTACACTAATGATTAGCACACGAACTATATCGGAAGTGAGCACCATGGCTGGCAAGGGCGACAACGAGGGCCTGTCGATCGGATACCGCATCGGCTTTCAGCTGAGGAAGCTCGGTCTGACGTTCTTCGGTCCGGCACAGCTCGGCGAGACGAGCGACCCCACGGCGCAGCTGAGGGCCGAGCGCCTCGCGAAGGTGACGAAGGCCAAGCGGGCGCGCGAGCAGCGCGAGGCGGCGGAAGCGGATCGTCGCCGCGCCGCCTGACGCTCGACCAGTCGCGCCGACCGCCGCGATGCCCGAACGCTGTTGGGCGGCGGTAGTTTCGGGTACCTTCGAGAAGACGGGTCAATCCACACGGCATCCAGGAGGAGCCATGGGTGATCGAGTTGGTCTGTTCTTCATGCTGGGGATGGTCATCCTGCTCGTCGTCGGGCTGATCATGCTGAACCCCCGGCGCGGCACGAAGGACCAGGGACTCCCCACGGAGACGCTCAACCGCCACGTGGAGGACACGATGCAGGCCCGCGTTGACCACCCGGAGGGGGCCGAGCGTTCCCATCTCGTTGGCAACCCGCCCGTCGACAGCGTGACGACTGAGGGCTGGGGTGTGGCGACTCCGGGGGAGGGCACGCTCGAGGAGCTACCCGTGGACGTTCACCCGGAGCTGCACGACAGCGACCGCAAGCGGCGCCGCCAGTGACGCCACCCCAGGCCGTATGCCGCTGAGCCGGCTCCCCGGCCACGTGCCCGTGGAGGGTGGCCGGGAAAGTGAGCCCAGCGGCATACGGCCGCTCTCTTGACGCTCCGCGAGCGGGCACGTCCGTCCGGCACTCCGGGTGATGGGTAGCCTCACTGGACATGGGCGTTCCGCAGCAGGTGGTCATCGTCGGTGGCGGGATCGGCGGCATCAGCACCGCCGCAGCCCTTCGGTCCGGCGGCTTCTCGGGCGAGATCACCCTCGTTGACGATGCGCAGCACCCGCTCGACCGGCCGCCCCTCAGCAAGGAGTACCTCGCCGGCACCCGCGCACTGACGGACATCGCGCTCGAGCAGCCCGAGTGGTACGACGACCACGACGTGCGGCTGCTCACGCGCACGCGCGTCGCCGCGCTGCGCCCAGGTGAGCGCGTCGTCGAGACCGAGGACGGCAGGACGCTGGCGGCGTGGCGCGTCGTCCTCGCCACGGGCGGTCGAGCGGCCCGGCCGGCGATTCCCGGCGCCGACAGCGAGCGCGTCCATGTGCTCCGATCCGTCGACGACGCGGACCGGCTCCGCGCGGCCGCGAGCCCGGGCGCTCGCTTCCTCGTCGTCGGCGCCGGGCTGATCGGCGCAGAGGTCAGCTCCACGCTGACGGGACTCGGCGCCGACGTGACGCTCGTCGATGTCGTCTCGCCGCCGCTCGCCCGGGTCCTCGGCGAGCCCGTCGCCCAGTGGCTGCACGATGTCCACCGGGCACACGGAGTCACGGTGCGCCAGTGCGGTGTCGAGCGGTTCGAGTCGACGGGAGAGGGGCCTGCGGCGCCGCTCACGGCGCACCTCACACACGGCCAGGGCAGCCTCGTCGTCGACCGAGCCGTCCTGGCCCTCGGCATGGTTCCGGAGACGTCGCTGGCGCAGGCGGCGGGTCTGACCACGGGTCGCGGAGTCATCGTCGATGGGCGCCAAGTGACCTCGAACCCGGCGGTCCTCGCGATCGGCGACGCGACCGAGGTGCGGGTCGACGGCCTGGTCCAGCCCCGTGCCGAGCACTGGGAGGCCGCTCGGCTCGACGGCGAGCGGGCCGCGGCCACCATTCTCGGCAACCCCACGCCGATCCCCACGGCGAGCTGGTTCTGGACCGATCGACATGGCCTCCACGTCGAGGTCGTCGGCGACCTCGGGGCCGGGCAGGTTGTCGTGCGAGGGACCCTCGGGGCGCCGCCCTTCTCGGCCTTTGCCATCCACGATGGGGTGGTCGTGGGCGCCGTGGCGGTCGATGACTCCAAGGCCGTGCGTGCCGCGAGGCGCCTCATCGACCGTGCCATCCGGGTCGACCCGGATGCCGTGGCGGACCCGTCAACGGACCTGCGCCGACTGGTGCGCGGCTGACCTCGCTCGGCTGCGCCGCATCAACTGCGCAAGTCGAAGACCGTAACGATCAGGCCGACGAGCAGGAAAGCCCAACCCCCGGTCAGACGGCGACCGGGGCGGCGGGGTGCCGGCCTGCCAGGGAGAGGGACGGACCCAAGGGCGAAGAGCGGCATCGCGACAACCGCGAGGGGGGTGATGAAAGCCCAGAACCAGGCCCAGCGCGTCGCCCAGCGAGGCTCTGGCCCGGTGGCCAGCAGGAGCACGGCGACGATCCAGAGCACGCCTCCCACCGGACTCATCCAGAGCGGCAGGTGCCACCCGGCTAACGATGTGCTGTACCCCGGCCCCTGAACCTGGGTGACCGCCCTCAGGGAAACGTGCTTGCCGCCCACGCTCAGCTCGTGACCGATGTCGCCGACGAGGTGGTCGAGGTCTGCGAGCCCGGGCGAAGTGGCCTGCGAGCCGTCGCTCAGGTGCAGCACGGTGGTGACGCGGGCGATCAAGCCGTCCTGCCAGAGGAGGTGGGCCGTGCTGGACCCGGTCGCCCCGGGCGGGAGGGCACCGGTCACGCTGACCTGGTCGACGCGGCCCGCCTCGATGACAGCCCGCAGGTCGGAGAGGGAAGCGCTACGGGTACCCACAGCTGGCACAACGGCCGCGAACACGAGGAGTGCCGCGAGCAGCGCGAGACGCAGGTGCCCGTGCCACACGAGCCAGCGTGGCGTCCGCCGCGCGGCTACCGGTATCGCCATCGTCACGGCGCCAACGTAGCGTGACGAACCGGGCGTATCTCGACAGAGCCGGTCAGGCTTCGGGTAGGAGTGGTGCATGGGCGTGGACGAGCAGATGCAGGACGAGTTCGGGACGATGGCGGCCTGGACTCGGCAGGCCGTCAGCGACCTCGGGCCGGACCACGCGATCCCGGCTGCCTGCCGGGGTAGCGGTCGTCCTTCGGGCCTCGACTGGCTCCTCACCCGGCTCGGGCCGCATGCGTCGGGCCGTCTCCTCGACCTGGGGGCGGGCCTCGGCGGGCCGGCCGCCTACGCCACGATGCACACGGCATTGCGTCCCGTGTGTGTCGAGCCGATGCGTCAGGCAGCTGCAGGCGCAGCGTCCCTCTTCGGCCTCCCCTCCTTGGTAGGGGATGGTGCGCGGCTTCCCTTCGCCTCAGGATCGTTCCGCTTTGCCTGGTCGCTCGGCACGCTCTGCACCACGGACGAGAAAGGGGTCTGGCTCGCGGAGCTGAGGCGCGTGCTGCGGCCGAAGGGTCGGCTCGGGCTCCTCGTCGTCATGTCGACCAGTGACTCGTTTGACGTGCCCTGGGGTAATGCCTTCCCGTCTGAGGAGGAGCTGACCTGGCTGCTGGGCGCCGCCGGGTTCATGGTGCTTGACGCGGTCTGGTCGGATGACCTCGCTCCCGCTGACGCGACCTGGCAGCGGCTCGAGGACGAGGTCGAGGTAGCGGTCCGCGACGCTCATGCGGCAGACCCTCGGTTCACCACGGTCAAGGAGCAGGAGCGCAACCTGGGCGAGCTGCTTGAATCCGGCCGGGTCCGCGGACGCCTTCTCGTGGCGGGCGGAGCCTGAGCGCCTTGGAGTTGAGCACTGTCCCCGATGCGCTCGCCGGCGCTTTCCGAGACGCCTTCGCAGAGGAGCCCTCCGGTGTCTGGTCAGCCCCTGGTCGGGTCAACCTCATCGGTGAGCACACCGATTACAACCACGGACTCTGCCTGCCCGTGGCGATCCCGCGTCGGACCTACGTCGCCGCGCGCCGCCGGGACGACCGGCTCGTCCGGATCCTCTCGCGGCAGGTGCCGGGCGAGCGAACGATCCCGCTCGACGGCCTCCTCCAGGGCAGCCGCGGGGGCTGGGCCGCCTACGCGATCGGGGTCCTGTGGGCGCTCGAGCAGGCCGGCCACCGGGTCGGCGGCCTTGACGTCGTCGTGGACGGCCGAGTGCCACTTGGGTCCGGGCTGTCCAGCTCGGCTGCGCTCGAGTGCGCCATGGCCGTGGCGGCGGTCGATCTCTTCGCCCTCGAGGGTTTCGATGGCGATGAAGGCCGGCGCGCCCTGGCCCAGGTCTGCGTCCGTGCCGAGAACGACGTGGCGGGTGCCCCAACGGGTGGCATGGACCAGTCCGCGTCACTGCTGGCCCGCCGCGATACCGCCCTGCTGCTCGACTTCGACGGTGACGTCGCGCCCCGGCACGTGCCCTTCGACCTCGCCGCGCATGGGCTCTCCCTCCTCGTCATGAACACGCGTGCGGTGCACTCCCTCGACGACGGTCAGTACGGCAACCGGCGCGAGGAGTGTGCCGCCGCCGTGGCCGAGCTCGGCGTCGGTTCGCTGCGTGACGTGGCGCTCGCAGACCTCGATGGGTCGCTGCGCCGCCTGTCCAGCGACTTGTTGCGTCGCCGGGTCCGCCACGTCCTGACAGAGATCGACCGGGTGACCCGCACGTTCGCGGCGCTGGAGGCGGATGATTTCGCAGCCCTCTCACGCGTCTTCGAGGCATCGCACCGGTCGATGCGCGATGACTTCGAGATCTCCTGCGCCGAGCTTGACACCGCTGTGGAGACCGCCCGTGCGGCCGGGGCGCTCGCAGCGCGGATGACCGGCGGCGGCTTCGGCGGCTCTGCCATCGCGATCGTTCCCGCGTCAGGTGTCGACGACATCGGCAGCTCGGTCGAGAACGCCTTCTCTGCCAAGGGATTTCGGGAGCCGGAACTCTTCCCGGTCAGTGCGGGCGGCCCTGCGAGGCGTGAGCCCTGGAATGGCGGGCGCTGAAGCGAGTGAGCCGGCCCACCACCTGAGTGCAGATTCCTCGGGGAGCGGGCTCAGCGGCATACGGCAAGAGCGTGTGAAGGTTGCTAGAAGTCGCCGGCGCTGTGACGGAGTCGGGTCAGGACGCCGACGAGCGTGCGCTGGTCCCGCGGCGAGAGGACCGGCTGCTCGAAGACCTCGGTGTTGAGGGCCTTCGTGGCCCGCTCGACGAGCTCGCGACCCGAGGACGTGAGCTCCACGAGATAGGCCCGGCGGTCGTCGGGGTGCGTGGACCGGGTGACCAGCCCGGCGTCCTCCAGCCGGTCGACGGCGTTGGTGACGCTCGTCGGGTGCACCTGGAGGCGGGAACCGATGACCTTCATCGGCAGGGAGCCGCGCTTGCTGAACCACAGCAGCATGAGCACCTCGTAGCGGGCGAACGTCAGCCCCAGCGGCCTGAGTGACGCCTCCACGCGGGCGAGGACGATCTGGTGGGCGCGCATGAGGGAGGTGATCGCGGCCATGCCGTCGGCGGCCTCGGACCATCCCGCTTCGACCCACTGTGAACGCGCGCGCTCGATCGGGTCGAAGTCGAGACCCCGCCTGCCGCCAACCGTCATGCGCACATGGTAGGGCGCAGGACGCGTTGACGTCCATTAGTAGGAAGTCCTAGTATTTTCCGAGTCAGCGCTGAACCGCCACACCGCCGCATCCCTGCCCGGAGGCCCCTCGTGAGCAACCAGAAGCCCAAGCTGCACCAGCCGGCTCACCACGTCCGCATCGTCACGGCATCGAGCCTCTTCGACGGCCATGACGCGTCGATCAACATCATGCGGCGCATCATGCAGAGCCAGGGGGCCGAGGTGATCCACCTCGGGCACAACCGCTCGGTCCAGGAGGTCGTCGACGCGGCGATCGAGGAGGACGTGCAGGGCGTCGCCGTCTCGTCCTACCAGGGCGGGCACGTCGAGTACTTCGAGTACCTCGTCGATCTCCTGCGGGAGAACGGCGCCGGGCACATCAAGGTGGTCGGCGGCGGTGGCGGCGTCATCGTCCCCGACGAGATCGCTCGCCTGCGCAACTCCGGCGTCACGATCTTCAGTCCCGAGGACGGCCAGCGCCTCGGGCTCGCCGGCATGATCAACACGGTCGTCAAGGACTGCGACTTCGACCCGTGGGACGTCAAGGCAGCGACCGTCGACGCCGTGCTCTCGGGTGAGCGCGCCGCCATCGCCCGCGCCATCACCGGTGCGCAGGAGGGCGACGTCGACGCCGCGAGCCTGGACGCGATCCGCGAGGCCGCCACCCGGCGCCAGGTCCCGATCCTCGGGATCACCGGCACCGGCGGCTCGGGCAAGAGCTCGCTCACCGACGAGCTGCTGCGCCGCCTCCGCCTCGACCAGCAGGACAAGCTGCGCGTTGCCGTTCTCGCCATCGACCCGACGCGCAGCCGTGGCGGCGGCGCGCTGCTCGGGGACCGCATCCGGATGTCATCGCTCGACGGCGACCGCGCGTTCTTCCGCAGCCTCGCGACGCGCGGTCACAGCCAGGTGCCGGCCAACCTCGACGACGTCATCGCGATCACGAAGTCCGCCGGCTTCGACCTCATCATCCTTGAGACGCCCGGAATCGGTCAGGGCGATGCGGCCATCGTCGATTACGCCGACGTGTCCCTCTATGTCATGACGCCGGAGTTCGGCGCGAGCAGCCAGCTCGAGAAGATCGACATGCTCGACCGGGCCGACGTCATCGCCATCAACAAGTTCGAGCGCCGCGGGGCCGAGGACGCGCTGCGCGACGTGGGCCGGCAGATGGTCCGCAACCGCGAGGCCTTCGGCAAGGGCCCGGCCGACATGCCGGTCTACGGGACGAGCGCCGCGACGTTCAACGACGACGGCGTCACGGCCCTCTACCAGGAGCTGCGCGGACTGCTCGCCGAGAAGGGCATGCCGGTCGAGGAGGGTGCGCTCCCGGCCGTGTCGACGAAGCAGTCGACCAAGATCGCCACCGTCGTGCCGTCCTCGCGGGTGCGCTACCTCGCCGAGATCAGCGAGACCGTTCGCGACTACCACGCCATGACGAAGGACTATGCAGCCCAAGCGGCCCGCGTGCAGCGCCTCGAGGCCGTGAGCGCGGAGCTCGCCGAGGCCGGCTCTGACGCGGCCGGGGTCGACGCGTTGCTCGAGGGCGCCCGCAGTGACCTGCCCACCGAGGTGGCGGACCAGTTGGCCGCCTGGCCCACAATCGTCGAGTCGTACTCCGGCGACGAGCAGGTCGTCACGATCCGCGACAAGGAGATCCGCAACGTCCTGACCCGAGAGTCCTTGTCGGGCAACAAGATCCCGCGCGTCGCCCTGCCGCGCTACCGGGACCACGGCGAGCTCGTGTCGTTCCTGCGCCGGGAGAACCTGCCCGGCTACTTCCCCTACACGGCTGGCGTCTTCCCCTTCAAGAGGGAGGGCGAGGACCCGGCGCGGATGTTCGCGGGGGAGGGCGACCCGTTCCGGACGAACCGTCGGTTCAAGCTGCTCTCCGAGGGTCAGCCGGCGACGCGCCTGTCGACGGCCTTCGACTCGGTGACCCTCTATGGCCGCGACCCGGACCCGCGGCCTGACGTCTACGGCAAGGTCGGCACGTCCGGCGTCTCCATCGCGACGCTCGACGACATGAAGGCGCTCTACGACGGCTTCGACCTCGTCTCGCCGACGACGAGCGTCTCCATGACGATCAACGGCCCGGCGCCGACGATCCTCGCCTTCTTCCTCAACACCGCGATCGACCAGCAGCTCGAACGGTTCCGCGAGCGTGAGGGCCGCGAGCCGAGCGGGGCCGAGGCGGACGAGATCCGCGAGTTCGCCCTCGCCAACGTCCGCGGCACCGTCCAGGCGGACATCCTCAAGGAGGACCAGGGCCAGAACACCTGCATCTTCAGCACCGAGTTCTCGCTGAAGATGATGGCGGACATCCAGCAGTGGTTCATCGAGCACAAGGTGCGCAACTTCTACTCGGTGTCGATCTCCGGGTACCACATCGCCGAAGCCGGGGCGAACCCGATCAGCCAGCTCGCCTTCACGCTCGCGAACGGCTTCACCTACGTCGAGAGCTATCTCGCGCGGGGCATGAACGTCGACGACTTCGCCCCGAATCTGTCGTTCTTCTTCAGCAACGGCATGGACCCGGAGTACACCGTCCTCGGCCGGGTCGCCCGTCGCATCTGGGCGGTGGCGATGAAGGAGAAGTACGGCGCCAACGACCGCTCGCAGAAGCTGAAGTACCACGTCCAGACGTCGGGCCGCTCGCTGCACGCGCAGGAGATGCAGTTCAACGACATCCGCACGACGCTGCAGGCGCTCTGCGCGATCTACGACAACGCCAACTCGCTGCACACCAACGCCTTCGACGAGGCGGTGACGACCCCGACCGCCGACTCGGTGCGCAGGGCCCTCGCCATCCAGCTCATCATCAACCGGGAGTGGGGCCTGGCCGTCAACGAGAACCCGCTCCAGGGCTCGTTCATCGTCGACGAGCTGACCGACCTCGTCGAGGAGGCCGTGCTGCGCGAGTTCGACAAGATCACAGAGCGCGGCGGCGTCCTGGGCGCGATGGAGACCGGCTACCAGCGTGGGCGGATCCAGGACGAGTCGATGCTCTACGAGCACCGCAAGCACGACGGTTCGCTGCCCATCATCGGGGTCAACACCTTCCGGCACCCACATGCGGACGAGGAGGAGCCGAAGACGATCGAGCTGGCCCGCGGCACCGAGGAGGAGAAGCAGAGCCAGCTCTCCCGGGTGCGCGCGTTCCAGAAGGAGCACGAGGTAGAGGCGAAGTCTGCTCTCGAGGAGCTCCGTCAGGTCGCCATCGAGGGAGGCAACGTCTTCGACGTCCTCATGCGCGCGGCTCGCGTGTGCTCCCTCCAGCAGGTGACCGAGGCGTTCTTCGAGGTCGGCGGCCAGTACCGTCGCAACGTGTAGACCCACGGGGGCTCACGGCCGCGAGCGGCCTGCGCCCCCGTGTCCCCCCGAAAGGCCTGCGTGGTTGCCTATGCGTTTTGTCGACGACCTGGGGTATGCCGCTGAGCTCGCTTCCAGCCCACGGCGAGTCGTGTCGCTGGTGCCGTCCCTCACCGAGGCCATCGCTGCGACGTGTCCCGACCGGCTGGTCGGGGCGACGGACTGGTGCACCCATCCGGCCGACCTCGACGTCGAGCGGGTCCGAGGGACGAAGAACCCTAATCTCGACGCCATCCGGGCCCTGGAGCCGGACCTCGTTGTCGCGAACAAGGAGGAGAACCGCGAGCTCGACGTCCGGCGCCTGCGCGAGAGCGGCGTGCCGGTCTATGTGACGGACATCGAGACCGTGCCCGGCGCCTTGGACTCGCTCGAGCGACTCTTCGCTGACGTTCTCGGCGCGGGAGTTCCTGACTGGCTGACCGCCGCTCGGACGGAGTGGGCTGGGCCCGTTCCCGAGCCCACCGTCGACGTCGCGATCGCGATCTGGCGCGACCCGTGGATGGTCGTCGGCAGCTACACCTTCACCGGCGACCTGGTGGCTCGGCTCGGTTGGCGCAACGTGTTCGACGGTCACCGTGACCGCTATCCCCACGTGGAGCTCGCGGACCTCGACCGACCGGACATCGACGTCGTCCTCCTGCCGGACGAGCCCTACGTCTTCACCGCTGACGACGGCCCGGAGGCCTTCGCGCACACCCGCACCGCGCTCTGCAGCGGGCGCCTGCTCACCTGGTACGGCCCGGCGATGGTCGGCGCCCGGGCGGCCCTGACCACGTTGGTCGGATCCACGCCCTGAGCCCGGGCGGTCGAGTGTGCCCGCCCGTTCGGTCGAGTGTGCAGTTGGCGCACGGCGCGGAGTGCACACTCGACGGGAATCCGGCCCGGCGCGGAGTGCCCACTCGACGGGGCGTCGAGGGGTCAGGTCAGGTGGTCGTAGTCGCCGCGCACCCAGGCCGCGTGACGGTCGGCGGAGTAGCGGATGATGGCCTTCGCGTCCGAGGGGACCGCCGCGCCGAAGTTGTTGTAGAGCCGGTCGAAGTGCAGGTCCTCGACCTGGTCGGCGATCCGCTGGACGACGTCGCCCGACAGGGGCAGGCGGTTCGGGTAGCTCCGCATGAAGCTGACCGTCCTGCGGTCCGGGTTGGTGAAGATGGCGTCGCCCGCGAGCAGCACACCGCGGCCGTCGTTGCCGGTGGCCCACTCCACGACGGTCTGTCCCGCGAAATGGCCCCCGACCCGGTGGAGGGTCAGGCCGGGAGCCACCTCACGGTGCTCGTCATAGAACTCGACGAGTTCGGGCCGCCGAACCCACTCGCGGTCGCGATCCGCGAGGATCACGGGTGCGCCGAGGTTCTTGGCCCATTCGGTCTGGACGCCGTACATGTGCGGGTGGCTCGCGGCCACGGCGAGTGTCGGGCCAAGCCCGCGCACGAACTCGACCGCGGCGTCGTCCACATAGCCGACACAGTCGAACAGCAGCGTCCCCTCCGGCGTCCGGATGAGCATCATCTGTTGTCCGATGCCGACCGTGGGCTCCGCCCGCAATCCCCAGAGGTCGGGCTCGACCTCGGTGATGACGATGCGGGTCCCCCTGTCCCGCAAGGCTTCGAGGGTGGTCCACTGCTGCCCCTCAGCGGGTACCCACTGCCTCTCGTCCTCGCAGATCGCGCACGTCGGGGGCGGGCTCGCGCTGTCCGCGGTCTCCACCCCACACGTTGCACAGATCCAGACCATGGGTCCACCTTGGCTCAACCCACGGGCGGGAGGCAGGTCCATTTCGGGCCAAGTGGACCGGCCCATACCGAGCCAGAACCAATCGAGTGAACGGCTTTCGGCCCGGAAGCTGTTCACTCGATCGGCTGGGGGATGGGCTCGATCGAGGTGAGGACTGCGTCGATGACCGACACAATGAGGTCGTGATCCTCCACCTGCGAGCCGCCGTGCAGCAGCTCTACGCCGCCCCTCCGAACCGATTCACCCCGCTTCGCGGGGAGCTGGTGGCAGAGGCCAAGGACGCCGGCGACGCGGATCTCGCGAAGCAGATCGGCGCGCTTCGCAAACCGACCATCGCCGCGTGGGCGATCAACCACTTCGTGCGCACGCGCCCCGATGACCTCGCCGAGTTCCGGAACTTCGCCGAGCTGCTTCGGGAGGCCCAGCGCACCCTCGACGCCGACCAGCTCCGGGCCCTCGGCCGCGAGCGCGCCAAGCGCATCGACGCACTCGGGCTCGAGATCACGGCGGCCGCGAAGGATGCCGGGCAGTCCGTCGGTGCCGGTGCCCTGGCCGAGGTGCACGAGACCCTCGTCGCGCTCATCGGTGATGAGGAGGCGGAGAAGAAGGTCCTCACCGGCGCCCTGGTCAAAGCCATCAGCTACTCCGGATTCGGCTCGGTCGACATCGAGGGTGCCGTCGCGATCGACGACGACGAGCCAGCGCTGGCAGTCATCGAGGGGGAGGGTGGCCGAGCCGGCGGGGAGGAGATGTCGACCATCGACCTCGAGGAGCGACGTCGGGCCAAGCGCGAGGCTCAGCGCAACCGACTCGTCGGAGCCCTCCACGTCGCGAGGGACGCGACCCGGGAGGCCGACCGCCAGGTCGCCGTGCTGTCCGCGCGCCAGGAGGAGGTCACCGAGGGGATCGCCGACCTGGAGCGCCGGTTGGCGACGGCCCTTGAGCGACTGGCCAAGGTCACCGGCGAGCTCGACCAGGCCACTGCTGAGCGGAACCGGCGTGAGACCGCCGAGGACGCCGCCGAGCGCGCGCTCGCCGACCACGACGCGGACTCCTGAGACAGCGGCAGCCGGCTCAGCGGCATACGGCGTGGGCTCAGGAGCGGCGCCCGAGGAGGCGGCGAAGGCGGCCGCGTGTGTCGTCGGCCTCCTCTGGTGCGTCCACCACCTCTCGCTCGCCGGGCTGCAGCTCCGCGAGGTCGGGAACCAGCTCGTACTTGTGCGAGTAGACGTCGAACAACGCGAGGAGCAGAGCGGTCACCGGAACGGCGACGAAGGCACCACCGATCCCGAAGAGGGAAGCCCCGAAGAGCACGGCGCTGAAGGACACGGCGGGATGCACGTCGACGGCCGACGCCGAGATCCGCGGCTCGAGCGTGACGTTCTCGATCTGCTGGTAGACGATCGCGAAGGCGAGCACGGCCAGGCCCTGCCAGGGGTTCTCGCCGATGAGCCCGATGATGACGGGCAGGGCGATGGCGATGTAGGTACCGACCGTTGGCACGAACTGCGCGACGACGCCGGTCCAGATCCCCAGCGCGAGCCAGTAGGGCATCCCGATGATGAGCATGAAGAGTGCGGTCAGGCTGCCGCAGATCGCCGCGAGCACGATGCGTGCCGTCACGTAGCCGCCGGTCTTGCGCACCGCCAGCTCCCACGCGAGGCCGAACACTTCCTGCTGCCGCGGCGGCACGAGCTGGGCGATCCAGCGTCGCAGCCGGGGTCCGTCGGCGGAGAAGTAGTAGGTGAAGAAGGCGAAGGTCAGGGTGCTGAAGGCGGCCGCCACGACCGAGGCGACGAAGCCGAGGACGCCACCCGCGAGGTTCTGCGCGATCGTCGTCAGCGTCGAGGTGCCGACCCCGAGCTTGTCGAGCATGGTCTGGTAGTCCAGCTCGACGCCGAAACGCTCGGCGGCCCAGGTCGTCAGGTCCTCGAGGAGCTGGGGGACCGACTGGGCGAAGGTGCCGATCTGGTCGGACAGCAACCGGCCGAAGACGAAGAGAAAGGCGCCGAACGCGACGATGCTGCCGAACATGACGATCGCGGTCGCGAACCCGCGCTTCATCGACGTGCTCAGCTTGGCGACCGCGGGCTCCATGGCGACCGACGCGAGGAACGCGAGGATGAGCGAGAAGATCACGCCACCGGCGTCCGAGAGGACGAATCTGGCCAGGGCGACGAGGGCGACCACGGCCACGACCACCCATGCCGCCCGCCAGACGCTGTAGCGGTCGAGGTGGATCTGGACGTCGGTCGCATGGTCGGGTGTGCGGGAACGGCGGTTGTCACCCTCGTCCGGGCGGGCGTGGTCGGCCCGCTCCGCGGGCAGGTCGTCCGCCGGCTTTGAACCGACGTCGGCCTCCGGATCGTCGCTCATGGAGGCATCCTTGCAGCGGCGGGCCGTGCGCGCACCGGTGGCACGCACGGCCCCTCCCGATTTCGTGTCCGCCCGGTCAACCGTGTAGTCTCACCGTCGCACAACAGGTCAGCCCACCGCCTCGCGCACGGGCTGGCCGTGCCCCAATAGCTCAGTCGGCAGAGCGTTTCCATGGTAAGGAAAAGGTCTAGGGTTCGATTCCCTATTGGGGCTCTGGTCGGTCGGCATGCCCTCGCGGGCTCCCCGGCAGCCCATGGCGGGGTAGCTCAGCTGGTTAGAGCGCACGACTCATAATCGTGAGGTCGCGGGATCGAGTCCCGCTCCCGCTACCACGACCAAGTACGCGAGACCCGGGCGATTTCAGGAAACGCCCGGGTCTCGCGTATTCTTGGTCGTCGCGTGCGCGCTCGCGAGCGCGCGACACCGAGGTTTGCCCTCAAGACCCGATTCACCCCGAAGCCCTTCCGAGAGCAGGTTGTTGTGGCCAGCAAGAGCACAGACGTCCGTCCCAAGATCACCATGGCGTGTGCCGACTGCAAGCACCGCAACTACATCACCAAGAAGAACCGTCGCAACAACCCGGACCGGCTCTCCTTCAACAAGTTCTGCCCGAACTGCGGGCATCACACCGAGCACCGCGAGACACGCTGACGCGATCGCGTCGGTCCCTTCGCACGAATGCTCCCTCGGCCACGTGGCCGGGGGAGCTTTTCTCTTCCGTATGCCGCTGAGCTCGCTGGGTGGGCACGTGCACCAGGCGCCGGGCGGGCTGCCGCTAGGCTGCGGGCCATGCCGGTGAACGCTGACTTCCAGGGACGCACGTACCCTCCGACAGAGCCCTACCGTGTGGGCGCGGCGAAGATCCGTGAGTTCGCCGAGGCGGTCGGATCCGACGACCCCGTCCACACGGATGTCGAGGTCGCCCGGGCGCGCGGGTACGCGGACGTCATCGCGCCACCCACCTTCGCGGTCCTCATCGCCCAGCAGTGCGACGCGCAGCTGATCCGAGACCCCGAGGCAGGCATCGACTTCTCCCGGGTCGTCCATGGCGAGCAGAAGTTCGCCCACCACCGTCCGCTCACGGCGGGCGATGTCGTGATCGGCACGCTTCACGTCGACACGGTCCGCGAGGCCGGCGGTCACGCGATGGTGACGACGCGCACGGAGCTCGCGACCGAGGCCGGCGAGCCGGTCTGCACGGCCACGTCGACCATCGTCATCCGAGGAGGCGAGTGATGAGCGAGCCCACCGCAGCGACGACGGTGCGTCGGGCGGCAGACGTCGCCGTCGGTGACCAGCTGCCGGGTCGGACCATCCACGTCGACCGCGAGCGGCTCGTCCAGTACGCCGGGGCCTCCCTCGACCGCAACCGAATCCATTGGGACGAGCGGTTCGCCACGTCGGTCGGACTGCCGGACGTCATCGCGCATGGCATGTTCACCATGGGCTCGGCCGTGACCGTCGTCAGCGACTGGGCGGGCGATGCCGGCCGAGTCGTCGAGTACGGCGCGCGGTTCACGAACATGGTCGTGGTGCCCTACGAGGGTGGTGCCGACATCGAGGTGTCCGGTGTCGTCAAGGCGGTCGATCCGGAGACGAAGCGGGTCACCGTGGAGCTGACCGCGACGGCTGCCGGCCAGAAGGCGCTCGGCCGCGCGCTCGCCGTCGTCCGGCTCGACTGACCGGGCGGGCGGCGCGTGCGAGAGGAACACGACGTCCCCCTGTCGTCGCTGACGACGATGCGGGTCGGCGGCATGGCGTCGCGGCTCATCACCGTCGAGACGACGGACGAGCTCGTCGACGCGGTCCGCGAGGTCGACGATGCGGAGGAGCCGCTGCTGGTGCTCTCCGGAGGGTCCAACCTCATCGTGGCGGACGGGGGGTTTCCCGGCACCGTGGTGCGGGTCGCCACCACGGGTGTCGCCCGGGAGTCCGTCGACTCCTGCGGCGGGGCCGTGGTCCGCGTCGCGGCGGGAGAGGACTGGGATGGCGTGGTGGCCCAAGCCGTCGAGCAGGGCTGGGCGGGGTTCGAGGCGCTCAGCGGCATCCCGGGCCTGACGGGGGCCACCCCGATCCAGAACGTCGGCGCCTACGGGCAGGAGGTCGCGCAGACCATCGCCCAGGTGCGCACCTGGGATCGTGAGGAGCAGGCGGTGAGGACGTTCTTCAACGCCGACTGCCGGTTCAGCTACCGCCACTCGCGCTTCAAGGGCACCGACCGCTTCGTCGTCCTCGACGTGCTCTACCAGCTCGAGGTGGCAGACCTGAGTCGTCCCATCGCCTACGCGGCCCTCGCCGATGGCCTCGGTGTCCCTCTCGGCACCCGGGTGCCGCTGGCAGACACCCGCGCAGCGGTGCTCGAACAGCGGCGCAAGCGCGGCATGGTGCTCGATGCGGCCGACCACGACACGTGGTCGTGCGGGTCCTTCTTCACCAACCCGATCCTCACCCAGGCGGAGTTCGACGAGTTCGCGGAGCGTGCCGCCGAGCGGCTGGGCTTCGAGGCGCCCGTACCACCGCGGTTCGCCGAGCCGGACGGTCGCGTCAAGACGAGCGCTGCGTGGCTCATCGAGAAGGCCGGCTTCGCCAAGGGCTTCGGCCTGCCGGCGCCGGCCGCCCTCTCGACCAAGCACACGCTGGCCGTGACCAACCGGGGCGGGGCGACCGCGTCCGACGTCCTGGCCCTGGCCCGGCAGGTCCGCGACGGCGTGGAGGACGCCTTCGGCATCCGCCTCGTCAACGAGCCGGTGCTGGTCGGCGAGCAGCTCTGACGGCGACCGCCACGCACGGCGCAGGCGTGGATCACTTCGTCAGGGCCGCCTGGAGGACCAGTGCCTTGATCGCCTTGTCGGTGGTCGACACCTGGTAGGCCGGCCGGTGGAACATCAGCCCGAGGGGGCTGGCACCCTTGTCGATCTTGTAGATGAGCCAGCCGCTCCTGGTCTCGCCGCGCTTGGCGGCCTTGATGGGCTTGGCGAAGTCCGGGCCGAACTCGGTCGTCGGGCGGGCGTACGAGTTGCCGTACTTCAGGGTCACGTACTGCGGCGGCAGCTCGGCCGTGTAGCGGTCCCCGGCCGCGAACTTGACGTTCACGCCGACGATCTCGAAGGCCTCGGCCGCAACAGGATGCCCCTTGGGCCAGCGCATGTTGCGCACCACCTCGGTGGCCGTGATCGTGTGGCCCAGCACCGGGTCCTTCAGCGTCACCTTGACGGGGACCTTGGTGGGCTCTGCGACCACCGGGGTGGTCGTGGTCTCGATCGGGCCCGACGTCGCGGACCCGGTCGTCGCCGGTGGCGTCGTGCCCGTCGAGGCGGGCGTCTGCGCCCGGGTCGGATCCGCGGTCACGGGGGCTTCGCTGCTGCACGCCCCGAGCACGAGGATCGGGGCCACGGCGACCGTGGCCCCGAGTCGGCGGAGGCGGTTCTTTCGGGCCATGCGAGTGCTTGCGAGGGGCTGCTTTTCTGTCGTCATATCCGGTCCAGCATGAACGCCGAACCGAAGATCGAGCAAACTGGCACCGTACACCGGACGGACGTCAAACCGGCAAAGCGGACTTCTCCGGCTCGTCGGCGAGCCATCCCTCGATGTCCCGGAGAGCCGTGGAGCGGACCGGCTCAGGCGCCCGGCTGGCGAGGATCGAGCCGCGAGCCAGGTCGGCCAGAACCGGGTCCGGGCAGCCCAGGTCGCGGGCCATCTCGTACTGATGGGTGAGCCGGTTGCCGAAGAGGAGGGGGTCGTCGGCCCCAAGGGCGACGCGGATGCCGGCGTCGAGGATCTGGATGAGGGGCACGTCATCGGGCTCCGCGTACACCCCCAGGGCGATGTTGCTGCCTGGACACACCTCGAGTGCCACTCCGGCCTCGGCCACGGCGTCGAGCACCTGCGGGTCCTCGACCGAGCGCACCCCGTGTCCGATTCGGTCGGGGTCCAGGTACTCCAGGGTTTCCATCACCGACTGCGCCCCCAGCAGCTCGCCCCCGTGCGGGACGAGGGCGAGGCCCGCTCTACGGGCGATCGCGAAGGCGGGCGCGAAGTCGGCGACGAGGCCGCGGCGCTCGTCGTTGGACAGCCCGAAGCCCACGACCTCCCCTGCTCCAGTGCCTGCGTGTCGGACGGCCAGTCGCGCCAGCGTGCGGGCCTCGAGCGGGTGCCGCATCCGACTGGCGGCCACGATGATGCCGACCCCGATCCGACCGTCCGCCGACACCGCACGCGCCTCGTCGAGCACGATCTCGATGGCGGGGGTGATCCCGCCGACGAACGGAGCGTAGGACGTGGGATCGATCTGCAGCTCGAGCCACCGGGACCCCTCGGCAGCATCGTCCTCGGCCGCCTCCCGGACGATCCGGCGCATGTCGTCCTCCCCGCGCACGCAGGCTCGCGCCGTGTCGTAGAGGCGCTGGAAGCGGAACCAGCCACGCTCGTCCGTGGCCTTGGCCAGCTGAGGCGGCCAGTCGCCGAGCAGGGCGTCCGGCAACGGCAGGCCGTGCTTCGCGGCGAGGTCGCGCACGGTGGCGATGCGCATGGACCCGGTGAAATGCAGGTGGAGGTGCGCCTTGGGCAGCACCTCCACCGATCGGGCCTCCTGAGAGCCTCTCGTCACTCGAGGGACGTTTCGTTGCTCGTCCCGTCGATGATGTGCACCGCGGCCTCCTCTGCGGATGCCGCGGCACCGTCGATGCCGACGTCGCGGGCCCACAGCTCCTTCTCGGTGTCCTCGTGGGTGCCCTCGTCGTCCGAGACGAGCCGGCCGGCACGTCGGTCGCCCACCTCGCTGTCCCCGACCCAGTCGTCCTCGGCATCGATCGAGTCGGGATCGTCACCGCCGATGCGGTCATCCTCGTCGAGGCCGCTCTCGTTGTGCGGTGCGCCGTAGGCGGAGTCGGGGTCGGGCTCCTCCTGGAGAATGCGCTGGTCGATCGTCTCCTCGAGGGACTGCTCGTAGGCGGTGGTGCCGAAGGCGTTGGAGCCCCGCGCGGTGTCCGGCGGCGAGTAGCCGCGGTCCAGGGGATCCTCGACGCCATCGCTGATCAAGGTGTCCTCCGGCTGGAGCTGGTCCTCGTCGTCGACGCTGTAGGTCGTCAGGTCGTCGGAGATGTTCTCGTTGGGCTCCGTGCCGCTCATGTTGGGTTTCCTTCCTCGTTCAGCGCGTCATCAAACGCTCTGTGCCGTACCCACCTGCACGGCGCGATCAGCGGATACCTTCTCTGCTGCGGCCAGCGCGACGCACGTCGCCACGCCGGCCATGGCGGTGCGAACCTCGTCAAGCGTCGGGAAGCTGGGGGCGAGGCGGATGTTGCGGTCCCGGGGGTCATTGCCGTTGGGGAAAGCGGCACCAGCAGGCGTGAGCGCGATGCCCGCCTCCCTCGCGAGGGAGATGACCCGGGCCGCGGTGCCGTCGATGACGTCGAGATTGACGAAGTAGCCGCCCCTCGGGTGGCTCCACTCGGCGATGCCGCGGCCAGCGAGCCGTGCAGCCAGGGCGTCGTCGACCGCGGCGAACTTCGGGGCGAGGATGTCCCGGTGCTTGGCCATGTGGTCCCGGACCCCCTGGGCCGACCCGAAGAACTCGGCATGCCGGAGCTGGTTGATCTTGTCAGGTCCGATGGAGCCCATGGACAGGTGCCTCACGTACCAGGCGATGTTCGCCTCGCTGGCAGCGAGCGCGGCGACGCCGGCTCCGGCGTAGGTGATCTTGGAGGTGGAGGCGAAGACGATGGGCCGGTTCGGGTGCCCGGAGGCGGCGGCCAGCGACAGGATGTCGGCGCTCTTGGCCTCCTCCCCGGTGAGGTGGTGGAACGCATAGGCGTTGTCCCAGAAGATGGTGAAGTCCGGCGCGGCCGTCGGCATCGCCGCCAGCCGTGCCGCGATCTCCTGGGAGACGATGGCACCGGTCGGGTTCGAGTAGGTCGGGACGATCCAGATGCCCTTGACGGTCGGATCGTCCTTGACGAGCGCCTCGACCGCCGCCATGTCCGGCCCGTCTGCGCGCATCTCGACGGTGACCATGTCGATGCCGAAGGACCCGACGAGAGAGAAGTGACGGTCGTAGCCGGGGACGGGGCAGATGAACCTGACTCGGTCCTCCTGTGACCAGGGGCGAGGGGAGTCGACGCCGCCGTGGAGCAGGAAGTCGACGATCGTCGTGTGCATCATGCTCAGGCTGGAGTTGCCGCCGACGATGACCTGGGACGGGTTCGTCCCGAGCAGCTCCGCGAAGATCTCGCGCAGCTCACCGAGCCCCTCGAGGCCGCCGTAGTTGCGCACGTCCGTGCCGGAGCGGTCCCTCGTCGCGATCGGCAGCCGCAGCAGTGCATCGGACAGGTCGAGCTGGTCCGACGCAGGCTTGCCGCGGGTGAGATCGAGCCGGAGGCCGGCGGCCCGGAGCTCCTCGTACGCCTGCTGCTGGTCCTGCAGGTAGCGCGCGAGCTCGTCGTCGGAGAGATCAGCCAGGGGCACGTGCGTGGTCACGAATCGATCCTCCCACCAATGGCCACCGGGTCGCCGGTCCGGTCCGAATCCCGGTGGTCCCGGGGTCCTGACGTCCACGTCCGCCGGTTAGCCATGACCGTCTCCGTCCCGTATGATCGACCTTCGGACGGCGCCCAGGCCCATCGCTGACGGCTGCCGTTCCGCCGGGAATCCCCCAACGAGACTCGGTGAAGGGCAATAGCTCAATTGGTAGAGCACTGGTCTCCAAAACCAGCGGTTGGGGGTTCGAGTCCCTCTTGCCCTGCGTTCCACAGGTGGTCGTCGTGCGTGGCGGCACGCGGCTTATCGCCTCGCCAGCTCGGGGTGCTGTCGCGGGCCTCGACCCAAGACAGAAAGTAGGAATCGTGACGGAGACAAAGGCCAGAAGTGGGTCCGGCCGGGCCGACAAGGCTGCGGGTGGCAACCCTGTCTCGCGTTTCTTCGGCGCGATCGGCCTCTTCGTGCGGCAGATCCTCGACGAGCTTCGCAAGGTCGTTCGCCCGACCGGCCCCGAGCTGGTGCGCTACACGACGGTGGTCATCGTCTTCGTGCTGGTCATCATGGGGATCGTGTCCGCGCTCGACTTCGGATGGAGCAAGCTCGTCTCGTGGGCTTTCGTGGGCGGGTAGCTCGCGCCGGAGCCGACAGCCGAACCAAGAGCAAGGAAGTAGGTCAGCACGTGTCCGACCAGTTCGCCCAGCAGGGCGTTGACACCGAGTACGCCGAGCGCGACGTCCAGGGCGCCGAGGCCGACTCCGTCGACGGCGGGCCCGACGCTGTCGTGGACGCTCAGGCCGACGGCGCCATGGTCGAAGAGCCCACGGAGGTGACCGACGAGTCCACCGACGTGACCGACGAGATCGAGGTGGCCCAGGTCGCTGAGCAGTCCGACCAGGACCCGATCGCAGCGTTCAAGGCCGACCTGCGCTCACGCGTCGGCGATTGGTTCGTCGTGCACTCCTACGCCGGCTACGAGAACCGGGTCAAGGCCAATCTGGAGACCCGGATCCAGACCCTCAACATGGAGGACTACATCTTCGAGATCGAGGTCCCCATGGAAGAGGTGACCGAGATCAAGAACGGCCAGAAGAAGCTCGTACGCCGGGTCCGGATGCCCGGCTACGTCCTCGTCCGGATGGATCTCACCGACGAGAGCTGGGGCGCCGTGCGCCACACGCCAGGGGTGACCGGCTTCGTCGGCAACGCCCACCAGCCGGTGCCGCTGTCGATCGACGAGGTCTTCACCATGCTGGCCCCGAACCTCGAGGTCCCCACCGAGGCCGGAGGCGCCGCCGCCGCCCAGGCCGCGGCTCCGAAGCCGGTCGCCGTCGTCGACTTCGAGGTCGGCGAGTCGGTCACCGTCATGGAAGGGCCCTTCGAGACCCTTCCCGCGACGATCTCCGAGATCAACCCGGACACGCAGAAGCTCAAGGTGCTCGTCTCGATCTTCGGGCGCGAGACACCGGTGGAGCTGTCCTTCAGCCAGGTCGCAAAGATCTAAACCCACGGGGGCTCACGGCCGTGACCGGCCTGCGCCCCCGTGATCCCCCGAAAGGGCCCGCCTGGTTGGCTCGCGCGGATCGCTCTCGAGGAAACAACCAAGACTTCCGGGCTTTGCCCGGACAACTGAAACCGACACAGAAGGCTTCGCCTTCTGTGTCTGCAACCGGGTCATCGCCCACGGCGTCGGCCCACAACAGAGAAGGTAGGCATCCATGCCCCCCAAGAAGAAGGTCTCAGGCTTCATCAAGCTGCAGATCCAGGCCGGCGCAGCGACGCCGGCGCCGCCCGTCGGCCCGGCCCTCGGTCAGCACGGCGTCAACATCATGGAGTTCGTCAAGGCGTACAACGCCGCGACGGAGAACCAGCGTGGCAACGTCATCCCGGTCGAGATCACGGTCTACGAGGACCGCTCCTTCACGTTCATCACCAAGACGCCCCCCGCGGCTGAGCTGATCAAGAAGGCTGCCGGCGTGCAGAAGGGCTCGGGTGAGCCCCACAAGACGAAGGTCGCCAAGCTCTCCCGGGACCAGGTCCTCGAGATCGCCCGGATGAAGATGGAGGACCTCAACGCCAACGACGAGGAGATGGCTGCCCGCATCATCGCCGGCACCGCTCGCTCGATGGGCATTGAGACCCAGCTCTGAGCACACAGACCTCTGAGCACGCAGACCTCTGGTAGCCCGCCCTCGCCTGAGGGCGGGCGACCCGGGAACCTGGCCCAGCGGCATACGACATGCTGTTGGGCAGTGGGAGGGCCAGCGCTGGCCCCGGACCACGACTCCACCGCACCAACCAAGGAGCACCAATGAAGCGCAGCAAGAACTACCGCGCAGCTGCCGAGCTGATCACGCCCGGCAAGCTCTACGCACCGCTCGAGGCGGTCCGCGTCGCGAAGCAGACGGCCAAGGCGAAGTACGACGAGACGGTCGAGGTCGCCTTCCGCCTCGGGGTCGACCCGCGCAAGGCTGACCAGGCCGTCCGCGGAACCGTCAACCTGCCGCACGGCACGGGCAAGACGGCCCGCGTCCTCGTCTTCGCCAATGGCGACAAGGCCGAGGCTGCTCGTGAGGCCGGCGCCGACTACGTCGGCTCGGACGACATGATCGAGAAGGTCTCCGGCGGCTGGCTCGACTTCGACGCGGTCGTCGCGACCCCCGACCTCATGGGCAAGGTCGGCCGTCTCGGCAAGGTCCTCGGGCCGCGTGGCCTCATGCCGAACCCGAAGACTGGAACCGTGACGATGGACGTCACCAAGGCCGTCAGCGACATCAAGGGCGGCAAGATCGAGTTCCGCGTCGACAAGCACGCGAACCTCCACTTCATCATCGGCAAGGCGTCCTTCGACGAGAAGTCGCTCGTCGAGAACTACGCCGCCGCGCTCGACGAGATCCTCCGTCTCAAGCCGGCGAGCTCGAAGGGCCGCTACATCGAGAAGGCCACCATCAGCACGACGATGGGCCCGGGCATCCCGCTCGACTACAGCAGGACGCGCAACCTCCTCGTCGAGGAGGAGGCCCAGGCCTGAGCCTGGCGACCGTCCCCGGAACGTCCCGAGAGCCCGTCACCCTCCGTGGGTGGCGGGCTCTCGCCCGTTGAAGCCATTGCCGCCGTATGCCGCTGAGCTCGCATCGCTGCACACCGTGCGTCCCGCTCGGGCAGGCTCTCGAACGGTCGATGGGTCAGGCGTTGACGTGGAGGTCGGCCTCGATCGACGCCGCCGTCTCACGCAGCACGGGAAGCAGCTCGGTGAGGACGTCCTGCGGCGTGCCTCGTCTGGCGTCGGTCGAGGTGTTCATGGCGGCGACCGTCTGGCCCGACGGGGCATGGATCGGCACGGCGAGGGAGCGCAGGCCGATCTCGAGCTCCTGGTCGACGAGGGCATAACCGTCCGCGCGGACCCGCGCGAGGACCGCCGCCAGCTCGTCCCCAGTGGTGACGGTCTGTGGCGTGGCCTGGACCAGCTCGACTCGGGCGAGGTAGTCGTCGAGCCAGTCCTGTGGCGCGTGCGCGAGCAGGACGCGGCCCATCGACGTCGCGTAGGCCGGAAGGCGGGTTCCGATGGTGATGGCGACGCGCATGATCCGCTTCGCCTCGACCCGGGCGACGTAGACGATGTCGTCACCGTCGAGCACGGAGATCGACGTCGACTCGTGGATCCGGGAGGTGTAGTGCTCCATGTGCGGCTGAGCCACCTCGGGGAGCGTCTGCCCGGACAGGTAGGCGTAGCCCAGCTCGAGGACGCGCGGCCGCAGCGAGAAGAGGCGGCCGTCGCTGCTGACGTAGCCGAGCTGCTCGAGCGTGTGCAGGAAGCGCCGCGCAGCCGCACGGGTCAGGCCGGTCTTGCGGGCGACGTCGGACAGGGTCAGTGCGGCGTCGTTCGCGTCGAAGGCCTTGATCACGGCGAGGCCGCGCTCCAACGACTGGACGAAGTCGGCCGAACGGGCTGGCGGGTTCGGTGGGGGCGCTTTGAGAGTTGCTCGCATCAGGTCTCCGTCGACTGGTGTTCGCACTACGAACGCATGTTCATTGCACGGACACTATCTACCGTTGAAATCCAAACGTCAATGAGCCGAGCGGCGGTGTCGTGAGCGCTCCTGTGCGCTCTGCGCACCCTTGTACTTGATGCGAACGCCCTGTTACCTTTCGAGTGCATGCGCCAAGAGGAGGAGAGCGTGGGCGAAGAGGTGCCTCGTGGGCGGCTGGCCGATCCGGAACCGGCGTCGCAGCAAGCGATCAGTGCCGAGATCGCAGCGATTCACGCGTCGGAGGACGCGATGCGCCGCCACGTTGACGAGGTGGGGCCCGCCCTCGTGAGCGAACGGGTGTTGACCACCGTGGCGGCCCTGCCGAACGGTGCCGCGGCCGTCGCTGCCCTTCGCCCGGTCCTGCACGGGCGCGCTCGGACGCGTCACCTGACCCCGCTGCTGCGTGCCTACCTGCCCGAGGCCGTCCTGTCGGACGCCGACATCGAGGACCTGCTCGACCCACTCCAGCACATCGGCGCCACGGAGCCCCTCATCGATCGGGCCCTCGCACGCCACCATGCCCGTCATCATGCCCGCCACGATGCCCGCCCTGATGCCTCAGAAAACCCGGACTCCTCCCAAGGTGAGACATGACAATCGCCCTGACCCTGACGAACCTTCGCCTGCCCGAGCACCCCGGGGGAGTCCTCGTCGTCGGACCATCCCTCGGCACGGCGGTCTCCCCTCTCTGGGGGCCGTGCGTCGAGCACCTGCCGATCGACCTCGCGGTCGTCGGGTGGGACCTGCCCGGCCATGGCGACAGCCCCCCGCATGACGTGCCGTTCACCGTCGAGGACCTCGCCCAGGCCGTCATGGAGGCGACGGAGGAGATCCGAGACGACGCGACGGGAATGGTGCTCCATGCCGGTGTCTCGCTGGGCGGAGCGGTCGGGCTCGCGCTCGCGATCGACCACGCCCAGGGCTTCGACGGAGTCATCGTCATCGCCTCGGGCGCCAAAGTCGGTGAGGCCGACGGCTGGCATGAGCGCGCTGAGCTGGTTCGCCGGGCCGGGACCCCGGTCATGGTCGAGGCCTCCGCGAAGCGGTGGTTCGCCCCCGGCGCCATCGAGCGCGACCCGGCCCTGGCGGCCGCCCTGCTCGACTCGCTCCAGGCGTCGGACCGGTTCAGCTATGCCCGCTGCTGTGAGGCGCTGGCGGCCTTCGACGCCCGCGAAGCGCTCGGTGCGGTGGCGATCCCCGTCCTCGCGCTCGCCGGCGAGCACGACTTCGTCGCTCCGATCGAGATGGCAGCGACCGTCGCGGAGGGCACCGGCGGGACGGCGCGCACCATCGTGGGCGCCGCGCACCTCCCGCCCGCGGAGCAGCCCGCCGCGACCGCCCACGAGATCACCGAGTTCCTGATGGGACCCGTCGCGGAGGCGAGCACGTGGTGACGCCGAGGGGCCCGGACCCTCCGGCCGCGGCGACCGGACCGGCACGGAGGCCTACGAGGACGGGATGACCGTGAGACGGGCCGTCCTCTCGGATGCGCACGTCGACGCGGCGGAAGCGCGCAAGACGGAGTTCACCGAGCCCTTCCAGGACCTCATCACCCGCTATGCCTGGGGCGAGATCTGGACCCGGCCCGGCCTCGATCGTCGAATGCGTCGCGCGGTCACTCTGACGGCGCTGGTCGCGAGGGACCATTGGGACGAGTTCGCCATGCACGTCCGTGCGGCGTCGCCGGCGAGGAACAGCCGGCCGTAGCGCATCGGCTCCGCCACGAAGCTGCGGAAGGGCAGGACGACCTTCTCGGTGATCGGCCCCTCCTTGAGGGAGAAGCCGCCTCCCGACACGCGCGTCTGGAGCTCCTCCCCAGATCATCTCGTCGGACCACGTCTCCGGGTCGGTCGCCGGGTCGCACTGGAAGTACATCCGCTGCAGCTGCTCCGTGCGTTGGCTGATGAGCGCGAACCCGCGGTCGTGCGGGGCGTAGACCAGCTCAGGGGCACTCATCGGGGCCTCGGTCATGATGCCGAACCACGCAAACGGGTACTCCTTGAAGTACTGCGTGCTGAGCGACTCGGGGATCTCGTGGCGGCAGATGCTGTGCGAACCGTCTGCCCCGACGAGGTACTCGCATCGCACCTCCCGGGCGATGCCGTCGCCGTCGACGAAGGAGATCACCGGCTGGTCCCGGACCTCGCCGGACCCTCGTGTCGCGCACGCCGAAGCGGACGTCCCCGCCATCACGCTCTCGCGCGTTGGCCAGGTCGATGAAGACGTCGGTCTGGGGATAAAGCCAGACGGACGCGCCCACGAGATGCTTGAAGTCGATCCGGTGGCCCTCGCCCCCGAAGCGCAGCTCGATCCCCTCGTGCTCGGAGCCCTGGGTCAGGACGCGACCGTCGACGCCGGTCTCGGTGAGGAGCCGGACGCTGTCCTGCTCCAGGATGCCCGCCCGATGGGTGTGCTCGATCTCGTATCGACTACGGGTGTCGACGGCGATCGAGTCGGTGCCGCTCTGTGACAGGAGGTGCGAGAGCATGAGGCCGGCGGGGACCGGCCCCGACGATACCGACGACCGTCGACTCCTGGACGGGCTGCGAAGTCACGGATCCTGCCTTCCCTCGAGCGGCGCGCCGTGGGTCAGGCGGGCTTGGGGCTCGGCCACGGCCAGGCGGAGCAGCCCTTGAGGCCATACGTCTGCTGCATCATGACAGGCGCGACCTCGCCCTTGCCGACACAGTACGCGTGCCCGTGGCCCAGGCTGTGGCCGACCTCGTGGTTGACGAGGTAGGTCCGGTAGCCGGCGAGGTCGGCGCCATAGGCCTCCGCCCCGAGCTGCCAACGGCGCAGGTTGATGACGGCCCGCCCCCGGTTGTGACAGCTGACCTGTCCTCGAGTCCGCAGCGGAGCGCAGAGACGGTCGGTCGTCTCGGGGCTGGCCAAGACGATCCGGACGTCGACCTTGGCGCCCTTGGCCAGGGCAGCGGGGGAGACGGCGAGGAAGCGGACGTTGTCGACACCCTGCCACCCTCGCGCGTCGGAGAGCGTCGTCGCGACGGCTGCGGCGAACTCCCTCGAATCCACGAGCAGGCCCCCCTCGGTCTCGATGCTGATCCGCACGGCGCGCCCTTGGGGAGCGCTCTTGAGTACCCCGGCCGGGATGGCGACGGGCGTGAGCTTCCCGTCGCCCCGCTCGACCACCTGCGGCTCGCTGGCTTTGGTGGCCGCAGGCCTCGAGCGGAGTCCGACGTCGGTCGAGACCCGCCTCATGCCGGCGAGCGACCCATCGGAGCCGGGTTCGGGCGCCGCGAGCGACACGGTCCAGACATTTGCGACGATGCAGCAGGCCACCGCCGCACCGGCCAGGAGCCGCTGGCCACGCAGCCGTCGCAGGGCCCGGGCAGACGCTGCCTTCTGCATGCCTCTCACGCTAGGACACCGGGGAGACGATGACGAGGACCGCACGCCCGTGGCGCGGTCGACGCGACGATTTGGTCCTTCACCTGCTGGCCCGTACTCTTGACAACGACCAATGACCGCCGGTTGGAGGACGTGGGCAACCACGCCTCTCCCGAAGGTTCCGCACGATGCGGGCAGCCAGCGCAGGACACTCAGCCCAGCGGCATACGACTCGTATGTCGCTTGCGAGCCCCGAGCGCCCTGCGCCGGGGCTCTTGTCGTGTGGGCCCCTCGAGCCTTCACCCGGCGGCACCACGCAAGGGAAGGAGGCCCAGATGGCAAACGCCGAGAAGACGGCAGCCATCGCCGAGATCACGGACAAGTTCCGTGAGTCCGGCGCGGCCGTTCTCACCGAGTACCGCGGCCTGACCGTGGCCCAGCTCTCGCAGCTGCGCAGCTCGATCCGAGAACACGCCACCTACGCCGTGGTCAAGAACACGCTCACGGAGATTGCCGCGAAGGAGGCCGGGATCACGGCCTTCGACGGGCACCTCCAGGGCCCGTCGGCCATCGCCTTCGTCACCGGTGACCCGGTCGAGGCGGCCAAGGGGCTGCGTGACTTCGCCAAGGCACACCCCCTCCTCGTGATCAAGGCTGGCGTCCTCGACGGCAAGCCGCTGACCGCCGAGGAGATCACGAAGCTCGCCGACCTCGAGTCGCGCGAGGTTCTCCTGGCCAAGCTGGCGGGCGCCATGAAGGGCTCCCTCAACAAGGCCGCCTACCTCTTCGTCGCTCCTCTGTCGCAGACGGCCCGCGTGGTCGACGCCCTGCGCGAGAAGGTCGAGGCGCAGGGTCCGGTCGCGCGCTGCCCCGCGGCAGACGAGGCTCCCGCCACGGAGGCCGCTCCGGCCGCCGAGGCAACCACCGACGTCGCCGAGGGTGGCGACGAGAGCTGACTCGCCGCTGCGCGTCCCAGCTCGATTCAACAACACGCCACTCACGGCAATATACAGGAAGGAAGCCATCATGGCGAAGCTCAGCACCGACGAGCTCCTTGACGCTTTCAAGGAGATGACCCTCATCGAGCTCTCCGAGTTCGTGAAGCAGTTCGAGGAGACCTTCGAGGTCACCGCTGCTGCCCCGGTCGCCGTTGCGGCTGCCGGCGCTGCCGGCTGGCGGCGGCGGCGAGGCCGCTGCCGAGGAGGAGCAGGACGAGTTCGACGTCATTCTCACCGCCGCCGGCGAGAAGAAGATCCAGGTCATCAAGGAGGTCCGCGCGCTCACGAGCCTCGGCCTCAAGGAGGCCAAGGACCTCGTCGACGGCGCCCCCAAGCCCGTCCTCGAGAAGGTCGACAAGGCTGCGGCCGAGAAGGCCAAGGAGCAGCTCGAGGGCGCTGGCGCGACCGTCGAGCTCAAGTGAGCTGACGCTCTCACTCGCGACAGCGGGTCCGACCACTCCTCGGAGTGGGCGGGCCCGCCGTCGCTTTGTGCCTGCCCCGGGTCGACCAACCGGAAGTCCAGAGCCGGCTGTGCTCAGGCTGGGGTCGAACCGGGCCTGCATCCGGTTGGTTGGACCATCAGATGGCGGCGCCGGGGTTGAGGATGCCCTGCGGGTCGAGGGCGTGCTTGATGCGCTGGGTCAGGGCCATGACGTCCGGCCCGAGCTGGTCGGCCAGGGCCGCGCGCTTGAGCCGGCCGACACCGTGCTCGCCCGTGATCGTGCCGCCGAGCCGCGATCGCCAGCTGCATCACCTCGCTGAAGGCGATGGTGGCACGCTCCTTCGCGGCCTCGTCGCCGCGGGGGTAGACGATGATCGGGTGGGTGTTGCCGTCGCCGGCGTGGGCGACGACCGGGATCTCGCACGTCGTTGCGCCTCGGCGATCGTCGGCGATGCCGGCCAGCAGGTCGGGCAGGCAGCGGGATCGGCACGCCGACGTCCTCGAGCATGAGGGCGCCGCGCTGCTCGATCGCGGGGAAGGCCGCCCGCCGGCGCTGCCGACGAACAGCTCGCCCTCGGCCGGCGTCGTCGGTGACGAAGCACTCCGCGGCGCCCTGCTCCGCACACGCGGCCCGCATCACCTCGATCTCCTCGGCGCGCGCTGCACCCGGTGCGTCGGACTGGGCGAGCAGCAGGGCACCGGCGCCGCGGTCGAGCCCCATTGCGCTGGTAGTCCTCGACGGCGTTGATCGAGGCCTGGTCCATCAGCTCCAGCATCGAGGGCGCGCAGCGTGCCTGCCGATCGCGACGACGGCGCGGGCCGCGGCCGCCACGGTGGGGAAGGTCGCGACCAGCGTCGCTGCGGGCGGGCCTGGGCCGGGACGCAGCCGCAGGATCGCCCGGGTGACGACGCCGAGCGTGCCCTCGCTGCCGACGAAGAGCTTGAGCAGCGAGCAGCCCGGCGACGTCCTTGATCCGCTGGCCGCCGAGGCGCACGAGCGTGCCGTCCGCGAGCACGACGTCGAGTCCGAGCACGTAGTCGGTCGTCACGCCGTACTTGACGCAGCACAGCCCACCCGCGTTGGTCGCGACGTTGCCGCCGATCGAGCAGATCTCGAAGGATGACGGGTCGGGCGGGTACCACAGCCCGTGCTCGGCGGCGGCCTGCTTGACCTCCGCGTTGAAGGCGCCCGGCTCGACGATCGCCGTTCGCGTCGCCGGGTCGATCTCGATCGGCGCGCATCCGCTCCAGGCGACAGGACGACGCACCCGTCCACCGCGCACGAGCCGCCGGACAGACCACTGCCCGCTCCGCGGGGCACGACCGGCACCGCGTGCGCCGACGCCCATCGCAACGTTGCCACGACGTCATCCGCGCGTTGGGCGCGCACCAGGCCCAGCGGCATACCGGCTGCTTCTGACTGCGTCCAGTCGCGTCGATAGTTCTCGATGGTCGCCGGGTTTGTCGTCAGGGCACCCTCGGAGAGAGCCGTGGCGAGGGAGGCGAGATCCCGTGCGGACGTCACGTGGCCACGGTAACCGCATTGGTCGTATGCCGCTGTGCCGGCTTCCGCTCGCGGGTGCGGAGCGTGGGCGGCGCAGTCGCCACGCGGGCAGCGGGCGCCGGTAGGTTTGCGGTCATGGATTCACCTGCAGTCGCCGCGTCTGCACCATCGCAGGTCGGCAAGTACGGGCCGCTCGTGCACATCGCCCGCTTCGACAGGGCCGCCGAGGAGCTCTCCTGGCAGTTACCGGTCAACGGCGAGCTGTACCGATTGTTGCCTGGGCCGGACCGGCCCGACTACTCGCTCATGCTGCTGCGGCGACCGTTGCACTTCTACCCGACGGAGGGCCTCGACGGCTTCGACATGGAGCGGGTCGATCCGGAGCAGCGCATCCCCGACCGCAAGGGCCGGCCGATGGTTCGCGTTCATGCGCTCGTCGTGTGCGCGCGCTTCGTGGGGCACCAGCTCCAGCCGGGGATGGCCGACCTGCCGGTCCACATCGCCTACGTCATCGACAACTCCCTCGCGCGGGACGAGCGCATCGACTTCGCGAAGATCGAGTTCGCGGGAGCGGGGTTCCTGTCTGAGGGCCACGTAGAGCGGCGGCCGAGCGCGTCGCAGCCGCCGGGTCCGGACGGTTCGCCCGAGGCGAACGGGCAGGAGGCGGACGCGGGGCCCGGCGCGGACGTGGTGCGTGAGGCGGCGACCATCCTGCGACGCGGGATCGAGGAGCGGCGCGGGAAGCCCGTGGACCAGCTGTCAGCAACCTTCAGCCTCGGTGAGGGCCACCGGGTCACCGGCCTCACGGGCAACGCCGACGGGGAGGCTCCCGAGCCCACGGCGGAGACCTTCGCGCGGCTCAACGAGGTCTTCGCCCGTTTCGGCGAGCATCCGGCGACTGCGCAGGTCCGGGCCGTGCGCATTCGGGTCGGCCAGGGAGTCGACGAGATCGAGCTTGACCGGGGTTGAGGCTCAGAGGGCGGCCGGGCGGGTCAGGGCGACGGCGAGGACGAGGAGCTGGACGGCGATGACGGCGTCGACGACCCGCCAAGCCGCTGGCTTGGTGAAGAACCTGCCCAAGCGCGCCGCACCAAAGCCGATGAGCGGGAACCAGACGGCGCTGGCCAGCACGGCGCCGGCGCCGAAGGTCCAACGACCGGGGTCCCCGTGGGCGACGGCGAGCGAGCCGATGAGGACCATGGTGTCGAGGTAGACGTGCGGGTTGAGCCACGTAAGCCCGACCGCGCCGAGCACGGCTCGGCGCGGCGACTGCTCGGCCGCACCGTCGGCGGCGAGGGCGGACGGCCGGGCCGCGCGCCGGAGTGCGAGGACGGCGTAGCCCACGAGGAAGGCGACACCGAGCCACCGGACCGCCTCGAGCGCCCACGGCGCGCGCTCCGTGACCGCACCGATTCCTGCGACGCCCGCCACGATGAGCACCACGTCCGAGATGAGGCACACGAGCACGACCGGCAGCACCCACCGTCGGGCGAGCCCGGTCCGCAGGACGAACGCGTTCTGGGCACCGATGGCGACGATGAGGCTCGCGCCGGTGCCGAAGCCGGCAAGGGCGGGGGAGAGGGCGGTCACACGGCGACGCTAGGCGACGGGGTGGTCCTGAGACCAGCGAAAGTTTCTGAAGCATCATTAGCATGACTTCATGGATCTCGAGCAAGTCCGGGCCTTCGTCGCCGTGGTCGACCACGGGACGTTCGACGCAGCCGCCCGCGCCCTCCACGTGACGCCGTCGGCGATCAGCCAGCGCATCAAGTCGCTCGAGAGCGCGGCCGGGGCGGTCCTCGTGCAGCGGACGAAGCCGGTACGGCCCACCGAGAGGGGGCTCGCTGTCCTCCGGCAGGCCCGACAGCTGCTGCACGTCGCCGACGAGGCGATGCGGCAGCTGCGCGCCCCCGACCTGTCAGTGGGCGGCCGGGTCCGCGTCCCCATCGTCGTCAATGCCGACTCGATCGCGACGTGGTTCGCGGACGCGGTGACGACCATCGGTACGGCCGGCGAGGTCGAGCTCGAGGTCCGTCGGGACGACGAGCACGTGACCGCAGACCTGCTGCGTTCCGGCGAGGTCATGGCCGCGGTGACGACCGAGCCACGCCCCGTCCAGGGCTGCTCCGCCAGGCGCCTCGGCGCCATGACCTACCGGGCCAGGGCGGCGCGGTCGTTCGTCCGCCGCTGGTTCACCGACGGTGTCGACCGCGTCGCGCTGGCCGCGGCCCCGGTCGTCCAGTTCGACCGGAAGGACCGCATGCAGGTCGGACTGGCCGAGCGGCTCGGGATCACCCAGCCACCGCCACAGACATTCGTCCCGGACTCCACGCAGTTCGTCGCCGCCGTGCGGGCAGGCGTGGGATGGGGCATGGTCCCCGACCTGCAGGATCCGCGCGATGACCTCGTGGTGCTCGACCCAAGCTGGACGGCCGAGGTGACCCTCCACTGGCAGGTCTGGCGGGTCGCCTCCGAAGCCCTCGACGCGGTCACGACCGCCGTCGTCTCTGCGGGCGCGGGCATCAGGTGAACGGCGAGGACGGGAGCCGTCCCCCATGGCCATGCCGCCGCGCGCGTGGGCCATACTGCCGTGCGTGAAGCTCATCCAGGCCACCGCTGTCCCCGAGTCCCTCGCCCGAGTCGCGGAGCCGGCGAACCCACCCGTCCGCGTCGCGCTCGTCCAGCATGCCTGGGTCGATGACCCGGCTGCCCTCGTGGAGACGCTCCGCGACGGGATCAGGACGGCGGCCGAGGCAGGGGCCAAGGTCGTCTTCCTCCCAGAGCTGACCCTCTCGCGCTACCCGGCCGACACGGTGCCGGAGGGGACCCCCAGCGACATCGCCGAAGACCTCGAAACCGGCCGGACGGTGACGTTCGCCCGTGACGCGGCGCGGGACCACGGCGTCCACGTGCACGCCTCCCTGTACGAGCGCGCCGACCAGGGTGACGGGCTCGGTTTCAACACAGCGGTCATCGTCGCCCCCTCCGGCGAGATCGTCGCGCGGACCCGCAAGACCCATATCCCCGTGACGGCGGGCTACTACGAGGACAAGTACTTCCGGCCGGGCCCGGCGGAGGACGCCTATCCGGTGGTGGACCTTCGCGAGCCGGAGGTGCGGGTCGGTCTGCCCACGTGCTGGGACGAGTGGTTCCCGGAGGTCGCCCGGCTCTACTCCCTCGAGGGAGCGCAGCTGCTGTGCTACCCCACGGCGATCGGCTCCGAGCCCGATCATCCGGAGTTCGACACCCAGCCCCTGTGGCAGCAGGTCATCGTCGGCAACGGCATCGCGAACGGCCTGTTCATGGTCGTCCCGAACCGCTACGGGACCGAGGGCCTGATCACCTTCTACGGGTCGTCGTTCATCTCGGACCCCTACGGGCGGGTCCTCGTCCAGGCCCGCGGGACGAGTCGGCGGTGCTGGTCGCGGATCTCGACCTGGCCAGCGGCAGGACTGGCTGACCTCTTCCCGTTCCTGTCGACGCGGCGGCCCGACTCCTACGGGGGCTCGTCGAGCCGATACGCGCCGAGCACTCGGCGCAGCGCCGGAGGCCACCCATGAGCGCTGGCGGATGCCGTCCGAAACCGCTCCCCAGGACCGTGCACTGGATGGCGTTCCCGACCAGGGCTACACCCTGGGCGAAACAGCGGAGAGGCCCACGAGGCGCGCCGCCCGTCTGGGCCGCCGTCGCGAACGCCGTCGTGGAATTCGAGCCGGTCACGATGCTGGTCGCGCCGGCGGATGGGCAGCCGCGGCGGCCTACCTCCACCCGGATATCGAGGTGGTCCCCGCCGCGCTGAACGACGCCTGGATGAGGGACATCGGACCCACGTTCGTCCTCGACGACGACGGCGGCTCGGCGCCGTCGACTGGGTCTTCAACGGCTGGGGCGGCCAGGACTGGGCCGCGTGGGAGCAAGGACGCGAGTCGGCGCGGCCGTCGCGGCCCGCTCGGGGCCAGCCATTATCTCGCCGCTGGTGAACGAGGGCGGCGGCATCCACGTCGACGGCGAAGGCACCGTCCTCGTCACCGAGACAGTCCAGCTCGATCCGGGCGCAACCCGGGGCTCAGCAAGGCCGACGTCGAAGCCGAGCTGGGCCGGACCATGGGCGCGACCACGTCGTCTGGCTTCCCAGCGGCCTGACCCGGGATTCGGAACGGTTCGGCACCCGCGGCCACGTCGACATCGTTGCGGCCATCCCGTCCCCCGGGGTGGTCCTGGTCCACGCCCAGGAGGATCCGGCACACCCCGACTTCGAGGTCTGCCGGGACATCGTCAGCCGCGTCGCCACCCGCCGGGACGCGGCCGGCCGCGAATGGAACATCATCGAGGTCCCGGCCCCGGAAACCCTGACGGATGAGGAGGGGTCGTCGACTACAGCTACATCAACCACCTGGTGGTCAACGGCGGCGTCATCGCCTGCACCTTCGACGACCCGATGGACGAAAAAGCCTTGCGCATCCTTGGCGACGCCTACCCCGGCCGCCGGGTAGTCGGCATCGACGCCCGCGAGCTCTTCGCCCGCGGCGGCGGCATCCACTGCATCACCCAACAGCAACCCGCCGTTTGAACTCTGGCGGGCTTCCGGGTCGAATGTGCCCTCCGCGCCGCGCGAGTCCTCGTCGAGTGTGCACTCCGCGCCGGCCCCCGTCTGCTCGAGTGTGCACTACGCGCCGAGGTGCCCGGGCCGCCATGCCGGCCACCCCTCCGACAATGGGACCTCGGCGCGATTGTCTGCGCGCCCCCGGCAGGAATTCGCCGACTTCGGGACCGGCGCGATTGTCGGAGGCAGTCCGTGAGCGGTGACTCGTCGAAGGCAGGGCCGGCGCGGAGTGCACACTCGACCAAAGGGGCCGGGTGGGAGTGCACCCTCGACATGGTGTGTCGTTCCGCTCGTGCCGTATGCCGCTGAGCTCGCTTTCCGCAGCTGCCTTCCTTCGTCGAGTGTGCATTTGGCGTCGGCCAGGCGCGGCGCGGAGTGCGCACTCGACGGGAAGGGGGTCGGGCACCTGGCGAGGGGGGCGTGGGAGCCGGCTCAGCGGCATACGACAGGGTCTCAACGAGTGGCACGAAGGGCCGTTTTGGGCTGCGCGACGCGCCTACTGG
Source organism: uncultured Actinomycetota bacterium (assembly GCA_963826445.1). GTDB lineage: Bacteria > Actinomycetota > Actinomycetes > Actinomycetales > Dermatophilaceae > Intrasporangium. The sequence continues at coordinate 83,362 of CAWGXD010000013.1, forward strand.
CGGGAAAGGCTTGACGTGGCGCGCGTACGGGTCCATATTCGTCGCGTTCCTTCGCGGGACTCCCGGTCCGGGAGGTGTTGAGGTCTTCGATCTTCGCCTCTTGACCCGGCTGGACACTCCTGTCCTTTCACGGTAGGCTAGGCCCTTGCGCTGCCCATGCCCGCTCAA
>CAWGXD010000014.1:0-64370 GCA_963826445.1 uncultured Actinomycetota bacterium
CCGAATCGTTTGATACACAGACGGATTGTGGCCCCACCCGTTCCGTCTGTCATCTGTTTGTGTCCGTTCGTGTCCCGAGCGGCTGGTTCCGGATCCGGCGACGGTCCCGAGCCGGCCGGACGCATCCACAGTCTCGGCTGAAGCTTGCGGTACCGGCACGGGTGGGTAAGGAAAGGGTGTTGACGTGCGGGCGGCCCCCCGGACGGCCCCGGTGGCCAGCCGGGAGCGCCGGGCGTACGGCGATACCCCACCCGGGTGCGCGGCGCCGCACCAAACCGATCGGGACCGGAGAGCACCATGGCCGTCGACACCCGGCTGCGACACCGTCGGCACTACCGCGGATCGCACATCGTGACCCGCATCATGGGCCCGCTCACGATCGCATCGCTCGTCTTGGCGTTCGCCCTGCTGTGGTTGCTCGCCCGACCGGCGGGCCCGGTGGGATCCTTCCTGGGGCAGCTGTTCGGGGCCGAGGGCGTATTGCTTCTTTCGGTGGGGCTCGTGCTCATTGGCGCGCTGCCTTGGGTTGAGCAGTTCTTCGACGGTGTCGACAAGGCAGCTGTGTGGCATCGGCGCGTCGCGATCACTGGCACGATTCTTATCGGCGTGCACATCGCGGCGACCGGTAATCCCAACGCCACGCAGCTCGGGCCGACGCTCGGCACCATCGGCATCAGCGGCCTGGCAGCCCTGACGGTCTGGGCGATCGCACCCCGGTGGCGGTCCATCACCCCCCGGCCGGTACGTCCTGCCGTCGTGCGACTCATGGAGACCGCGCCGGTCAGGTTCGTGGGTCGGTGGATTGGTAGCTACGGACTGTGGCGGGGGTTCCACCGGACCACCGGACTCTTCCTCGGGTTCGGCTTCGTCCACGGGATCATGGACGCCTCCGTCTTCGGTTCGCAGCTGCTGCGCTGGTCGTACGTCGCGGTGGGCGGCGTTGGGCTCGTTGCCTACTTCTATCGCGAGCTGTTGGCCCGGCATCTGGCCCGCACGCATGACTATGAGGTCTCATCGATCAGCCCTATCAACGACTCGTCTGTCGAGATCTGGCTCAGGCCGCTCGACGACCGATTCACCTTCCGGCCCGGCCAGTTCGCGCTGGTCAACCTCGAGGCCCGCGACGGATGGCATCGCCACCCGTTCACCATCGCCAGCGGCCCGAGCGAGGACGAGGTCCGCATCACGGTTGGGTCGGCCGGCGACTTCACGTCCAGGATCAGCGATCTCGTAGAGCCCGGCATGCCCGCCGTGATCAGCACTCCACAGGGACACTTCGACTATGGTCGCGGCACCGAGCACCAGGTCTGGGTTGCTGGTGGGATCGGTGTCGCGCCGATGTTGAGCTGGCTCCGTTCGGCGATACCCGGGGAGCTGCCGGAACGCGTCGACTTCTTCTACACGGCGCGTGGGCCCGCGCCCCTGGCCGACGAGATCGCCCACATCGCCGGGCACCACAACGAGCTGCAGCTGCACCGTGTCGATACGACGACCGACCCGCGGCTCACTGCTGACCACATCCTGGCCACGGCCGGCGCGGAGCCCCGGAAGCTGTCGGCGTTCCTCTGTGGGCCGGAGGGCTTGGTCAACGCCCTGCAGCGCGACCTCGTGCGCGCTGGGCTCCGACCGGCCAATGTTCATCGCGAGTTCTACAACCTGCGCTGATCAGCCAAGGGTCGCAGGCGCCTGCGGAAGGCAGCGTCCGCTGCCTGCTCACAGGCACTCACACACGGAGGTTTGGCTCGACACGGCCTCCAGACAGGCGACCTGAGTCGCACCCCATGGACCGGGTGCACCTAACGGAAACACCGATCCGAGCAAGCCGACGCGGTCGGACGAGCAGCTGCTCACTGGTGACACCGCAGCGAAGGTCACGGCCGCAGCCCAGGCCAAGGAGCCTGACGCGTCCATCGAGCGGGTCGAAACCGACTCCGACGGCGTCTATGAGGCGCATCTGGTCCGTGCCGACGGCACTCACAACATCGTGCAGGTCGATGCCAACTTCGCGGTGACGAACGTGCTGGAGGGCGGTCAGGGCCGAGGTCCTGGCGGCGGCGCCGGTGAGGGCATGGCACCAGACACTCCCGAAGGAGGTGGCTCTACCAGCACCTCATCAGCGACGCCCACGACCTGACGGGAGCTCTTCGGCTGCTCGCGCCGGCGACGCTGGCACTGCGGGTCGGGCTGGGAGCGAGCTCAGCGGCATACGACATTCCTGTAGCCGTATGCCGCTGGGCTCCGTCCCAGCTCAAGGTGGCCTGAGTCCCACGTACTGGCCTCAGCGGCAAACTCTGTCCAAATCTGATCGGTCGACTGTTCAAACGCGCACGAGTGCTCATAGACTGCGCACCGTGATGCGCGAAGCAGTGGTCGGGATCGACGTCGGCGGCACCCGGATCAAGGCGGCCCTGGTGACGCCCGACGGCGAGGTGCTCGCCGAGACGGTGCGCCCCACCCCGCCGAGGTCGGGACCAGCTCGGCGAGATCGCCGCCAAGGCGGTGGTGGAGCTGACCGCCGCGCCGCCGGCGCAGTCGACCTGCTCGCCATCGGCGTCGCCGTGCCCGGCCTCGTCGACGAAGCGGCCGGCATCGGGGTCTGGTCGGCCAACCTCGGCTGGCGCGACCTCGACCTGCGCGGCGCCATCGCCGCCCACGTCGACGTGCCCGTCGCGATCGGCCACGACGTCCGCTCCGGCCTGCTCGCCGAGCACCGCCTCGGCGCCGCGCGCGAGGCCGACAACGTGCTCTTCGTGCCGCTCGGCACCGGGCTCGCCAGTGCCATCCTCTGCCGAGGCCAGCTCGTGACCGGGTCGCTCTGGACCGGCGAGATCGGCCACATCGTCGTCGTGCCCGACGGCCCGCTGTGCGCGATGCGGCCAGCGCGGCTGCCTCGAGGCGCTCTCGAGCGCCGGGGCGATCGGCCGCCGATGGTCCGAGGCGACCGGCACTCGTCGGCGACGCCGAGGAGGTGGCCCGCCGCGCCGACGCCGGGTGAGCCGAGGCGCGCGCCGGATCTGGCAGGAGGCGATCGACGCGCTCGCGATCATGGTCGCGCCCGTCGTGGCCGCCGTCGGCACCGAGCTCGTCCTCATCGGCGGCGGCCTCGTCCACGCCGGTGACACCCTGCTCGAGCCGTTGCGCACCGCACTGGCCACCGCCTCGGCGGCCGCAAGACGTCGCCGTCGAGGCCGCAGCCCTCGGCGACCGAGCCGGCTCGCTCGGGCGCCGCGACGATCGCGCTCGACCTCGTCGGCCGATGATCGTCACGCTCACCCCGAACCCGGCCTCGACATCACGTATGCCGTCCCCACCGTCACGCTCGGCGAGTCCCACCGCGTCGCCTCGGTGACGAGCGGGCCGGGGGCAAGGGGCTCAACGTCGCTTCGGTGCTGACGGCGATGGGCCGCCGGGCCGTCGCGGTCGCACAGGTCGGCGCCGACGACTCGGCAGCCTTCGCCACCGACCTTCGGACGCGCGGCGTGCCGCACCGCCTCGTCGCGTCGCCTGTCCGACCCGCCGATCCGTGGCGGTCGTCGAGGCCGGCGGCGGGCGACCCTGTTCAACGAGCCCGGCGCGGCACCGCCGCGACTCGGTGTGGGACCGCATGGTGGAGGAGATCGCGGCGCTCGCCCCGGAGCCTCCGTGCTGACGGTCTCGGGCAGCCTCCCCGCCGGGCACCGACCCCGACCTCGTGCGACGGCTGACCGAGGAGGCCCACGAGGCGGGCCTGCGCGTCGTCCTCGACGTCAGCGGCGTCCACCGCTCGCGCGTGCCCTCGGTGCCCGGCCCGACTCTCGTCAAGCCCAACCGCGTCGAGGCGGCGCAGACCCAGCCCGGACTCGGCCGCGGCGAGGTGCCGTCCGTCACCGCGACCGGCCCTCGCGCTTGTCGACCGCCGGCGCCCGAGGCCGCGCTCGTCAGCGACGGCACGAACGGCATACGTCCTCGCTCCACGATGACGTCCACCTCCGAGCGTGGCTGCGCGCACCGCTGAGGGCAACGCGACCGGCGCCGGCGATGCCCTGACGGCCGTCGCTCGCCGCCGACGTCGACGACGCTCGGCGTCCTGCCCCAAGGGCGCGACGCCTGGGCCGAGGTGCTGCGTGCGCGGTGTGGCGTGGTCGGCTGCAGCCGTGCTGCAGCCCGTCGCTGGCGCCGTCGACCCGCGGACATCGAACGCCTGCTGGCGAGCGTCGAGATCGAGGAGAGTCCGTACGTGACCCGCTCGCGCCCTGACGCCGGTGCTCGCCGAGCCGGCGCCGCCGGGACGGTCGCGGGTCGCGGCCTTCAACGTCATCCAGATCGAGCACGCCGAGGCGTATGCCGTTGCAGCAGAGAGGGTCGGCCTGCCCGTCGTCATGCAGATCTCGGAGAACTGCGTTCGCTACCACGGCTCGCTGGCGCCGATCGCGGCCGCGACTCTGGCGATCGCCGACGCCTGCGACCAGCCGGTCGTCGTGCACCTCGACCATGCCGAGGACGTCGCCTCGTCGAGGAGGCCGTACGGCTCGGCCTGACATCGGTGATGTTCGACGGGTCGACGGCTGCCGGACGGCGCGAACCGCGCCGAGACTCGACGGGTCGTCGAGCTGTGCCGCGCCGCACGGGGTGAGCGTCGAGGCCGAGCTGGGCGAGGTCGGCGGCAAGGACGGCGTCCATGCGCCGGGCGTGCGCACGGATCCCGGCGACGGCGGCGCGGTTCGTCGCCGACACCGGCGTCGACGCGCTCGCGGTCGCGGTCGGCAGCAGCCACGCGATGACCGAGCGGACGGCCCAGCTGGACACGGATCTCATTGCGGCACTCAGGCACTCGGTGCCGGTGCCACTCGTGCTGCATGGCTCGTCGGGCGTGGCCGATGACGGGCTGGTGGCCGCGGTGCGGGCCGGGATGACCAAGGTGAACATCGCCACGCATCTCAACCAGGTGTTCACTCGGGCCGTGACTCGACCGGTTGGAGAACGTCGCCGACGGTCGACACTCGGAAGTACCTCGGGGCGGCGAGGGACGCAGTCACCGACGAGGCCGCGAGGCTGATGCGCCTCCTGGCAACTGCCTGAACCCGTTCGAGAGGCCGGCGACTGGGGTGTTCTTGCGACGGGGTTGGTTCTGGTCAGGTCAGGACGATGCTGCGGGTGAGGTTACGCGGCGCGTCGGGGTCGAGACCGGCGGCCTCGGCGCGGGCGAGACACAGCCGGTGCAGCCGTACGAGATCGGCCATCGGGTCGAGGTCGCGGTGCTCGAAATGGGCGCCGGTGCCGCGCACCTGCTCCGCAAGACCCTCGGGCACCTGCCGAACGCCCACACTGCCCGGCCGCGAGCGGCGATGCTGATCGGGCCGTGGCGGTACTCCATCGCGGGGTAGGACTCGGCCCAGAATTGCGACGACTCCCGCAGCTTGAGCGCCGCCTCGTTGGCGATGCCGTTGCTCCAGTCGTGGCCCAAGAAGGTGACCTGTTCGGCCGCCAGCAGGGGACCGAGCGCGGAGCTGGCATCCTCGGCCAGGACGGCGCGCGCCTGCTCCACCACCGGGGCGAGGTCATCGCCGAGGGAGGCGCGCAGCAGCGCGAGCGTCGTCGTCGCGAAGCGAGTCTGCACCACCGACTGCTCGTCGACGTCATCGAGCACGATCGTCGACGAGGAGGCTTCCGCGACAGGGGTCCCCGGTGTGGCGACGATCGACACGTGCGGCACCTCTGCCGCCCGCAGCTGCTCGACGACTGCGAGGACCTCCGTCGTGGTGCCCGAGCGGCTGACGACCACGACCCGGTCGTAGCGGCGCGCGAGCCGGTGCTCGGAGGCGGCGAACGCATCGGTGACCCCTTGGCCCAGGGACTCACGCCGGGCGGCATACGCCTGCCCCATGAACCACGACGTGCCGCAGCCGATCGTCGCGACCCGCTCGCCCGGCCGGGGCAGCGCTCCCGCGAACTCGTCCAGGCGGGCGATGGTGCGGGCCCAGTCGGCGGGCTGCGTGGCGATCTCTCGAGCGAGATGAGAGGTCTGCGACATGAGGCGGCTCCGGAACGTCTTGAACGAGGGGCGGACGCAACTCAGGAATGATCGTGTCTGCGCGAATCCTAGCCTAAACGCGCAGCAATGGGCATGTCCACTGGCCGAACTGCGCGGTATGGTCGGCGCGTGACCGATGAGGCCGCCCTCGGGCGCAACCGGGCCAGCCGGTGGTCGATCGTGCTCGACCATCTCGCCACGTCCGGCCGCCTCGGCGTGGGGGAGGCCGCCGAGCTGCTCGGCGTCAGCGAGGCCACGATCCGGCGTGACTTCAACGACCTCGCGAAACGGCAGCTCGTGACCCGCAACCATGGCGGCGTCGTCGCGACGTCGGTGGCCTACGAGCTGCCCGTATCGGTACCGCAGCAGCCTCGGGGCGACGACGACCGTGCTCGCGTCGCCGACGCCGCCGCCACGCTCGTCCAGCCGGGCCAGGTGATCGGCCTCAACGGCGGCACGACGACTACCGCGACGGCGCGCGCCATCACCGGGCGCGAGGACCTCGTGGCCGACGGGCGCGAGATCACTCTCGTCACCAACGCGCTCAACATCGCCACTGAGGCGGTGCTGCGGCCGCACGTCCAGTGCGTCTCCCTGGGTGGCGTCGCCCGGCCGGAGTCCTACGAGGTCATCGGCCCCCTCGCGACCCTGGTGCTGCAGCAGTTGCGGCTCGACGTCGCGTTCGTGGGGGTCAGCGGTCTGACGGCCCGCGAGGGCGCGTCGTGCCGCGACGAGGAAGAGGCCGCGATCATCCGCACGCATGATCGAACGCTCCGAGCAGGTCATCTGCGTCGCGACCAGTGACAAGCTCGGCGAGCGCACCTTCGCAGCTCGATCTGTCCCGCCGAGCGGATCGACCATCTCGTCACCACCGTGGGCGCTGACCCTGAAGAGATTGGCGCCCTGCGCGATGCCGGCGTCCAGGTCCACTTGGCCTGAACAGCCACGCCCAGCCTGCTCCGAGGGCGCGCCGGGCTCAGACCACCTCCACGGTGACACCGGCGGCGCGCAGGTCGGTCACGGCGGCGGGGTCGGCGGACTCGTCGGTGACGACCACGTCGATTCGGCTCGCGGGGCAGATGAGGGCGAACGCGCGGGCGCCCAGCTTGTCACCCGTGGCGACGACCATCACCCGCTCGGCGCGCTCCACCATGAGCGAGTTGATGCTGGCCTCGCCCTCGTGCTGGCACGTGGCGCCAGCCTGGGCCGAGACGGCGTCGACGCCGATCATCGCCGTGTCGAGCCACAGCTCCCTGAGGACCATCGACGCCAGTGGGCCGGTGAGCTCGTACGACTCGGGCCGTGCCACCCCACCCAGCGACACACAGCGCACGAACGGTCGCAGCACCATCTCGGTGGCGATGTTGAGGGCGTTGGTGACAACGGTGATCGCGGGTCGGGTCGGCGACATGGCCAGGTCGGGTCGCGCTGCGAGCCGGCGCGCGAGCGCGCTCGTCGTGGTCCCGCCGTTGAACCCCACGACCGACCCCTCCTTCGGGATGTCGGCAGCGTAGGTCGCGATCCGCTCCTTGGCGCTGTCGCTGCCGGCCGCCTTGTACCGAGCCGGCAGGTCGTAGGCGACGGCCGTCGCGACGATGCCGCCGTGGGTGCGGGTGGCCAACTGCTGCGCGGCGAGGTCGCCGAAGTCGCGGCGGATGGTGGCCTCGGAGGCGCCGAGCGACTCGGCGGCTTCGACCACGCTCAGCCGGCCGCGCTCGGCCAGTAGTCCGAGCAGGGTGCTCCAGCGCGAGCCGCGGTCAGCTGCCCTGGGCTGTCGTGCGGTCATGCCCACTCCAGGACGCTGATGAGGGCGGGGCGGCCCCTCGTCGATGGCGGTGTGAGCGAGTCATGCGCTTCTCCCCTCTACCGATCAAGACGGGTCGTGCAACGCAGTCGGGACGGGTGGTCGTGCTCGTGCGGTGTGCCGCAAGGCACGTGCGGCGGGCCGCCTACTTGAGCGTGCCTTGGGAGAGGGAACCTTGGAGCTGTCGCTGGAAGAAGATGTACACCGCCAGGACGGGCACGATGGTGATGACCACGGCCGCGAAGAGCTGGCCGAAGTCCACGGCATACCCCGCTTGCGAGGCGAACCTCGCCATCCCCTGGGACAGCACGTAGTTGTCCTCGTTGGTGTTGAGCGCGATGGGGAGCAGGAACTGGTTCCACAGGCCGAGGAAGTTGAAGATGGCGATCGCCACGATCCCGGGGCGCGCCATGGGGAGCATGACCTGCGCGAAGGTGCGCCACTCCCCGGCACCGTCGAGCTCGGCGGCCTCGGCGATCTCCTGCGGGAGGGCGCGGAAGAACGGGTAGAGAAAGAACACCGTGAAGGGGAACGCGAACGCGACGTAGGTCGCGGCGAGCCCGGGCAGCGTGTTCAGCAGCCCAATGTTCTTCAGCACGAAGAAGAGGGGCACGATCGCAAGGAAGATGGGGAAGGTCAGGCCGGCGAGGATGAAGTAGTAGACGACGCCGCTGCCGGGGAACGGGTATCGGGCGAGGGAGTACGCCGCCGCGGATCCCAGGACCATGACGACTACCAGCGCTGAGGTCACGACAACGAACGAGTTGAGCATGTACCGGCCGATGTGCGAGTCGGTCCAGGCGCCGATGTAGTTGTCGAAGCTCCAGTGCTGGGGCAGCGCGAGCGGCGATTGGAAGATCTCGCCGGTGGTCTTCCACGACGACAGGAACACCCAGACCAGCGGCAGGATGACGATGATCGACCAGAGCATCAGGACGACGTGCGACACGACGGTGACCGCGTGGTCACCCTTCGATGCCGGGCTGGGCACCTGCTGGGGCGCCTGGGATGTCCTGGCCGTGCGGGGCGGGTCGGCAACGCTCATCAGCGGTCCCTCCCCCTGGTCAGGCGACTGACGAGGAAGACGATGGCCGCGAACACCAACGTCAGGACCGCGAGGACCACACCCATGGCGCTCGCGAGGCCGAACTGGCCCTTCTTGAACGCGGTGTTGAACAGGTCCTGGGTCATCGTCAGGGTGGAGTTCAGCGGGCCACCGCTCGCGTTGAGCGCGGCCATGTAGACGAATGCATCGAGCGCGAGGATTCCGAGGTAGATGTAGGCGGTCTGGATCGTCTCGCGCACCATCGGCAGGGTGACCATGAAGGTCATCCGCAGCCGGCCGGCGCCGTCGACCCGGGCCGCGTCGTACAGCTCGGACGGGATGCCCTTGATGGCCGCGATGAACAGGACCATGTAGAACCCGACGAAGCCCCAGATGATGACGAACATCGAGACCGGCATCGCGGTGCTGACCTCACCCAGCCAGGCGAACGAGGTGAACTGGTCCAGGCCGACACTGGTGAGGAGCCCATTGACGAGCCCGCTGGACGGGTCGAACATCTGCGACCAGATCAGGCCGATGACGATCGCGGGGATGGTGTACGGGAAGAAGGACACGATCCGGTAGAACGAGGAGCGGCCCAGGCCCCGGACCGCGCCAGTGCTCGACCCGCCGACGGTCACCATCGTGGCCAACGCCAGCGCGAGCGTGATCGTCACCAACGGCACGACGAGCGCCAGGAGCAGGTTGTTGCGGACGGCCTTCAGGAAGGTGTCGTCATTGAGCAGGGCCTGGTAGTTGGCGATGCCGACGAAGTCGAACGTGTCCGAGAACCCGCTCCAGTTGGTCAGGGAGTAGATGAAGGCCTGGGCGAACGGCCAGAGCACGAACACCGCATAGAACGCGAACGGGATGCCGAGGGTGAGGAGGACGAAGCCCCGGCGCGCGTTCCGCATGCGTCGGCGCCGTCGTCGTGGCGCCATCGGGGTGCCGGTCTGTGGAAGGACTGCGGTCATGGGCTACTCCCCTTTGCTGCTGGGGCCAGTGGTGCCTCGGGCACGGCTGCCGGTCCACCCTGCACCGACAGGTGGTGAACACGAGGGTGCCCGGCCCAGCAGTGTCGCGCCGGGCCGGGCACCGGGTCACTTGACCTCGACCTTCTTGATCGAGGGGTCGTTCGCGACCTTGTCAGTGATCTTCTGCAGATCGCTGGTGAGCGCGGCTGCGTCGATCTGCCCAGAGAGGAATGCGTTCCAGGGGACCAGCATGTCCTGGTTCATGCCGTAGACGTCGACGAAGTTCCACGTGAACACGTCGGTGCCGGCGTCCTCGAGCATCTTGCCCTGGGACTGCAGTGCCGTGGAGCCGAACCCGTCGGCGGGGACGGTGCCCTTGACGATGGTCGGCGCGAGCTTGGTCTTGGCGAAGTTGGTGGCCGCCTCCTTGGAAAGCATCGCCCGGAGGAGCTCCTTGCCGCCGGCGGCGTTCTTGGACTTGCTCGGGACGACGTACGGCTCGCCGGCCGCCGAGTGCAGGGCGGTGTAGGGCAGCTTCGAGCCTGACGTGAGGGTCATCTCGGGCGCACCGGTCATCTTGAAGCCGGCCTTGGTCTGCGTCTTCATCTCGTTCTCGATCCACGAGCCCGAGGGGTAGAGCAGGGCGGCCTGGTCGTTGCTCCATTGGGCTTGCGCAGCGGTGAACTGGGTGCCACCACCGCCGGGCTTCATGTAGCCGTTCTTGACGATCGTCTCGAGTGCCTTGAACACGCCCTGGACGGCAGGCAGGCTCCAGCAGCCCGGCTTGAGGTTGTCCAGCGCGAGCCGCACCTCGTCGCCGCCCTCCTTGATGGCCGAGGCGATGGCGTGGGTCTGGTAGTACGTCGCGGCCTCCTTGCCCCAGAGCATGAGGTACTTGCCCTTGGCCTTGGCCTGGGCGCCGAGGGCGATCGCCTCGTCCCAGGTCTTGGGGACGGTCCAGCCGTTCTCCGCGAAGAGGGCGGCGGAGTACCAGATGGCGTAGACGGTCTGGACGTAGTTGATGGCCGCGAGCTTGCCGTTGATGGTGCCGGGAGCCTCGACCCCCGGGTACAGGGTGTCCTTGATGGTCGTGCCCTCGAGATTCTTGGCCTCGAACACGCTGTTGAGGTCCTCGAGCTGGTCGACGATGGTGTTGAGGCCGATCGAGTTTGCGCCGGAGTTGTCGATGAGGTCCGGCGGGTCGCCAGCGACGAACCGCGGCTGGAGCTCCTGGGCGATCTGGGTCGAGGGCTTGACCGTCACCTTGCTGCCGGGATGCGCCTTCTCGAGCACCGCCGCCGCGAAGGTGACGTAGTCGAAGCCGTAGCCACCGTTGAAGATGACCGCCTCGACAGTGCTGTTGGCGGCCATGCCGAACGGATTGGTGTCGCTCTTGGCGCCGCCTGCAGGGGTCGTGCTCGTCGTCCCGCCGCCGCCGCTGGTCGCACAGCCGGCAAGGGACAGCGCCGGCAGTGCCAGACCTCCCGCCAACGCCAGCCGCAGGATCGTGCGCCGGTCAACCTGGTTGTTTCGAGGATCCATCCGCTCCCTACTTCCTAGGTCGCGCGAGGCCCGGTGCCCCGCCCGTGCTTGGCGACACGCTGGGTGCCGTGATCCCCACATCGTGCTGTCACGTGATTGATTGCGTCAAGGATCTTGACGCAATCAATCAATAACAATCAGACTCCGTTGATGACCCCGCCCGGATCCGCCAGCGGCGTGCAGCGAAGGTCGTTGGCAGTGACCGGTTCCCTCCCCGGCCCGGCGAGCCTGCTGCCGGCACTCACGCCGGTGCGCGGGCCGATCACGACACAGGTCCGTGAGGCCCCTCCAGACATGATGGAGCGGGTCCGCCGCGGCCGCATCTTTTCGCCGCTCCCATACGGCGTCGTCAGCGACTACGACCGGGCGGACCACTCGGTTGAGCTCCCGGCCATCGAGCTGGGCAACGGCCGCATCCGCGCCCTCGTGCTGCCGTCGCTCGGGGGCCGGGTGTGGTCCTTGCTCGACGAGCCGAGCGGTCGGGAACTGGTCCACCGCAACCCACGACTGCGCTGGGCGAACTTTGGCCTCACCGACGCGTGGTTCGCCGGTGGCATCGAATGGAACCTCGGCTCGACCGGCCATTCCACCACCTCCAACCTGCCCGTCCACGCCGCCATCCTGGACACGCCCCTCGGCCAGGTGGTGCGGGTCTGGGAATGGGAGCGGACCCGCGACCTCGTCCTGCAGGTCGATCTGTGGCTCAGCGACGCCCGCCTGATGGCGTCCACCCGCGTGCTCAACCCGGATCCCGAACCCAAACCGCTCTACTACTGGACGAACATCGCCGTGCCGGAGAGGCCGGGGACCCGCGTTCTCGTGCCTGCCGACAGTGCGTGGCGCACCGACTACGCGGGAGTACTCGAGCGGGTGACCATGCCGCGTCCGGACGGCCGGCTCGACGTCAGCGTCCCCAGCGCCAGCCAATATGCCGCGGACTACTTCTACGACGTGGGCGACCAGGAGGGGCGCGTGGTCACCGCCGTGGAGCCCGACGGCCGCGGGATCGCGCAGACATCGACTGCTGCCCTTCGCGGTCGCAAGCTGTTCCTGTGGGGGCACGGCCCCGGGGGTCAGCACTGGCAGGACTGGCTGGGCGTCAGGGGCACCCGCTACCTCGAGATCCAGGCGGGTGTCTGCCCGACCCAGCTCGAGCACGACCTGATCGACGGGTACGCCAGCAGGACGTGGACGGAGGCGTTCGCGCCGCTCGAGCTCGACCCGTCCGTCGTGGCTGGGGACTACAGCGCCGCCGCACGGGCCGCTCGCGACGCGGTTCATGCCGTCGCCGCACCCGCCTGGCTCGCCGCGCACCACGAGCGATGGCTCCGGGAGGTGGCCGACCTCCTTCCCGGCGAGCTGGTCCACTCCGGCTCGGGCTGGGGCCGGACCGAGCTCGCGCTCCGTGGCGCACCGCAGCTGCCGGGGACGCCGTTCCCCGAGGTCGGAGACGAGAGCCTGCCGTTGCTCCGGTTCGTCGAGACGCACGACCCCACGGCCGCTCGACCACATGGACCCGCAGCGACCGGCCCTGCCCGTCGTCTCGGATCGGTGGGTGGCGCGGTTGTCGGACGCCGTGGGACGAGGGGCCGGCTGGTGGACCCACTACGCGCTCGGCACGGCACGCCACCTGCGAGGTGACCTGGACGGCGCGCGTGCGGCCTACCGCCGCAGTGCCGAGCTGCACCCCACCGCGGTGACGCTGCGCGGTGAGGCGCTCCTCACCGAGGACGCGCTGGCCCGAGACGAGCTCTATCGCCGCGCGTGCTCCCTCGCTCCGGACGACCGTCGGCTCGCGGTCGAACGGCTCGAGGCCCTGCGCGACTCAGGGCGGCCGGGCGACGTCGTGGCCACGGTGGCCGCACTCCCGGAGGCAGTGCGCGACCACGGACGCACCCAGATGCTTCTTGCTGAGGCGCTGACTGCGCTCGGGCAGGACGTGGCCGCGTTCGAGGTCCTGAAGGGGCTCGAGGTGCCGGACCTCGCCGAGGGCGACCGGACCCTGTCCGACGTGTGGCGGCGGCTGCGGCCCGGAGAGCCTGTGCCAGGGCACCTGGACTTCCGGATGTCGCCCGGGCCGGCCGCGACCGAGATGTGATGTATCCGACGATGGGAGAAAACACAATGACGCCCGAAGCCCTCGACGACGTCGCGGCATACGCCGCGGAGGTTCGCACGCGACTGGACTCGATCACGCGGCTCGCCTCCGACGGTGGTCTGGACCGCGCCATCACCCTCCTCGCCGAATGCATCGAGCGCGGCGGGGTGATCCATGCATTCGGCACCGGTCACTCCGAAGCGTTCGCGATGGAGATCGCCGGTCGGGCCGGCGGGCTCATCCCCACGAACAAGGTCGCCCTTCGCGACACCGTCCTCTTCGGGCAGCACACGCTCGCGGAGCTGGGCGGCCGCCCTCCGCTGGAGCGGGACCCGCACATCGCCGAGGACTTGTTCGCAACCGTCAACCGGGCACCCGAGGACGTCTTCGTCATCGCGTCCAACTCCGGTGTCAATGGTTCGGTCGTCGGCCTGGCGCTCCTGGCGCGCCAGCACGGCCACCACGTGATCGCCGTTACCAGCATGGACCACACTGCGCGTGTGTCGCCGCTGCACCCCAGTGGGCAGCGACTGGCCGATGTCGCCGACGTCGTCATCGACAACCTTGCGCCCTACGGCGACGCCACGCTCGCCCTGGGCCTCGATGCTCGAGTCGGGGCGGTCTCGTCCATCACCGCCGCCTACATCGCGCAGCTGCTCACCATCGGCGTCGCCAGGACGCTCTCCCAGCGCGGAGCGCAGGCGCCGCTCTATCTGTCCGCCAACATCCCCGGCGGCGACGAGCACAACAGGGAGCTCGAAGATCGCTACGAGGGCCGAATTCGGCGCAGCGCTTGAACCTCCGACCCATGCGCGCTCCTGTCGGCTCGCGGCGACGTCTGCTCGCAGCGTTCTGGCGGGGACGTACTCGAGCGGTCGGCTACGACAGGATGCCTGAGTGAGGGAATCTGGAGTAGTGCTGGCCATCGACGCGGGCGGCTCGCACACGCGTGCGGTCGTGGTCTCCGCCGATGCCGAATGCCTGGGTTATGGAGCCTCCACCAGCGGCAACGCCACGGCGGTCGGGGCCGACCGGGCCCTTGCAGCCCTGACCGAGGCCGCGTCGGCAGCCCTGACCGCTGCCGCGCGCAGGCCGGAAGACGTGCATCGGGTGCTGCTGGCGGCCGCCGGTGAGGAGTACCTGCTCGATGGGCGTGCGGTGGTACGGGCGCTCGCCGTCCCGGGAGCCGAGTACACGAGAGCGCCCGACATCCTCGCGATGTACCACTCCTCGGCCGTCGAGCGTGCCGGAGTGGCACTCGTCGCCGGCACGGGGGCCATCGCCGCCCGCTTCCGGGACCTCGCCATAGAGCGCACGGTCGACGGGACGGGGTGGCTGCTGGGCGACCGGGGATCGGGCTTCTGGATCGGCCGCAAGGTCGCGCGGGCAGTCGCCGCCGACCTGAACGGGGCCGGCGAACCGACCGGTCTGACGCGGCTGGTGATCGAGGAGCTCGGCCTGGAACCGGCGGAGGGGGATCGCTCGGCGCTGCTTCGGGCGCTGGTCGGCTGGGTCTACAGCGGCCAACCGGTGCGGCTCGCTGGGCTGGCGCCGCTGGCGTTCCGTGCGGAGCCCACCGATGAGACTGCGGCGCGGATCACGGCTGAGGCGGAGGAAGCCCTGGCCCGGACCCTCCGCCTGGTCCGTGACGGACACGACGAGCTCCCAGTTGTCCTCGGGGGAAGCGTCGTCGTCAAGGGACTCCTGGGCCCGGGCCGATCATCGAGCGGTGCGCTTACGAGCGAGCTCGCGGGCGCCGACGTCCGAACCGCTCACGACGGCGTGGCCGGTGCGGCGATCGTGGGATTGCTGCGCAGTCGAGCCGTCGTCGACAGCGACACCCTGGCTCGCCTCACGCGGTCCATCGACGAGTTGAGGGGTCGAGCATGAGCTCGACCGGGCGTACTAGGTCAGCGACGCACTCTCGACGTACCAGGCCTCGCGGACGGTGCGGCTCATAACCACCCTTTGCCGGGTCTGCGCCACGATGCCGATGAGTGCCAGCGCGAGCAGCAGCACGTACCAGACCCAGCTGGTCCGGACTGCTTCGACGAACGTCCCGTCCGTGAACTGCGCCGAGTCGAGCGTGCCCACCAACAGCATCAAACCGGCAACCACCCCGACCGCTCCGGCCAGGGAGCTCACGACGGCAAGCACGATCATCGGCAGGTTGCCGACGACGGCGAGCAGGCCGAGGACGGCGCCGAACGCCAGTCCCACGAGAACGGCGATCCAGTTCCAGTCGATCCCGAGCGCGGCGATGAGGCCAGCACCGATGGCGAAGCCGAACGCGGCCATGGCAAGAATCACGGCCACCGCGTAGAAGAGGTAGGAGAGCAGGGCGAAGATGAGACCGAGGACCAACCCCGTGACCCATCCGAGCACGGTGCCGAGGAAACGCTCATCGGCCATGGCGGCGAACAGCCCCGCCCCGAAGGCGAACCCAGCCAAGAAGCCCCAGATCGGGAGCAGGAGCCGGAGCACGAACTGTCCGGCGAAGAGCATGGCGCCCCCGGCGAGGATCGCGAAGAGGCCCAGAACGATGTCTGCCATGACTGCAATGTAGGGCTCCCGCCCTCAACCCGTGCCAGAACACGAGGACAACGTGTCGGCGAGTCTCAAACGAAAGGGTGAAGAACACTGTCGAGCCCGGGACGGGCCGCATCTCGACTCACCCTCGCAGGAGTCGAATGACACTGCGCCACAACAAGACCCAGCCGTATGCCGCCGAGCTGGCTCAGCGGCATACGGCTGAGTCTTGCGTGTGGCCGGGAATGGCTGGGGCTCGGTGCGGCTCAGTCCTTGAAGATCTGCTCCCGCATGGACTCACGCTTCGCGAGCGCGTTCTCGATGCTCACCAACTGCTCCTCGCTGGCCGGAAGGTCAAATACCTCGGAGATGAACCGCGTGAGCTCGGGCCGGTAGTCGTGGCCGAACGGACGGTAGGCGCCCGGGATCTGGGCGTTCTTCATGTCGACCAACGTCTGGACGAAGGTCGTTACCGGTCGCCACCGCATCCGCGCAGGGATCCCCCGTGGGCTCGCACCGTCGACCACCTCGGGACGCGGCCGGCCCGGCTCCAGCCACGGCGGCCGACTCGTGATCAGGTCGAGCCCGAACCGCGCGACGCCGTCGTTGTCGTGGCTCAGCAGGACGTAGCGCAGCTTCCTCCGACGCTCGGATGGGATCGCCATGAGCTGGTCGATGTCGTTGACGACGGTGACGAGCCCGGGGTCGACGTCGGGCCGCGGCGGGCCCGTCACCTGGTGCATCCACCCGGAGCCGTACGGCGTGCCGATCCACAGGGCGCGTTCGAGCCCGAGCGCCTGCGGACCGATCGTGCCCCAATGCAGCAGCACGTCCTGGCTGGTGTGCGCCCCCAGGCTCTCGCCGAAGAGCACCACCCGAGGGCCGGACCCGTTGAGCTCCCGCAACCGAGCGCTCAGCCGCAGCCACAACAGCCGGTTCTGCTCCCGGGCGTACTTCACCTTCGTCAGCGACAACGGCGAGGGCCGCTTCGAGTACTGCATCGTGACCATGGCGATGTCGCCGCGGGTCAGGTAGGTGGCGGCGGCGCTCGCGCAGTAGTTGACGTAGCCGCTCCCTGTGGGCGAGATCAGCATGAGGACGGACCGGTCCCAGCCATTCGTCCGGTCGAGCTCGGCGACGGCGAGATCGACCCGCTCCAGACACCGTCGGGGCGCTGTCGAGCCCGACGTAGACCTGGACCGGGGCGGCCACCGCCTTTTCGCCCATGATGGCGGGAATGCTGAAGTCGAGACCCGCCGGTCGGTCCGGTGGGGGCTGGGTGCGCACGGACAGCACCGCATGCCGCCGCCCCTCTCGCCCCATCGCCGACCACGACACGAGGCTCTGCGCGGATCCGCTCACCTCGGGCTCGACCCAATGACGGCCCCCCTCCGGGTCGTCGAAGACGGGGTCGACGACCGAGGAGCCGGCCTCGACCTTCGTCATGGCGCGTTGCCACAGCGCGTTGCCGCCGGCGACGACACTGGCGAGGCACAGCGCGTGCCCGGAGAGACGCCAGAGAGCCGCCGGCCCAGGGAGCCACTGGGCCAGACGTTCGCCCGCCTGCTCGGCCAGCCACATCTCGCCGTAAGCCGCGCCCATGAGACCACCTGCCAGCACCGTCCCGAGCGCCGCCGAGCGGACGGGGTCAATGCCCTCCGGCTCGTCGGACTGAGGTGGCAGGCCACGGACGTCACGAAGCTGCCGGTGCAACACGGCACCGCCGACCGCCAACCCGATCGGCACTGCCACCGGGAATCGGGCCAGGCGACCGTTCGCACCGACGACATCGTCGAGTGCGATCAGGCCGGCCCGCGAGGTCCCGAGAACCGCACCGCCGACCCCCGTCGCCATGAAGCGCCAGCCAACCTGGCGGATCCCGCCGCGCAACATCGCCTCGTTCGGCCGGCGCGAGACGAACCGGTAGAGCCCGTACCCAACCGGAATCGCCAGCAGGTCGAGCGCGAGTGTCGCCACGGCCTGTTTCCGGATCTCGTTCCGGCCCGGAAGCCCCCGGGCCGCGAGGACCCCGAATGCCGCAACCGCGTCCTGGGTCGTCGTGGAGACGGCATAGTTCAGGGCCATCGTGAGGCCGGTGATGAGCGCCTGGTCCTGTGTCGACCGAGGAACGAGCGACGGTTCGAAGGTGCCCGGTGCTGCCGCGCCCGCCATGACCAGCCCAGTCTGCGCCGCAGTGGCGAGCGGTTGCGCCAGGCCGGACTCGTTCAGGGCCTGGCTCATGATCTGCTCAAAGGTCCGCATCTCTGTGCTCCCGCCGACCGGCCACAGCACCAGACACGGCCGTGGTGTGACATCACGGTAACGAGCGCCGCTCGCCCTGTCCGGACTGCGCACCGATCTCACTCGCCGCGGGTGAGAGCCCGGACGCGGGGTCGGTCAGCTCAGACGTTCCGTGGCACGTTGCCGGTCATGCCGAACATCCAGCGCATCACCTTGTGGCCGGTGTCCGAGGTCGGTTCGAACATGAGCGGGCAACCGCCGTCGATGACCGTCATCCCGTGCGCGCGGCCCCACTCCGCGGCGTCCTTGGAGACGCTTCCGCCGCCGGGCCCACGGTGCATCCACACCTGCTTGATTCCCAGCTCCGCGCACTCCTCGACCGTCGCCTGGGCGCGCTCCGGGCGCGTTCCGATGACGACCGTCTCAACTCCGCCCGGGATGGATTTCAGGTCGGGGTAGGCGGTGTCTCCCTCGACCTCCTGAGCTTGTGGGTTGACCGCGAACACCTCGTAGCCCCGCTCGCGGAGCCGCTGGTACACGGCATTGCTGCCGTGCGAGCCCCCGCATTCCGGGAGACGCCCGTGACGGCGACGCGCTTGTGGCTGAGGAAATCGGCTGCGGCGTCCTTGATCGATTGCATGGCTGGTTCCCCTTTCCATGCGGCACCTCGTCGTGCCTCTGTTCGATGACGCCCCATCCTGCGTCCGACCGCGCACCAGAGACAGGGTCGAAGGTCCCGCGCGTCGCTCCCAGCACGAGGTGACCCAGGCGCGGGGTTCGTTGACGTCGCACCAGGGCTGGTCGGCTCAGACTCCGCGCCGGGCTGGGTCCTCGTCGAGTGTGCAGTCTGCGCCGGACTGGGTCCGCGCGCCCCTCGTCGATCGAGCCGACGGACTACCGCGAGACGCCAGTTCTGGCTATTGGCGTGCTCAGCCCTGTGTGACACCCAGTGCTGGTGGTAGTCCGTCGGCACAGTTCACCAGCACAAGGTGACGCGAGATCTATGCCCTTCGCAGGTGGTCAGGAATCGAGAAGCGTCGGTCTCGGGGACGCTTCTAGCGTTGACGCCATGACCTCCATCGCCGCAATCACCCTCGAGACGGCCGACCCTGCAGCCGGCCAGCGCTTCTACTCCGACACCTTCGGACTCGACGGGCAGGTGCGCCTGCGGGCGACCGACGCCCCCACGAACGGCTTCCGCGGGTTCACCCTCTCGCTCACGACGTCTCAGCCGGCCAACGTCAAGGCACTCGTCGATGCCGCTGTCGATGGCGGCGCGACGGTGGTCAAGCCGGTCGCGAAGTCGTTCTGGGGATACGGTGGCGTCGTCCAGGTGCCCGACGGGACGATCTGGAAGATTGCGACCTCGGCCAAGAAGGACACCGGCCCGGGCGCCAAGCAGTTCGACGACCTGGTGCTCCTGCTCGGAGTGGCAGACGTGGCTGCGACCAAGCGGCTCTACGTCGAGCGCGGACTGGACGTCGCGAAGAGCTTCGGCCGGAAGTACGTCGAGTTCGCCTCTGGCACAGGCGGCGTCAAACTGGCGTTGTACGGCCGACGGGCGCTCGCCAAGGATGTTGGTGTGCCGGCCGATGGCTCGGGCCCGCACCGGATCGCCATCCACAGCGACGCAGGGACCTTCACCGACCTCGACGGGTTCGCCTTCGAGGCTGTTGCGAGCTGAACGACGCGCTCAGGCGCTCTCACCCCTCAGGAATTGCGCGCCTGGGCCCATCCGAAGACGTCAGCCACCTCAACGCGCGCTCCCCGTTCGTCGCGCACATGTCCCGACCACGACCCGAAGCACTGGCCCGGCTGCGACTGGGTGGCCTTGAGCTCAGCGACCGATGCGCGGATGCGCTCGGGCGTGAACGTGAGGTCAACGGCGTCGCCGCGGACGCGCCAGGGCGTCATCCAGTCCTCCGGGTCGTACTCCCACGCCAGCTCCTCGCTCAGCTTGCTCAGCCGGCCGTCGACGAGCAGGGCGTTCTCGACCGATCCGGTGCCGTCCGTCCAGCTGCCGCCCACGTGGAAGCCGATGGCACGGCCGTCGTTGATCCCGGAGCCGGTACCGCTGAGCGACTGGACCGCCCGCGGCCATCGCCCGCGCCCGTGGTCGTGATTCGCCCACGACACACCGGTGGCGAACGGTTCGGGGTGCCCGTCGACGAAGACCGTGCCCTCGGCGGGCCGGGCGACGTCCTTGACGGCGTAGACGAAGCGTCGTCGGCTCCACGGCACGACCACGCCGAGACGTTCGTGCCCCTCCGGTCGATGCGCGAAGAGGTCGACACGGACGCGCTCGCCCACGGCTCGCAAGCGGGTGCCGTCCTCGACCTCGTCGATGTCGATCCGCACCGCGAGCGTACGCGCCCGGACCGCCCCTCGCCCGAGGGTCCCCGGAATCGTCGCGCTGCCGCCGAGCAGACCCATGGCATCGTGCGCGATCTCCACGCCGGTGCGGCGGTCGAGCAGCCAGATGCCGTGCACGGCGGCGTAGTCGAGGTCGGAGATGCTGAGCGTCACCACATGGGTCGAGGTGGTCACCGTCCAGTTCTCCCACCGCTTGGTCCGGCCCCAGGACCGGCGCCCGCGGCCGACGCCGTCGGTGATGACGAGGGGCGTCCGGGTCCAGCCCACGGCCTCGGGGTTGAGACGCCCGTCGGGGAGGGTGAGGAGCACGGGAGCGGTGAGCTCACGCTCGGGAACGGGGCGGCGCGTGACCGCTGGCGGGAGGGGAACGTCAGCCACCTGTCGAACTCTAATTCGCCCGGTCGACTCACTGCCGGCGGGGCCCGACCACCTCCCGTCAGGGCGCATCGCCAGAGCTCCCAGTTGGCAGCCTTTGCCGTCCATTGGCCGTACATATCGTGATGAATGGCCGAGGCGAGAACCACCCCGGTCGGAATCGCCCGGCAGATTGCGCAGCGTTGGCTCCGTCCACCTGCCCCGAGAAAGTTCTGGATTCAACAGGAAAACGTGTCATGATGAGCGCC
The DNA here is from genome assembly GCA_963826445.1 of uncultured Actinomycetota bacterium. GTDB lineage: Bacteria > Actinomycetota > Actinomycetes > Actinomycetales > Dermatophilaceae > Intrasporangium. Next base: position 21,240 of record CAWGXD010000014.1, read on the forward strand.
ACTACTCGTCAAACAGGTAGTGGCCGTCTCCTGGCGATGGTTGGGAGACGGTTGCCAAGGCGCCCGGCGCGCATTCGTGGAGGGGTGCGCGCCGGGGCCGCCCGGGCGGTGACGGGCAATCCGTACTGCCGGGCGCTGCGGGGTCCGCCTCGTGGCAGATGGTGCCGCCTCGTCGGCTCCGGCGCTCCCCCTGTCGCCGGCCGACGGGGCGGCATCCTGCTTTCCGGTGGCCAACCAGGCCGTATGCCGCTGGGCTCGCTTCCGGGCCCAGCGAGACACGGTGGTTGGTTGCGTCCAGACGGGGCGTCACTTGGGGACGATGTAGCGGGGCTGCATCCCCAGGCTGTCGGTCAGCGGGAGCTCCTGCTGGAGGATCGTGCACGCCATGTCCAGGGAGCAACGCTGCAGGGTGTTCCTCGCCGGCTCGACGGTGACGTCGGGGGCGGTGTTCCTCGAGATGACGATGGACGTCTCGTTGTCGTCGAGCCGCCAGCTCCAGCCGGCGATCGGCTTCTGCGGACTGCCGCCCAGCATGTCCTTGCCGTCGCTCACCCGGTAGACCGCGGGGATGAACCAGCCGCCGCCGTCGATGACTTCTCGCCGACGAGGTAGGTGCCGTCGGGCGAGAACTCCCGCGGGCGGAAGATCTGCGGGTTGCCGTCGCGCCCGCAGTGCTCGCTGACCTTCGGGAAGCTCGTCTGCGTCAGGTCGACGAGTGCCCAGCACGTGTCGTAGCCGTCGTTCAGCGGCCGATCGGGGCGGCGACCTTCCGGTCCTGGCTGATCGCGGTGACGTATCGGGGCAGCTCCCGGTCTCGCCGGTCATGTAGTTCCACTCCGTGGTGTGCTCGGCGTCCTGGCCACCGAGGTAGACGTACTCGCCCACGACGGCGATCAGGCGTCCGGCTCCGGTCCATGCCCGAGCTCGGTGCCCTCGGAGGACAGGACGACCAGGGGCCCTTCGGACCTCGTCCGGAAGACGACGATGCTGCCGTCGCGGGACGTGACGTACGAGGCGCCTTGGTCCTGGCTGAGGGTCTTGGTCGTCCTGCCCGTGGGGGAGAGGATCTCGATCTCCGAAGGGCCCTCCCCGAGCTGTGAAAACAGGACGAAGCCGCCGTTCGAGAGGACCGAGAAGCTTGTTGACGAGGGTGCCGCGCTCCAGCCGATGACTCGCCCGTCGACGACGATGGTGTCGTCCAGGGCGTAGGTGTTCTGCGCAGTCGCCGTGATCGGCGCGTCCGTGGTCGGGACAGCTGGCGTCGTGGGCGCGGGATCTGCCGTCGTGGTCACGGAGGGAGTTGGTGTGGCCGACGGGGTCGCCGACGGCGTCGGGGTGACCGTGGCGCTCGGGTTCGTCGCGGGTGCGAGACCACCGGTGGGGCCGCTCGGCGACCAGAACAGGACGGGCACGACCACGGCCACGATGGCAGCGGCTGCGGCAGTCAGCGTGGTGCGGCGGCGGGTCCGGCGACGCTCCAGCCCGATGGCGGCTGTGGCGAAGTCCCCGGTCGCGTCGATGCGGGAGGCGTCCTCCTGCAGGGTCTGGCGCAGGTCCAGCTCGTTGGGGGTCATGCCGTGACTTCCTTCATCGTGATGCGGAGGGCGTTCAGCGCGCGGCTCGTGTGGCTCTTGACGGTGCCGACGGAGAAGCCGAGGACTGCGGCGGTCTGGGCCTCGGTGAGGTCCTCGTAGTAGCGCAGGATGATCGCAGCCCGCTGCTGCGCGGCAGGTTGCGGATGTGCGCGCGGAGGTCGTCGTCGGCGTACCGGTCGGCCGGGGCCGGTGGGTCGGCGTAGGTGACGAGGTCGCTGCCGGTCACCTCCTTGTGCCGCCAGGTCCGGCGCCACCAGCTGTTGTGCTCGTTGATCATCGTCTGGCGCACATAGGCGTCGGGCGACCCGTGGATCGAGTCCCACTTGCGGTAGACCTTGGCGAAGGCGCTCTGCACGAGGTCCTCGGCGCTGTGCGGGTCGCCCGTCAGCAGGTAGGCGAAGCGAACGAAGTGGAGCTGCCTCGCCCGGACGTAGTCCGTGAAGTCGGCCTCGCGCTCATCGGTACCCATCTGTGATTCCCCTGTCGGTGGAGCGGACCTCATCAATACGCTCCCACCGCCGCACAAGGTTGTCCGCGCTTCAACACCAAACCCGGACGAGCCCCACTTCGTCGGGCTGACTCCTAGTCGAGTGTGCAGTCCGCGCCGGGCTGACTCCCAGTCGAGTGTGCAGTCCGCGCCGGGCTCACTCCCAGTCGAATGCGCAGTCCGCGCCGAACGAGAGGGGACAACTGACGGGATGACCTGCGAGGGTCCCGCTGGGCCGGGTGCGCAGACGGCGAGGTCGTCCCGTCATACGACCCCTACCAGCGGCTACTTCAGGCCTCGTTCCACGGATTGGTGAGCTCCAGCCCAATACCGGTGAAGTCGTTGACGTCTCGGGTCGCCAGCGTCGCCCCAGCCTCGAGTGCAACCGCAGCGATGAGCGCGTCCATCGTCCCGAGCGGACGGCCCGCGCGCATTCTCGCGCTGACGATGGGGCCATAACGGTCGGCGCATTCGGGCGTGAAGGGCAGGCACACGCCCAGTTGCGACATGATCTCGCCCACGCCGCCAGCGAGCGAGTCTCGCGTCGGCCGCGCGGCATCAGGTGGATGCCCGCCAGCTGGGTTCGTCTGCTGCTGAGTCGGCCAGGCGCATAGGAGTGTGCACTTCGCGCTGGCCCTCATCTCGTCGAGTGTGCAGTCCGCGCCGCCATGCGACGGCGCGGAGTGCACACTCGACTGGGCGGCGCGGCGCGGACTGCGCACTCAACAGAGTGCTGGTCAGCGAGCGCTCAGGATCGCACCCGCATAGGGGGCGCGACCTCGTTCGGCGTATCGATCTCGTCGGTGAACTGTTGGCACGCTCCATCGACGGTGCAGCGGGCGAGCACTTGGACCGAGCCACTCTCGCCTTCACTCCTGAGGACGTTGAGCGCGAGGGATCCTTCTGCGGTGAAGCCGAAGGTCCAGAACGACTCGTCGGCCACCTCGAGGACCACGCGACCGGTGCGGGTGTCGAGCACCCGGACGGCTGTCGCCGCGAAGCCGTCCCGGTAGGCGTTCGAGCCGGCGACGTAGCGACCGTCGGGGGAGAGCGCACTCGGGCCGAAGGCAGAGAAGTCGCCGCAGTGGGTGGAGAGTCGTTTGGCGGTCGCGCCCGTGACGTCGAGGATCTCGGTGCAGCCGGTGAAGCCCTCACCGGTCGGTTTGAAGGCCGAGGCGAAGCCGGCGGCGTTCACGGTGCCGAAGGACCCGCCGTCGTAGTAGTTGTCGATGGTGTTGGTCGCGAAGTCCCACGTGTAGCTGTGGCCCGAGGTGCGGTTGCCCATGTAGACCCGGTCGCCGTACCAGCCGGCCACGTGCGCGGTGTGCACCAGGTTGCTCTTGTGGCCGAGCTCCCGGCCGGTCGAGTCCCAGGCGTAGATGACGGCGTCATTGTCCTTGGAGCCGCTCGGGTTGAAGGCATAGAGCGCCACCGTGGAGCCGTCGGCGCTCGCGGCCGAGGACACCCCGAGATGACTCGCCGGGATCGTCGCGAGCTCTCGCAGGACGGTTCCGTCGGGGCCGACGAGGCGCACGGTTCGGTCGCTGAAGTCTGCGCCGTCGACGACCAGGCCGTTTCCTCGGGCGAGCGGAAGATATTGCCACGTGTCGCCGACCTCGAGAGTGAAGGTGCGCCCGTCGCGGTGGACGGTCTTGCCGACACTCCAGACCACGTCGCCCGGGGAGCCCTTCGGGAAGGGTGCGCTCGCCGAGACGGTTAGGTCGGCTCCGTCCGGGAATGGCGAACGTCGGGACCGTGACAGGCGTCGTCGCGGTCGCTTGGTGGCGGGGTCGTCTGCGGCGCGGTCGTGGTCGCGCCGGTCGTCGGGCCGCCCGTCGTCGACGTGGGTGGGGTCGTCGGGGCGCTCGTCGGCGCCTCAGTGGTCGTGGGGGCGCCGGTCGAGACGACGGACGGCCCTGCGGGGAGTCCGTGGTCAGACCCACCTCGCAACGTGGTCCACGTCAGCGGCGCGGCGACGACAAGCGCGGCCGCGACCACGGCGGCTCCGGTAGCGAGCTGGCGGTGGCGTCGGATCGTGCGGGAGCGGGCGAGCACGGAGTCGGTGAGATCGACCGACGCCCTCATCGGGTCGAGGCGACCGTGCAGCACCGCGGCGACATCACGCTCGACGTCCGAGCTCGGGGGGAACTGGTTGGCGTTCATGCGGGCACTTCCTCGAGCTTGGTACGGAGCGTGGCGAGGGCGCGGTGGACCTGGCTCTTGACCGTGCCCACGGAGCAGCCGAGGATCTCGGCGGTCTGGGCCTCGGTGAGGTCTTCGTAGTAGCGGAGGGCGACCGCGGCGCGCTGCCGCGGCGGTAGGGCCATGACCTGCGTCCACAGCTCCCGGTCGACCGGCGCCGTGTCGACCGCGCCGCGGCGCTCGGACTCACGCACGGGGTCGATGTCCAGGGTCTCGCGCCGGCGCCACGCTCGCCGCCACCACGAGGTGTGCTCGTTGACCATGACCCTGCGGACCCACGCGTCGGTGGACTGGGCCTGCCGGATCGTGTCCCATTTGAGGTAGAGCTTGGCCAACGCGATCTGCGCCAGGTCCTCGCCCGCCATCCGGTCGCCGGTGAGCAAATAGCCGAACCTGACGAAGTCGTCCTGCCGCGCCCTGACGTAGGCAGCGAACTCGTCGTCGGGTGGTCGCATCCTGGTCTCCCCTGGTGTCGGCCCATGGCCCCTCGTCGCACTGTTGCGCTCGGGTTCAAGACGAGGCAAGGGGGCCGAAGGGTTGCATGGCCCAACTACGGGAGGTGCGTTAATCGGGGTCCCGCTGGGACTCAGCTCAGCGGCATACGTGATTGGTCTGTCAGCGAGGCGGCATGCGGAGCGCGCCGTCGAGGCGGATGACCTCACCGTTGAGCATCGGGTTGTCGACGATGTAGCGCACCAGGCTCGCGTACTCGGCCGGGCGACCGAGGCGAGACGGGTGTGGCACCTGCTGCTCCAGGACTACTGATCTCGCCCGGCAGGCCGGCGAGCATCGGCGTCTCGAACGTGCCCGGCGCGATCGTCATGACGCGAATCGCCTTGTCCGCCAAGTCCCGTGCCGCCGACAGGGTGAGGCCCGACGATGCCGCCCTTGCTTGCGGCGTAAGCGGCCTGGCCGATCTGGCCGTCGAAGGCCGCGATGCTCGCGGTGTTGACGATGACGCCGCGGTCGCCGTCGAGCGGTTCGTTGTCGAGCATGGCGGCGGCGGCGAGGCGCAGCACGTTGAAGGAGCCGACGAGGTTGATGTCGACGACCGTCCGGAACGTCTCGAGCGCGAGCGGGCCCCGCCGCCCGATGACGCGACCGGGCGTCGCGACGCCGGCGCAGTTGACGGCGATGCGCAGCTCACCGAGCTGCACGTCGCCGCGTCGACCGCGGCCTGCACCTGGGCCTCGTCACGGACGTCGGCCGCGACGAAGACGCCTGCCCGCGTCGCCCATGGCTCGGCGACGAGCGCTCGGGGCGGGCGAGCCCTCGAGGTCGATGATGACGACGGTCGCGCCGTCGGCGACGAGGCGACGGGCGGTGGCCCCGCCGAGGCCGGAGCCGCCGCCGGTGACGATGGCGACGGTGGACGAGTTCAGCTGCATGGCAGGCCTTTCGGGGTCGGCCGGTCAGCGGGCGAGGAGCGTGGCGCGAGATGACGAGGCGCTGGATCTGGTTGGTGCCCTCGAAGATCTGGGTCACCTTCGCCTCGCGCATGTAGCGCTCGAGCGGGAAGTCCTCGGTGTAGCCGGCGCCGCCGAGCACCTGCACGGCGTCGGTCGTGACCCTCATCGCGGCGTCGGTCGCGACGAGCTTGGCGACGGCGGCCTCCTTGCTGAAGCCGCGGCCGGCGTCCTTGAGGCGGGCGGCGTGCAGGTAGGTGGCGCGGGCGGAGGTGACGGCCGCCTCCATGTCGGCGAGGAGGAACGCGAGGCCCTGGAAGTCGCCGATGGGGCGGCCGAACTGCTGCCGCTCCTTGGCGTAGTCGGCGGCCGCGGTCGAGGGCGGCCTGCGCGAGGCCGGTTGCAGCAGCGGCGATGCCGAGGCGGCCGGCGTCGAGGGCCGAGAGGGCGATCGTCATGCCCTGGCCCTCCTCGCCCGACGAGCCGGTCGGGGTCGACCGGGACGCCGTCGAAGATACCTGCGCGACGGGGTCGCAGTGCAGGCCCATCTTCTTCTCGGGCTCGGCGAAGGCCAGGCCCGGCGGCGTCGCCGGGCACGATGAAGGTCGACAGGCCCTTGCCGCCCGTCGTCGGACGTGCGGGCGAAGGTCGTGTAGTAGTCGGCGTGCCCGGCGTGCGAGATCCACGCCTTGGTGCCCTTGAGCGACCAGCCGTCGTCGGTGCGCGCGTCGCCCGGGTCGTCATCGACGCGATGTCGGACCCGGCGAGCGGCTCGGAGAGGCAGTAGGCGCCGAGCTGCTCGCCGGAGAGCATCCCCGGCAGCAGCGCCTCCTTCTGCTCGCGCGTGCCGAAGGTCGCGACGGGGTATGCCGTGAGGCTGTGGACGCTGACGCCGACGGCGACGCTCATCCAGACGGAGGCGATCTCCTCGACGACCTGGAGGTAGACCTCGTAGGGCTGGCCGGCGCCGCCGTACTCCTCGGGGTAGGGCAGCGACAGCAGGCCCGCGCGGCCGAGGGTGCGGAAGGTCTCCTCCGGGAAGGTGCGCTGCGCGCTCGGCCTCGTCGACCTGCGGCGCGAGGTCCTTGCGGCAGATCTCGCGGGTCAGCTCGATGAGGTCGGTGGCTTCGTCGGTGGGCATCAGCCTCGTCGCTGGCATGGTCCAGATACTAGGACGTCAAAGAAAACCGCCCCAAACCCGGCCATCGAGCAGAACCGATCGGGAGGAGCGGGGCAGGCAGGCGAGGTCAGCGGGGGTAGGTGCGCACCTCGGTGGCCTTGACGGCGGCCCAGACGTCCTGCCCGACGTGCAGCCCCAGCGCGGCGACGGACTCGAGCGTCACCTCGGCGGTGAGGCGGCAGCGTCGCCGACGAGCCGACCCGGGCCGACTGGCCCTGCATCGTCACCGAGGCGATGCGCAGCCGCCACGTGTTGCGCGGTGAGCCCTCGGGCTCGTGCCGGTGCAGCGACACGGCGCTCGGCGGGAACGTCGGCCCACACCGGCGCCCTCGGTCGGGCTCGTCGTGACGATGAGCCCGCCATCCGCGGTGTGCACGTGACCGTGCGAGTCGCCTTGGGCGGCATACAGGTTGAGGCCCACGACCGTGCCGACGTAGGCGCTTCGCGGCTCGCGCGAGCACCTCGGCGGGCGTGCCCGTCTGGGTGACCGTGACCGTCCTCGACGAAGACGAGGTGGTCGGCGAGCGTCAGCGCGTCGAGGGGGTCGTGCGTGACGAGCACCGTCACGCCGCCGTATGCCGCCAGCCGGGCTCGCGAGGTCGCTGCGGGTCCGTGCGCGCGTGTCCGGGTCGAGTGCGGCGAGCGGCTCGTCGAGGAGGAGCAGCGCGGGGTCGGTGGCGAGGGCGCGGGCCAGGGCGACCCGGGCCTGCTGACCCGACGAGAGCTCGTGCGGCCTCGACGCGGCGCGGTCGGCGAGACCGACCCGCTCGAGCTCGGTGCGGGCCCGCTCGCGGGCCGGTGCCGGTCGACGCCGCGGCTGCGCGGACCGTAGGCGACGTTGTCGAGGGCTCGCAGGTGCGGGAAGAGCAGGCTGTCGGCGAGCATGAGGCCGACGCGACGCTGCTCGGGCGCGAGCGGCGCCGTGCCGTCGTCCCAGACCTCGCCGCCGACGCGCACGTGGCCCTCGTCGAGGGGCAGCACGCCGGCGAGGGCGAGCACGGTCGTCGTCTTGCCGCCGCCGTTGGGCCCGAGCACGCCGATGACCTGACCGCGGCTCGGCGCGTGAGGGAGACGTCGACCTCGATCGCCCCGCGCGACAGGCGGACCCGCGCATCGAGGCCCGCGAGCGCGTCCGGCCGTGTCGGGCGGTGGCGCTCATCGCAGCCACCGCCCGCGCAGGACGCCGAGCACGAGCACGCTGACGGCGAGCAGCATGATGCTGATCGAGATCGCCACCTGGGGGTCGCGCTCGAGCTCGACGTAGACGAGCAGCGGCAGGGTCTGCGTGCGGCCCGGGAAGTTGCCGGCGAAGGTGATCGTCGCGCCGAACTCGCCGAGCGCCCGGGCCCACGCGAGCGCGAGCCCGCTCGCGATGCCGGGCAGCACGAGCGGGATGCCGACCGTGCGCAGGTAGCGCAGGTCGCTCGCGCCCGAGGGTGCGCGCGACCGACTCGAGGCGCGGGTCGAGGCCGCGCATCGCGCCCTCGACGGCCAGCACGTAGTAGGGCATCGCGACGAAGGTCTCGGCGAGCACGACGGCCACGGTCGTGAACGGGATCTGGATGCCGAACGGCGTCAGGTGCTGACCGATGAGCGCCGTTGCGCCCCCACGTCATGAGCAGGGCAACGCCGCCGACGACCGGGGGCAGCACGAGCGGCACGGTGAGCAGGGCCCGCACCCAGCTCGTGGCCCGGTGGTCGGAGCGGGCGAGGAACCACGCCAGCGGGGTGCCGAGCAGCAGGCACAGCACGGCCGTGCCGAGGTCGTCGTGAGCGAGAGCCGCAGTGCCGGAAGGACGGTCGGCGTCGCGAGGTCGGACGGGATGCGCGCCCAGTCGGCCCGGACCAGCAGCGCGACGAGGGGGACGACGAGCAGCAGCGAGGCGCGAGCGCGGCAGGCACGCCGAGGGCGACCCGCGAACGCCACCGGGCGGCATACCTCATGTCACGTCATCCTGCCGGTGGCCGACGCCGGCCCGGCGTCAGGGCGCGCCGAAGCCGAAGCGACTGCAGCGGTGGCGAGCCCCTTGGCGCTGAGCAGGTAGGCGACGAAGGCCTTCGTCGCGGCGTCGTCGGCGAGGGTGATGACGGGGTAGGAGAGGCTCGTGTTGAACTGCGGTCGGGATCTCGACGCCCGTGACGGCGTCCTTCGCCGCGACGACGTCGGAGTGGTAGACGACGGCGGCATCGGCCTCGCCGAGCTTGACCTTGGCCAGGGTCGCCTTGACGTCGACCTCCTTGCTGACGACGTTGGGCACGATGCGTGCCTTCGTGAACGTCGCCTGCGCGGCCTTGCCGCACGGCACGGTGTCGGCGCAGAGGACGACCTTGACGGTCGGCTTGGCGAGGTCGTTGATCGAGGTGACTCCGCCGGGGTTGCTTGGTGGCACAGCGATCTCGAGGACGTTGGTGGCGAAGGTCTTCGTGTCCTTGACGAGGCTCTTGTCGAGCGGCTCGGCGGCGGCCGTGCCGGCGAGGGCGATGACCGGGGCCGGGCGCGCCGTTGTTGACCTGCTGCACGAGCGTCGCGCTCGAGCCGTAGGACGTCTCGACGGTGACGCCGGGGTTGGCCGCCTCGAAGTCCTTCTTCAGCTGGTCGAACGACTCGGTCAGCGACGCGGCTGCGAGCACGGTGACGGTGCCGTTGAGAGCGACGTCGGCCCGTGCCGGTGCTGCGGCGGCCGCGGTCGAGCTGCCGCACGCGGTGAGAGCGCGGCGACGAGCGGCAGGTGCCGCAGGTCGCTGAGGCGGAGGCCGCGCGCGCGGCGTCCGCCGGGCTGCGGCGCTCATGCGGGGACCTCCACGACGACGTGGGTGGACTTGACGCTGGCGACGGCGACGGAGCCGACCTCGAGGCGCGAGGTCGTCGACGGACTCGCTCGAGAGCAGCGAGACGATGCGGAACGGCCCGCACTGCAGCTCGACCTTGGCCATGACGGTGTCCCTGCGTGATGGCGGTGACGATGCCGCGCATCCGGTTGCGGGCGGACGCGCCCCCGATGGCGCCGACCGCAGCCGGATGCGCGAGCTCCTGGGCGACGGCGGCGAGCTGGGCGCCGTCGACGGTGCGCCGGCCGGCGTCGTCGGTGCCACCGTCGAGGCGGCCGGAGTCGACCATGCGGCGGACGGTGTCGTCGCTGACGCCGAGGAGGGCGGCGGCCTCGGTGATTCGCAAATGCGGCATGGGAGCGACTCTACCTCCGCATCTGCGGCACCGACCGAGACGCCTTCCGTCCGCAACACGCCCGCACTGCGAGCGACCGGCGCCGAAATCTCAGGCGCGAGCTCCGCGTCTTCGGTCGGTTGCGGGAGAGGGGTTGACGAGGGCGCAGGGGCGGGCGTGTAATCAACGTATCAGTTGATCAAGGAGTTAGTTGACCATGATTCTCGCGCCCGTCTCGGATGCCGACCTGGACCGCGCCTTCGCGGCCCTGGCCGACCCGGTCCGGCGCGCGATCATCGCCCGCCTCAGCCGGGGCGCCGCGACGGTCAACGAGCTCGCCGAACCGTTCGAGATCAGCAAGCAGGCGGTCAGCAAGCACATCCAGGTGCTCGAGCTGGCCGGCCTCGTCACCCGGACCCGCGACGCCCAGCGCCGCCCGGTCCACCTCGAGGCCGCGCGGCTCGAGGCGCATGACGGCCTGGATCGACCGCTACCGGCTCGTCGCCGAGCAGCGGTTCCGGTCGCTCGACGCCGTCCTCGACGCACCGCAGCTCACGCCCGCCACCGACGCAGCAACCACACCGACAACACCGACAAGGAGCAGCAGTCATGAGCAACGCACTCACCCTCGACATCCCCGCCGGCGTGCCGTGGATCGACTTCACGCGCGAGTTCGACGCCCCGGTCGAGGCCGTCTTCAACGCCCACCGCGACCCCGAGCTCGTCCGCCAGTGGCTCGGCCCGCGCGGCTACGAGATGGAGATCGAGCGCTGGGACTTCACGCTCCGGCGGCGGCTACCGCTACATCCACCGCGACGGCGACAACGGCTGAGTTCGGCTTCCACGGCACGTTCCACACGGTCCGCGACAACGACCTCGCCATCCAGACCTTCGAGTTCGAGGGCGCGCCCGACGAGGTCGCCATCGAGTTCATGCGCTTCGTCGACCTCGGCGACGGCCGCTGCCGGCTCGAGGGTCGCAGCATCGGCCGCACCGTCGAGGGCCGCGACAGATGGTCGAGAGCGGCATGGAGACAGGGCATGGCCGAGGGCTACGAGCGCCTCGACGAGCTCGTCGCCGCCTCGGCGACCGCCTGAGCGCCCGCGGCGAGCGGCACTGAGCGCCGATGGACTGGACCCTCGAGGTCGTCATCGTGCCGGTCAGCGACCTGGGCGCGGCGATCGCCTTCTACCGCGACCAGGTCGGCTTCGACCTCGACCACGAGACGCAGAACGAGCACATGCACGTCGCCCAGCTGACGCCGCGCGGGCTCCGGGCTGCTCGATCGTCATCGGCAACCTGCCCTCGCAGAACGAGATGGCGCCCGGGCTCGCTGCACGGCGTGCAGCTCGTCGTCGCCGACGCCGAGGCCGCGCGCGACGGAGCTGGTCGGCCGGGGCGTCGAGTGCTCCGAGATCCAGGTCATCGACAGCGCGACGGCGGCACGTTCTTCGGCTTCACCGACCCCGACGGCAACTCGTGGGCGGTCCAGCAGCTCAAGGTCCGCGGCGAGACGCCGCTCATCCCGCACGAGCACCGCGGCCGGTTCGGCGAGGGCGTCGAAACCTGACGACCAAGGAGGAACCATGAACGCCACGGTCGTCTTCGACACGAGCATCTCGCTCGATGGCTACATGGCGGCATCAGGCACGCACCACGGACCAGCCGTTGGGCGAGGGAGGTGAGCAGCTGCACGAGTGGACGCAGGACACTGCATACCTCGAGGAGCAGATCGCATCCCTTGGAGCGGTGATCACCGGCCGCCGGAACTACGATGACTCGATTCGTTGGTGGGGAGCGGATGGCCCTTCCGGGCCGGCTCGGCGACCGGTGTTCGTCGTGACCCACTCGGCACCGGCGACGGCTCCCGAGGGAGGCGTGTACGAGTTCGTCACCGATGGGATCGAGTCTGCCTTGTCGCAGGCTCGGGAGGTCGCGGGCGACGGCATCGTCACGGTGATGGGCGGCGCTGACGTCGCACGGCAGTACCTCGCTGCCGGACTCGTCGACGAGCTGTCGATCCATGTGATCCCGGTGCTCTTCGGTTCCGGCCTCCCGGTTTTCCAGGGACTCGATCTCGGGCACGTCCAGCTCGAGCAGATGGGGTCGAGGGAATCGCCCCAAGCGGTCCACCTGCGCTACCGCGTCCGCCGCTAGCCGGCACAAAGGGGGATCGAGTGTGCAGTTCGCGACCTCCTCCACGCGTCGCGAACTGCACATTCGACTGAGAGGGGGGGGCGCCGCCGAGGGCACGTGCGAGCGGGACCGAGCACAGCGGCATACGGCCGGATCTAGAGTGCCCCCATGAGCAACGTCCCCCAGCAGCGGTCCTCCAGACCGCGATCCCCGGCCCCAAGTCGGCCGCGACTCCAGCAGCGCAAGACGGCGGCCGTGTCCGCCGGCGTCGGCACCGGCCTGCCGGTCTACGTCGAGCGCGCCGGCGGCGGCATCCTCGTCGACGTCGACGGCAACCAGCTCATCGACTTCGGGTCCGGCATCGCCGTGACGACCGTCGGCAACGCCGCCCCGCGCGTCGTCGAGCGCGTCACCGCGCAGGTCGCAGGACTTCACCCACACCTGCTTCATGGTGACGCCCTACGAGGAGTACCTCGAGGTGGCCGAGGCCCTCAACGAGCTCACGCCCGGCGACCACGAGAAGCGCTCCGCGCTCTTCAACTCCGGCGCCGAGGCCGTCGAGAACGCCGTCAAGGTCGCCCGCCACTTCACCGGCCGGCAGCGCCGTCGTCGCCTTCGACCACGCCTACCACGGGCGCACCAACCTCACGATGGCGCTGACCGCCAAGAACATGCCCTACAAGCACAAGTTCGGGCCCTTCGCCGGCGAGGTCTACCGGGCGCCGATGAGCTACCCGTTCCGCTGGCCGGGCGGCCCGGCGGACTGCGCCAAGGAGTCGTTCGACGCGTTCGTCCAGCCAGGTGCACGCGCAGGTGGGCGAGGACAACCTCGCCGCCGTCATCCTCGAGCCGATCCAGGGCGAGGGCGGGTTCATCGTCCCGGCGCCGGGATTCGTGCAAGCAGGTCGCCGACTGGTGCACCGACAACGGCATCCTCTTCATCGCCGACGAGGTGCAGACCGGCTTCTGCCGCACCGGTGACTGGTTCGCGAGCGAGCACGAGGGCGTCGTGCCCGACCTCATCACGACCGCCAAGGGCATGGCCGGCGGCCTGCCGCTCGCCGGCGTCACCGGCCGCGCCGACGTCATGGACTCGATCCACGGCGGTGGGCTCGGCGGCACCTACGGCGGCAACCCGGTCGCCTGCGCCTCGGCGCTCGGCGCCATCGAGACGATGAAGGAGGAGGACCTCTGCGGCCGCGCCAAGCAGGTCGAGGCGCTCTTCGTGCCGCGCCTGCAGGCGCTCGCGGAGAAGTACCCGCAGATCGGCGACATCCGCGGCCGTGGCGCCATGCTCGCCGTCGAGCTCGTCAACGGCGCCGGGGACCTCACCCCCAACGCCGACGCTGACGGCGCCGTCAACAAGGCCTGCCACGCCGAGGGGCTCGTCACCCTGACGTGCGGCACCTACGGCAACGTCTTCCGCTTCCTGCCGCCGCTCGCCGCGAGCGACGAGCTGCTGTCCGAGGGCCTCGACATCTTCGAGAAGGCGTTCGCCAAGGCGGTCGGCTGAGTCCATTCGCCCGTATGCCGCTGAGCTGGCCTGCTGCGCCATGTGAGTCAGGTCACGTGGCTGGGTGTCACGCCGGGGCGGGCGCCGTCCGTCGTGCTGGTATGACGCGACGAATTGATGTCAGTGAGGTGGCTCCCGCTGGCTTCCGGGCGGTGTTGGGGCTCGAGAAGTACGTCTCCGGAGCCCTGGACCACACGGTCCTCCATCTGGTGAAGACCCGGGCCTCGATGATCAACGGATGCACCTACTGCATCCACATGCACACCAATGACGCCCTCAAGGCCGGGGAGAGCATCGATCGGCTCTTCGGTCTGGCGGCGTGGCACGAGGCGCCGTTCTACGACGAGGCGGAGCGGGCCGCCCTGGCGCTCACCGATACCGTGACCCGGCTCGAGGAAGGCGGTGTGCCGGACGACGTCTGGGATCCGGCCGTCAAGCACTGGGGTGAGGAGGGGGCAGCCAACCTGCTGCTGGCGATTGCCACGATCAACGTATGGAACCGGATCGCGATCACGTGCCGCACCCCACCGGGGGCCTGACCCTCGACGGCGACTTCCAGGCCGCTCGCCCGATGCTCGCTGGGCTCGCCTATCGACTGCTGGGCAGCTGGCACGACGCCGAGGACGTCCTGCAGGAGGCCTACCTGCGATGGGCGGTCGTCGAGCACTCGACGGTGCGCGAGCCGCGTCGCTACCTGACGAGAGTGGTGACGCGGCTGGCCATCGACTCGCTTCGGACCAGGCAGGCGCGGCGGGAGACCTACGTCGGCGACTGGCTGCCCGAGCCGGCACCTGCTGACCTGTTCGGCGGTGCTGATGCGGGCGACCTGTCCCTGGCTGTGCTGCACCTGATGGAACGTCTCACACCGGTGCAGCGAGCCGTCTACGTGCTGCGGACCGCCTTCGTCATCCCGTACGACGAGATTGCCGACATCCTGGGTCGGAGCCCGGAGGACTGCCGACAGCTCCACTGGCGGGCCCGCGGCGCGATGGCGGACTCCCGGGCGCGGTTCGCCCCGACGCGGAGCGAGCAGCAGCGGCTGCTGACGGACTTCGTGGCAGCGGCACGGTCGGGGGACCTCGACCGGCTCAAGGGCCTGCTGCGTGAGGATGCCGTGGCGTGGAGCGACGGGGGAGGGCGCGCGAAGGCAGCGCGACGTCCCATCCACGGTCGCGACAAGCTGGCGCGGTTCTTCGGCAAGCTCTACTCCCGGGCGGAAGCCTTCGACACGGTGGTGCTCGACCTGGCGGGTGAACGCGCCCTGCTCGTCCGGCTGGGCGACGTTCCGCATGTCCTGACGCTCGAGGCCAACGTGGGAAAGGTGGTAGGGATCCGGCTCGTGACCAACCCCGACAAGCTCTCGGTCGCAGCCCCTCTGCTTTGAGGTAAACGCGCCGAAGCTGTATCGGCGCGTTTACCTCAAACCACTGGGTGAGGGGGGGTCGGTCAGTCGAGCGGGCCGATCTCCGGGCGCTTGGCCTGGCGGTGTCGCCGGACGACCGTCCGGTGAGGCGGCGGTGAACCCAGGGGCCGACGTACTCCCTGGCCCACTGGGCGTTGGCCTGCAGCGCCTCCCGGCGGCCGATCGGCGGTGCCGGCTCGAGCGGCGTCGCCCAGTCGGTCTCGGCCGGAGCGTGGCCCAGCGCCTCGCAGGGCCGCGAGCGCGACGCGGCGGTGGCCCTCGGTCGTCATGTGGATGCGGTCGTCGGCCCACATCCGCCAGTCGCGCAGCGCGTGCAGGCCCCACTGGTCGATGACGTGGGCGCCGTTGCGTCGGGCGATGCTCCAGATGTTGGCCGCGTGGATCGCGCGCCCGACCCCGGGTCGCCTTGACCAACGGAGCGTCCGCAGGGTCGACGGGGGTCGCCATGAGCACGTCGGCGCCCGGTCGCCCGGATGCGCGGCACGGCAGCCTCGAGCCGGGATGCCAGGCCGTCGAGGTCGGCCTTGGGGCGCAGGATGTCGTTGCCGCCGCCGACGATGCTGACGAGGTCGGGCTGCAGCGACAGGGCGTCCTCGAGCTGCGGGCCGACGACGTCGGCGAGCTTGCGGCCCCGCACGGCGAGGTTGGCGTAGCCGAAGTCGAGCCCCGCGTCGCTGCGCGATCTCCGACAGGTGCGACGCCAGCCGGTCGGCCCAGCCGGCGAACTCGCCGTCAGTGGCCGAAGTCAGCGGGTCGTCGTCGCACATGCCCTCGGTGAAGGAGTCGCCGATCGCGACGTAACGGGTCCAGACCGTGGCGTCGGAGACCTCGGGGTGGGCTGGGTCATGTCAGCCTCCAGTCGATGGGTGCGGCGCCCTGCTGGGCGAGGAGGTCGTTGGTGCGGCTGAAGGGCCGCGACCCGAAGAAGCCGGAGCGTGCGGACAGGGGTGACGGGTGGGCGCTCTCGATGCGCGGCACCGTCCCAGCATCGGTGCGAGGGACTGCGCCTGCCGACCCCAGAGGATCGCGACGAGCGGCCCACCGCGCGCCACGAGCGCCGAGATCGCCTGTGCCGTCACGGTCTCCCAGCCTTTGCCCTGATGGCTGGCGCCGTCCGGGGCGCACGGTCAGCACCCGGTTGAGCAGCATGACGCCACGATCGAACCACGGCTGAGGTCGCCGTTGCCCGGCGGCGGCAGCCCGAGGTCGGTGCCGAGCTCCTGGTAGATGTTCTGCAGCGACCGAGGCACGGGTCGCACGTCAGGTGCGACGGAGAAGGACAGCCCCACGGGGTGTCCGGGTGTCGGATACGGGTCCTGGCCGACGATGAGCACCCGGACGTCGGCGAGCGGCAGCGGAGAAGGCTCGCAGGATGCGTCGCCCGCTGGGAGGTAGCCGCGGCCCGCTGCCACCTCGGCGCGCAGGAACTGCCCCATCGCGCCGATGGTGTCGGCCACCGGGTCGAGCGCGGGCACCCACGACGGGTGGACGAGCTCGGCGAGCGGACGGGCAGGCACGGGCGTCACGCTACCGAACGACGGACACGGCAGAATCGGCCCTGATGACCACAGTGCTTCACGGACCAGCCCTCATCGACGGTGCCGTCGTCACCGCCGAGATCGCCATCGACGGCGAGCGCATCGCATCGGTCCGGCGGGTGCAGCCGTCCGACCCGGCCACGCCCGGAAGTGAGCCGATCCTCGGGACGATGTCAGCGGCATACGTCGATATTCACTGCCACGGGGGCGGTGGGTCGGCGTTCACCGACCTCGACGCCAACGCCGCGGCGGCGGCGGCCCGCCATCACCATGCCCGCGGTTCCACGTCTCTCCTGGCCAGCCTCGTGACCATGTCGCCCGCGGACCTGCTCCGAGGCGTCGAGATCCTTGCCGACCTCGCGGACGACGGACTCGTCGACGGCGTCCACCTCGAGGGCCCGTGGCTCGCCGAGGCCCGCTGCGGTGCCCATGACCCGAGGCTGCTCCGCGACCCGGACCTGCGGGAGGTCGACCGCCTCCTGCGCGCCGGCCGAGGCCACATCCGACAGGTGACCTTTGCCCCCGAGCGTGAGGGAGGGATGCGCCTCGTGCGGCACCTGCGCGAGTCCGGTGTCCACCCGGCGATCGGGCACACGACGGCGACGTTTGCGCAGGTGGGGCAGGCTGTGGCCGCAGGGGCCGACCTCGCCACCCACCTGTTCAACGGGATGGACCCGTGGCACCATCGCACGCCCGGAGCGGTCCCCGCGCTCCTCCGTGCGGCCGTTCTCGACGGTGTGGTCCTGGAGCTCATCGCGGACGGCGCCCACCTCTCGGACGACACCGTGCGCACCGTGGTCGATCTGGTTGGGCCGTCGCGGGTGGCCTTCGTCTCCGATGCGATCGGGGCAGCCGGCGTCGGCGATGGACCGTACTCCCTCGGCGGCCTCTCCGTGGTGGTGTCCGGCGGCACCGCCCGGCTCATCGGGGGGCAGGGGGAGCCCGAGGGCTCCATCGCCGGTGGGACGAGCCACGTCGCCGACATCGTGGCGCGCCAGGTGGGTGCCGGGATCTCTCTGCCGTATGCCGCTGAGTCGGCTTCCAGCACACCCGCCCGCCTGCTCGGGCTGGCTGACCGAGGGGCGCTCCGCGCCGGGGCGCGTGCCGACCTTGTCGTGCTCGACGGCGCGGCGCGCGTCACGCGGGTGATGCGCGCCGGCCGCTGGCTCGACCGCTGACCGCGACCCGTGCTCCGCAACACGCCCGGCACCTCGAGAATCACCCCTGCTGCAACACTGGGGAGTTCCGAGGAGCCGGGCGTGTTGCCGGGGGGTCAGCGGTACCTGTCGCGGGCATGGGCGTCGGCTGCCTCGACCGCGCGCGGCACGTGGGCGACGAAGGCCAGGAAGGTGTCGCGGCCGAGCACCTGGAGCTCGAGGTCGGTGACCGCGGAGACCGTCGCGGTCCGGGGCGAGTCGTGCAGGAGGGCCACCTCCCCGAACCAGTCACCGGTGCCCAGCTCGCCGACTGCCTCGCGGTCGACCGTCACGGCGGCCGTGCCGGACCTGATGACATAGAAGGTCTCACCGGCGGACCGAATGGGCCAATCAGGGCGGCGCACGCGAGCGGCCCGAGGAGGATGGCCAGCGCTTCCGCCGATCCCGAGGCGGCGTTGCCGACGGTGAGCTCACCGGCGGTCCGTGCGATCCGTGGCAGGAGCGTGTTGTGGACCGGACGCGTCATCGTGATGGCGACCGCGCCGCTGCACGCAAGGGCGACGGACAGGGCATACGGCGCGTCGAGGGCGATCGCAGTCCCCGTCGCCAGGAACGCGGCGCCCTGCGTGGCGTAGCCCGCGACGAGTGCGGTCTCCGGGCGACGTCGACCGCTCCACGCCGCGAGCACGGGTGCGAGCAGGGCTGCCGGGACGAGCTGGACGAGCGCGATGAGGCTCGACGATCGGAGCCCCCCGTGGTCGAACGCCCACACGAGGATCGCGATCCACGTCGCCCACTCGACGATGCTGAACGCGAGGAAGGCGAGGACGACCCGGCGCAGGCGACCGCTGGCGAGTGCGGCGCGGGTGACCGCCCACCGCCCCGGCCTCTGCTGATCCCCGTTGACCCCGATCTCTCAGGATAGGACGACCCCACCGGGCGCGCGGGCCGATGTCCACAACTGGGTCGCCGCAGCGCTGCTCGGCGCGGCCGGCGCATTTCGGACCATGCCACCCCAGCGCCTAGGGTGGGTCCCCGTGACAGCTTCATTGAGGCCTCGCTGGCCCGTAGTCATCTTCGATCTCGACGGCACCCTCGCCGACACCGTGAACCTCATCGTCGAGTCGTACCAGCACGCCTTCCGCACGGTCATGGGCCGTGAGGAGGACCCGGACGTCATCCGGTCGTGGATCGGGCGTCCGCTCAGCAGCGCGTTCCGCGATCATGCGCCGGACCACGCCGACCAGCTCTACGCGACGTACCTCAGCTGGAACGCCGACAACACCGAGCGGCTCATCCGCAGCTACGAGGGCGCCCGTGAGGTGCTCGTCGCCTTGAACGAAGCAGGGGCCAAGGTCGGCGTCGCCACGTCCAAGCGGCGTGAGTCGGCGCAGCAGGCCATGGACCTGCTCGGCCTGATCGTCCCACGTCTCCGCCCTGGTGGCGCTCGAGGACACCGAGCTGCACAAGCCCGAGCCGGCACCCCTGCTGCTCGCGCTCGAGCGGCTCGGGGAGTCGCACCCGTCGCGCGCCGCATACGTTGGTGACGCCGTGGTGGACGTGCTCGCAGGCAAGGCGGCCGGCATGGCAACGATCGCGGTGACCTGGGGCGCCGGTGTCCGTGCGAACCTGGACAAGGTGCGACCGGACGGCATCGCGACGACGCCGCCGGAGCTGCGCGACCTCCTCCTGCCCCAGAACGACTGACGCCCGCGACGCGGAGAGCGGCACGAGCTGGCGAGCGGGAGCGAGCCCAGCGGCATACGGAATGGGTGTCGTCGAGCCCTAGAGTGCGTCCGTGCACACCTTCGACAAGGATCCCGACCACGTCGCCGTGGAGCAAGGTCCTCCGCTACGCGCGGGAGCGTCTGCTCATGGACCCGATCCCGCTCGACGGGCCGCAGACCGAGGAGTACCTGACGTCCGCGGCGGGCCAGACGATCACGGCGGCGGGACTCGGGGCGCCTCGCGCGATGGAGCTGTTCGAGCACACCCTCGCCCCGGCGTGCCTGTCGACCGACCACCCGCGGTACCTGTCCTTCATCCCGTGCGCCCCGACCCGTGAGGCAGCGGCCTTCGACGTCGTCGTCGGCGCCTCGTCGTCTACGGCGGGTCCTGGATGGAGGGGGCCGGCGCGGTCTACGCGGAGAACCAGGCGTTGCGCTGGATCGCCGACCTCGCCGGGCTGCCGGAGCGCGCGGGCGGCGTCTTCGTGCCGGGCGGCACGGTCGGCAACCTGTCCGCGCTCGTCGTCGCCCGCCACACCGCGCGCGACAAGGCCAGGGAAGCCGGCACCGGTGCCCGGCCGTGGCGGATCGCCGCGACCGACAACGCGCACTCGTCCGTCGTGTCGATGGCGGCCGTCATGGACGCCGAGGTCTGCGGCGTGCCCGTCGACGAGAAGCTTCGCCTGACCGGGCCCGAGCTGCGCAAGACTCTCGAGGAGCACGGGCCCGAGACATTCTTCGCCGTCGTCGCGACGAGCGGCACGACGAACTTCGGCGTCGTCGACGACCTCGAGTCGGTCGCCGACGTGTGTGCAGGAGTTCGGCCTCTGGCTGCACGTCGACGGCGCCTACGGCGGGGCCGGCCTCGCGGCGCCCTCGGTGCGGCACCTCTTCAACGGCATCGAGCGCGCCGACTCGTTCATCGTCGACCCGCACAAGTGGCTCTTCGCGCCGTTCGACTGCTGCGCGCTGCATCTACCGCGACCCGGAGCTGGCCCGGATCGCCCACACCCAGGAGGCCGGCTACCTCGACGTCATGACCGAAGTCGACGGAGTGGAACCCGACCGACTACTCCATCGGCCTGACCCGTCGGGCCCGCGGCCTGCCGCTCTGGTACTCCCTCGCCGTCCACGGCACCGACGCCTACGTCGAGGCGATCGAGAGCACGCTCGCGGTGACGCGCCACGCCGCCGAGGAGATCGGGCGCGCGACCCTATCTCGAGGCGGTGCGGGAGCCAGACCTGTCGGTCGTCGTCTTCCGGCGCCTGGGCTGGGCGCCTGCGGACTACCAGGCGTGGACCGACCGGCTGCTCGCCGCGGAGTTCGCCTTCGTCGTGCCGACCACCTTCCGCGGGGAGACGCTGACGCGCTTCGCGGTCGTCAACCCGCACACGACCAAGGAGGACGTCACGGCCATCCTCGACACGATGGCGTGAGGCGCCCGAGAAGTCGACAACCGTGTGATTCACTCGCTAAGGTGGGTAGTGGAGCCAACGCGATCGAGTTCAGAGGGAGGTCCAGGTGGAAGGGACGCGCCCAGACTCGCTACCGTTTCGCAGGACCGCGACCAGGAGCCCGCCCAACTCCGCAGAACCCAGCCAGCGACGCAGGACAGGAATCATGAGCGCAGAACACGCCACGGAGCAGACGCACCCCACTCCGAGAGCGCGCTCAGTGACCGGGACCTCGAGATCCTGGCCTTCGAGCGGCAGTGGTGGAAGTACGCCGGCTCGAAGGAGCAGGCCATCAAGGAGCTCTTCGACATGAGCTCCACGCGGTACTACCAGGTGCTCAACGCCCTGCTCGACACCCCTGCCGCGCTCGAGGCCGACCCGATGCTCATCAAGCGACTGCGCCGGATGCGCGCCAGCCGCCAGCGCGCCCGCACGAGCCGACGCCTGGGCTTCAACGCCTGATTTGCCGCGGTTCTGCCAGAGGGGCGTGGTTCACTTCCCCCATGGCCGACGTGGTGGTTCGCCGCGCAGGAGCGGACGACGCCTTCATCGTTGCCGCCCTGCACCTGCAGTTCGCGCGGGAGCTCGGGATGCCGTCGGAGCCGGGCTACCTCGACCGGTTCGTCGACGCCTGGCTCGCCGAGCGACCGGACCGCCCCACCTGGATCGCCGAGGCGCGCGGTGAGCACGCCGGCATCCTCGAGACCCGCCGCATCCGGGCCCTGCCCTGGCCGGGCCGGCGGGACGTGAGCTGGCTCCACGTCGGGGGCCTGTTCGTGACTCCCGGCAGCCGCGACCTGGGCGTCGCCCGCGCGTTGAGCGAGGCCATGATCGAGTGGTCCCGCTCGACCGACGTCAAGTGGATCCGGGTCAACGCGCCGGACGAGAAGGAGCAACAGTTCTACGAGCGGCTGGGGTTCGCGTCTCCCGGCCGGCTCATGGAGTTCGACCTGAGGGACCCAGAGTGAGCGCTGCCAGTTCTGACTTCACCATGCGGCCCGGCCCGACCAACTCCATCGTCGATGTCACCGGGCTGCGCGTCGGCCACTGCACCCGCGACGAGCCCGGCTGGCTGACGGGGGTGACGGTGGTCGTGGCGCCGCCCGGCGGCGCCGTCGCGGGGGTCGACGTGCGCGGCGGCGGGCCGGGGACCCGCGAGACGGACCTGCTCGACCCGCGCAACCTCGTCGACCGGGTCGATGCCGTCGTCCTCGGCGGC
Organism: uncultured Actinomycetota bacterium; assembly: GCA_963826445.1. Classification (GTDB taxonomy): domain Bacteria; phylum Actinomycetota; class Actinomycetes; order Actinomycetales; family Dermatophilaceae; genus Intrasporangium. The sequence continues at coordinate 43,441 of CAWGXD010000014.1, forward strand.
GGCAGCGCGCCGGGGCTCGGCGCGGTGGACGGCGTCGTCGATGGCCTCTTCGACGACGGTCGCGGCTGGCCGATGCGAGAGCCCGGCCAGGTCGTGCCCATCGTGCCCCGGCGCGATCCTCTTCGACCTCGGACGCGGCGGGCACGTGGCGCAACTATCCGCGACGCCAAGGACGGGAGGGCGGCATACGACCTGGCTGCCTCCTCAGCCGTCCCGCAAGGGTGTGTCGGCGCTGGGACGGGCGCCCGCGTGGGCGGGCTCAAGGGGGGCGTCGGCTCGGCGAGCGTCCTCCTCGAGTCCGGCGTGACTGTGGGGGCCATCGTCGCGCTCAATGCCGTCGGTTCCGCCGTGGACCCCACCACCGGCCGGCCGTATGCCGCTGGGCTCGGTCTCGAGGGCGAGTTCGCTCACGTCGGGGCTGGGTCTGCGGACGAGGTGGCCGAGGCTCGCGCACGCGGCGAGTCCCTGCCCGACAAGCTGCCCGGGGTGCCGGCGATGGCGACGACGATAGGGGTCATCGCCACTGACGCGACGCTGAGCAAGGCGCAGTGCCAGAAGCTCGCCGGGATCGGCCACGACGGCTTCGCGCGGGCGATCAAGCCGGTGCACACGCCCTTCGACGGGGACACGCTCTTCGCGATGGCGACGGGGGAGCGGGGCGGGGTCGAGCTGGCCGCGCTCGTGGCTTTCATGGAGGCCGGCGCCGACTGCGTGGCGCGCGCCATCGTGCACGCATTGCTCGCCGCGAGCTCGGTGGACCGGTCGGCGGACGGCGGACTGGCGATCCGCTCCTGGTCGGACGCCTTTCCGTCCGCCCTAATGCCCCCGCCCTGATCGAGTGAACAGCTTTCGGGGCGGGCGGTCGTTCCCGACTGATACAGCGGCCGATGGGGCTGGGCGACCCCCAACGTGTTCACTCGATCGGGTGTGGGGCCCGGAAGTTGTTCATTCGATCGGGGCGGCGGGCTGCTGGGTGGGGAGGGCGCACGCAGGGGTGCCGCCGGGCAGCAGGTCGCGATGGCGGGCGACCCAGCCGTAGACGCGCCGCGCCAGTGCGTCGATCCCCGGCATCGTGAGCAGGCGGCCGAACGGATGCCACGCCGGGGCGCCCTGACGCAGGGCCTCTGCGATGGCGCGGTGACCGGGGTGGATGGCGCCGTCCGCGTCGATGAACTGGGCCGCGTCCAGACAGTCGGCCGCGGTGAGCCCGTAGGCGCTAAGGTCGACCCGCTGCCACGGTTCGATCGCGTACCGCCCGGTCCGGTCGACCCAACGGCGGAGGAACTCCACGGACGAGGTGCAGAAGGCACAGTCGCCGTCGAAGATCAACAGGGGCAGGCGGGTGGACACGGGACCAGTCAACCATCAGGACGGCGGACGCCTGAATCGCGTCGGCCTGCTCCTGCGGGGGCTGGTCATGGTCCTCGTGGTCGGTGGCGTCATCACCGGCACCTTGCTGCGCAACGACCAGGGATGGCCGTTCGCGCCGATGAGCCAGTTCGCCTTCGCCGTCAGCCCGTCGGACGGCGAGATCCACTCGCGTTACCTCGAGGCGATGACGGTCGACGGTGAGCGCGTGCACGTGGACCTGTCTCGGGGCGCTCTGGGCCTGGGTCGCGCCGAGATCGAGGGCCAGCTGTGGTCCTTCCGCCAGCAGCCTTCGCTGATGCAGGCCATCGCCGTGCTCCACGCGAGACGGGCACCGGAGGCGGCCCGCTTCGCCGTTGTCGAGCTCATGGACGACGTGCGGGTGGTCAACGGCGGCGTGCCCGGGCCGGTCCGCACCGACGTCGTCGTGTCGTGGACCGTGGTCGACCCGGCCGATCCCGTGGAGCTGCCATGAGCATCCGCCGTTGGGCCTTCCCGCAGACTCCGCTGGCCCGGGTCGCTCGGGTGCGGGCCGCCATCTACGCCATCGTCATCCTCGACGTGCTGTTCTTCGTCACCGACCCGATCGACCACGGGGACGTCCCCGCGGCGCTGTACCGCGAGCTGCCGGTGCGTGCGCTGCTGCACCTGCCGCAACCGTCGCCCACCTACGGCTGGGTCCTCCTCTTCGTCATCCTCGTCAGCGCAGCCGTCGCCGCATCGGGCCGCTGGCCGCGTCTCGCAGGCTGGGTGTGCGCCGTGGCGATGCTCGACTGGGTGAGCAACGGGATGTCCTACGGGAAGGTCGACCACGACCACTTCGCCCTCGTCGTCGCCCTGTTCGTGCTGCCCGACGGTGGGCCGGGCGGGGTGGTTCGAGGGCCGAGGCACGGAGGCCGCCGGCTGGGCGCTGCGGATGATCCAGCTCGCCGTCGTCGCGACCTACTTCCTGTCCGCGGTCGCCAAGATCCGCGAGGGCGGCTGGCTCTGGGGCAGCTCGGCGACGCTCATCTGGGCGCTGAGCCGCCGGGGCGACGTCCAGCCTGCACAGTGGCTCTCGATGCAGCCGGTGCTGACCAGCGTCATGCAGTGGACCGTCTTCGTCGCGGAGCTGCTGTCGCCCGCTCATGCTGTGGCTGCGGGGCCGGGCGCTGCTTGCCGCGGTGGGTTTCTGGATGCTCTTCCACGCCAGCACCTACCTGCTGCTGACGATCCACTTCCTGCCGACCGCCATCTGCCTGCTCGCGTTCCTTCCGCTCGAGCGGATCGGCAGGCGCGGCGCCCTCCGTGTCGCCAGCGGAGACGGGCGGAACCGAGACGGGCGGAGCGGAGGCCGGCGAGCCGGTGGCCTCGGCGAAGCGCTCGCGTCGGCGGGCTGCCGCGCGGCTCAGGATCCAGTCGTAGGCTGCGGAACCTGGGCCCATCCGCGACGGATCGCCGCCTCGAGTCCCGCCAGCGGGTACGGCAGCCGGTCATCCGGCTCGGCAACCGCCGACTCCAGCGCCCAGTCCTGGGCATGACGCTCCCGGATGACGGCGGCGACAACCTCGATCTCGTCACGCTGTCGCTCCACGAAGGCGGCATCGACCGTCAGGCCATGGCCAGGCACGACGACACTCTCGGGACCGAGCCAGTTGAGGTGCGATATCAGGGTGTCCGACCACTCGAGCGGCCAGCAGTCCCCGCCGAAGGCCGGGTGGGCAGACTCCTCGATGAGGTCACCGAGGAACATGGCGTCGGCATCGGGGACATGCACGCCGATGTCACCGTCGGTGTGACCGCGGCCCGCCCAGGTCAGCGACACGGCGCGGTCTCCGAGGTCGATCGTCGCGCTGTGCTCGAAGGTGCAGTCGGGGCCGCGGACCTCAGTGGCGAGGACCTCGACAACGTCGCGGGAGGTGTACCCCAGCTCGGGCCCGTCGTCCGGGTCCGCGCGGAACAGTGCCTTGATCCGTTCGACGTCGGCCTCGAGGCCGCGGCCGACGTTGGCGTGGGCGTGAACGGTGGCGGCGGTGAACGCCGTGTTGCCGAAGACGTGGTCGAAATGGATGTGCGTGTTGACGACGTGGCTCACGGTGACGTCTCGGCCCAGCCGCCGGATGTCATCGAGGACCTCGAAGCCCTGCAGGCTGCTGGCTCGCGTATCCACGACGACGGCGCCGTCGCGGCCGAGCACCAGGCCCACGTTGACGTCCCACTGGGGGTAGCGGGCGATGAAGACCCGATCCGCCACCTCGTGGAATCCCGTTCCCGCCATCGCGACCACCTTCACGCCGTCCCGCCGTACTGGTGCGGAGCCACGCTATCGGGCTGCTCGGACTCCGCACCACCTGTCCGTTTCGTCTACCTTGGTGTGTCATGCGTCGTGCGGAGATGAGAGCGAAGGCGCGGGCTGCGAGACGTCGCCGCACCGTGGCTGTTGCCCTCCCCGCCTCGATGGTCGCCCTCATCGTGGCGGTGGTCGTCTGGTGGCCAGGAGACAGCAGCTGGCGTGAGGAACAGCTCTCGTCCGGATCGATCCCGACGAGTTCTTCGGCTGGCTCGACACAGCCTGCCGGCGGTGATTGGCGCACCGACGGCACGGAGGGCAGCCCGACCACACCTCCGACCTCCTCCACGACGACCAGCGTCTCAAGCCGCACCACGGTAGTCACCGTGCCAACGACGACCCGCGGTGCAACGTCCACCGGGCAGCCAACGACGACGACAACCTCGGCGCCAAGCCCCACGTCGACCGCCACGGAGGTGGAGCCGTCCAAGCGCACCGGGCCGCCGCCCAGCAAGCCCCCGAACCCGAACAAGCCGACCAAGACCCCGAAGCTCTGACCGAGCTGACCCAGGGCCGTGGCACCCTGAGCGACATGGACTGCGTCTTCTGCTCGATCGCTGCGGGCGAGATCCCGGCTGACCTCGTGCTCGACGAGCCCGACTTCGTCGCGTTCCTCGACCGGCGCCCGGTCTTCAAGGGCCACGTCCTGCTCGTGCCGCGGACGTCACGTCGACACCCTGCTCGACCTGCCCGCGGGTCTCACGCCGGCCTCACCGACACGTCTCGACGGCTGGCCGCCGCGGCGGTGGCCGGGCTCGGCGCACAGGGCACGTTCGTCGCGATGAACAACGTCGTGAGCCAGTCGGTGCCGCACCTGCACGTGCACGTCGTGCCCCGCACCAAGGGCGACGGCCTGCGCGGCTTCTTCTGGCCGCGCACGAAGTATTCGAGCGAGGAGGAGTCCGCGGCGTATGCCGCCCGGCTCGCCGCCGCGCTGGCGCCGCGCCGTGGACGCCTGAGACGGAGCGCGACGGCATACGCCCGGTGCGGGACGCTCCGGCCCCGCCGGGTGGCCGAGATCGTTTGCACTCTCACCCTGAGAGTGCCAATAATGGCGTTAGCACTCTCCCTCGGGGAGTGACAGAAATGGGCCGTATGCCGAGGGGCTGGGTCTCGCAGCGACGTGAGCTGGGGGGATCGGTCTCGTCCGTCGCGGGCGGCATGCGGGCCACCAACCAACGTTTCGTGTGGGAGGAACCACCCGAATGGCCAAGACCATTGCGTTTGACGAAGAGGCGCGTCGCGGCCTCGAGCGGGGCATGAACATCCTCGCCGACGCCGTCCGCGTCACGCTCGGCCCGAAGGGCCGCAACGTCGTCCTGGAGAAGAAGTGGGGCGCCCCCACGATCACCAACGACGGCGTCTCGATCGCCAAGGAGATCGAGCTCGACGACCCGTACGAGAAGATCGGCGCGGAGCTCGTCAAGGAAGTTGCCAAGAAGACCGACGACGTCGCCGGTGACGGCACGACGACGGCGACCGTGCTCGCCCAGGCGATGGTGAAGGAAGGCCTGCGCAACGTGGCCGCCGGCGCCAACCCGATGGCGCTCAAGCGCGGCATCGAGAAGGCCGTCGAGGCCGTCACCGCCGCGCCTGCTCGAGTCAGGCCAAGGAGATCGAGACCAAGGAGCAGATCGCCTCGACCGCCAGCATCTCGGCGGCTGACGAGGAGATCGGCGCTCTCATCGCCGAGGCGATGGACAAGGTCGGCAAGGAAGGCGTCATCACCGTCGAGGACTCCAACACCATGGGCCTCGAGCTGGAGATGACGGAGGGTATGCGCTTCGACAAGGGCTACATCTCCGCCTACTTCGTCACCGACACCGAGCGCATGGAGACCGTGCTCGACGACGCCTACGTCCTCGTCGCGAACTCCAAGATCGGCAGCGGTCAAGGACCTGCTGCCCGCTCCTCGAGAAGGTCATGCAGTCCGGCAAGCCGCTGCTCATCATCGCCGAGGACATCGAGGGCGAGGCCCTCGCGACGCTCGTCGTCAACAAGATCCGCGGCACGTTCAAGTCCGTCGCCGTCAAGGCCCCGGGCTTCGGCGACCGCCGCAAGGCCATGCTCACCGACATCGCCATCCTCACCGGTGGCCAGGTCATCTCCGAGGAGGTCGGTCTCAAGCTCGAGAACGCCACCCTCGACCTGCTCGGCAAGGCTCGCAAGGTCGTCGTCACCAAGGACGAGACGACCATCGTCGAGGACGCCGAGGACCGCAGCGCGATCGAGGGCCGCATCGCCCAGATCAAGGCCGAGATCGAGAAGTCGGACTCCGACTACGACCGCGAGAAGCTCCAGGAGCGCCTCGCCAAGCTCGCCGGCGGCGTCGCCGTCATCAAGGCGGGCGCGGCCACCGAGGTCGAGCTCAAGGAGCGCAAGCACCGCATCGAGGACGCCGTCCGCAACGCGAAGGCTGCCGTCGAGGAGGGCATCGTCGCCGGTGGTGGCGTCGCGCTCATCCAGGCCGCCAAGGCGCGTCGACGAGCTCGACCTCGAGGGTGACGAGGCGACCGGCGCCAACATCGTGCGCGTCGCGACCGAGGCCCCGCTCAAGCAGATCGCGATCAACGCCGGTCTCGAGGGTGGCGTCGTCGCCGAGAAGGTGCGCGGTCTCGAGCGCCGGTCACGGCCTCAACGCCGCGACGGGTGAGTACGGCGACCTGCTCGCCGCCGGCATCATCGACCCGGTCAAGGTGACGCGCTCGGCGCTGCAGAACGCAGCCTCGATCGCGGCGCTCTTCCTCACGACCGAGGCCGTCATCGCCGACAAGCCCGAGAAGGCCGCGCCGGCCATGCCCGGGTGGCGACGACATGGGCGGCATGGGCGGCATGGGCTTCTGAGCCCAGCACCACCTCAGTGAGTGCCGAACGCGCGGAATGTCGCGCGTTCGGCACTCGCCTTTTTGCCATGGGCCGGAGGACGGCTCCCGTTCGTGGGGAGCCGTCCTCCGGTGGGACTCGATCCGGGCCAGGGGCAGAACGGGGTTGCGCCCGGATCGAGCGCTCGGGACCGAGTCAGGGGAAGAGGGCCCGGGTCGCGTTCTCGTGCTGCTGCGTACGCCGAGGACGCCTTCGCGGTCAGGCGTGCTGATTTCGGCGAGCGTCGTGTTGATCTTGTGCTGCATGCTGGTTGTAGCGTCCAGGACGTCGTCGAACTCGCTTGCGCGCCGGGCCCTCCCAGGCGCCGCCCAGCGATCCGAGCCGGCCGCGGAGCGCGGCGGTGGCCGACTGGATGTCGTCGGAGAGTCGCTGGATGTCGACGGACGCGACTCGCGATCGCCTCGGTGTCGACGATGGACCTGGCCATGTGCTTCTCCTTCGGATCGGCCGGGGTGGCCGGTTGGTGACCTGACACCGTGAAACGCTAGGCAAATTCGCCCGGGCGCCCTCCGACTTGTCCACAGGCCTTGTCGGTCGCCCTGACCTAGGCTCGCTCGTATGACGTTGTTCATCGACGAGCCGATCTGGCCGGCGCACGGTCGCCACTTCGCGCACCTCGTCAGCGACACGTCCTACACAGAGCTGCATGACTTCGCCCGGAGGGTCGCGCTCCACCCCCGGTCCTTCGACGGCGACCACTACGACGTCCCGGATGTCCGCTGGGGCGACGCGGTCGCGGCGGGTGCCACGCTGACGACCGGCCTCGACCTCGCGCGGCGGCTCAACGCCTCGGGCCTGCGGCTGCGCAAGCGCAAGGGGGATCGCGGCCTCGTCCGGCACCTCGCGGTCCCCTTCCCCAACGGACGCGAGCCACGTCGATCTGGTCGCCTCGTCGAGGCCGGTCCCGGAAGCCCAGGTCTTCGCGGCGATGCTCTTCGTGCGCGATGCCGCGGGCCACTTCGCCGCCGTGCACAGCGTGCGGCGTGCCGAGTGGGGTTCGCCGGGGGGCTGGCGGGAGCCGGGCGAGACGCCGATCGAGAACGCGCTCCGAGAGACCCATGAGGAGACCGGCCTTCGCGTCGAGCAGACCCGGGTCAGCGTCGTCGGCTACGAGCGGTTCACACCGGTCACTGATGACAACCTCATCGACCCGAGTCGACCCTTCCTGCAGACCTTCCGCGCACGACCTCGACATCGTCCTGCCCCCGATCACCCAGGGTGATGACGGAGTCCACGAGACCCGCTGGGTGACGCCGGACGAGTACACCGAGCTGTGCTCGCACCTGTTCTGGTGGCCCCTGGCGCAGGCCGCGCTTCCCGGACCTCCGCTGACCGGCGCGGCGCGAACTGCACACTCGACCAAACGTCGGGGGCGAGGGCGAGGATCGTGCTCTGGCTCCTCCCGTCGAGTGTGCAGTTGGTGCCGGCGCGTACTGCACACTCGACCAAGTGGCCGGCCCATGGGCGCGGCGCGTACTGCACACTCGACGAGAAGGGCGGGAGGTGCGAAAGGCTGCGTGCGTGGGGGAGCGGGCTCAGCGGCATACGCCATCTGTTGGATTTCGGGTTGTGGTCACGCTTGCGGAGCCGGCCGCATCGGTGGTGATGTTGCACGTGGCGCTCCACCGAACGCACTCATCGAGGAGAACGAACCCATGCGCGCACCCAGCCCCGGCTATGCGATCACCGTCCGCGTCGAGACCCCGACCTCGGCGGATGCGACGGGAGGGCTGGTGGCCGCGGTGGCCAGGGCCGGCGGCTCGCTGACCGCGCTCGACATCGCCGAGTCGACGCACGACCGGCTCGTCGTCGATGTCACCTACGACGCGTCGGACGCGGACCATGCCGAGGACATCGCCGAGGAGCTCGCGACGGTCCCCAACGTCACCGTGCGCAAGGTCAGTGACCGAACCTTCCTCATGCACCTCGGCGGCAAGCTGGAGGTCAACCCGAAGGTCCCGCTCAAGCACCGTGACGACCTGTCGCGCGCCTACACGCCCGGGGTTGCCCGGATCTGCCTCGCCATTGCCGCCAACCCGGCCGACGCACGTCGCCTGACGATCAAGCGCAACACCGTCGCCGTCGTCACGGACGGCTCGGCGGTGCTCGGGCTCGGCAACATCGGGCCGGCCGCAGCGCTGCCGGTCATGGAGGGGAAGGCGGCACTGTTCAAGCAGTTCGCGGGCGTCGATGCGTGGCCGGTCTGCCTCGACACGCAGGACACCGAGGAGATCATCTCCATCGTCAAGGCGATCGCGCCCGTCTATGGCGGGATCAACCTCGAGGACATCGCCGCGCCACGGTGTTTCGAGATCGAGCGGCGGCTGCGGGCCGAGCTCGACATCCCCGTGTTCCACGACGACCAGCACGGCACGGCGATCGTGGTCCTGGCGGCGCTGACCAACGCGCTGCGTGTCGTCGGCAAGGACATCGGATCGATCCGCATCGCCATGAGTGGGGTCGGCGCCGCGGGGCACGCGATCATCGAGCTGCTCCTCGCGCAGGGGGCCACCGACATCGTCGCCTGTGGTCGCAGTGGGGCCATCCACGCCGGTCAGTCCTACGACGACCCGGACCGCGAGTGGATCGCGCAGCACACCAACCAGCGCCATGAGGAGGGATCGCTGCGGGACGTGGTCCGGGGGGCGGACGTCTTCATCGGCGTTTCGGCGCCCAACCTGCTCACCGGCGAGGACATCGCGACGATGGCCGACGATGCGATCGTCTTCGCGCTGGCCAACCCCGACCCGGAGGTCGACCCACTGGAGGCCAGCAAGCATGCGGCAGTTGTCGCCACCGGACGGTCCGACTACCCCAACCAGATCAACAACGTCCTCTGCTTCCCGGGGTTCTTCCGCGGGATGCTGGACTCAGGGTCCTCGGAGATCACGCAGGAGGTCATGGTCGCGGCGGCGCACGCCATCGCCGACGCGGTGACGCCCGAGGAGCTCAACGCGAGCTACATCGTCCCGTCCGTGTTCGACCCGGTGGTGGCGCCGGGTGTCGCCCACGCAGTGCGGGCGGCCGTCGAGTCCGGGCGCGGTGACGTGCCGGAGACGCGCACGACGCCGGTCGGGAAGGTGCTCTGAGTCGGGTGCCTGATCACCGCGAGGGGTACGTCACCGGACCTGAGGTCGAGGGACAGGACGAGATCCTCACTCCCGGGGCGTTGGCCTTCGTGGCCTCGCTCCAGCGGGAGTTCGGCGGGCGGCGGGACGAGCTGCTGGAGGCTCGACGGACCCGTCGTGCGGAGGTCGCGCGCGCCGGGCGCCTCGACTTCCTCCCTGAGACGGCTCACATCCGCGACAGCGAGTGGATGGTGGCGCCTGCGCCGGCGGACCTCGTCGATCGCCGCGTCGAGATGACCGGGCCGACGGACCGCAAGATGACGATCAACGCACTCAACTCCGGGGCGCGCGTGTGGCTCGCCGACCTCGAGGACGCGAGCACGCCGCACTGGAGCAACGTCATCGGCGGCCAGGTCAACTTGCGCGACGCGATCCGCGGGACGCTCAGCTTCGCGTCGCCCGAGGGCAAGCGCTACGAGCTGCGCACCGACCAGCGGCTCGCCACCATCGTTGTGCGCCCGCGCGGCTGGCATCTCGACGAGCGGCGTCTCGTCGTGGACAGCAGGGCGGCAGTGGGCGCCCTCGTCGACTTCGGGCTGTACTTCTACCACAACGCGTTGGAGCTGCTCGAGCGGGGGAGCGGGCCCTACTTCTACCTGCCCAAGACCGAGTCCCACCTCGAGGCGCGGCTCTGGAACGACATCTTCACCTTCGCCCAGCAGGCTCTCCAGATCCCGTACGGCACGATCCGGGCGACCGTCCTCATCGAGACGATCCCGGCCGCCTTCGAGATGGAGGAGATCCTCTTCGAGCTGCGCGACCACGCCTCCGGGCTCAACGCGGGCCGGTGGGACTACCTATTCTCGGTGATCAAGTACTTCCGCGACGCGGGCGCCGACTTCGTGCTGCCGGACCGGGCGTCGGTGCCCATGACGACCCCGTTCATGCGCGCCTATGCCGAGCTGCTCGTGCAGACCTGCCACAAGCGCGGGGCATTGGCGATCGGCGGGATGTCGGCGTTCATCCCGAGCCGCCGGGACGAGGACGTCAACGCGCGCGCCTTCGAGCAGGTCCGTCGGGACAAGGAGCGTGAGGCCGGGCAGGGTTTCGACGGCTCGTGGGTTGCCCATCCGGACCTGGTTCCCTTGTGCCAGAACGTCTTCGACGGTGTGCTCGGCGATCGCCCGAACCAGCTCCGCGAGCTCCGCGAGGACGTCGACGTGGACGCGGATGATCTGCTCGACTTCCGGTCGGCTGGCGGGGCGATCACCCGGGAGGGGCTGCGCACCAACATCGAGGTGGGCCTGCTCTACCTCGAGTCGTGGCTCGGCGGCAACGGCGCGGTCGCGATCCACAACCTCATGGAGGACGCCGCGACCGCGGAGATCTGCCGCTCCCAGATCTGGCAGTGGGTGCACAACGGGTCCCTGCTGGACGACGGCACGCCGGTCACCGCTGAGCTCGTGCGTGAGCTCACTGCCGAGCAGCTGGCATCCTTCCGTGCCGAGGTCCAGGACTATGCGTCACGTCAGTTCGACACTGCAGCAAGGGTTTTCGAGGAAGTCGCACTCGCTGAGGAGTTCGTCGACTTCCTGACTCTCCCCGCGTACGAGGCTGTGTCGGAGTGAGCCTGGACGACCTGGCCGGCCGTCTCGATCGGCAGCTCGCCGCCGCTGACGCAGCGCTGGCACGCCAGTACCCCGGTGACCGAGGCGTGCGCCAGCCGTTGCACACGGTGTACGTCCCCGCCAGTTCGTATGCCGCTGGGCTCGTCCCCGAGTGGCGTGACCGTGCGCTCGCCGTCCTTGACGAGCACGGCCCGGACGCGGGGTCCTTCGCGCGAGCCGCTGGCCTGTCCGAGCAGGTCACGGCGGAGGTCTACCCTCGCATGCGGGCGAAGCTCGAGCGCGAGCCGGTCGAGGACCTGCGCATCGACTTCGAGGACGGCTACGGGACGCGGCCGGACGACGAGGAAGATGCAGCCGCGGTGGATGCTGCTGCGGCGCTTGCGGATTCGCTCTCCGGTGGGGAGGCGGCGCCGTTCCACGGCATCCGGTTCAAGTCCTTCGAGGCGCCGACCCGACGGCGTGGGCTGCAAACGCTGGACCTGTTCGTCGGGGAGCTGGCCCGGCGTGGCGGGCTCGGGGACGGCTTCGTGGTGACGCTACCGAAGGTCACGTCGGTCGAACAGGTGTCGGCGATGGTCACGGCCTGCGAATGGCTCGAGTCCTCGCACGAGATCGCTTCCCGTCGGCTCCGCTTCGAGGTCCAGGTCGAGACGCCGCAGGCAGTCCTCGGTGCGGACGGCACCGCGCTCGTCACTCGGATGATCCATGCCGGTGCGGGGAGGGTCACAGGGCTGCACTACGGGACCTATGACTACTCCGCGTCGATGGGGATCGCGGCGGAGTACCAGAGCATGGAGCACCCGGTCGCCGACCATGCCAAGGCCGTGATGCAGGTCGCCGCGGCAGGGACCGGTGTGCTGCTGTCGGACGGCTCGACCAACGTGCTGCCCGTTGGTGATACGGCTGCGGTCCACCGCGGTTGGGCCCTGCACGCCCGGCTGGTCCGCCGCTCGCTCGAGCGCGGCTTCTACCAGGGCTGGGACCTGCACCCGGCCCAGCTGCCGACCCGCTATGCCGCCACCTTCGCCTTCTATCGCGACGGCTTCGAGTCGGCCGCTGCGAGGCTGCGGTCCTATGTGGGCAAGACGGATTCGGCGTATCTCGACGAGCCGGCGACCGCTGTCGCCCTGGCTGGCTTCGTGCTGCGGGGGGTCGAGTGCGGTGCAGTGGACGACGCCGAGGTGGCCGAGAAGGCCGGCCTCGACCGGGCCGCCCTCGCGCGCCTGGCCCGGCGCATCACCCCTGCCTGATCGAGTGAACAAGAAATGTGCGCGCGGGTTCTGCACACTCGACGGTTTGGCGGAGGCCGCGTAGGTTCGGGTCACGATGGACGGACTCGCGCGGATCAACAACGAGGAGTCAGGGGCGCTCACCACGGCCCTGCTCGCCTGCTGTGACGTACCTGCGTGGGCAGCGGCCCTCGTCGCGGGCCGTCCGTATGCCAGTCTCGCCGACCTCATGGCCGAGGCCGACGCAGCCGCCCGGCGACTGAGCCCCGAGGACGTCGGGCGTGCGCTGGCGGCGCACCCACGGATCGGGGAGCGCGCGAACCGGTCTGGGACGGAGGCCGGCTGGTCGCGCCAGGAGCAGTCCACGGTGTCTCGGGACGAGCGGACCCAGCACGAGCTCCTCGAGGGCAACCGCGCCTACGAGGAGCGCTTCGGGCGGGTGTTCCTCGTCTGCGCGACCGGCTTGGGTGGCGACGAGATCCTCTCCTCGTTGCGGGAACGGCTGGGCAACGACGACGCGACCGAGGAAGCGGTCGTCGCGGAGGAGCTGCGCAAGATCGCGCTGCTCAGACTGCGCAAGCTCGTCGAGGAGGTCCCGACGCCATGAGCGCCATCACGACACACGTGCTCGATACCGCACTTGGTCGGCCGGCGGAGGGGGTGCCCGTGCGACTCGAGGCGGTGCCTGGTGGCGCCGGGTCGACGCCGCAGACGCTCGGCACCGCAGCGACCAACACCGACGGTCGCGTTCCCGAGCTGGGTCCGGATCACGTGGAGGCGGGCACGTACCGGCTCGTCTTCGACACCGCCGCCTATTTCGCGGCGACGAGCCAGACCGGGTTCTTCCCCGAGGTCAGCCTGACGTTCACGGTGCGCGACCCGGAGCAGCACCACCACGTGCCGGTGCTGCTCAGCCCGTTCGGATACTCCACCTATCGAGGGAGCTGAGAAGCATGGCCATCCGGCTCGGAGCCAACCAGTACGGCAAGGCCGAGGTCCACGTCGTGCGCGTCTATCGGGACACGCCCCGGCACGAGATCCGCGACCTGACGGTCAGCACCTCCCTGCGCGGCGACTTCAGCGCGGCCCATGCCAAGGGCGACCAGGGCGAGGTCCTGCCGACCGACACGCAGAAGAACACGGTGTTCTCCTTCGCGAAGGAGAAGGGCATCGAGTCGCCGGAGCAGTTCGGCCTCGCGCTGGCGGAGCACTTCCTCGAGGCGGCTCCCCGGGCCGACGGCGCGCGGATCGAGGTCGGGAAGCGGCTGGGGCCGCATCGACGTGGACGGGCAGGGGCACGACCACGCTTTCGTCCGAGACCGGCGGCGGCACCCGCACGGCGATCGTCAACGTCGACGGTCGGGGCGAGGACCGGCGGGCGCACGTCGTGTCGGGGATCAAGCGACCTCGTTGTCCTCAAGTCGACGGGCTCGGAGTTCCACGGCTTCCTCAAGGACAGGTATACGACGCTGCCGGAGACCGACGATCGCATCCTGGCGACGTCCTTGGTCGCCCGCTGGCGGTACGACACGCTGGACGTCGACTGGAGCAAGACCTACGACGCGGTCAGGGCGCTGCTGCTGCGGCGATTCGCCGAGATCCACTCGTACGCGCTGCAGCAGACGCTCTATGGCATGGGCGAGGCCGTGCTCGAACAGGTCCCGGCGATCGACGAGATCAGGCTCTCCGCCCCGAACAAGCACCACTTCCTGGTCGACCTGTCGCCGTTCGGCGTCGAGAACCCGGGCGAGGTGTTCTACGCGGCGGATCGGCCGTACGGGCTCATCGAGGCGACGGTCGAGCGCGACGACGCCACCGATCCGGGCTCGGCCTGGCACAGCACCCCCGGCTTCATCTGACCCAATCAGTCGAGTGTGCAGTTCGCGTCGGCTCTCAGCGGCATGAACTGCACACTCGACGAAAAGGGTGCGGCGCGAACTGCACACTCGACGAAATGGGGCGGGAGGGCTGGGAGGAGGGGATGCCTGTGGGAGCGAGCTCAGCGGCATACGGGCTATGGGGTGATGCGCAGCGAAGGGTGGCGGTTGACGTCCTTGTAGAGCAGGTAACGGAACGGGCCCGGGCCCGCCGGCGTAGCAGGCCTGCGGGCAGAACGCGCGCAGCCACATGAAGTCGCCCGCCTCGACCTCGACCCAGTCGCGGTTGAGCAGGTAGACCGCCTTGCCCTCGAGGACGTAGAGCCCGTGCTCCATGACGTGCGTCTCCGGGAAGGGGATGACGCCGCCGGGCTGGAAGGTCACGATGGTGACGTGCATGTCGTGGCGGAGGTCGGTCGGGTCGACGAAACGCGTCGTCGCCCACGTGCCGGCGGTGTCGGGCATCGGCGACCGGCTGCGACGTCGCGCTCGTTGGGGACGAACGGCGGCGGCGCGTCGAGCCCGTCGACGCGCTCGTAGCGCCTTGCGGATCCAGTGGAAGCGCGCCGGCTCGCCCGCGGTGTTGCGCAGGGTCCACGGCTCGACCGGGCGGCAGGTAGGCATAGCCGCCCGGGCTCAGCACGTGGCTCGTGCTCGCCGACCGTCGAGCTCAGACGCGCCCTCGACGACGAAGAGCACGCCCTCGGCCTCGGGTCCGGCTCCGGCCGGTCGCTGCCGCCGCCCGGGGACGACCTCGACGACGTACTGGGCGAAGGTCTCGGCGAAGCCCGATCAGCGGCCGCGCGATGATCCAGGCCCGGGTCTCCTCCCAGAACGGCAGCAGGCTGGTCACGATGTCGGACATCGACTCCGCGCGGGATGACGGCATAGGCCTCGGTGAAGACCGCGCGGTCGGTCGTCAGCTCGGTCTGCGCCGGCAGGCCGCCTCGCGGTGCGTAGTAGCGCGGGCTGGAATCCATGCCCCCCATCTTCCCGAGCCCGAGCGGAATGGAAAGGTGAATCGTGGCCGCAGTTGACCTGGTGATCCGGGCGAGGCGCGTCGTGACGCCGGCCGGTGAGGCGGCGTGCGAAGTAGGCGTGGCGGCGGGACGGATCGTCGCGGTCGAGGCCCTGGGTGCCGGGCTCGATGCGTCGGTCGTCGTCGACCTCGCCGACGACGAGGTGTTGCTGCCCGGTCTCGTCGACACCCACGTGCACGTCAACGACCCGGGCCGCACCGAGTGGGAGGGGTTCGTGTCGGCGACCCGTGCCGCGGCCGCCGGTGGCGTCACGACGATCATCGACATGCCCCTCAACAGCCTCCCGCCGACGGTCGACGTCGCGGCTCTCGAGGTGAAGCGCAAGACGGCCGAGGGCCAGACGTGGGTCGACGTCGGCTTCTGGGGCGGCGCCGTGCCGGGCAACATAGCCAAGCTGCGGCCGCTCCACGAGGAGGGGGTGTTCGGGTTCAAGTGCTTCCTCTTGCCCCCTGGTGTGGACGAGTTCCCGCCTCTCGAGCTGGCGGAGCTCGTTCACGTGATGGCGGAGATCGCGTCCCTTGAGGGACTGCTCATCGTCCACGCAGAGGACGCGGGGGCCATCGAGCGGGCTGCGGCTGGACCAGCGGCAGCGCAGGGCCGCCGCTACGGCGACTTCCTCGCGTCTCGCCCGCGAGAGGCCGAGAACCTCGCTGTGGCCCACGTCATCGATCTCGCCCGGCACACCGGATGCCGGGTCCACATCCTGCACGTCTCGTCCGCCGAGACGCTTCCCCTCATCGCCGCCGCCAAGGGCGAGGGCATCCGGATCACGGCGGAGACGTGTCCGCACTACCTGTACTTCGCCGGCGAGGAGGTGCCCGAGGGCGGGACGCAGTTCAAGTGCTGCCCACCGATCCGCGAGGGCGACAACAGAGAGCGGCTCTGGGACGGGCTGCGTGAGGGGGTCATCGATGTCGTCGTGTCCGACCACTCGCCGTCGACCCCGGAGCTCAAGGCGCTGGACTCGGGTGACTTCGGGCGCGCATGGGGAGGGATCAGCTCGCTGCAGCTCGGGCTCTCGGTCGTCTGGACCGAGGCGCGCGAGCGGGGCATCAGCCTCGCCGACGTGGCGCGCTGGATGGGTGAGGGGCCTGCCGACCTCGTGGGTTTGTCGCGCAAGGGCCGCATCGCGGTGGGTGCCGACGCGGACTTCAGCGTCTTCGCGCCCGATGACGGCTTCATCGTCGACGCGGCACAGCTGCAGCACCGCAACCCGATCACCCCGTATGACGGAAGGCGCCTGTTCGGGGTGGTGCGTTCGACCTGGCTGCATGGTGGGCAGATCGACCTCGTCGCCGAGCCGCGCGGTCTGCTGCTTCGCCGCGGTGAGGCGTGAGGCAGAGCGCGCCACGCCCGTCTGCAAACGCAACAACAGGAGTTCGTATGCCGCTGAGCTGAGTGAGCTCAGCGGCATACGTCGCGTGGGCGGTTGCGTCAGCGGTAGTTGGTGAAGTTCAGCGCGACGTCGAGGTCCGCCGCCGCAGCATGCGCTGGACGGCCTGGAGGTCGTCGCGCGACTTGCTCGTGACGCGCAGCTCGTCGCCCTGGATCTGGCTCTTGACGCCCTTGGGGCCCTCGTCGCGGATGAGCTTGTTGATCTTCTTCGCGTTCTCCTGGGAGATGCCCTCCTTGAGGGGCGACGTCGAGGTGGTACTCCTTGCCCGAGAGGCGAGGGCCGGCCTCGGGGACGTCGAGGTGCTTGAGGCTGACCTTGCGCTTGACGAGGTGCGTCTGGACGACGTCGAGGACGGCCTGCACGCGCTCCTCGGTGTTGGCCTTCATCTTGATGACCTCGCCGGCGAGGTCGACGGAGGCGCCGACGTTCTTGAAGTCGTAGCGGTCGCGATCTCCTTGGCGGCGGTGTTGACCGCGTTGGCGATCTCCTGCTTGTCGAACTTGCTGACGATGTCGAACGAGGAGTCGGCCATCGTGGCTCCTTCCGTGGTGGCTTCGCGGTGGGGGAGGCGCCTGATTTGCGGGGCCCGCCCGGTCTCTTGCTATCCTTCCAGACGCACCACGGCAGGTTGTCCGAGCGGCCAATGGAAGCGGACTGTAAATCCGTCGCGAGAGCTACGAAGGTTCGAATCCTTCACCTGCCACCCAGTGCCCGAGAGGGCCCCTGACCAGCGGAAACGCCGGTCTGGGGCCCTTCTGCCGTCGTCTGGCGTGTCCGGCTGTCAGCGGCCGTCGACGGCTATTTACGGGTGTCCGTGCGGAATACGTGCGGAAATTTAGGGCTCGCGTCCGGGCGGTGCTTCGGCAGGGCGACATGCGAGGGCGGCCTCGACGCGTCGCGGCGGCCTCGTCCTGGCCGTACGACGCACTTGGCGTAGACGCGGAGCAGCACGTTGACGCTGTGGCCGGCCCACTCGGCGACCTGGGTGGCGGGCACGCCGGCGTTGAGCCACAGCGAGACCGCGCGTGCCGCAGGTCGTAGGGGCGCTTGGCCAAGGAGCGAGGTATCAGCAGTCGGTGAAGGCCGCTGCCGGGCCTGGTCCCAGACCCGGTAGACGATGCCCATCGACTGTGGGCTCGCGAAAGGTGGCGGCGACGGGGATGCCGCGCTCTCCGGCACGGGTGACGAAGAGGCGGCCGTCCGGCGCCGGATGGGAACTCGGCGAGGTGTCGCCGCAGCGATCGCCACGAGCTCGGGGGGCGCCGGCGCCAGTCGCGTGTGTCCTTCGCGCGCCCGGTGTTTCGAGTTGCGGTCCTCGGTCGCGACGCCTGATGTCGGTCCACGCTCCCCCGGCGTCTGGTGTGGAGCCGGTCAGTGGGAGTCGCCCCAACGCTGACATCGGGGAGGTCGAGGTCTGCGATCGTGAGATGGCGTGCCTCGGCCGGGCGCAGGCCGGCGTAGTACATGCAGGCGAAGAAGGCCTCCAGCGCCGGGTAGATGTCGCGCGACGGCGGCCAGCAGGGCTCGGCCTGCTGCGGGGTTGACGACGACTCGCGGTCTACCACGTCGGTGTGCACGGGGCCTTCCGACGTGATCCGGTCCATGGGGTTGGTCGGCAGGCCTCGATCTCCACGGCGTACTGAAGGGCGCTGTACAAGGCGGATCGCTTTCGAGCGACGGTGCTGGGAGGAGGCCGGCGTCCCATCTAGCTTGAGGGCCAATGCGTCGAGGACTCGGCGCAGCCGCGCTGGCTCTGCCAGCTCGACGAGCGACGGCGAGTGCCGTCGAGCCCACTTAACCGCGTCTGCGTGCTCATCGGGCGGCTCAACATCCTTGGCACCCGGAACGAGCCGCGGAGTTGAAGACCCAGCCCTCCAGAGCGCGGCGGACGGCTGTTGGGTCGACACCGGCCGTCGGCATCGCGGCAACGGTGGCCCTGGTCAGGCCCTCGGCGACGCCTTTGCGGTGGCGCGGTGATGCGTGCGGCCACTTCACGTCGACGAAGGCCATCGCATGATCCATCCAGCGAGAGCTCCGGCAGCCTTGTCGAGGACGCTGACGGGCTGTCCCGTCTGCACGTCGAAGGGCTCGGCCTGGCGTATCCCCACCAAGAGCCGCGCGCGGAAGGACTCGGCCAACTTGACGGTGTCGAAAGTCTTCTGAAGGTTGCGACCTTCGACCCTCCATCTGACGGTGTACGTCGTCTTCCGCTTGCCCTTGTAGCGACGGACGCCCCATACCTGCACGTCGATAGTGGTACGCCGGGTCATCGTCAGGCTCGCTGCTCGAGAGACTGCAGCCAGGTCTCGAAATCGGCGCGCCGGATCCGCAGGT
Source organism: uncultured Actinomycetota bacterium (assembly GCA_963826445.1). Taxonomy (GTDB): domain Bacteria; phylum Actinomycetota; class Actinomycetes; order Actinomycetales; family Dermatophilaceae; genus Intrasporangium. The sequence continues at coordinate 62,593 of CAWGXD010000014.1, forward strand.
CGCCATTGGGCAACTTGATGCAGGGTGGCGCCTTGCGCGCAGCTCGCCAGTCGTAGAACGTCGAGCGAGCGACTCCTAGCTCCTCGCAGACGTCCTTGACACTGAGATGTCTCGACGTGCCGGGGTTGTGGGCCATGATCTCCTCCTCGGTCCGGTTACTAGGGATATGGCTGACAAGGGTCACCATCAGGTCGACATTCGAGTCGCCAGACCGCTTCGTCGTGTCGGCTCCCGTGACGCCGGGTGCACTGGTCTATGTAGGCCCTTGTGCCTACCTCGCCCGGTGAGTGCAGGGACGAGGCACTGACAAGAACTCGACGCGTGTTCGCCGCCGTACAGATGGTCGACTGGCGGAATGACGCGGTGTATTCGACTTGAGGGGCGCAAGGGCCGGCGGCCGGCGTGCGGGGGTCGATCTAGGGCCACGTCCGCCGACCGGGCTCCGGGTAGGTCGTTAGGCCAGCCGAGCCGCCAACACCTTGTGATCAACGAAGTGGCGCATATGCGCGAACATGTCGTTCGAGACCTCTACGCCTTCTGAGATGAGGCGGCGCTTGCATTCCTCTGTACCGCCGCCAGCGCCCATCCAACCGTCGGGGATGTCGCCAGTGTATCCAACACTCGATGGGCGTTCTCTACGTAGGGGACGTGGACATGACGCGCCCCACGGCCGAGCCAGACTTGGTAATGGCCGTAGGTGAGGAAGCCAATCTCGATGCCGTTCGAAATCTAAGCGACCGGGGAGATTTGCGGGAAGCGGCCACCAGATTTCTTTCGACTTTACCTGCGCGAACTCGATGCGCTCGGTCTCAACCTCATTGGTTGCGGAACGAGTTCCGGTCTCGGGGACTCGGCGCGGCGATAATGGATCGACTGGAACGAGCGTCGCACCGATAGCGGTGTGCACTGCTAAAAAAAAAAATCAGCGTTGCAGAACGAGCTCCTCGTTAGACATGCTGATCGGCGCTTGTTCAATGGTGGTGATTGGCTTCTTGCCGCCTGCCTGATACGCCAGGGCAGCTGCGATAAATCCCTTGAAAAGGGGATGCGGCTTATTGGGTTTGCTTTGAAATTCAGGGTGATATTGGCAACCAACAAAGTAGGGGTGATCGCGTAGCTGGATCAATTCGGCGAGTGTGCCGTGGGCGATGTTCCTGAAATGACGAAACCTTTGGCATTCATCCGGTCGCGATATTTCATGTTGAACTCGTAACGGTGCCAAGTCGCTCTGTTACCTCGGTGTCGCCGTGATTTTTTCCGCGAGGGTTCCCGTAACAATTTTTGTCGGCCAGGTTCCCAGTCGCATGCTCGCGCCTTTCTTACGTATGCCTCGCTGTTCTTCCAGCAGCGAGATGACCGGGTCCGGATTATCCTTGTCGAACTCGGTGCTGTTGGCGTCTTTGATTCCACATACGTTTCTGGCGAATTCAATCGTCGCCACTTGCATTCCCAAGCGAGACCAAGAAAGGGGACGCCGTGCTCGCGAGCGTAACGCTGCGACGATAATTTTTTCTGCTCCACGAACGCCAAATCCACCGGGAATGAGAACGCCGGCTACGTCCTCCAGTTGGTCATCAACGCCATCCGCGAAGATTCAGCATCGATAAGTTTGAAATCGATTCCGCAGTCTTCGCTCGCGGCGGCGTGGGTCAATGACTCGTAAATGCTCTTATAGGCGTCGCGTACGTCCATGTATTTGCCAACGACAGCGATCTTGACGCGTTTGTTTGGACTGATGACGCGTTCGACGAAATTCCTCCAGTCTTTGAGGTCGGGTT
>CAWGXD010000015.1:0-28828 GCA_963826445.1 uncultured Actinomycetota bacterium
CGCGCGCGCCCTTGAGCCGGGGCAACAAGGTGTTCTTCGTCGGCTTCTTCCTCGGTCTGGCGATCCTCGTTGTCGGCAACCTGGTGCATGTGCCCTTTGCCATCATGAGCCCGGGGCCGACGATGAACACCCTAGGCACGGTCCCGGGAGAGACCAACGGCTCGACGCTCATCTCGGTCGAGGGGCTGCCGACCTATGACACCAAGGGTGAGCTCAACTTCACGACCGTCTCCGTGCTCGGCGGTCCCGGGTTCCCGGTCGACGCCTTCGACGTCCTGTGGGCCTGGATGGATCCATCGAAGGACGTCCTGCCCGTCGACCAGGTGTTCGACCCCGATGCCAGCAAGGAGCGGATCGCCGAGGAGAACGCGGTCCAGATGGAGGGCTCCCAGGAGGAGGCGACCGCTGTTGCGCTGCGCGCCCTGGGCAAGCCGGTGAAGACTCACATCGAGATCGCGCAGGTCCTCGACGAGTCGCCTGCCAAGAAGGTGCTGAAGGTCGGAGACCGCATCGTCCGGGTGGGGGAGACGACGGTGACGACCGCCCAGAGCATCCGCAGCGCGCTCCAGGCCGTCACCCGGGCGAACCGGTCGAGATCGAGGTCACCCGCGCCGGCAAGCCGGTCGTCGCCACGGCGACGACGATGACGGGCTCGGGGGGTCGGACCGCGCTCGGAGTCATCCTGCGGCTCGACCACGACTTCCCGGGCACGGTGACGATCAACGCGGGCGACGTCGGCGGGCCCTCCGCGGGCCTGATGTTCGCCCTCGGCATCTACGACAAGCTCACGCCCGGCCCGCTCACCAACGGCCGCGACATCGCCGGCACCGGGACGATCGACGAAGAGGGGCGCGTCGGCCCCATCGGCGGCATCAAGCAGAAGATGGCAGGCGCCCGGGCGGGCGGATCCCGAGTACTTCCTGGCCCCGGTCAACAACTGTCCCGAGGTGGTGGGCAACGTCCCATCCGGGCTCGAGGTCTTCGCGGTCAGCACCTTCAAGGACGCCACCAACGCGGTTGAGGGCATCGCGTCCGGACGGACGTCGTCGCTGCCGCGCTGCTGATCCTGGTCCTCCCCCGATCGAGTGAACAGCTTTCGGGGCGTGCAGGCCGAAAACGGGTTCACTCGATCGGCCGTCGCGGTCGAGTGGTTGGATGGACCGGTGGACGAGCAGCCGGTCACCTCCCTCAGCACCGAGCCCCTCACCGTCGCGGCGCTCGACACGGAGCGTCATGTTGCTGCGGCGGGCTGGGACCAGCCGGCGCGCCTGTTCGCCCTGGTCCGCACCGCCTCCCTGCTGGCTCGCGAGCCACACCTGCGCGGGCAGCTCGCCCCCCCGGACCTGGCCGAGGGTGCCTTCACCGCCATCGAGCAGGAAGGGTTGCCGGCCACCTCGTCGCTGGAGACGCTCCTCGGCAGGATCGCGTGGCCTGACGAGGTCGACGGGTGCGCCCTCTCCGTCGAGCGCATGGTCGTGCCACCCGACGCGGAGCGGGACCTCCCGGAGCGGCCCGAGGCCGCTGTCGAGGCGCTGGCCGCACACCCCGGTCGCAGAGACGTCCGCCTCCTCGCCGCAGTGCTCCGCGATGGCTCGTCGATCTGCCTGCTTCGCCAGCGGGAGCATGACTCGGACGACGCGGTCGCCACCGGGAACGACATCGCGCCGGGCTGGTCGCAGCCCTCAAGGCGACGCTGGAGGAGTAGACCTGCGGTACTGCCCGATTGAGTGAACAAGTTCGGGCTCTCAACCACCCCGGAAGTTGTCCACTCGATCGGCGATCGGGGTCGGCAATGGCGCACCGTCCACGTGCGGGAGTGGTCGTTGGGCTGGGACCGGGCTCAGCGGCATACGGCATCGTGTGTACCGATGATCGACTGAACACGTCCTGGGGTCTCGGCCACCCGGAAGTTGTCCACTCGATTGGGGGTGGGCATGGGTGCGGGCGGTCTCAGGCTGTCGGGTTATGGTTGCCGCAGGCGGCACCCGGGTCCGCCGATCTGCCCGCCCCAGCACCCAAGGCACTCCACGTGAGCGACAGCAACTTCGGCCCCCCCCCGAGGCAACTTCGACGACGACGGTCGACCGGGCGCCGCGACGACGCGACGCGGCCACGCTGCCGCCGACCCGCAGCCCGCTCGTCACGGCGCTCGTCGTGGCGGCCGTGCGCTGCTGCTCGTCGTGCGCGCATCGCGGCCCAGTTCTGGACCGAGGTGCTGTGGTACCAGTCGGTCGGCTTCTCCGGCGTCTTCACGCACCCAGATCGTCACGAAGGTCCTGCTCGGCGTCGTCGGTGGTCTGCTGACGGCGGCGATCGTCTGGTCGAGCATCCACTTCGCCTACCGCAACCGGCCGATCTACGCCCCGTCGCCCGACACGCAGGCCATGGAGCACTACCGCGAGCTCGTCGAGCCGATGCGCCGCACCGCGACGATCGCCGCTCCGCTCGCCATCGGGCTCTTCGCCGGCCTGTCGGCGGCGACCCAGTGGGACACCTTCCTGCTGTGGCGCAACGGCAGCCCGTTCGGCACAGACCGACCCGGAGTTCGGCCTCGACATCGGCTTCTTCGTCTTCGACCTGCCGTGGATCAACTTCGTCGTCGCGTTCCTGACGATGATCCTCGTCATCGGCTTCATCACCGCGGCCTTCACGCACTACCTCTACGGCGGCATCGTCGCCGGGCCAGAAGATGCGCTCGACCCAGGCTGCCCGCGTGCACCTGTCGGTCATCGCGGCCGCGCTCGTCCTCGTGCGCGCCGTCGCCTTCTGGATCGACCGCTACAACCTCGCGACGGCCCAGTCGACGCGGATGACCGGCATCCAGTACACCGAGGCGCACGCCGATCATCCCGACGAAGGGCATCCTCGCGATCGCCGCCGTGATGTGCGCCGTGCATGTTCCTCGCGACGATCTGGACCCGTTCGTGGCGCCTGCCGCTCGTCGGCGTCGCCGTGCTCGCCGTCATCGTCGTCGCGGTCGGCGGCATCTACCCGGCGCTCGTGCAGTCGCTCAAGGTGCGGCCCGTCGGAGAAGTCGCTCGAGGTCCCGTACATCCAGCGCAACATCGACGCGACCCGAGCGGCCTACGGCTTCGACGACATCAAGGTCGACTCCTACGACACGAACACCGTCGCCGCAGCCCGGGCCAGCTGCGCGGCGACGCGGCGACGGTGCCGGGCATCCGCCTCATCGACCCCAACGTCGTCAGCCCCACCTTCAAGCAGCTCGAGGCGAGCAAGGGCTACTACCAGTTCGCCGACGTGCTCGACGTCGACCGCTACCAGATCGACGGCAAGTCCCAGGACACCGTCATCGCCGCCCGCGAGCTCGACCTCAACGGCGTGCCCGACGGGCAGCGCAACTGGCTCAACGACCACACCGTCTACACCCACGGCTACGGCGTCGTCGCGGCCAAGGGCAACACCCGTGAGGCCGACGGCCGCCCGACCTTCTTCGAGTCGCAGATCGGCACCGAGGGCGCGCTCGGCAAGTACGAGCCGCGCATCTACTTCGGCGAGCAGTCGCCGGAGTACTCCATCGTCGGCGGCGACAAGCAAGGAGTTCGACTACCCGGACCCGCAGGGCACCGGGCAGATCAACTACACCTACGCCGGCACGGGCGGGGTCGCAGCTCGACGCCGTCAAGCGCCTCGCCTACGCGATCAAGTACCGCGAGATCAACTTCCTGCTCTCCGACGCGGTGACCAACGACTCGCGCGTCCTCGACCACCGCACGCCGCGCGAGCGCGTCGCAGCGGGTCGCGCCCGTGGCTGACGCTCGACGGCAACGCCTACCCGGCCGTCGTCGACGGCCGGGTGCAGTGGATCCTCGACGGCTACACGACGTCGGCGAACTACCCGTACTCCGAGACGACGACGCTCGACACCGGCGACCGAGGACGCGGTGACGAGCGACCCGCACGTCGGTGCGGGCCGTGCAGGCCGGCCAGGTCAACTACGTGCGCAACTCGGTCAAGGCGACGGTCGACGCCTACGACGGCACCGTGACGCTCTACCAGTGGGACGAGCAGGACCCGGTGCTCAAGGCGTGGATGTCGATCTTCCCCGGCACCGTCAAGCCGCTCTCCGACATCAAGGGCTCGCTCATGGCGCACCTGCGCTACCCGGAGGACCTCTTCAAGGTCCAGCGCCAGCTGCTGCAGAAGTACCACGACACCGACGCGGCGTCCTTCTACGGTGGCCAGAACTTCTGGCGCGTGCCCGACGACCCGACGCAGCCGGCCGAGCAGACCTCCTCCAGCCGCCCTACTACCTCTCGCTCGCCATGCCGGACCAGTCGAGCCCGCGTTCTCGCTGACCTCGACGTTCATGCCGGTCGGTGACCGCAACGTGCTGTCGGGCTTCCTCGCCGTCGACGGCGACGCCGGGCGCCGAGGACGGGCAAGAAGTCGCCGGACTACGGCAAGCTGCGGCTGCTCGAGACGACGGGCGGCACGGTCAACGGGCCCGGGGCAGGTCTACAACGACATGCGCACCTCGACGGTGTCCTCGAACGACCTCGTGGGTGCCGGCGACCCTGGCGCAGTTCATCTCGACGACCGCGCTCAACGGGGCCGAGCGTCATCTTCGGCAACCAGCTGACCCTGCCGGTCGGCGGTGGGGTGCTCTACGTCCAGCCGATCTACGTCCAGGCCGATCGACGGAGCTCGGCACCTACCCGCGCCTGTCCGCGGTGGCGGTCGCCTTCGGCGACAAGATCGCCTGGGCCGGGTCGCTCGACGGCGCGCTCAACGACCTCTTCGGCGGCGTCGTCGGGCGCGCGGCCGGCGACCAGGGCACGACACCCGGTGACCCCCGCGCACGCCGACCGGCACGCCCACGGGCCCCGACCGGCACGCCCACGACGGGCCGACACACGTCCGCCCCGGCGCCGACGGGCCCGACGGCCACGCCCGACGCGGCTGCGCTCCGTCAAGGCGCTCAAGGACGCCGAGGCCGCGTACCGGGGGCGAGGCGGCCCTGCGAAAGGGCGACTTCGCCGCATACGGCCAGGCGCAGGCGAAGCTCAAGGCGGCCCTGCGGCGTCGACGCCTCGCCGCAGGCCGCGCACCCCCGGGTCGCTGACTGGACGACGAGCTGTGGCTGCATCGGGTCACCTCGGACGCGGCTGGCCTCGGCGAGCGTGCCGTGGTGCCCGATTTGGTCCTGCGAGACGGATTCGCGTAAGGTGGCTGTTTACCGACGCGGGGTGGAGCAGCTCGGTAGCTCGCCGGGCTCATAACCCGGAGGTCGCAGGTTCAAATCCTGCCCCCGCTACCAAATCAGGCCCGGAGATCATTGCGATCTCCGGGCCTGGCGCATTCGACCGTGAGACCCGATCCCGGGGCCCGGTGGGTCCGCAGGGGGCTGACTGGCGCCGCGCTCAGGGCCGGATGGACGCCGTGGGCAGGTCGAACCACCGCAGGTGGTCGAAATCCGGGCTGATGCGGGCCGAGTCGCCGAGCGGGGGTGTGGCCTCGCGCATGAGACGGGCGCCCTCCACGAGGTAGTCCGCGAGCGCCGACTCGGGGGCGCGGTCCTCGTGCCGGGGGTAGGTCATTCGTCCGCCCTCGAAACCAACCTGGCTCAGACGCAGCGGCGGCTCGACCGGTCCACGCTTGTGCGCCCATCGCCCGGTCCGCACGTCGAAGTCGTAGTCACCGAGCAGCCGCCACCCGTCCCGTGCGACGAGGCGGACGGCCTCGAGCACATACTCGAAGACCGTGTCCGAGATGAAGTAGTTGAGGTTCAGGCGGACCCACCCCGGCTTGATGCCCTCGCACCCCAGCGTGGTCTGACGCTCGATCGCCCGCGACCGCTCGGAGTCGATGCCGAGCAGCTGGTGGCCGTACGGACCCGCGCAGGAGCACCCGCCTCGTGCCTGGATCCCGAACAGGTCGTTCAGCACCGCCACGACGAAGTTGTGATGGAGGAAGGTGCCTCCCTCGCGGTGCACGACGAACGACAGGATCGACAGCCGCTCTGCCTCGAGGTTGCCCAGGACCTCGATCGTCGGCTCCCGCGACCAGGCGGCGAGGGCCCGCCGCAGGAAGTCCTCCTCCCGGGCGCGGATGACGTCGACGCCGACCGCCTCCTTGAGCCGGAACACGAGGCCGGCGCGGATGGACTCGATGATCGCGGGGGTCCCGCCCTCCTCGCGGTGCGCCGGGTCGGTGACGTAGTCGTGGACGTCCGTGCTGACGTAGGACACGGTCCCGCCGCCCACGACGTCGGGGACGCGGTTCACCAAGAGCTCCCGACGGACGACGAGGACGCCCGGGGTGCTCGGCCCACCAATGAACTTGTGTGGGCTGAGGAACACGGCGTCCTTGCGCGCCAACTCCCTTCGGGAGGAGTCGTATGCCGCTGAGCCGGGTTCCGCTGTCTCCGTGGCGTGCCCGTCCTCCCGCCCCGTGGCTCCGTACATGTCGATGTCGACGTACGGCGCGGCGGCGGCGAAGTCCCAGAAGGCGAGGGCGCCGTGTTCGTGGAGGACCGTGGAGATCGCATCGGTGTCGGTGAGGATGCCGGTGACATTGCTCGCTGCCGAGAAGGACCCGATCTTCAGCGGCCGGTCGGTGTGCCGCTCCAGCAGTTCGCGCAGTGCAGAGATGCTGATGTGTCCGTCTGGGTCCATGGGGACGACGACGACGTCGGCGATGCATTCCCGCCACGCGAGCTCGTTCGAGTGGTGCTCGTAGGGACCGATGAAGACGACGGGCCGTTCCTCGTCGGGGACGAGCGCGCTCGGGTGCCAACGGTCCTCGAAGGCGGACGGGACCCGCAGGCCCAGGATGCCGATGAGCTTGTCGATGGCGCCGGTGCACCCCGAACCGGCGAAGATGACAACAGTCTCGTCGTCACCGCCCACCGCGTCGCGGATGATCCGGCGTGCGTCCTCGCGCAAGCGCGTCGTCTGCAGGCCGGTCCCAGAGGACTCCGTGTGCGTGTTGGCGTAGCGGGGGAGGACCTCCTCGCGGATGAAGTCCTCGATGAAGGTCAGGGCCCGGCCTGATGCCGTGTAGTCCGCGTAGGTGACCCGGCGTGGGCCGTAGGGCCCGGGCAGCACCTGGTCCTCACCGATGACCGACTCGCGGATCGTGGCGAGCAGGTCTGAGGTCGAGACGTCATCGTCACCGCTCATTGGAACAGCATACGCCAACGTTATGCTAACCGTCACCTACATAATGCAGCATTATCGAGGCCCATGGCTCTGACGTTGCCTCGGAAACGTTCGCGCGACTTCACGTAGGGTCAGGGCGTGACCTCGATCGCCTATCCCATTGTCGAACGGACCCTGCCGAACGGCCTTCGGGTCATCGTCTCGGAGGACCATGCCGTCCCCAATGTCGCCGTCAACCTCTGGGTCGGTGTCGGCTCCCGCCACGAAGCCCGCGGCCGGACGGGTCTGGCGCACCTCTTCGAGCACCTCATGTTCCAGGGCAGCCGCAACGTCGCCTCGGGCGAGCACTTCAGCGCGCTGATGAACGAGGGGGCGCGCCTCAACGCGACGACGTGGTTCGACCGGACGAACTACTTCGAGACGATCCCAGTCGGCGCGCTCGACCTCGCCCTGTGGCTCGAGGCAGACCGCCACGGCTACCTCCTCGACGCGGTGACGCAGGAGAACCTCGACAACCAGCGGGACGTCGTCAAGGAGGAGAAGCGCCAGCGGTACGACAACGTGCCCTACGGCCAGGCGCTCATCGACATCTACGCCACCGTCTTCCCCGAGGACCATCCGTACCACCACCCGACGATCGGCTCGATGGAGGATCTCGACGCCGCGACGCTCGAGGACGTCCACGCCTTCTATCGGGCCCACTATGGCCCGAACAACACCGTCCTCACCCTCGTTGGGGACATCACCCCGGAGCAGGGGTTTGCCGCTGCCGAGCAGTACTTCGGCAGTCTCGTGCCGATCGAGCTGCCCCATCGCGAGCGGTTGCCGCAGCTGTCGCCCATCGCCGAGCCCGTCCGGCTCGACCGGCCGGGGGACGTACCGAACGACCGCATCTACGTCTCGTTCCGGCTGCCGGTCGACACGACGCCCGAGTACCACGCCTGCTCGATCGCCGTCGACGTGATGAGCGGCCTTGCCAGCTCCCGGCTCATGCGGCGCCTCGTCCGCACCGATGAGACGGCGACGGCGGTCGCGGGGTGGACGATGGGTCTCGTCGACGGGGTCGGTCTCGGGACCATCACCGTCGACATCGCCGCGGGCGCCGACCCGGACCAGGCGGAGGCGACGGTCTGCGAGGAGCTCGAGCGGTTCCTGGCCGAGGGCCCTGACGAGGGCGAGCTCGAGTCCGTCATCGCCGACACCGAGCGCTCGTGGCTCAGTGCCCTCGCGAGCATCGAGGAGCGCGCGGACCACCTCAGCCACCACGCGCTGCTCACCGGCGACCCGTCCTACGTCAACACCTTCGTCGACCGGGTCAAGAGCGTCACACCCGCCCAGGTGCGGGAGGCGGCCGCGACCTGGCTCGATCCTGAGGCGCGGGCCGTCGTCCGCTACCTCGCCGAGGACGAGGCCGAGGTGGCCGCATGACGAGCGTCGCGCGCCCCGAGGTTGCCCCGCCGCCGCAGTGGTCCTTCCCCGACGCGGTCACCCACGACCTGCCCAACGGCATCCGGCTCGTCACCTACCACGTTCCCGGCCAGTACGTCATCTCCGTGCGTCTTGGCCTGCCCGTCCCGATCAGCGCCGAGCCGCGCGACCTCGAGGGCGTGGCGACGATCATGGCGCGGACCATGGACGAGGGGACGGCGGAGCACTCCGCCGAGGAGCTGGCCCGCCTGCTCGAGCGCAAGGGTGTCAGCTACGGCGCGGCCGTGGGCGAGGCTGGCCTCACCCTCGACCTCGATGTCGTGAAGAGCAACCTCGAGCAGGCGCTCGACCTGCTCCGGCAGATCATCACCGAGCCCGCCTTCCCGGAGAACGAGGTGGCCCGGCAGGTGCGTACCCGGCTGGCAGAGATCGACCAGGAGCGGTCCATCCCCGGCCACCGCGCCGCGCTCGAGTGGGTCGCCACCTTCTACGCCGACGAGGAGAGAGGCTCCCGTCCCACCGGCGGGTCCCGGGAGACGGTGTCGAGGATCACGAGGGACGACGTCGTGGCCTTCCATGACGAGCACGTCATTGCCGCCGGGACCACGGTCGCGGTCGCTGGTGACCTCTCGGGCCTCGATGTCCGCGCCCTCGTCGATGAGGCACTGGGCGGCTGGCGTCCGGGTCCGGAGCGTGCGTCCTCGCTGAGCCGGGTCGCGACGCTGGCCGAGGACCGGGGCCGGATCGTCATCGTCGATCGCCCGGGCTCAGTGCAGACCGAGATCGTCGTCGGCGCGCCGGGCCCAGACCGCTCGGTGGAGGGCGGCTGGGCCCCGTACCCGGTCATCGGTTTCGTGCTGGGGGGCTCGCCCAATGCGCGGGTCGATGCAGTCCTGCGTGAGGAGAAGGGCTACACCTACGGCATCCGCTCCAGCTTCCGCCCGCGGCGCACCGGAGGCGTCTTCCTCACCTCGGGTTCCGTGCGCGCCGACAGTACAGCGGAGTCGGTCCGACTGCTCGTCGAGATCCTCGAGAGCGGGCGGGACGGGTTCTCGGAGCGGGAGGTCCGGTCCGGGGTCGACTTCATCGGCAAGACGGCCCCCGGACGGTACGCGACGGCGGACGCGGTGGCCGATGAGGCGATCAGCATGGCCCTCGACGGACGGAGCACCGAGTTCACGACCGCGAACCTGCGTGACCTCGAGCGCGTCGACCGCGCCCGGCTGGACGACGCCTTCGAGCGATTCGCGGCAGGTGCCGGCGTGGCCCGTCCGGACCAGTCCGCAGGCGCCGGCTGGACGATCGTCCTCGTCGGCGACGCGGCAGGTCACCGACCGGCGATCGAGGGCCGGGGCTTCGCCCCCGTCATGGTCATGCGTGACTGATCGAGCTCAGGCCTCCGCCGCTGCGGCCGGCGTGCCGAGCCGGCGCAGCACCTCGTCATGGAGGAGTCCGTTGGTGGCAACCGCGTTGCCGCTCCAGCACCCCTCGCGCCCGTCGAGGCCGGTGAAGCGCCCGCCCGCCTCCTGGACGATGGGCACGAGCGCGGCCATGTCGTACACCTCGAGGTCCGGCTCGCTGGCGATGTCCACGGCGCCCTCGGCGACGAGCATGTAGGACCAGAAGTCGCCGTATGCCCGGGTCCGCCAGCAGTCGTCCATGAGGTCGAGGAAGTCGTCACGCCGCCCCCGGACGCGCCAGCCGGCGAGCGAGGAGTACGAGAGGGACGCGTCCCCGAGGCGACCGACCTGGGACACGGTGATGCGCTTCGCCGAGGACAGGGACCGGCCCGCCCAGGCGCCCGAACCGGTCGCCGCCCACCAGCGACGCTGGAGTGCCGGTGCGGCGACCAGCCCGAGCACGGGGCGGCCATTGTCGACCAGCCCGATGAGCGTGGCCCAGACGGGCACTCCGCGCACGAAGTTCTTCGTCCCGTCAATGGGGTCGATGATCCAGCGGCGGGGGCCGTGCCCGGTTGTGTCGAACTCCTCGCCCTCGACGGCGTCCCGGGGCCGGGTCGCTTGAGCTGCGCGCGGACGAGCTCCTCGGCCGTGCCGGTCGGCGTCCGTCACCGGAGTCAGGTCGGGCTTGCTCTCGACGATGAGATCCGCGGCGCGGAAGCGAGCCATGGTCACCCGCTCGACGGCATCGGCGAGGACGTGGGCCAGACGAAGATCGTCGTCGTAGGAGGTCACTTGGCGGAGCCTAGCGCCAGCACGCACATCGTGGCCGGAGAAGGTGGGCCGCGTCGCGCTCACGAACGTCATGCCGTATGCCGCTGAGCTGGGTCCCCTTGCGCCGCAAAGTTTCTGGGTGGGTTGCGACCCGTCCACCCATGGTGTGGCTTGACATCGACCCCCCGGGGTCGGAGATGGTGGAGGGGTCCGAGGCGTGTGCGCACTTGCCCCGAGAGGTGGTCGTAGGCGTCAACGCCGGCCAGTCCGGCGACCGCACGAAGACAGGAGCTCCACCATGCTGACCTTGACCGAGAACGCCCAGGCCGTCGTGAGGGGCCTGACCCAGGACGTCGAGCAGCCGACCGCCGGCCTGCGGATCGCGAGCGAGCAGGACCAGCTCGCCGTTAGCGTCGTGACGCAGCCCCAGCCGACCGACGTGGTCGTCGATGCGGGGGATGCCCGCGTCTACATTGCGCGGGACACGGCTCCGGTACTCGACAACCAGACCCTCGACGCGGCACAGACACCGGACGGCGTCGGGTTCACCCTCGCCGAGACGGTCTGAACCTCCGAGCCGAGCCGCCCGCTTCCCGGATGGGGAACGGGCGGCTCGCTGTGTCAGTAGTCCGCCGCGCTGGAACGACTCTGGAGCAGCCGGCGCAACGACTCGAGCCTGGCCGGACCGGCCGGTCCGGCATGGCCGTGCGCCACCCAGTCGTCGAGCGCGCAGTCCTCCTCGTCGTGGGTGCACCCTCGGGGGCATTCGTCGGTGCCGGCGGCAAGGTCCGGGAAGTGGTCGATGATGCGGTCGACGTCGATGTGGGCGAGGCCGAACGAGCGCACCCCCGGCGTGTCGATGACCCAGCTGTCACCGTCGGGCAGGCGAAGGGCCACCGCGCTGGTCGACGTGTGCCGACCCCGCCCGGTGACCACGTTGACGTCGCCGATGGCCCGTCGGGCGTCGGGGACGAGGGCGTTGACGAGGGTGCTCTTGCCGACGCCGGAGTGGCCGACGAGGACGGTGACGCGGCCCGAGAGCCGCTCGTGCAGCTCCGCGAGACCGCAGATGTCGCCATCGTCCCGTCGGGTGACCACGTGGTCGACCTCGAGCGGTGCGTACGTGGCGAGGAAATCGGCCGGGTCGACGAGGTCGGCCTTCGTCAGCACGAGGAGCGGCTCGAGGCCGGCGTCGTAGGCGGCGACCAGGCATCGGTCGACCATCCGGGGACGGGGCTCCGGGTCGGCGAGCGCCGTCACGATCGCGAGCTGGTCGGCGTTGGCGACGATGACGCGCTCGACGGGGTCCGTGTCGTCCGCGGTACGGCGGAGCACGGACCGGCGCTCCTCGATCCGGACGATCCTGGCGAGGGCGTCCGGTCCACCACTCGTGTCGCCGACGAGCGCGACGTCGTCCCCGACGACGACGCGGGTGCGGCCGAGATCACGAGCCTTCATGGCGGTGACGATCCGCTCCGGCTCGGTTGCCGATGCGGTGGGTGACGCAGGTGGCGACTCGGCCGACCGCTGGCCTCGCGGCCCGGCTCCTGCCGGGATCAGGCAGGTGTAGCGGCCACGATCGACGGCGACGACCCTGCCGATGACGGCGTCGGCGTGTGCCGGACGTTCCTTGGTGCGGGGCCTCGACCCCTTCCGGTTGGGGCGGACGCGGATGTCGTCGTCGTCGAGGTCCCGCCAGCTCATCGAGCCGGCTCCACGGCGGGCGCAGGGCCGGCGGCCCCGACGCCCGCGGCGCGGTCGCCGGACAGCATCCGGGCCCACAGCCCAGGGAAGTCGGGCAGCGTCTTGGCGGTCGTGGCGACGTCCTCGACGACCACGTGGGGGACCTGGAGTCCGAGGATCGCCCCGGCGGTCGCCATACGGTGGTCGTGGAAGGTCCGGAACCGCCCGCCGTGCAGCGGCGCCGGAGTGATCCGCAGGCCGTCCTCGGTCTCGGTGACGGCGCCGCCGAGGGAGCTCAGCTCGCTCGTCAGGGCAGCGAGGCGGTCGGTCTCGTGTCCGCGGATGTGGGCCACGCCGCGGATCCACGAAGGAGTGGAAGCCAGGGCGGCGAGCGCGGCGACCGTGGGCGTGAGCTCGGCGGCGTCGTGCAGGTCGATGTCGATGCCGACGAGCTCGCCCGTGCCAGTCACGGTCAGGCCGGTCCGGTCGAGCCGGACGTCAGCGCCCATCGTGTCGAGGATCTCGCGCATGAGGTCGCCGGCCTGTGTCGTGTACTGCGGCCAACCGGGCACCCGGACTGTGCCACCCGTGACGAGCGCGGCGGCCACGAATGGGCCGGCGTTGGACAGGTCCGGCTCGATCCACACGTCGAGGGCGTTGATCTCGGAGGGCTCGACGCGCCAGGTGTTGGGGTCGGAGTCGTCGACCACGGCCCCGGCGTCCCGCAGCGTCTCGACGGTCATGCGGATGTGCGGCTCGCTCGGGACCGGCTTTCCGTCGTGGTGCACGGTGACGCCCTCGTCGTAGCGCGCTCCGGCAAGCAGGAGCGCGGAGATGAACTGCGATGATGCCGAGGCATCCATCGTCACCGACCCCCCGCGGACCCGACCGCGACCGAGCACGGTCAGCGGCAGCAGACCGTCGGAGTCCTCGAGCTCGACGCCGAGCACACGCAGCGCGTCGATCACCGGCCCCATCGGCCGGACCCGGGCCCCGGCGTCGCCGTCCAAGCGCACCGGGCCGTCCGCAAGCGCCGCGACGGCAGGCAGGAACCGCATCACCGTCCCAGCCAGGCCGCAGTCGATCGCGGCGCCCCCGCGGAGGCGGTCGGGAGGGGTGATCAGCCAGTCGGGCCTGTCGTTGACGCTCCCGGGCGGGTCGCCCTCGGGCGCCACGTCCTCGATGCCCACCCCCAGGGCGCGCAGCGCATCCGCCATGAGCAGCGTGTCCCGCGACCGGAGCGGTGCGCGCAGCCGCGAGCGGTCGCTGGCCAGGGCAGCCAGGACGAGGTAGCGGTTCGTCAACGACTTGCTGCCCGGGAGCGTGACGGTGGCGTCGACCGGGGCTGCCGGGGTGGGAGCCGGCCAGTCCCCTGGGATTGTCGTGGGAGTGGTTCCGGTGCTGCGCGTACTGGCGGGGCTTGCGGGATCGGTGGAGGGGGAATGGTCGGCGAAACTCAAGTCAGCTCACGACGTCCTGGGCTCGATGGGCTAGAAGGCGAGCCTCCCGGGCTGCTGCCCGTTTGGCGTGACGCGCCTCACGGCGCGTGGTCTTGGTGGCGTGCTGGGCCCGCCACGCAAGCCCGGGCTTGCCCGCGGTGTCGACACTGGCCAGCAGCAGGCCGCCGAGCAGGCCGACGTTCTTGAAGAACAGGCTACGACTCTGCGCGCGCTTCTCCGGGTCGGTCTCGTCCCAGAACGCATGCTCGATTGCCGTGGTGGGGACGACCGAGGCGGCGAGGAGCGTCGACGCAAGACGGGGCATCCGTCCGGTGGCGAGAAGAAACCCTCCGCCGACCAGGCTGGCGCCGTTGACGCGCACGAACAGGTCAGGGTCCTCCTGCACCGCGGATGGGGCAGACACGGTGTCGAGCAGCTGGGCCGCGCGCTTGGTCCGCGCGGCCGGATGGCGAAGCGCCTCGATTCCGGCGGCGATGAACACCGAGGCGAGCATGGGGCGAGCGATTCGACGAACAATCATCGGGATTCCTCCTGGTGTGGTGTCTACGTTATCGACATACCCACCCCGTCCGGCGCATCCGCCGGCCCCGGACCCCCGGCTCTCAGCAACACACCGAGCAGTCGCCAACTGCCTGCGGTCATTTCCGGAGGGAGTTGGCAGGTGCTCGGTGTGTTGCGGGTTTGGGGGGCGGGAGGGCTGGGACGGCGGCCGACCGGCGGAGTCAGCTCAGCGGCATACGCTGAAGGCCATGTGTGGGAGGTATGCCGCGAGCGCGAGGCCAGACGAGCTGATCGAGGCGTTCGACATCGACGAGGACCGCTCCGACGAACCGACCCGCAGCATCCTGAAGAACCCGCAGCAGCCAGCGGCCGGCGAGCCGGACTGGAACATGGCCCCCTCGAAGCAGGCGCTCGTCGTCCTGACCCGCTCGCCGAAGGTTCCCGAGCAGGCCGCCGACGCTCCGGATCCCGAGCCCACCCGGCAGCTGCGCCTCCTGACCTGGGGCCTCGTGCCCGCATGGGCCAAGGACGTCAAGCTGGGTCAACGGATGACCAACGCCCGAGCGGAGTCCGTGCTGGGCAAGGGCGCGTTCGCCAAGGCGGCGCTCGCACGACGGTGCATCGTGCCGGCGGACGGGTGGTACGAGTGGCAGAAGTCCCCGACCGCGGTCGATGCGAAGGGCAAGCCGCGCAAGCAGCCCTTCTTCATCCACCGGGCGGACGGCGCCAAGGTGGGCTTCGCGGGACTCTACGAGTTCTGGCGCGACCGGGAGCTGCCCGACGGCCACCCGGAGGCCTGGCTCACGACGTTCACGATCATCACGACAGTGGCCGACCCCGGCATGGACCGGATCCATGACCGGCAGCCGCTCGTCCTCGAGCCGGAGCAGTGGGAGCAGTGGCTCGACCCAGCCGAGAAGGACCCTGAGGCGGTGCGTGGGCTGCTGGAGTTCGCCCAGCCGGGCCGGTTCGAGGCGCACCCGATCGGGCGCGCCGTCGGCGCGACGTCGAGCAACGGCCCGGGTCTGCTCGAGCCGGCCCCTCGTGAGGAGCTCGTCGGGGTCGTCGACCCCATGACCGGCGAGGTGATCGGGGGATGAGCGCCGTCGTGCGCGTGGACCCGCAGGTGCGCGAGCTCCCTACTCCGCAGGGTCTCGGACGGGCGCACGTATGCCGCCCAGCTCGCTCCCGCGGCACGGTGGCGCTCGGGCACGGGGCGGGGGGCGGGATGCGCAGCCTCGACCTCACGGTCGCCCGCGAGGTCCTCGTCGGCGCCGGCTGGACCGTCGTGCTCGTCGAGCAGCCGTGGCTCGTCGCGGGTCGCCGGGTGGCCGGGCGCCCGCCGACCCTGGATGCCGCGTGGGTGCCGATGGTGTCGGCCCTGATGTCCGGACGCGGGCGTCTACCGTCGCCGCTCGTCGTCGGGGGCCGGTCGGCCGGTGCCCGGGTGGCGTGCCGGACAGCTGCCGAGCTCGGGGCCCATGCCGGGCTCCTGCTCAGCTTCCCGCTCCACCTGCCGGGTCAGGGAGACCGGCCCGACCGGCTGCGTGACGCGGAGCTGGCGCTGGCGCCCGATCCCACCTGGATGGTGCAGGGGACCCGCGATCCGTTCGGCACGCCGGAGGAGCTGGCGCCCTATGTCCCGGAATGGGCCGAACTGCTCGAGGTTGAGGGCGCGCACAGCTTCCCGAAGGGGGCGCGGCCCGCGCTCGTCGCGGCGCTGACGAGAATCGCGGGAATGCTCCCCGGGTGACCCGCGTTTCAGCAGCATGGTCACCTGCCCCTCGGATGCGACAGCACGCGCGACCGCTCCGGCGACGTTTCCCACGGGGTTAGGGTGGGAAGCGATGAGCAAGGACAAGCAGACCGATCCGGCCGCGGTGATGTCCGTCGTCGACGTCCCGACCCGCGGCGGGGCCGCGCCTCCGGATACCAGCCGGGATGACAAGGCAGTGGACGTCGCGACCGAGACCGAGGACGAGCGGCGCGCGCGGTTCGAGCGCGAGGCGATGCCGCTGCTCGACCAGCTCTACAGCGCCGCACTGCGCACGACCCGCAACCCGAGCGACGCCGAGGACCTGTGCAGGAAACCTACGCGAAGGCGTACGGCGCCTTCCACCAGTACAAGCCCGGGCACGAACCTCAAGGCGTGGATGTACCGCATCCTCACGAACACCTACATCAACAGCTACCGCAAGAAGCAGCGGCAGCCGCTCGAGGCGGACTCGGCCGACATCGAGGACTACCAGCTCGCGAGAGCGGGTCCCACACCGCTCAGGGCTGCGATCCGCGGAGGCCGAGGCGCTCGACCACCTGCCCGACAGCGACATCAAGCGAGCCCTCCAGGAGATCCCGGAGGAGTTCCGGCTCGCCGTCTACTTCGCGGACGTCGAGGGCTACTCCTACAAGCAGATCGCCGAGATCATGGACACGCCCATCGGCACGGTGATGAGCAGGCTGCACCGTGGGCGTCGCCAGCTGCGGGAGCTGCTCGACCGATTACGCCGCGAGCGGGGCTTCGTGCGCCGGCAGCGGCGAGGGCATGGAGGGAAACGGTTGATGGACAAAGGGCGAGCGCGACGAAGCGCGTGCGCCGGGCAGACGGACTGCTCCGAGGCGCTGCTGCGGGTCTACGAGTACCTCGACGGCGAGCTCGGACCCGCCGAGTGCGCGAAGATCCGGCGCACCTCGACGAGTGCGGTCCCTGCCTCAAGGAGTACGACCTGGACACGACCCTCAAGGCCCTCATCAAGCGGTCCTGCAGTGCGAGCGGGCGCCCGACACGCTGCGCACGACGATCATGTCGCGCATCTCGATGAGCGTGTATCCGCGTCGAGGGCAACTGACCCGCACCGTTCCAGCGCGCAGTCAGCGACACGTCCCGCTGGGCGTTCGAAGCCCGGCCCGAGGTGTCGCTGACTGCCTTTGATCCCTGCTCAGGCGTTGGGCTTGCGGCCGTGGTTGGCGGCGTTGCCCTTGCGGGAGCGGCGCTTGCGGGCGCGCTTGCTCATCGTCGGCTCTTTTCGTCGGTGGTGCTGCGTGACAGTGCCCCGTGGGGGTCACGAAGCGTTGATTCTTCCACAGTGAGCGGACGAAGCCCCAATCGGACCGACCGCCACCGATCGACGCGCAATGGGTCAGATTGCGGTTTCGGAGAGCCGACAAAGGTTAAGGACTTGGTAAAGAAACCGGCCGTAGCTATGATCGGCGCCCGCAAGCGGCCCGAAGTTTGGCAGTCTGTAACCGATGCACCCAACGGCACCTCCCCCTCGCCGTGCCCTGGAGCCTGTGTCATTTGATTAGGAGAGCCCCCATGCTGCGCAAACTTCTCACCGCCTTGGCCGTGAGCCCCTTGGTCCTCGTCGCCGTCACGACGGTCTTGGGCACCGACACGTGGACGTGGGGTAGCTGAAGGGTCTGGCCGAACGAACCTGTCCTGCGCATGAATCATCTGCTCGATCGGTGACTCGTCGGTCAAGAGCGGTCCTGACCCCATGACTGGCTCGCGCGGACGAGCGCGGCCGACGCAGCCGTTCGCCGGTCGGGAGTCCAGGTTCCAACTCCTGCACCTGTACATTGTCGGCGTTTGCTTGGGCGCTGTCGGCGTGGGCATTTTCGTGGCTGACTGATCCGCACCTTGATCTGCGCCCCTCTGCTCCTCAGCAGCATGGGGATCCTCGAGTTTCCAGCTTCGAGAGCCCGACGTCGGGTCTCGGATCGGCTTTTCGTTCCTGAGCATCATCCTGCTGGCCTCGGCAACCATCGTCGGCCCGCTTCGGGGCGTGGATCGTCGGGCTGCGTATCGGTCAACTCGACCGGCGCGCCCACGGTGGTCCACACGGTCTTCAACGTGGCGATGACGGCGGTCATCGGGGCCGCGGGCGCTCTGGCCTATCCTACGTCGGCGGTGCACGCGCAGATGTCGCGTCCCTGGCGGGCGCCCTCATCGATCACCCGATCGGTCGGCATTCCCATCCTCGTGGCCGACGTCGTGCGGCTGCCTGACGAATGCGGTGCTCCTCGCCGGGGTCATCCACTTCTACCAGCGGTGTCCCGTTCACGGTCATGGTGCGCCGTGTCCTCAGCGGTTCGGGCTGGGCGTACGTCGGCTACGGCGTCATCGGCTTCCTCTTCGTGGTGCTGTGGTTCCCTGCCGGCCTCGGTCCGTTCAGCGCCGTCCTCGTCCTGGCACCGCTCCTCGCCGCGCGCTGGGCGTTCATCCAGTACGGCGACGAGCTGCGCTCGCACGAGCGCACGCTCGAAACGCTGGTCACCGCACTCGGGAAGAAGGAACCGGCAGCGGCGAAGCGCAGTCGCCGCACCGCTCAGGCTCGCCGAGTGGCTCGCTGAGGAGATGGGCTCGGACCGAGCCAGATCGGGACGGTCCGTTAGGCCGGGATGCTGCACGAGATCGGTCATCTCGGCCGTCCCGGCACGGACCTTGCGGCGCCCCGTTGAGGAACTCAGCCCGCAGGAGCTGCGCATGCTCGCGGGACAGGATGTAGTCGGTGCACGGATGATCGAGGGCATCGACTTCCTCGACGAGGCGCGCTCCGGCATCCGGCACCAGCATGCGTACTTCGACGGGCGAGGTGGTCCCGGATCGTTGAGCGGGACGGACATCCCGATCTCCGCGCGGGTTGTATCCGTTGCGGCCTGCTTCACCGCCCTCACCCAGTCGGACGGGGGCGGTCAGCCGATGACGCTGGAGCAGGGCCTCCAACTCCTCGAGGCCGACAGCGGCAGGTTCGACCCAGCCATCCTTGCCTCCCTGCGCAGCGTGCTCACCAAGCACGAGTGGCCCCCACCCGACGAGGTGGGGTCGTGACGACGGCCGAGCGCCGAGGCAGCTTCGCGCCCTACGGCGTCGCTGCCGGGGCGCTGACGCTCTGCGCCGTCCTCATCCTGCTCTCCGCGGATTCTCCGGCCTGGGGCAACACGGGCACCGCGGCGCTCGTCGGAACGTTCGCCGCCGCCATTATCATCGGCGAGTGGTTCCAACTGGCCGGACCCCGCTTCCGAGGCTCCGCCCCCATCGCCACCGCTGCGGCGCTCGGCTTCGTGTTCGCTACGGAACTGCCCGGCGGCAGGGGCGTGTCCTACGGCTCGGTGTTCGTCCTCGCCGTGACTGCGGCGGCGAACGTTCCGACGAGCGCCGCGGTGCCCGTGTCGCCCCAGGCCGGAGAATCCGCGGAGAGCAGGATGAGGACGGCGCAGAGCGTCAGCGCCCCGGCAGCGACGCCGTAGGGCGCGAAGCTGTGTCGGCGCTCGGCCGTCGTCACGACCCCACCTCGTCGGGTGGGGGCCACTCGTGCTTGGTGAGCACGCTGCGCAGGGAGGCAAGGATGGCTGGGTCGAACCTGCCGCTGTCGGCCTCGAGGAGTTGGAGGCCCTGCTCCAGCGTCATCGGCTGACCGCCCCCGTCCGACTGGGTGAGGGCGGTGAAGCAGGCCGCAACGGATACAACCCGCGCGGAGATCGGGATGTCCGTCCCGCTCAACGATCCGGGACCACCTCGCCCGTCGAAGTACGCATGCTGGTGCCGGATGCCGGAGCGCGCCTCGTCGAGGAAGTCGATGCCCTCGATCATCCGTGCACCGACGACACCCTGTCCCGCGAGCATGCGCAGCTCCTGCGGGCTGAGTTCCTCAACGGGGCGCCGCAAGGTCCGTGCCGGGACGGCCAGATGACCGATCTCGTGGAGCGTCCCGGCCTGACGGACCGTCCCGATCTGGTGCGGTCCGAGCCCGAGGTCCTCCGCCAGCCACTCGGCGAGCCTCGCGGTGCGGCGACTGCGCTCCACCGCTGCCGGTTCTTCTTCCCGAGTGCGGTGACGAGCGTTTCGAGCGTGCGACGGTGCGAGCGCAGCTCGTCGCCGTACTGGATGAACGCCCAGCGCGCGGCGAGGAGCGGTGCCAGGACGAGGACGGCGCTGAACGGACCGAGGTCGGCAGGGAACCACAGCACCACGAAGAGGAAGCCGATGACGCCGTAGCCGACGTACGCCCAGCCCGAACCGCTGAGGACACGGCGCACCATGACCGTGAACGGGACCCGCGTCGAGAAGTGGATGACCCCGGCGAGGAGCACCGCATTGGTCAGGCAGCCCACGACGTCCGCCACGAGGATGGGAATGCCGACCGATCGGGTGATCGTGAGGGCGCCCTCCAGGGAAGCGACATCTGCGCGTGCACCGCCCACGTAGGAATAGGCGAGAGCGCCCGCGGCCCCAACGACCGCGGTCATCGCCATGTTGAAGACCGTGGTGGACCACCGTGGTGCGCGCCGGTCGAAGGTGACCGATAGCAGCCCGACGATCCACGCCCCCAGCGGGCCGACGATGGTTGCCGAGGCGAGCAGGATGATACTCAGGAACGAAAAGCCGATGCGAGACCCGACGTCGGGCTCTCGAAGCTGGAAACTGAGGATCCCCATGCTGCTGAGCAGCAGGAGGGGCAGCAGATCAAGGTGCGGATCAGTCAGCCACGCCAAAATGCCCACGCCGACAGCGCCCAAGCAAACGCCGACAATGTACAGGTGCAAGAGTCGGGCCTGGACTCCCGACCGGCGAACGGCGGCGCTCGGCCCGCTCGTCCGCGCGAGCCCAGTCATGGGGTCAGGGACCGCTCTTGACCAGACGAGTCACCAATCGAGCAGATGATTCTGGCAGGACAGGTTCGTTCGGCCAGACCCTTCAGCCACCCCACGTCCACGTGTCAGTGCCAAAGACCGTCGTGAGGGCGACCAGAACGAAGGGGCTCACGGCCAAGGCGGTGAGGAGTTTGCGCAGCATGGGGGGCTCCTAATCAGAGACACAGGCTCCAGGGCACGCTGAGGGGAGGTGCCGTTGGGTGCATCGCTTACAGACTGCCAAACTTTGGGGCGTTTGCGGGCGCGGATGACAGCTACGGCCGGTTTCTTTACCAAGTCCTTAACCTTTGTCGGCTCCGTGAAACCGCAATCTGACCCAGGCGCGTCGATCGGTGGCGATGGTCCGATTGGGGCTTCGTCCGCTCACTGTGGAAGAATCAACCCTTCGTGACCCCCACGGGGCACTGTCACGCAGCACCACCGACGAAAAGAGCCGAGCATGAGCAAGCGCGCCCGTAAGCGCCGCTCCCGCAAGGGCAACGCCGCCAACCACGGCCGCAAGCCCAACGCCTGAGCAGGGATCAAACAGCAGTCAGCGACACCTCGCGCCGGGGTTGAACCCCAGCGGGACGTGTCGCTGACCGCGCTCTGGAATGGTGCGGGTCAGTTGCCCTCGATGCGGTACACGCTCGTCGAGATGCGCGCCATGATCGACGTGCGGAGCGTGTCGGGCGCCCGCTCGGCACTGCAGGACCGCTTGATGAGGGCCTTGAGCGTCGTGTCCAGGTTGTACTCGTTGAGGCAGGGACCGCACTCGTCTAGGTGCGCCGCGATCTTCGCGCAGTCGGAGGGTCCGAGCTCGCCGTCGAGGAACTCGTAGACCCGCAGCAGCGCCTCGGAGCAGTCCGTCTGCCCGGCAGCACGCGGTTCGTCGCGCTCGCCCTTGTCCATCACCGTTTCCCTCCAGCCCCGCCGGCAGGGACGAAGCCCCGCTCGACGGCGTAATCGGTCAGCAGCTCCCGAAGCTGGCGACGCCCACGGTGCAGCCTGCTCATCACGGTGCCGATGGGCGTGTCCATGATCTCGGCGATCTGCTTGTAGGAGTAGCCCTCGACGTCCGCGAAGTAGACGGCGAGCCGGAACTCCTCCGGGATCTCCTGGAGGGCTCGCTTGATGTCGCTGTCGGGAAGGTGGTCGAGCGCCTCGGCCTCCGCGGATCGCAGCCCTGATGAGGAGTGCGACGCGCGCTCGCGCCAGCTGGTAGTCCTCGATGTCGGCCGAGTCCGCCTCGAGCGGTTGCCGTTGCTTCTTGCGGTAGCTGTTGATGTAGGTGTTCGTGAGGATGCGGTACATCCAAGCCTTGAGGTTCGTGCCAGGCTTGTACTGGTGGAAGGCGGCATACGCCTTCGCGTAGGTTTCCTGCACCAGGTCCTCGGCGTCGCTGGGATTGCGCGTGGTGCGCAGTGCGGCGCTGTAGAGCTGGTCGAGGAGCGGCATCGCCTCGCGCTCGAACCGCGCGCGCCGCTCGTCCTCGGTCTCGGTCGCGACGTCCACTGCCTTGTCATCCCGGCTGGTATCCGGCGGCGCGGCCCCGCCGCGGGTCGGGACGTCGACGACGGACATCACCGCGGCCGGATCGGTCTGCTTGTCCTTGCTCATCGCTTCCCACCCTAACCCCGTGGGAAACGTCGCCGGAGCGGTCGCGCGTGCTGTCGCATCCGAGGGGCAGGTGACCATGCTGTGAAACGCAGCTCACCCGGGGAGCATTCCCGCGATTCTCGTCAGCGCCGCGACGAGCGCGGGCCGCGCCCCCTTCGGGAAGCAGTGCGCGCCCTCAACCTCGAGCAGTTCGGCCCATTCCGGGAATAGGGCGCCAGCTCCGCCGGGGTGCCGAACGGATCGCTGGTCCCCTGCACCATCCAGAGGGATCGGGCGCGAGCGCCAGCTCCGCGTCACGCAGCTGGTCGGGCGGTTCTGACCCGGCGGGTGGAGCGGGAAGCTGAGCAGGAGCCCGGCATGGGCCCCGAGCTCGGCAGCTGTCCGGCACGCCACCCGGGCACCGGCGGACCGGCCCCCGACGACGAGCGGCGACGGCAGACGCCCGCGTCCGGACATCAGGGCCGACACCACGGCACCCACGCCGCATCGAGGGCGGCGGGCGGCCGGCGACCCGGCGACCGGCGACGAGCCACGGCTGCTCGACGAGGACGACGGCCAGCCAGGGTCGAGCAGGACCTCGCGGGCGACCGTGAGGTCGAGGCGCGCAGCCCGCCCCCGGCCCCGTGCCCGAGCGCGACGGTGCCGCGGGAGCGAGCTGGGCGGCATACGTGGGCCCGTCGGGGCCCTGCGGGGTCGGGACCTCGCGGACCAGCGGGTCCACGCGACGACGGCGCTCATGCCCCGATCACCTCGCCGGTCATGGGGTCGACGACCCCGACGAGCTCCCACGGGGGCCGGCTCGAGCAGGTCCGGGCCGTTGTTCGGGTCGCGCCGACGGCGCGGCCGATCGGGTGCGCCTCGAACCGGCCGGGCCGGGCGAAGTCGAGGAGCCCACGCACGGCCGCAGGGTCCTTCTCGTCGGGGTCGAGCCAGTGCTCCCACTGCTCGGGCTCGAGCACGAGCGGCTGGCGGTCGTGGATGCGGTCCATGCCGGGGTCGGCCGCCGTCGTGATGATCGTGAAGGTCGTGAGCCACGCGGCGGGGTCGCCGTCGGGCAGCTCGCGGTCGCGCCAGAACTCGTAGAGACCGGCGAAGGCGACAGGGCGCCGTCGGCGCGGTGGATGAAGAACGGCTGCTTGCGCGGCTTGCCCTTGGCGTCGACGGCGGTCGGGGAGACTGCCACTCGTACCAGCCCTCCGCCGGCACGATGCACCGCCGTGAGAGCGCCGCCTTGGCGAAGGCGCCCTTGCCGAGCACCGACTCGGCGCGGGCGTTGATCATGCGCAGACCCATCTTGACGTCCTTGGACCAGGCCGGGCACGAGGCCCCAGGTCAGCAGCCGCAGCTGCCGCGGGGCTCGGCGTCCGGCGCGTCGTCGGCCGCTCGGCACCGCGCGGCGCCGGGTCAGCACGACGGGCGCCTGCTTCGAGGGCGCCATGTTCCAGTCGGGCTCGCCCGCCGGTGGGCTCTGCGGGCTCTTGAGGATGCTGCGCGCCGGCTCGTCGGTGTGGTCCTCGTCGACGTCGAAGGCCTCGATGAGCTCGTCGGGCCGCGCGCTCGCGGCATACCTCCCGCACATGGCCACAGCGTATGCCGCTGGGCTGACGCCGCCGGTCGGCCGACGTCCCAGCCCTGCGGCGCCCAAGCTGCAACGGACCGAGCACCTGCCAACTCCCTCCGGAATGAGCGCAGGCAGTTGGCGCCTGCTGGGTATGTTGCTGAGAGCCGGGGGTCCGGGGCCGGCGATGCGCCGGACGGGGGGGTATGTCGATAACGTAGTCCCCACTGACCAGGAGGAATCCCATGATCGTCCGTCGACTCGCCCGCCCGCTGCTCGCCTCGGTGTTCGTCGCCGCCGGCATCGAGGCGCTGCGCCACCCGGCTGCGCGGACCAGCAGGCCGCCCAGCTGCTCGGCAAGGTGCCCGCCCCGGGTCCGCGGTCGCCGCGAAGGACCCCGACCTCTTCGTCCGGGTCAACGGCGCCGCCCTGCTCGGCGGCGGCGTCCTGCTCGCCACCGGCCGCATGCCGCGGCTCGCCTCGACGGTGCTCGCCGCCTCGATCGTCCCGACGACGGCCATCGAGCACGCCTTCTGGGACGAGACCGACCCGCGCGCAAGGCGCAGAGCCGCAGCCTCTTCTTCAAGAACGTCGGCCTGCTCGGCGGCCTGCTGCTCGCCGCCGTCGACACCGAGGGCCGCCCGGGCCTCGTGTGGCGGGCCCAGCACGCCACCAAGGCGACGCGCCGTGAGGCCCGCCACGCCAAGCGGACCGCGTCGCGCGAGGCGCGGCTGCTCGCCCATCGAGCCCAGGACGTCGTGAGCTGAGTTGAGTCCCGCCGACCATTCCCCCGCCCCGGCGATCCCGCAGGCCCCGCCAGTACGCGCAGCACCGGAACCATCCGACGACGGAGCCCAGGCGACTGGCCGGCTCCCGTCGCCGGCGGCCCGCTCGACGCGACGGTCGCGCTCCCGGGCAGCAAGTCCCTGACGAACCGCTACCTCGTCCTGGCCGCGCTCGCCTCCGACCGCTCGCGGCTGCGGGCGCCGCTGCGCTCGCGCGACACGCTGCTCATGGCGGAGGCCCTGCGCGGCCTGGGGGTGCGCATCGACGACGTGCCGCCCGAGGGCGAGCCCGGCCGGGGCGTGGACCCGACTGGGTCGTCACCCCGCCGGAGACGCTCCGCGGGGACGCCGCATCGACTGCGGTCTCGCGGGCACCGTCATGCGCTTCCTCCCCGCGGTGGCGGCGCTCGCCGACGGGCCGGTCGTGCTCGACGGCGACCCGCAGGCGCGGGTCCGGCCCATGGGCCCGGTCATCGACGCGCTGCGCACGCTCGGCGCCGACCTCGACGACGACGCGACGGGCCACCTCCCGGTGACCGTGCGTCGGCCGCGGGCGGGTGCCGCGGCGGGTCCGTGACGATGGATGCCTCGGCGTCGTCGCAGTTCATCTCGGCGCTGCTGCTCGCCGGAGCGCGCTACGACGAGGGCGTCACGGTGCACCACGACGGCAAGCCGGTGCCGAGCGAGCCGCACATCCTCATGACGGTCGAGACGCTGCGCGACGCCGGCGCCATCGTCGACGACAGCGAGCCGAACACGTGGCGCGTCGAGCCGTCCGAGATCAACGCCCTCGACGTGTCGGTCGAGCCGGACCTCTCCAACGCCGGGCCCTTCGTCGCCGCGGCGCTCGTCGCCGGCGGCACGGTGCGCGTGCCCGGTTGGCCGCAGCACACGACCCAGGCCGGCGACCTGCTGCGCGAGATCCTCGACACGATGGGCGCCGACGTGCGGCTCGACCGCACCGGCCTGACCGTGACCGGCAGCGGCGAGCTCGTCGGCATCGACATCGACCTGCACGACGCCGCCGAGCTGACGCCCACGGTCGCCGCTCTCGCGGCGCTGGCCTCGACGCCCTCGTGGATCCGCGGCGTCGCCCACATCCGCGGCCACGAGACCGACCGGCTCGCGGCGCTGACCGCCGAGCTCAGCGGCCTCGGCGGCGCCGTCGCCGAGACCGAGGACGGCCTGCGCATCACGCCGGCGCCCTTGCACGGCGGGCGGTTCCGCACCTACCACGACCACCGCATGGCGACCGCCGGCGCGGTGATCGGCCTGCGGGTGCCCGGCGTGCTCGTCGAGGACGTCGCGACGACCGCGCAAGACGCTGCCCGACTTCGTCGGGCTGTGGCAGGCGGCATGCTCGACGGCTCCGGCCGCCGGTGGTGCTGCGCGCGATGAGCTGGCGGGACCTCGACGAGGGCGACATCCGGGTCCGCCCGAGCCGCAAGGGGTCGAGGCCCCGCACCAAGGAGCGCCCGGCCCACGCCGACGCGGTCGTCGCCATGGTCATCGGCGTCGACCGCGGCCGCTACACCTGCCTCATCCCGCAAGGGGGCCGCTCGGCAAGAAGGAGCCCGAGCGCGTCGTCACGGCGATGAAGGCCCGCGAGATCGGCCGCACCCGCGTCGTCGTCGGTGACGACGTCGCGCTCGTCGGCGACCTCGCCGGCGGGCCGGACGCCCTGGCCCGCATCGTGCGCATCGAGGAGCGCCGCTCGGTGCTGCGCCGCACGGCCGACGACACCGACCCGTTCGAGCGCATCATCGTCGCCAACGCCGACCAGCTCGTCATCGTCACCGCCCTCGCCGACCCGGAGCCGCGACCGCGGATGGTCGACCGCTGCCTCGTCGCGGCCTACGACGCCGACCTCGTGCCGCTGCTCGCCCTGACCAAGGCCGACCTCGTCGACCCCGCCGCGTTCCTCGCCGAACTACACGCCGCTCGAGGTCGAGCACGTCGTCACCTCGATGGAAGGACGGCGAGTTCTGCGGCCTCGAGGACCTGCGCGAGCAGCTGTCCGGCCGGGTCTCGGTGCTCGTCGGCCACTCCGGCGTCGGCAAGAGCACGCTCGTCAACGCCCTCGTGCCCGGGCGCCCCGGGCCACCGGCGTCGTCAACGACACGACCGGCCGCGGCCGGCACACGTCGACGAACGCCGTCGCGCTGCGCCTGCCCGCCGACGGTCGACGAGCTGGGTCATCGACACGCCCGGCATCCGGTCGTTCGGCCTGGCCCACATCGACGTCGACCACATCATCGACCACTTCCCCGACCTCGCCGCCGGCACCGACGACTGCCCGCGCGGGTGCACGCACGACGAGGAGGAGTGCGCCCTCGACGCCTGGGTGGCGGAGGGCCACGCCGGGCCCGCCGGCAAGAGCCGCCTCGAGTCGCTGCGCCGCCTGCTCAGCAGTCGACGAGCACGGCCGACTACTGACACAGCGAGCCGCCCGTCCCACCGGGGCGGGCGGCTTGGTCCGAGGTTGAGCCGTCTCGGCGAGGGTGAGCCCGGCGTCGCCCGGGGAGCCGGTGAGGGCTGGTAGTCGAGACCGGGGCGTGTCCGGCGAGGTAGACGCGGCCACCCCGCTCGACGACCACGTCGCGGCTGGGGCTGAGTCAGAGGCTAACGGCGAGCTGGTACGCGCGCTGGCGATCGCAGGCCGGAGGTGGCGCGCGACGTCCTGGGTCAGGCCACTCGCGTCGGCCTGGGCGTCACGGTCAAGGTCAGCATGGTGGAGCGCCTGTCAGCGTGAGGAGGCAGCCGGC
The DNA here is from genome assembly GCA_963826445.1 of uncultured Actinomycetota bacterium. Classification (GTDB taxonomy): domain Bacteria; phylum Actinomycetota; class Actinomycetes; order Actinomycetales; family Dermatophilaceae; genus Intrasporangium. The sequence goes on from CAWGXD010000015.1 coordinate 27,729, forward strand.
CGGCGTAGAGCATACGAACACCTCTCGGGGCGAGCGCGCGCGCGGCACGGACGACGACGGCGTGTGGGACCCCGGGGGGTGGGTGGCAAGCCACACCATGGGTGGACGGGTCGCGTCCGAGTCAGAAACTTTGCGGCGTAAGGGGACCCAGCTCAGCGGCATACGGCATGACGTTCGTGAACGCGACGCGGCCCACCTTCTCCGGCCCGATGGCGTGCGGCGCTAGGTTGACCCGGTGACCTCCTACGACGACGACCTGCGTCTGGCCCACGTCCTCGCGGACGCCGTCGAGCGGGTGACGATCGCGCGCTTCCGGGCCGACGACCTCGTCGTCGAGAGCAAGCCGGACCTCACGCCGGTCACCGACGCCGACCGCGCGGCCGAGGAGCTCGTCCGCGCGCAGCTCAAGCGGACCCGGCCGCGCGACGCCGTGCAGGGTGAGGAGTTCGAGACGACCGGCCACGGCTCCCGGCGCTGGATCGTCGACCCCATCGACGGCACGAAGAACTTCGTGCGCGGTGTGCCCGTGTGGGCCACGCTCATCGGCCTCGTCGTCGACGAGGCGCCCGTGCTCGGGCTCGTCGCCGCGCCCGCGCTGCAACGGCGCTGGTGGGCCGCCCGGCTCGGGCGCCTGGACGGGACGGTCGCTGTCGTCGGCGAAGCGCATCCCGTGTCGCAGGTCGGCCGTCTCGGCGACGCGTCGCTGTCGTACTCCTCCCTCGGGGGGTGGCGCGAGCGCGGCCGGCGCGACGACTTCCTCGACCTCATGGACGACTGCTGGCGCACCCGCGCCTACGGCGACTTCTGGTCCTACATGCTCGTCGCCGAGGGGGCCGTCGACATCGCCAGCCGAGCCCGAGCTCGCGGTGCACGACATGGCCGCGCTCGTCGCCATCGTGCAGGAGGCGGGCGGCCGCTTCACCGGCCTCGACGGCCGCGACGGCTGCTGGAGCGGCAACGCGCTCGCGACCAACGGGCTGCTCCACGACGAGGTGCTCTCGCCGGATCGGCACGCCGGCCTGCGGCGGAGGCCTGAGCTCGATCGTCACGCATGACCATGACGGGGGCGAAGTTTAGGCGCTCGATCGCCGGTCGGTGAC
>CAWGXD010000016.1:0-37582 GCA_963826445.1 uncultured Actinomycetota bacterium
TGTTTATGTTCCTGCCGCGCTCCTTTCAACAGACGTATTGCTCTCCACTCGAAATCTCCCGATTTCAGCCTCCTTTGTCCTCGCCGTGCTGTGTGAAGGATAAAGTTCCCCGCACGAGATGGCACTCAACGCTGAACCTCAATCCGGCCCTCACTCTTCCCTCTCCTCCTCCTTCCTCCCACCCTCGTCTCCTCCTCCTCCTTCCTGCTGTTCTTCCACCTTCTCCGGCCCCTTGCAAGATGTGCAGAAACAGTTGGGCCTACAGGCGAAAGGAGAGGAGGATACGTGGAGGGTGTGTGGATTGTGAGCTTAGTCGGATTGGTGAGTGAGGAGTGGAAACGGCATATGGATGACGAGAAATCTCACTCTTAATTCTTCTTTTCTCCTTCAGTGCTTCTCCGCCTGCTACTTCATGCTCCTCTTCGCCTTCCTGCGTTGGTTTGACTACGCTGGTGCCACCGCTTTGCTCTCCTTGACCTTCTGCACCGCATTTCTAATCTCTCTTATTGCTTGGTACGCTAGCCGTCCCACGCGTATTCCGAAGCTCACACCAGCACATCCAAGAGCTCTGGCGATTTTGAAATGGTCGTCGGTGCTCCCGTTGTCACTGCTGTGCTTCTTCTTTGCGGTGTTTCTGGGATCTGCTATGATTGGTTTGATCGATTCTACTGGGTTGGATTTATCGAGTCGTCGACAGACGGTTTCGGTGCTGGTGTTGGGAATAAATTCGGTGCTCAGCCTTATGCTGCAGTGCGCGACATTCTTCATCGCAGCGGCGTGGCAGCAGGCGGACAAGAGCGACCAAGAAAGATCTGCTGAAGAGGAAGACTGGGCGCAGCAGGCCGAACTTGCCAGAGCGCATGGAGGAGCAAGCAGAATGGACGCGGAGGATTGAAGGATCTCTAAGCTCACCAGGCGTGTGAAACTGAAAGCACTGTTCGAGAATTAATGCATACAACTGTCGAAACTAAACCATACTCAAATTTATTCTCTCAATAAGTCGGTGTATGCAAGCTTGAGAAACCAGCCTGTATATGCCGCCGGCGCCCGTAAACTCAGAACCGGATCTGGCAGATCTAGAAACAAGCTAGGCCCACCTTAAGCTTCTTCTTTTCGGCGCTCGTGCGCGTGCGATGACACCCTGGCGACACAGCTGCAGCTCCACACGATCGGGCCGGTCGCCCATGGCCTGGCTCCGACCGTGAACATCGCCGACGTGAGATTGGAGAGGTTTGCTAAAGCCGAGCACGCCGCCTCTACAAATATGACTTGGTCCTCACGCTCGGCCTTGCTGATTTGGAATCTCCTGAGACGCCGACGTAGTTCGACCCGCTCGAGCGACGGTAGATTTGACAGCACATCGACATCGGAAACGGAGTACTCCCAGAATGTTAGGATCAACTCTCGCACGCACGCAGGCCTCATCGCATCGAGATACGACCAATCTGAGTCGATGGTGATCTCGATGCGGTCAATGGTGGACCACTGCTGCAGCACGCACTCGAAAGGCGACTCGCAACCGGCCTCGAGCGAATCGGTGAGCTTCAACGCGGAAAGCGACGGAAGTGGTGGGCCATCAGGATCGCGTTCCGTCTCGTTCCATGGTAGTTCGGCTAGTTCAAGCGCATGTAGTGATTTGAAGAGCCGCGAGATGTGCGGCCAACCATTCTCGCTGATCGTGTGCGCATGGAGTTTGCGTAGGTTGGGCACCTTTCGATGCAGCGCCAGTAGCTGATCGGCGTCAATACCAGCAGGTGCATGTGCACTGTCGCACGGTTCAAGGTAGACTTCTTCCAAAGTCGGACTATCATCGGCCAAATGTTCGATCCAGTCCATCATACCGGATGAATTCGGATGATGATGCAATTCAAACTTGCGCAGACGATGAGACAGGATGTGGAGAGTCGGACCGAAGGATGCGTGCATCGGAGCGACACGACTAACTCGGAGCGAGAGTGAGGTGAGCGCTGGTAAGGAGAGTAGCGGCTCTAGAGATCCACCGGACAGAAGAGAACATTTCAGCGTATGCAGAGATGCCGGTAGCCTAAGCCACTCGATATTCTTCTCCATCGCCACGAAGTACACGAGACGGTGGTATTGGCTGATCGGTCCGCTGAGTCCTCCAAATCTCCAGTCGAGCGATTCCAAGCGTGAAGGGAACACGATCCGCGTCACGCGAGCCACGTCTGCTTCGGTACACTCAGGCGATTCGAGCTGTGACACGAGCCACGGACTTGGCTCCTTCACGTTGAGGCGAAGATGACGCAGTGACGGGAAACGAAGTAAGAACGGCGCAACTTCGTGGATCTCGAGGGTAACACTGTACATTGATCCTCGTTGTAGCTCGCGCAATCACGCCGGCACACTTGTGAATGCTACGCGTCGCGCCGACATGCGTCAGCTGAATTGTCGACGATGAGGTAGCGGCGTGCAGCCAGTGACGACATGACTGGATCGCTGCGTGTGCTTCTGCCGTGTTGAGGTAGGAGAGGATCAGACCAATGCCATCGACAAAGAGGCCAACAGCAGCAGGAATAGCACCAACAGGAGTCGCAGTCGTGCCGATCATACCGCCTGCACCTGACGTAGTGCGTTGGGGTGAGGAGGACGAAATGGAGGAAGGGGCAGCGCCTGTAGCACCTGGTGCATTCATACCGCCAACGGCAGCGAGAGGACCAGCTAAACGCACTCAAGCATGTACGGACGGAACAAGACTAAGACACGTGAAGGAAGGGAGGGAGAGAGTGAGGATTGATTCTCGAGCTACCAAGAGTAGTCGGATGGTAATGCAGATGATGGTAGGACTGCATGAGAGAGAGAGAGAGAGAGAGAGAGAGAGAGAGAAAGACGGTAAGGGAGGGAGAGGGAAATGCTCAGCGCAGACGAAGAAGCGGCACGTATACGAACAACTCGGCACTCGTCGCTGGTTTCCTGCGGTACTCTCTCGTTCGTCCCTACCAGGTTGTGCGCGGGGTGATCCGGTCGACCATCGTCGTGATGAACGAGACGTTGGCGACAACCCAGGCCTCGAGCAACGGGTCGACGGCCCGGGCAAGGTCACCGACGACGCGCGCGGCCATCGCCCCGTTCTCGGGCACGTTGTCGTTGGGCACGATCGCGACTCGCCCGGCCTGGGCGGCGCGGCGGGCGAGCAGCCCTGCGGTGAGCCGGCCAGGGAGTCGTCGTGACGACGCCTGCGGCCGGGTGAGTCCCGGAGGGCGGCGATGTCTTCGGCCACGTCCTCCGCACCAACATCGAGCCCGCCGTCTGGTGCCTGTCGGTACCCCGCCTCCGTGACCGTGATCGTCACCAGGGCCACCAAGGGATCCGCGAAGTAGCCGCGAAGCGCGTCGAGGTCGTCCCCCGGGTGGACGGCGCTCAGGCTGGAAATCACCTCCGGGCGAGCGCCCTCGGGCCACCGGATGAGGAGCGTGTAGAGCTCCTCCTGTCCGGCGAGGGTCTCCGCGACGGCGGGAGACCGGCCAGTGAAGGCGGCGTAGCCCAGTCAGCGGCGTCCTTGGCGTGCTCCGTGTACCAGGCAGCGGCCGGAAGAAGTTGCCGACTCCGAGGTGCACCATGCGGACGGGCGCTGCCGGGCGCCCGTCTGTCCGACGGCTCGCCGGCGTGTGCGCGAGGGCGCGCTGGGAGCCGGCTCAGCGGCATACGACTCGTTCTGACTGGTCACGGCGTGAACGCCTTCCGTGGGGCGGCGCAGGCGGTGTCGAGTCTACGAGAGTCGCCACCAGTTGGCGCTCGGGCTTGTCAGGGCTCAGGGCGCCCGCGACAGTGGGGGCGTGACGACAGCGCTGCCCACCTCAGAGGAGTCGCCCAAGCTCGCAGCCCGGCGAGCCGCCCGACTCGGGGGGACCGAGGGAGTACTGGCGCCGGACGCGGTGACCCACTTCATCGCCGAGCAAGTCGGCGCCGTCGACCTCGACGGCAAGAGCGTGTGCATCGTCGTCCCCGACGGCACGCGCAGCTGCCCGCTGCCGCTGCTCGTCGGGGCCGTCCACGAGGCGCTGCACGGACGGGTCACGCCGGATGACGACGCTCATCGCGCTCGGCACCCACCAGCCATGTCCGAGGCCCTCGCCCGCACCTCGGCTACGACCGGAGGGCGGCTCGAGGCCACCTATCCGGGGATGACGGTGGTCAACCACGAGTGGTGGGACCCGTCGACGTTCGCCGACCTCGGCACGATCCCGGCACCGGCCTCGAACGAGCTCTCCGGGGGGCGGCTGCCGATGGACGTCCCGGTGCTGCTCAACCGGGCCGTCGTGGAACACGACGTGGCACTCGTCGTCGGCCCGGTCTTCCCGCACGAGGTCGTCGGTATCTCCGGCGGCAACAAGTACTTCTTCCCCGGCGTCGCCGGCCAGGCGATCATCGACGTCTCGCACTGGCTCGGCGCCCTCATCACCTCGGCGGAGATCATCGGCACGACCGGGATCACCCCCGTCCGTGCGCTCATCAACGAGGGCGCCGCCCTCGTCCCGGCGCAGAAACTCGCCTTCTGCGTCGTCGGCGGAGTGGATCGCTCGACCTGCACTCGGTCTCCTTCGGCGACACGCTGGCCGCCTGGGCCGACGCGGCCCAGGTGTGCGCGGCCACCCACGTCACCTACCTCGACGAGCCGGTCAGTCGCGTCATCTCGATCATCCCGCAGATGTACGAGGACATCTGGACCGGCGCGAAGGGCTTCTACAAGCTCGAGCCGGCCGTCGCGGACGGTGGCGAGGTGATCCTCTATGCGCCGCACATCACCGAGATCTCGACGAGCCACCCGGAGATCAACGAAATCGGCTACCACTGCCGCGACTACTTCGTGAAGCAGTGGGACCGCTTCAAGCAGGTCCACTGGGGACGCTCGCGCACTCGACGCACCTGCGCGGCGCCGGCACCTACGACGCCGAGACGGGAGAGGAGCACCTCCGCGTCAAGGTCACCCTGGCCACCCGGATCCCCGAGGAGGTCTGCCACGCGGCCAACCTCGGCTACCTCGACCCGGACTCGATCGACCTGGCCACGGAGGAGGCCGACCAGGAGACCCTCGTCGTGCCGAATGCGGGGGAGGTGCTGTTCCGGCTGCGCTGAGCCATGACCGACGCACCACCAGCCTCGCTGCACGGACTGGCAACTGGTGACAAACGCCTTCCATGCGACCGTCGGATCTGACTCAATGGGAGGGGCTCCTGCTGCACGCCGGCGCCCACCCAGCCCAGCGGCATACGACAGCTGCCTCTTCTTGAAACCCTCTCCGCATCTCCTGAAACCTTCACCACAAAGGAACACCGTGAGCGACTCAGCCACAGCGAACATCGGTGTCATCGGCCTGGCCGTCATGGGCAGCAACCTTGCCCGCAACCTCGCCCGTCACGGGCACACCGTCGCCGTGCTTCAACCGGACGCACGCGCGCACGCTCGCTCCCTCGAGGCGCACGGCGCGGACGGCACGTTCGTCGCGGGCGGAGGCCCCGACGACTTCGTCGCCTCCCTCGATCCGGCCCCGCAGGATCATCATCATGGTCAAGGCCGGCCCGGGCACCGACGCGGTCATCGACCAGCTCGCGCCGCTGCTCGAGGACGGCGACATCATCGTCGACGGCGGCAACGCCCACTTCGAGGACACCCGGCGGCGCGAGGCGGCGCTGCGCGAGGTCGGCCTGCACTTCGTCGGCGCCGGCATCTCCGGTGGCGAGGTGGGCGCCCTCGAGGGACCCTCGATCATGCCTGGCGGCTCGGAGGAGTCGTATGAGGCGCTCGGGCCGATGCTCGAGTCGATCGCCGCGAAGGTGGACGGCGAGCCGTGCTGCGCCTACATGGGGCCCGACGGCGCCGGTCACTTCGTCAAGATGGTCCACAACGGCATCGAGTACGCCGACATGCAGTTCATCGCCGAGGCCTACGACGTGCTCACGGCGGCTGGCCTGACGGCCGGCCGAGGTCGCCGACGTCTTCCGCGAGTGGAACACCGGCGAGCTCGACTCCTTCCTCGTCGAGATCACGGCCGAGGTCCTCGACCAGGTCGACCCGTCGACCGGGCGGCCCCTCGTCGAGCTCATCGTCGACCAGGCCGAGCAGAAGGGCACCGGCCGCTGGACCGTCCAGTCCGCCCTCGAGCTCGGGGTCCCGGTTTCGCGATCGCCGAGGCGGTCTTCGCCCGCTCGGCCTCCGGCGACCGCACCGTCCGCGAGGCAGCCGCGCGGCGTGCTCACCGGCCCGGAACGCGCCTGCGCCGTCGGCCGACCGGCGAGCAGCTGGTGGACGCCGTCCGGGACGCCCTGTGGTCGTCCAAGGTCGTCGCCTACGCGCAGGGCCTCGAGCAGATCCGCCAGGCGAGCGCGAGTTCGGCTGGGGCGTCGACATCGCGACCGTCTCCCGCATCTGGCGCGGTGGCTGCATCATCCGGGCGCGCCTGCTCAAGCAGATCAGCGACGAGTACGCCGCGGGGCAGCTGGCCACCCTCCTCGTGGCTCCGAGCATCCAGGCCGGCCTGGCCGACCGCCAGGAGCGTGGCGGCGAGTCGTGGCGGTCGCCACAACGGCCGGGCGTGCCCGTGCCGGGCTTCTCGAGCGCCCTCGCGCTACTACGACACCGTCCGCGCCGAGCGGCTCCCGGCCGCACTCGTCCAAGGCCTTCGCGACAACTTCGGCGCGCACACCTACCGCCGGGTCGACCGCGAGGGCGCCTTCCACACGCTGTGGTCGGCAGACCGGTCCGAGGTCGAGATCTGATCGCCGCACTCGTGCACGCTCCGACTTCCTCCCGGCCCCGCGGCGTCGGCTGACGCCGTCGCGAGGCAACTACGTGGTCGTATGCCGCTGGGCTCGGTCGGGCGCCTCGGCGTGGCCTTCTCCGGGGGCGTGGACTCGGGCCTCCTCCTCGCGCTCGCCGTCCGTGCGCTCGGGGCCGACCGGGTGCTCGCCGTGATTGGGGTTTCCCCGAGCCTGGCCCGCGACGAGCTGCACGGCGCGCGGGACGTGGCCGCGGCGATCGGTGCGCCCGTCGTCGAGGTCGCGACCCACGAGGGTGACCATCCGATGTACCGGGCAAACGGGCCGGATCGTTGCTTCTTCTGCAAGGACGAGCTCTTCACCCGGATCTCGGATGAGGTGGCTGGTGCCCATGGGCTCGTCGCGGTGGCCTACGGCGAGAACGCCGACGACGCCCGGCGACCGGATCGTCCCGGGGCCCGGGCCGCGACGAACCATGACGTCCTGCGGCCCCTCGCTGACGCGGGACTGACCAAGGCGGACGTCCGCGAGCTTGCTCGCGCACTGGGCCTGCCCAACGCCGAGAAGCCGGCCGCACCGTGCCTGGCCTCCCGGATCCCGCACTTCTCCGAGGTCGACCCGGCCAAGCTGGCGCAGGTCGAGGCGGCCGAGCGCGGGCTCCGGGCGCTGGGCTTCGCCGACTGCCGTGTCAGGCACCACGGCGACGTGGCTCGGGTGGAGCTGCCCGACCGGGAGCTGGCCCGGGCCATGGAGCCCGAGCTGCGCTCAGCGATCCATACGGTGGGGCTTGAGGCCGGCTTCCGGTTCGTCGCGGTCGATGTAGCGGGGATCCAGTCGGGGGCGTTCACGCTCCCACTCGTGCGGCTGGGCGATGGCTGACGGCGCGCCCTCCGGCCAGGGCGATCTGCAGGGCGTCGCCGAGCTCGACCTCGGCCGGGCGGCCCGCCGGGGCTATCCAGAGGCGGTGCTCTGCGAGCACAAGACGCCAGCGCAGGTGGCATCGATCGCCTTGGCACTCAAGGACGCTCATGGCAAGGGCGCGACTACGGGGCCAGCGCTCTTCACTCGCGCCCGGGCTGCTCATGCCGAGGCTGTCCTGCGCGTGCTGCCCGATGCGATCCACGACGAGGTCGGCCGGATCCTCGCCTGGCCTCCGCGGGCACCCGAGCCGACAGGCGGTCTCGTCGCGGTGCTCTGCGCAGGCACGTCAGACCTGCCGGTGGCTCGGGAGGCACTGGTCACGCTGACCTATCTCGGACGCCCGACGGAGTTCGTCGTCGACATCGGCGTGGCCGGGATCCACCGGGTGCTGGCGCGGGAGGACTTGATCCGGTCGGCCCGGGCGATCGTCGTGGTCGCCGGGATGGACGGGGCGCTCGCGTCGGTCGTGGCGGGCCTGGCGAGCGCGCCGGTCGTCGCGGTTCCCACGTCCGTCGGGTACGGCGCGGCGTTCGAGGGGCTCGCTCCGTTGCTGTCGATGCTCAACGCCTGCTCCCCCGGGGTCGGCGTCGTCAACATCGACAACGGCTACGGCGCCGGGCACCTCGCTGCGCAGATCGCCGCCGACCCCAGCTGATCCCCACGCCCGGCCGGACGGGTCAGCTCTCGAGCTTCCTGACGATGCGCTGGACGGTGAGCCAGCTGCGCGTGGTGATGTCGCGTCCACAGGCCTTCTCGAGCGAGGCCATGAACCCCGACGCCCTGCCCGGGTCGCCGTTGTCGATGACGGCGAGGACGACCCGGGCCGCAGGGTCGTACCGGACGAACTGCGTCAGCGGGTCCGACTGGCCCGGGACAGGAACTGGCGGCGGCGTGGCGTCCTTGAGGAAGGTCGCGGTCAGGTAGGTGCCACGCCCGTGGGTCAGACCGGGAAAGGGGTCGCTGTCGAGCAGCGCGCGCAGCTCGGGGTGCGTGCGGATGATGGTGCGGCTGGACAGGCCGAGCCCGCTGGTGAGCGCGGCCTCGACCCGCCGCTCCAGGGCGGGCACGTCTGTCTCGCCGCTGCGAAAGACGATGTTCCCGCTGGCCAGCACCGAGGCCACGTCCTCGAACCCGAGCCCCTCGAAGACCCCTCGCAGCTTGTCGTTCGTCATGTTCCTGCCGCTCGGTGCGATTCCGCGTAGGAGCGCTGCATACCGGTGCACGACGGTCACCCGGACGCATCTCCGGCCGGTGCGGCACAGCCGGGGACGAGTCCGGCGTCGGCGGCGGCGGCAACGGCGCTCGCGAGGACGTCGCGGACCGGGCGGTCCAGAGCAGCCGCAGCGGTCTCGACGGCGGAGAACTCAGGGGTCGCGGTGATGATTCGGCCGTTGCGGTGCGCGACCTTGACGGCCACCCGCTGTCCGTCCACGTCGACGTCGACCCAGGTCCGAGGCAGCGCCCAGCGCCTCACCCGGCTCTGTCTCACGCCGATGGTGCTCGTCTGAGCCAGCACGAGGTCCCGCAGCCGGGTTGCGTCCGCGGGTTGCGCGAGGACGGACAGGGTGTGGGCGGTGCGGCCCTTCTTCATGACGATGGGGGTCAGCCAGGCATCGGCCGCGCCGTTGTCGAGCAGCACCGTGAGGATGGAGGGCCAGACCCTGGGGTCGAGGTCGTCGACGTTGGCCTCGAGCACCACCATGAGCGATTCGTCGAGACCCTCACCGCCGGAGGCCGAGCTCCCGGCTGCCACGTCCGCCGTCGGACGCTCGTCCCACTCCGGCTCCCGGGAGCCCACGACCACGCGGACGACGTTGGCCCGGCCGTCGACGTCCCTGGTGCCCGCCCCGACGCCCACGGCTGCGACCTCCATGCTCGGCAGCGGGCCCTGGCGTGTCGCCGACGTCGTCAGCAGGGCGACCCCTGTGGGCGTCGCGAGCTCCCCCTCCCCCACCGCCTCGACCATCCATCCGATTGTCAGCCCCAGAACCGCGGGGACCGGCACGGGGACGAGTCCATGGGAGCCACGCACCGACCCGGAACCGACAGCGATCGCGCTGACGACGACCTCCGAGACCCCCAGGTCGTCCAGGGCCGCACACACGCCGACGACGTCGGCGATGGAATCCCAGGCCCCCACCTCGTGGAAGCGCACCTCGTCGACATCGACCCCGTGCACCCGTGCCTCGACGCGAGCGAGCGCCTCGAACGCCGAATGGGCCCGTCGCCCAATGGTGTCCGTCAGGTCAGCGGAGGCGAGCAGCCGCCGGATCTCCGCCCACGGGCGGTGGGGTTGGTCAGGCCCCGTGAGCTCGACGTCGACCTTGAGGGCGCGCATGCCTGCCCGGGTCGTGTCGGCCGCCGTGATCCGGACCGCTCCCGGAATGACCGCCTCGACGGCAGACCGCACGGCGTGGAGCGACGCGCCGGCGTCGACGAGCGCGCCGAGGAGCATGTCGCCGGCCACCCCGGCCGATGCATCGATCCACGCGATCCGGTCATGCGGAGTCGCCGGCTGGCTCACGTCCGTCGATCTGCTGGGCATGCGCCACAGGCTAAGCGCTGCCCCGCAACACACCCGCTCACCGTCTACCCGCACCGGTTGCAACAGGTCCTGGCAGTCGATACGCGGGTGTGTTGCGGGCAGTGGGGGGCGGGAGGGCTGGGAGCACGAGTGGCCCCGGGGCGCAGCTCAGCGGCATACGGACATGCCGTATGCCGCTGGGCTGGCTTCCGGAGCCGCCCTCCCTTTCGTCGAGTGTGCAGTTTGCGACGAGTCGCCGGGCGGCCGTGCCGGCCAGCTCTCCGACAATCGGACCTCGGCGCGATTGTCCGTGCCCCCCGGGCAGGATCTGCACGAACTATCGGACCGGGGCGCGATTGCCGAAGGCCGCGCGGACCGCGCACTGAACGCAGGGGGCGGCGGCTGGGAACGGGTGGGGACCCGGCGCCGCCCGAGGTGACGCCGGCCTCCTCATCGCCGTCCCGCCGGCAACTCACCGAGAAGGTTCGGACACACCGGGATCGGGATCCCGGTGGGTCGTTACTTGCTCGGTGTGTTGCCGCGGGAGGGGGCGGGAGGGCTGGGAGCACGAGTGGCCCCCGCGAGGAGCTCAGCGGCATACGGCATCGGGCTGGCGACCCGGCCGACCGCTCAGCGCTGCGTCGTGTCGGTGACCTCGCCGACGAGCTCCTCGAGGACGTCCTCGAGGAAGACGACGCCCGTCGACCTCGCCCGTCGTCGTCGATGACGCGGGCGAGGTGCGCCCCGGTGAGCTGCATCGTCGCGAGCACGTCCTCGACCTCGTCGCTCCTGCCGGACGGTGGCGAGTCGGCGGATCCGCTTGGGCGGGACGGGCAGCTCGTGCCGCTCGTCGTCGGCGTAGAGGACGTCCTTGAGGTGGAGGTAGCCGGCGATGTCGCCGGCGGCGTCGACGGACCGGGTAGCGCGAGAAGCCCTGCTTGGCGACGAGCCGCTCGATGTCGGCCGGCGTGGCGCCGAGCCGCACGGTCGTCAGCGCCTCGAGCGCCGACCGCGACGTCGCGGGCGCGCTTGTCGGAGAACTCCAGCGTCTTGGAGACCAGGCCGTGGCGCTCCTCCTCGATGAGCCCCTCGCGGCGCGACTCGCCGACGATGTGGGCCACCTCCTCGGCGGTGAAGGCCGAGGCGATCTCGTCCTTGGGCTCGATCCCGAAGAGGCGCACGAGCGCCTTCGCGAGCCGTCTCCATCGCGCTGATGATGGGGCGCAGAGCGCGCGTGATGGCGTAGAGCGGCGGCACGAGGAGAGGGCCGCACGCTCCGGGCCGGCGATGGCGATGTTCTTGGGGATCATCTCGCCGACGACGACGTGCAGGTAGGACACGATGAGCAGCGCGACAGCGAGAGCCACGCCGCCCGCCCAGGCGCTCGGCAGGCCCCACGCGTGGAAGATCGGCTCGAACAGGTGGTGCAGGGCGGCCTCGGCCAGGGCGCCCAGGCCCACCGAGCACACGGTGATGCCGAGCTGGGCGGTCGCGAGCATCGAGCCGAGCCGCTCGAGCGCCTCGAGGCTCGTGGCCGCGCGCTTGCTGCCGGCGTCGGCGAGCGGCTCGAGCGGCCGAGCGCCGGACGGCCATCGCAGCGAACTCGGCGCCGACGAAGAAGGCGTTGCCGAAGAGCAGGACCAGCGAGACGACGTAGACCCAAGGGCCACTCATCGCGGCACCTCCGTCACGGTGTCGGGCGTCTGGGCCGGGAGGCGTCGGGCGCCGAATCGGGGTCGGGGACGAAGCGCAGCCGGTCGACCCGGCGGCCGGGCCATACCCGTCACGTGGATGCGCCAGCCGGGCACCGTGACGTCGTCGCCGACGACCGGCACCCGGCCCAGCCTGGCCATGACGAAGCCGCCCATCGTCTCGTAGGTCGTGCCGTCGGGCACCTCGGCGTCGAACGCGTCCCGCACCTCGTCCGGTCGCCACAGGCCCGGTACCGTCCACGACCCGTCGCGTCAGCTCGCGACCGCTCTGCCGCCTGCGGTCGTGCTCGTCCGCGACCTCGCCGACGATCTCCTCGACGACGTCCTCGAGCGTGACGATTCCGGAGGTGCCGCCGTACTCGTCGACGACGACGGCCATCTGGAAGCCGCCCTCCCGCAGCTGCCGCAGCAGCGGGTCGAGCCGGATCGTCTCGGGCACGACGAGGCGGTCGGACATCAGCGCGGACACCGGGACGTCCTTGCGGCGGTCGTGCGGCACGGCCATCGCCTGCTTGACGTGGACGACGCCGTCGATGTCGTCCCAGTCATTGCCGAGGACCGGGAAGCGGGAGTGGCCGGTGCGCCGCGACAGCCGGAGGACATCGTCGGCCGACTCGTCGCGGTGGATGCCGGTGCAGCGCACGCGCGGCGTCATGACGTCGTCAGCGGTGCGCTCACCGAAGCCGAGCGACGGGTGAGCAGGCGAGCGGTCGTGACCTCGAGGGTGCCCGCCTCGGCCGATCGCTGCACGAGGCTCGCCAGCTCCTGCGGCGTCCGCGCCCCGGAGAGCTCCTCCTGCGGCTCGATGCCGATGGCGCGGAGGAAGCGCGTTGGCGGAGCCGTTGAGCGCGATGATGAGTGGCCTGGCGACCGTCGCGAAGACCCGGACGGGCAGCGCGACGACCTTCGCCGTCGTCGAGGGGGGCCGAGATGCCGAGGAACTGCGGGAGCAGCTCGCCGAAGACCATCGAGAAGCGGTCGCGAGCACGAGGGCGAGGGCGCTGGAGATGGCCTCGACGCGCCGGCCGTCCGAGCCCGAGCGCTGCTGAGCGGGCCGGCCAGGAGGCGGCCGATGGACGGCTGCGCGAGGTAGCCGACGACGAGAGTCGTGATGGTGATGCCGACCTGGGCCGCCGACAGCTGGGTGGACAGCTGCTTGAGCGACTGGAGCACGATCGCGGGCATGGCCGTCCCCGTCGTCGATCGCCTCTCTGGACGGTCGGCCGGTCGAGGGCGACGAGGGAGAACTCCGCAGCGACGAAGACGGCGGTGCCGGCGGTGAGGAGCACGGCGAGCGAGCAGCAGCAGCCACTCCGTCACCGCGTCCTCAGCCGCATCCGCAGCCTGGCGATCCTCGACGTGCCGTCATCGCGCCCACTATAGGGACCCGCGAGTCACTCGGAGCGGTGTGGTTGAGTTGGACGCACACCAGGAATCGCCCTTCGGGGCCTTGAAGGAGGCGTTGTGACAGCCGCGTCGGCCGCCACTCCAGCACAGCCCGCCGCCGGGGGCGCCAAGCCGTCCGCCGATCCGCAGCAGGGCCGGATCGAGGTCCGTGGACTGACGAAGAGGTTCGGTCGGTTCACGGCCGTCGACCGCCTCGATCTCGACGTCGTGCCCGGCCGGATCACGGGCTTCCTCGGTCCCAACGGCGCCGGCAAGACGACGACGCTGCGGATGCTCCTCGGGCTGATCCGTCCGACCGCCGGCACCGCAACCATCGAGGGGCGCCGCTACCACGACATCGCGAACCCGCTCACCGTCGTCGGGTCGGCGCTCGAGTCGACGAACTTCCACCCGGGGCGTACCGGGCGCAACCACCTGCTGACCCTGGCCGCCGCTGCCGGGATCCCTGCCCGTCGCGTCGACGAGCTGCTCGACCTCGTGGGCATCCCCGCTGCGGCGAGCAAGCGCGCAGGCGGCTACTCGATGGGCATGCGGCAGCGACTTGGGCTCGCGGCCGCGCTGCTCGGAGACCCTCGAGTCATCATCCTCGACGAGCCCGCCAACGGCCTGGACCCCGACGGCATCCGGTGGCTGCGCGGGTTCCTGCGCCACCTCGCGTCGGAGGGCCGCACGCTGCTCATCTCGAGCCACATGCTGTCCGAGGTCGAGCAGACCGTCGACGACGTCGTCATCATCGCGAACGGCAAGAGGGTCGCACAGGGCACCGTCGAGGAGCTCCGAGGCGAGCCGACCGCCTTCGTGCGCACCTCCGACCCCGACCGGCTGGCGAGCACCTTGGCCGGCAGGGGACTGAGCCTCAAGCGCACGGACGGCGGCATCCAGGTGACGACCGAGGACCTCGCCATGGTCGGGAGACCTCGCGCACGCGGCGGACATCGCGATCCACGAGCTGCGCGCGGAGAAGACCCATCTCGAGGAGCTCTACTTCAACCTCACCGACTCAGACCAACACCGCAACCGCAACCTCGGTGAAGCGGTTGCACCGCTCGGCCAGCTGCCCCCGCCGAGCGGGCCGCCCATCGACCCGAGCCTGCTCGCCGTCACCCCGGATGCTGCGCCACCGGGCACGAGAGAGCCCGAGACAAAAGGACAGGAGGAGTCGCGGTGAGCAAGGCCGTCAGCTCGGAGTTCCGCAAGTTCTTCACGACGCGGCTGTGGTGGGGCATGCTCATCGCGATCGTCGTCGCCGGCGCTGCCTTCGCGGCCCTGTTCGCGTTCCTGTTCACCAGCGATGCCGTCATCGGCGAGGGCGGCCCCGGCCTCCCGACCTCCGACGCCGAGCTGGCCAGGACCACGTTCACGAGCGGCATCGGCGTCGGCTACCTGCTCACCCTGGCCATCGGGGTGATGACCGTCGGGGCCGAGTACCGCCACAAGACGATCACCGCCACCTTCCTGGCCGAGCCCAAGCGCAGCCGCGTCATGGTCGCCAAGACCATCCTGCTGCTCGCACTCGGCGCCATGTACGGTCTCGCCTCGCTGACCGCGTCGGTGGTCACCGGCGCGACGATCCTCTCGTCGCGCGGGCACGAGCCGTTCGGAGACCCGGAGATCTGGCGGACCCTTGCCCTGTCCCTGCTCGTGCTGGGCCTCTGGGCGCTCATCGGGCTGGGGGTCGGCATCCTCATCCCCAACCAGGTCGCGGCCCTGCTCATCGCGGTCGGCGTCGCCTGGATCGTCGAGCCGATCATCGGAGCGGTCCTGCCGTTGACCGAGATCGGGGCAGACGTCGCCCGCTACCTGCCCACGCAGGCGACGAACGCGACCCTGAACGTGCAGAACGTCAGTTTCGGTGGGACGGTGTCCGACCAGCTTGCCTGGTGGGCCGGGGCCCTCGTCCTCACCGGGTACGCCGTGGTCATGGCGCTCATCGGCACCATCCGGACGGTCCGCGCCGACATCTCGTGACCGGGCCTCTGGCGCCGGTCGACCCACAGATTTCCTTGTCCGTATGCCGCTGAGCCGGCTCCCGCCGTCGCCATCCCCGCGCGTCTTTCGCCATTCAGACGTCTGTCGGGGCGCGATGCGTTCGGGGCTAGGCTTGGCCCGTACTCCGCACGACGCACCCCAGGCAACGAAAGAGGCGCATTCGCGTGTCTGAACAGTCCACGTCCGGTGACCCGATGGCATCCTTCGGACCGAACGACTGGCTCGTAGACGAGCTGTATCAGCAGTACTTGACTGACAAGGACTCGGTGGACCGGGCTTGGTGGGCGTTCTTCGAGGGCTACAGTCCGCATGACGCCGACGGCCGCACGCCCGCGCCCCGCGGCAACGGTGCCCCCACGGGTCGTCCGTCAGCGCAGGCGCCTTCCACGACCGCTGCCAGCCCGTCAGTCAGCCGCCAAGCCGCCACCCCAGCCGCCACCCCAGCCGACACCGCATCAGCCACATCGACGGCCCTCTCGTCCGCCCAGCAGCCATCGGCTGCGCCTGCTCCCGCCTCGTCAGCGCCCAAGGCGAATGCCGCCCCTTCCGCCGGGTCCAGCCCCGCTCCGGCCCCGAATGCTCCTGCGGCCCAGAAGGCGACTGCCGCCCCGACCGCTGAGCCGGCCTCGCCGAAGCCCCGCGACATCCCGGCCGTCAAGGTGACCGGCCCCGTCAGCGAGCACGCCCTGACGCCGCTGCGCGGCGCACCGGCCCGCGTGGTCGCCAACATGGAGTCCTCGCTCGAGGTGCCCACGGCGACGAGTGTCCGCGCCGTCCCGGCGAAGCTGCTCATCGACAACCGCGTCGTCATCAACAACCACCTCGCCCGGTCGCGTGGCGGCAAGGTCAGCTTCACGCACATCGTCGGTTACGCCATGGTCAAGGCGCTCTCCGTCATCCCCGAGATGAATTACGGCTTCATGGAGAAGGACGGCAAGCCTGCGCTCGTCCAGCCCGCCCACGTCAACTTCGGACTCGCCATCGATCTGCAGAAGCCGGACGGCTCGCGCACCCTCGTCGTCCCATCGATCAAGTCGGCCGAGGAGAT
The DNA here is from genome assembly GCA_963826445.1 of uncultured Actinomycetota bacterium. Taxonomy (GTDB): domain Bacteria; phylum Actinomycetota; class Actinomycetes; order Actinomycetales; family Dermatophilaceae; genus Intrasporangium. Next base: position 16,336 of record CAWGXD010000016.1, read on the forward strand.
GGACTTCGTCCACTTCTGGACCGCCTACGAGGACATGGTCAAGAAGGCCCGCGGCAACAAGCTGACCGTCGAGGACTTCCAGGGCACGACCATCTCCCTGACGAACCCCGGTGGGATCGGCACCGTGCACTCGGTCCCCCGTCTCATGAAGGGGCAGGGCACGATCATCGGTGTCGGCGCCCTCGACTACCCGGCAGAGTGGCAGGGCGCGAGCACCGAGACGCTCAACCGCAACGCAGTGAGCAAGATCCTCACCCTCACGTCGACCTACGACCACCGGATCATCCAGGGCGCCGTGAGCGGCGAGTTCCTCCGGGTCCTGCAGGAGCTGCTCCTCGGGGAGAACCGCTTCTACGACGAGATCTTCGAGTCGCTGCGGATCCCGTACGAGCCGGTCCGGTGGATCCGGGACATCGACTCGTCGCACGACGACGACATCAACAAGGTCGCTCGGGTGCAGGAGCTGATCCATGCGTACCGCGTGCGCGGCCACCTCATGGCCGACACGGACCCGCTCGAGTACAAGCAGCGGCGACACCACGACCTCGACGTCACGACGCACGGCCTGACGCTGTGGGACCTCGACCGCACCTTCGCCACCGGCGGGTTCGGCGGGGCACCCTTCCTCAAGCTGCGGAAGATCCTCGGCATCCTGCGCGACTCGTACTGCCGGACCGTTGGCATCGAGTACATGCACATCCAGGACCCGGAGCAGCGCAAGTGGATCCAGGACAAGGTCGAGGTCGCTTACAAGAAGATCTCCCGCGAGGAGCAGCTGCGCATCATGCGGCGGCTCAACGCCGCCGAGGCCTTCGAGACGTTCCTCCAGACGAAGTTCGTCGGACAGAAGCGCTTCTCGCTCGAGGGCGGCGAGTCGGTCATCGCCCTGCTCGACCGCATCCTCTGCCGCGCCGCCGGCGACGACCTCGACGAGGTCTGCATCGGCATGCCGCACCGGGGGCGCCTCAACGTCCTCGCCAACATCGCCGGCAAGTCCTACGGCCAGATCTTCCGTGAGTTCGAGGGCAAGCAGGACCCGCAGTCGGTCCAGGGCTCCGGCGACGTCAAGTACCACCTCGGCACCGAGGGCGAGTTCTCCTCAGAGGACGGCAAGAAGACCAAGGTCTACCTCGCGGCCAACCCGTCGCACCTCGAGGCGGTCAACCCGGTGCTCGAGGGCATCGTCCGCGCCAAGCAGGACCGGCTCAACCTGGCCGGCGAGTCCTTCACCGTCCTGCCCGTCCTGATGCATGGCGACGCAGCCTTCGCGGGCCAGGGTGTCGTGGCAGAGACGCTCAACCTGTCGCAGCTGCGCGGCTATCGGACTGGTGGCACGATCCACGTCGTCATCAACAACCAGGTCGGCTTCACGACCTCACCGAGCTCGTCGCGGTCCTCGGTCTACTCGACTGACGTGGCGCGAATGATCCAGGCGCCGATCTTCCACGTCAATGGTGACGATCCCGAGGCGTGCGTGCGCATCGCCGAGCTCGCCTACGACTTCCGGCAGGAGTTCAACAAGGACGTCGTCATCGACCTCGTCTGCTACCGCCGGCGTGGGCACAACGAGGGCGACGACCCCTCGATGACCCAGCCGCTGATGTACCACCTCATCGAGGCGAAGCGCTCGGTCCGCAAGCTGTACACGGAGTCCCTCATCGGACGCGGCGACATCAGCGTCGAGGATGCCGAGGCTGCCCTCCGCGACTACCAGCAGCAGCTCGAGCGCGTCTTCATCGAGACACGCGAGGCGGCAAAGGCGGCCGAGCAGGAGCGACGGCCCGCCGATCCGGACACCGAGGTGCCAGACAATGCCGGCCTCGAGAAGCCGACGGCGCAGGTTCTCGACGATCGAGCAACGCATCGCTCCTCGACCAAGACCGGAGTCCCGGGGGAGCAGATCGTGCAGATCGGCGAAGCCTTCGGCAAGCCGCCGGTTGGCTTCACGATCCACCCGAAGCTCAAGCAGCTGACGGACCGACGGGTCCAGATGGTCCACGAGGGCGGCATCGACTGGCCGATGGCCGAGTTGCTCGCCTTCGGCACCCTCCTCAAGGAGGGGACGCCGGTCCGCCTCGCGGGTCAGGACAGCCGCCGCGGCACCTTCGTCCAGCGCCACGCCGTGCTCATCGACAAGAACTCGGGCGAGGAGTGGACACCGCTGCTCTACCTCGGCGAGGGGCAGGCGCGATTCTGGGTCTACGACTCGCTCCTGTCGGAGTACGCAGCCATGGGGTTCGAGTACGGGTACTCCGTCGAGCGGCCCGACGCCCTCGTCCTCTGGGAGGCCCAGTTCGGCGACTTCGCCAACGGCGGCCAGACCATCGTCGACGAGTTCATCAGCAGCTCCGAGCAGAAGTGGGGCCAGCGCAGCTCGGTCGTCCTGCTCCTGCCGCACGGCTACGAGGGCCAAGGCCCGGACCACAGCTCGGCACGGATCGAGCGCTACCTGCAGCTGTGCGCCGAGAACAACATGACCGTCGCCTTCCCGTCGACCGCGGCGAGCTACTTCCACCTGCTCCGGCGCCAGGCCTACGCCCGCCCGCGGACACCGCTCATCGTCTTCACCCCGAAGTCGATGCTTCGGAGCAAGGCCGCGGCCAGCCCCGTCGAGGCCTTCACCCAGGGTGGCTTCCAGCCCGTGCTGGCCGACCACGAAGGCGTCACGCAGAACGTCGACCGCGTCCTCTTCGCCTCAGGCAAGGTCGTGCACGAGCTCGACGCCGAGCGATCGAAGCGCGAGGACACGTCGACCGCCATCATCCGTGTCGAGCAGCTCTACCCCATTCCGCTCCAAGAGATTCGGGAGGCGGCATCCCGCTACCCCGATGCGGAGCTGGTATGGGTCCAGGACGAGCCACGCAACCAGGGTGCCTGGCCGCTCATGGCGCAGTGGCTCCATGAGGACCTGTCCGACCTCGGCGAGAGCCGACCGTGGCGCGTCATCGCCCGCAAGGCCTCTGCCTCGCCCGCGACCGGCTCGACGAAGAAGCACTCCATCGAACAGGCGGAAATCATGGACCGCGCCTTCACCCGCTGACCCGCTGGCGCTCCCTGTCCCCGGCCGATCGGACCTCGTGCCCGGCACCTACCGCGCTTCTTGTGGCGGTAGGTGCTGGGCACTCGTCGTCTGAAGACTGCAGAGCCCGGGGACGAGCCTCGGGCACGCGCGAGCCCAGCGGCATACGGCATCTGTGGTCCAAGCGCACTCCGCCGAGCCTCCAAGGCGTGGCGTACCCCACGCGATACCCTCCAACCGTGTACTTCACCGACCGCGGCATCGAGGAGCTGGCCAGCCGGCGCGGCGCGGAGGAGGTGAGCCTGGACTGGCTCGCCGAGCAGCTGAGAACGTTCGTCGACCTCAACCCCGGGTTCGAGGTCCCGATCGACCGTCTGGCGACCTGGTTGGCGCGACTCGACGACGACGAGGACTGACCCACGTGACCGACTCCTCGCATGATCCGGATCGCCCCACCTTCGGCACGGGGCCGGCCTACCCCTCTTCGCACACCCGGTTCGACGATGGCGCCGGGACGCGGCAGGCGGCGAGTACCCCCCCTGCCCGCTTGAGCGAGCCCGGCGCTCGGGTCGCCGCGGCGAGTGAGGAGCCGGCGCGGGGCGAGCCGTCCACCCCGGAGCCATACTTCTCCCCCACTGCGGAGTTCACTGTCGCCGGCGGCGTCCGCGACGTCGGCATGGTCTTCGTTGGCGCCTCGACGACGGCAGGCTACGGGGACCCGAAGGGCCTCGGCTGGGTCGGCCGGGTCGTGGCACGGACGCAGCACCCCGACCTCGATCTCACCGCCTACAACTTGGGGATCCGAGGGAGCACCTCTGGTGACGTCGTTGCCCGCTGGGCTGGTGAGGCGCACCCACGGTGGAAGGGCCGGTCCGAGCGGCGTCTGGTCCTGTCCTTCGGCACGGCCGACATCCGCAGCGGCATGACGATGGCGCGGTCCCGCCTCAATCTCGCCAACGTCATCGACGAGGCGACCAACGCGGGGATCGGCGTCTTCGTCGTGGGCCTGACCCCGTCCCTGGACGCGGAGCTCAACCGACGTATCGAGGCCCTTGCCGAGGCGCAGGCGGACGTCTGCGCCCGCCGAGGCATCACCTATGTCGACTGCTTCCGGCCACTGGCCAGCCATGACCAGTGGATGGCAGATCTCGCCGCGAGCCCCGACCGCGCGCACCCTGGGCAGGCGGGTTACGGGCTCATCGCTTGGCTCGTGCTGCACAACGGGTGGAACGACTGGATCGGGATCAACTGAGCGATCCCCAGCCGGTCATTCCACCCCGCCCCCGTCAGTCCCCGCCCCCCGTCAGTCCGCGGAGCCCGGCTCGGCCAGCCGGTGGGCTGGCGACGCCAGCGCGGCCACGATGCTCGCGACGCCAAGAGCCGCGATGCCCGCCGCAATGAGGGTCTGGTCGGAGTCACGGAGCGACCAGGCGACCGGGAGCAGGAGGACGTTCCACACCAGGGTCGGTGTCCGTGGCCACCGCTGCCCCCGCAGCCAGGCCCGAGCCACGACCAGGAGCGCCACGCCGAAGATGACAATCAGCGCCGCCGACGTCAGCGCCGTGGTCAGCGAGTCCTCGGCGCCCAGCGCGATCTCGTAGACGTAGAAGCCGGCGACGGCGAGCAGGATGAGCCCTTCGACGACGGTGAGCAGGCCCGCGATGAGCGCAGCACGCGATGGCCTCACAGGGGCGGCGGCGGAGCTCGAGGGGTCGATCGGATGCGTCGGCTCGGTCACCCCGCCGAGCCTAGTGCGCGCAGGATCACACGTGCCGGGCGGGACATCGACGGGGAGTGGGTCTGGATCTGAACGCGAACTGCAGATAAGATCGGCTCTTGGTGTGATCTGCGCCCAAAGCCTTGCCCACGGCATGGCCCCTCAGCACACTGGTTGACACCGACGGGTGACGACGAGCGACGCGTACGGAACATTTTCGTGCGCGTCTCCGTTGGTCAGGGGAGCGTTTGCCCCGGTTACCCCGAGGTTCCACGAGTAATGGCTCCGACAACGACGCTGGCGCCGAGAACCGCACCACCACTCAGCCACGTGTGGTGCCGAACGACATGATGAAGGAGCACGAGCCTTATGGATTGGCGCGACCGCGCTGCCTGTCTGGATGCCGACCCCGAGCTGTTCTTCCCCATCGGAAACACCGGTCCCGCCATCCTCCAGATCGAGGAGGCCAAGGCCGTGTGCCGGACCTGCCCAGTCATCGACACCTGCCTGAAGTGGGCCCTCGAGACCGGGCAGGACGCCGGAGTCTGGGGTGGCCTGAGCGAGGACGAGCGCCGCGCGCTCAAGCGCCGTAACGCGAGGGCTCGCCGCGCCGGCTGACCCTCGCAAGACCATCGCCCAGGAGCCCGGTGCCCCCAGGACACCGGGCTTTGCTGCGCTCCCCGTCCAGCTCGAGTTCAGGTCAGCGGGCGCAGGCTCGCCGTGAACCGGGCGCGCGTACCACGGGGTGTGGCCGCCTCCCACGCGATCCTCCCCTGCAGGTCCGCAATCAGCGACTGCACGATCTGCGTGCCCAGACCAGAGCCGGGTGGCCGTTCTGGGTTGATCCCCCTGCCGTCGTCCTCGACCGACACGACGAGCATCGGCCGGCCGTGTTCGTCGCTCAGTCGCTCGACGAGGACGCGGATCTCTCCCCCGCGGACGCCGAGGCCGTGCTCGATGGCGTTCTGGACCAGCTCGCTCACGATCATGGCGAGCGCTGTCGCGTCTTCGGGGCGGAGCCTGCCGAAGGATCCCTCGAGCGTCGTGGTGATCGGCGCGCCGTTTGAGGAGACGTCGACGATGGCCTGCAAGCCGCGTTTGACGATGGCATCGAAGTCGACCGACTCGTCGAAGCCCTGGCTCAGCTGGTCATGCACCATGGCGATCGTGCCGACGCGCCGCTCGGCCTCTTCGAGCGCCGTCCTGGCCTCCCCATCGGGGACCCGACGCGCCTGGAGCCGGAGCAGTGCAGCCACCGACTGGAGGTTGTTCTTGACGCGATGGTGGATCTCCCGGATCGTCGCCTCCTTGGTCATGAGCTCGCGCTCGCGACGCCGCAGCTCTCCGACGTCGCGAAGGAGCACCAAGGCGCCGAAGCGCTGGCCGGCCTCGGTCAGCGGGATGGCCCGCATCGAGACCGTCGTGCCGGCGCCGCTCACTTCGGTGCGCCATGGCTGGCGCCCTGTGACGACGAGCGGCAGCCCCTCGTCGACCGGGTAGGACTTCCGGATGTTCTCAGTGACGACCTGGGCCAGGCTGGCCCCGACGACCTCCCCGAGATGTCCCAGCCGGTGCAAGGCGGACACGGCGTTGGGGCTCGCGTAGGTGACGATCCCGTCGATGTCGAGACGGATCACACCGTCTCCCACTCGCGGAGCTCCTCGGCGCAGCCCGGTGGGAGCGGCGCTGTGGGGGAACTCGCCGGCCGAGACCATGCGACAGAGTGCGTCAGCCGTCGCCAGGTAGGTGATCTCGAGGCGGCTCGGCGTGCGGGTCGTCCAGAGGTTGGTGTGGCGGGTGACGATCGCGACCACCCTGCCCTCGCGGACGACGGGGATGTACTCCTCCCGGACTGACTGGTGCCCGTTGTCGCCCGGTACCTCCACCTGCCTCACCCGCAGGATGCGCTGCTCGGCTGCCGCCTCGTCCAGCAGCGGGCCGACGTGGTCGTCATTGGCGGTCCGGCCAACCTGGTCGTCGATGAAGACGAGGTGCCCGGTCGTCGGCCGCACGTGCGCGACTGCCTGCCAAGGCCCGTCCGTGCCGCTGGGCGGGCGCACCCACAGGACGAGGTCAGCGAAGGACAAGTCGGCAATCAGCTGCCAGTCGCCGACGAGCAGGTGCAGCCACTCGACCTCGGCGTCGCCGAGAGCCGTCCGGCTGCGCAGGAGCTCACTCAGTGTTGCCACATCGTGAGCCTATGCGTCGTCACCGGACCACGCGGACAGGCGATGCGGACAGACCATGCCGTATGCCGCTGGGCTCGGTCCCGTCTCCGTCCTCCCTCTCCGGGGATGGAGGACGGAGGTGGGACCTCGCGTCTCAGCTGGCGGAGCGGGACGACTTGCTGCGCCTGGGGCCGGCCTGAGCGGCAGTCTTGCCCGAGTTGGCCTGCTTGGCGCCCACAGACGTCGAGCTGACCGGTTGGGCCGGTTGGGCCGGTTCGGCTGACCGAGCGCCCTTCGCGGCCGCCTTGGTGGGTGGCGACGTCGGGCTCTTGGCCGTCCTGCCCTTGGCTTTCGTCGCTGGGGTCCTCGTGCTCGCTCGCGACTTCGCGGCAGGGGGACCCTCAGGTGACGGCACGGTGGCAGGCGTCCGGCTCACCTCGCCCACGGTGGATGACGCGGGCTTCGTCACGGTGCGCAGGGTGCGGAGCGCGACCGATAGTGCGGCGATGCCCGCGTAGGACATCCGCTCGATCCCGCCGAGGGCCGCCTGGGCCCTCTCGAGCGAGTCGGCGTTGATGTCGGACCACTGGGCGAGCCGGTCGGCGGCCGCGCTCCCGGGCTCACTCACCTCGAGGACCGAGCGCGTCAGCACGTCCAGGACCGCGTACAGGTCGTCTCGCAGCGCGCCCCGGGCCATCGCGTCCCAACGGTTGTCGCGCGGGAGCGAGGAGACCCTGGTGAGCATCGCGTCGATGGAGAAGGTGTTCGACGTCAGGAAGTAGACCTCGGCGACCTGGTCGAGCCGCTCTCCGGTGTCCGCTGCGATCTCGATGCAGTCGAGCAGCGAGTACGAGTCCAGCAACGACGCTGCGGAGAGCGCGAGGTCACCGGGGATTCCCTTGCCCTCGAAGTCGCGCGCCCGCGAGAGCAATCGAGCCTGCTCCCGTCCCTGCAGCAGCTCCGGGATCCGACCGGCTTGGGCCGCGAAGCCCGGACGGAACCGGGCCACCTCGGCGGCGATGTCCAGCGTGGCCGGACGCGTCGTCAGGAACCAGCGGACCGCCCGGTCGAGGAGTCGGCGGAACTCGAGGTAGAGGCTCGTCTGGGCAGCGGTGCTGACGATGTTGTCCGTCGCCTCGACCCGGGCCACGTAGCCGGCGAGGTCGAAGATCTCGCGGCACACGATGTAGGCGCGAGACACCTGCTCGGGTGACGCGCCGGTCTCCTCGGCCGCACGATACGCGAACGTGATGCCGCCCCGGTTGACCACGCTGTTGGCCACCGAGTTCGTGATGATCTCGCGACGGAGAGCGTGGGACTCGATCTGCTCGGCGAACTTGCGTCGCAACGGCTTGGGGAAGTACTCCGCCAGCGTGCTGGCGAACCAAGGGTCATCGGGCAGGGACGAGTTGATCAGGTGGTCCTTGAGATACAGCTTGGAGTAGGCGACGAGCACGGCGAACTCCGGTGACGTCAGCCCCTTGCCGTCCTTTTGACGACGCGCGATCTCGGCCTCGCTCGGCAGGAACTCCAGGGTCCGGTCGAGGTCACCGTGCTCCTCGAGGAACTGGATCAGCCGCCCGTGGACCGGGAGCATCGCGTGCTGCTGGGCCCGAGCGTTGCCCAGCAGGACGTTCTGCTCATAGTTGTCACGCAGGACCTGCTGGGCCACCTCGTCGGTCATCGACGCGAGCAGGGCGTTGCGCCGCTTCATGGTCAGCTCGCCGGAGCGGGTCAGCTCCGTGAGCAGGACCTTGATGTTCACCTCGTGGTCGGACGTGTCGACCCCAGCGCTGTTGTCGATGGCATCGGTATTGATTCTGACGCCCGCCAGCGCGGCCTCGATCCGGCCGAGCTGGCTGGCTCCGAGGTTGCCGCCCTCACCGACGACCTTGCAGCGCAGACTTCCGCCGTTGACTCGGATCGCGTCGTTGGCCCGATCGCCGATCTCGGAATGCGACTCTCCGCTGGCCTTGATGTAGGTGCCGATGCCACCGTTCCAGAGCAGGTCGACCGGGGCGAGGAGGATGGCCTTCATCAGCTCGGCGGGGGTCAGGCTCTTGGTGCCGGAGCGCAGGCCCAGGGCCTGGACCATCTCACTGGTGATCGGCACGGACTTGAGGGACCGGTCGAACACGCCCCCGCCGGTCGAGATGAGGGAACGGTCGTAATCGGCCCACGACGAGCCGGGCAGCTCGAAGAGCCGGCGACGCTCGGCGTACGAGGTCGCGGCGTCTGGGTTCGGATCGATGAAGACGTGCCTGTGGTCGAAGGCAGCGACGAGCCGGATGTGCTCGGACAGGAGCATCCCGTTGCCGAAGACGTCACCACTCATGTCACCCACACCGACGACGGTGAAGGGCTCGCTCTGGGTGTCGACGTCCATCTCCCGGAAGTGCCGCTTGACCGATTCCCAGGCCCCGCGGGCGGTGATGCCCATTCCCTTGTGGTCGTATCCGGCTGATCCTCCGGAGGCGAAGGCGTCGTCGAGCCAGAACCGGTAGTCGGCCGAGATGCCGTTGGCGAGGTCGGAGAACTTCGCGGTGCCCTTGTCCGCGGCGACGACGAGGTAGGTGTCGTCGCCGTCGTGGCGCACCACGCGAGCAGGCGGCACGACCGCTCCCGACACGAGATTGTCCGTGACGTCCAGCAGGCCGGAGATGAACAGCTTGTAGGAGGCGACGCCTTCGTCGAGCCAGGCCCGACGGTCGACCGCAGGGTTGGGCAGCTGCTTGGCGTAGAACCCGCCCTTCGACCCGGTCGGCACGATGACGGCGTTCTTGACCATCTGCGCCTTGACGAGGCCGAGCACCTCGGTCCGGAAGTCCTCACGTCGATCCGACCAGCGCAGTCCACCACGCGCCACCTTGCCGAACCGCAGGTGCACGCCCTCGACCCGCGGGCTGTAGACCCAGATCTCGAACATCGGACGTGGGGCGGGCAGGTCCGGGACCTTTTTCGGGTCGAGTTTGAGCGACACGTAGGGCTTCGGCCGGCCGTCCTCAGTCACCTGGTAGAAGTTCGTCCTCAGGCTTGCGCGGATGACACCCAGGAAGGCCCGGATGATCCGGTCCTGGTCGAGACTCGCCACGTCGTCCAGCGCTTCGTGGATCCGTGCGACGAGCCGCTTGGACCGGGCCGCCCGCTTGTCCTTGCCGGCCGCCGTGTCAGGGAAGAGGTCCGGGTCGAAGCGGGCCTCGAAGAGCTCGACCAGGCTGCGCGCGATTCCGGTGTGAGCCACGAGGGCCGACTGAACGTAGTCCTGCGAGAACGTCGATGCCGACTGCCGCAGGTACTTCGCGACGGTGCGCAGGATGACAACCTGACGCGACGTCAGTCCGGCGATGAGGACCAGGGCGTTGAACCCGTCGGACTCGATCTCTCCCTGCCAGACGGCTCGGAAGGCCTCCTCGAACCGGCTCCGCACGTCGTCGTCGGCCGTCCCGCGGGCCCAGTGCGTGGCCTCGACCCGCAGGCCGAAGTCGAAGATGTGCAGCTCGCCACCGTCTGGTCCCACGAACTGGTAGGGCCGCTCGTCGGTCACCTCAACGCCCAGGTGGGTGAACAGTGGCAGCACCTGGGTCAGGGACAGGTCCCCTCGCCGATACAGCTTGAAACGGCGCTCGCCGGGGTCGTCCGACTGGGGGTCCTGGTAGAGGTGGAGCGCTGTCGCCGACGGGGAGCCGTCAAGTGCCTCAATCCGGTCCAGGTCCTCGGCAGCGATCTCGACACCGAAGTCCTCCTTGTACGCCTCGGGCAGCGCCTTCGCGTAGGCGGCCATCGCTCGTGCCGCCCCCTCGGCGCCCCGCCGACGGCCGAGCTCCTCGACGAGGTCCTCGTCCCACGTCCGCGTTGCGTCGACGATGCGTTGCTCGAGAGCTGTCGCGTCGACCTCGGGGATGTCGACACCCAACGGCACCCGGACGACGAAGTGGAGACGGGCCAGGGTCGACTCGCTGACCCGGGTGGTGTAGTCGATGGACTCGCCACCGAACGCCTCGAGCAGAATGGCCTGGATCTTCAGTCGAACCGTCGTGTTGTAGCGGTCTCGCGGCAGGTAGACCAAGCAGGACATGAACCGCCCGAACTCGTCCGGTCGCAGGAAGAGCTTGGTCTTCCGACGCTCCTGGATGTGGAGCACCCTCGTCGCAACTTCGGCCAGGTGCGCCGCGCTCGTCTGGAAGAGCTCATCTCGCGGGTAGGTCTCCAGGATCTGGAGGATGTCCTTGCCCGAATGGCTGTCCGCGGTGAGCCCGGTCAGCCGCAGCACGTCCTGGGCCCGGACGTCGAGCAACGGGATGTCGTGGATCGAGTCGTTGTAGGCCCCCGAGGCGTAGAGCCCGAGGAACCGCTGCTCCCCCACGCACTCTCCCCGGGCGTCGAACTTCTTGATGGAGATGTAGTCGAGGTACACGTCCCGGTGGACGGTGGACCGCGAGTTGGCCTTGGTGATGATCAGCAGCGTCGAGTCGCGAGCGGCCCGACTCGCGGCCGGTGTGAGGACCACTCCGGTGCCCGCTTGCGGCCGGTCGTAGCGAAGGAGGCCGAGCCCGGTGCCCGGCACTTGCCGCGAGATGTCCTTGCCGTCCTCGTGGGTGAGGGAGTACTCCCGGTAACCGAGGAAGGTGAAGTTGTTATGCGAGAGCCACTCGAGGAAACGACTGGCCTCACGCGCCTCGTGCGGGCTGGTTCCCGGCGGGGTCGCGGCCTTGAGGTCGCTCGCGATGGTGAGGGCGTGGGCGCGCATCTTGGGCCAGTCCTCGACCGCGTCCCTGAGGTTGTCGAGCACATGACGCAACCGTGCCTCCACCTCTGGGATGGCGGCGTCGGGCAACCGGTCGATCTCGAGGTGCATCCAGGACTCCTGGATGAGCGCGACGTCGTCCGGCACGGGGGTGGCGCGATCCGTCCGCACCTCGACCAGCTCACCCGTCACGGTCCGCGTGACGTTCATCTGGGGATGGACGATGCTGCGCACACCCCGGTCGAATCCACCGAGCGCGGAGACCACCGAGTCGACGAGGAAGGGCATGTCGTCGACGACGATGTCGACACTGGTGGATTTCGCCTCCTTGCCGTTGGCCCCGACGTCCAGGTTGGCCACTCGGATGTTGGAGGTGCCAACGGGACGCGACTGCGCGAACTCCCTGTGCCGCAAGGCGGTTGCTGCGAGCTCCACGGGATCCCGGGCGATCAGCTCCTCGGTGGCGACCAAGTGGTAGTACGCCTTGAGGAAGGGATCGGGGGCCGGCCGAGGCGCCGTCCTGGCCTTGGCCTTTCCCTTCGTGGTGGTCGCGCTCAACGCCGCTGCCGCGGCTTGGAGGACGTCGATCCGGGACTGTTCGAGTGGCGCAGACATGCGATGCTCTTGTTCCTCGTCATGGGCTGGTGCGTGCCACACCGTCGTGGCGCGCATCTCACGATGTGAGCCTATCTCCGTTCGCCGGGCGCCCCGAACAGGCCCACCGGACCGGTGGAGAACCACCGCGGCATGCCCCGCCCAGTCAATAGGGTGGTGCCATGACGGGGTACGGGACCGATGCCGCGACCGCGGATGGGCCGGTCGACCCGGCGACCCTGCGCGCGCTGACGCGTGCCCGGCGCGTCACCCGAGACCTCGCCGACGACCTGCTGACCCATCTGCCGGATCTCGGCGACATCGGCACCCAGCGCGAGCTGGACACCTGGGTCGAGCAGGCAGCAGACACGCTGCGCGCGTTGTCCGATGCCATCGAGGAGAGGCTGCTCGACGTGACCAGGCCCCAGCCCAGCGAGGATCCACGCATCCAGCGCAGTCCGACCGCCTCGCTGGCGCGTCCGTGGCCTCCCGGTGCATCCGGCCGCCCTGACATGGACCGACCATGATGGGGTTGGGGATCCTGGCTCGACGTCGGCGCTCGGCGGCGCCCTTCGCCAGCAGGCCATCACCCTCACCGACCTCGTCGTCGACCTCACGGAGGCGGCAGAGCGCGCGAGACGCGGTGGACGGACGGACCTCTCGGCCCGGGAGCGCGAGCTGCTGAGCAGCACCGCGCGTCAGCTTGACGCAGTCGGAGCGGCCCTCCAGTCGTTCACCGCCACGGTGCTGGCCGGTTCGGCTCGCATCCGGGCGTTGGCCGACGATGCCGCCCGGAGCGACCTGGTGGTCGAGGGCAGCGTCGTCGTCGAGGCCCGGGGGCCGAGCCGGGTCGACCCGGTGGACCGACTGCGAGAACGGGAGCGGCTGCAGGAACTGCTCAACCGAGTCAGTGCCGCAGAGGGGAAGGAACTCGCCCGCATAGCCCGCGAGCTCGGCCGCTCCGGTCCCGCACTCGCGGCCTTGAGCGAGCGGGCGCGCCTCGGGTCCTGACCGGCTCGCCACCTCGCCGCCTCACGGTTGCTCTAGCGTTGGCTCATGCGGATCACTGAGACGATCACCTACCACGCCCCGGTGGAGGTCGTGTACGCGATGAAGACGAACCCCGAGTTCCAGGAGCGCAAGTGTGCAGACTCGGGGGCACTTCAGCACGATGTGGCCGTGCGGCAGAACGGCGCCGGTGCACTCGTCCGGACCCGGCGTGATCTGTCCACCGATGGCCTGCCGGACTTCGTCAAGTCGATCGTCGGAGCGCGACTCTCCATCACCGAGACGTACCAGTGGGACGCGCCGCGAGCCGACGGCTCACGGGAGGGCACCCTCACGGTCGAGGCCGCCGGAGCCCCTGTGGCCATGCGGGGCTCCGTCCACCTCGAGCCGGTCCAGGAAGGCACCGAACCTCAACATCAGCGGCGATCTCAAGGCGCACATTCCACTGATCGGCGGACGGATCGAGAAGGCCGCCGCCCCCGCCTTCATCAAGGCGCTCCGCAGCGAGCACGAGTCCGGCCGCCGCTGGCTCGCCGAGGGCGCCTGACATTCGGGGGCCGCGGCCGAGGCTGGTTCTTCCCGGTCAGAGCATGTGCGGGTAGACGTGGTTCGTGGGCGGCACGAACGTCTCCTTGATCGAGCGCACGCTCGTCCAGCGAAGCAGGTTCTGGGCCGCGCCGGCCTTGTCGTTGGTCCCGGACGCGCGCCCGCCGCCGAATGGCTGCTGGCCCACGACCGCGCCCGTCGGCTTGTCGTTGATGTAGAAGTTGCCGGCCGCGAAGCGCAGGCGCTCGGTGGCGTCGGCGATCGCGCGACGGTCCTGGGCGATGATCGAGCCGGTCAGGCCGTAGGGCGCGAAGCGCTCCATCTGGTCCAGCGCCCCGTCGTAGTGCGCCGTCCGGGTAGACGTGGACCGACAGGATCGGCCCGAAGTACTCGGTGCGGAACGACTCGTCGGTCGGCGTCGCTGATCTCGAGGACGGTCGGGCGGACGAAGTAGCCGACCGAGTCGTCGTAGGTGCCACCGGCGAGGACGTCGATGCCGCTGGTCGCGTGGGCCCGGTCGATCGCGTCCTTGTGCTTGGCGAACGCGCGCTCGTCGATGACGGCGCCCATGAAGTTCGACAGGTCGGTGACGTCGCCCTGGGCCAGGCCGTTGGTGAGGTCGACGAGGTCGTCCCTGATCTGCTTCCACACGCGAGCGCGGGCACGTAGGCGCGCGAGGCCGCCGAGCACTTCTGTCCCTGGTACTCGAAGGCCCCGCGGATCATCGCCGTCCGCAGCACGGCCGGGTCGGCGCTGGGGTGCGCGAGGATGAAGTCCTTGCCGCCGGTCTCGCCGACGAGGCGCGGGTAGGTGCGGTAGCGGTCGAGGTTGGTCGCCGACCTCGCTGCCACAGGTGCTTGAAGGTCGGCGTCGAGCCGGTGAAGTGGATGCCGGCGAGGTCCTCGTCGGCGAGGGCGACCTTGGAGACGTTCGATGCCGTCGACCGGTCACCATGTTGATGACGCCGGGCGGCAGGCCGGCCTCCTCGAGCAGCTCCATGGTCAGCTGGGCGGCGAGCTGCTGGGTCAGGGCGACGGCTTCCACACGACGGTGTTGCCCATCAGGGCCGGAGCGGTCGGCAGGTTGCCCGCGATGGCGGTGAAGTTGAACGGCGTGATCGCGTAGACGAAGCCCTCGAGCGAGCGGTAGTCCGAGCGGTTCCAGATGCCCTTGGCGTTGAGCGGCGGCTGCTGCTCGAGGATCTGGCGGGCGAAGTGGACGTTGATCCGCCAGAAGTCGATGAGCTCGCAGGCCGCGTCGATCTCGGCCTGGTAGGCCGTCTTGCTCTGGCCGAGCATCGTCGCCGCGTTGAGGCGGGCGCGCCACGGCCCGGAGAGCAGCTCGGCGGCCTTGAGCAGGATGGCAGCGCGGTCGTCGAACGAGAGCGCGCGCCACTCGGGCGCCGCGGCCTTGGCCGCCTCGACGGCGGCCTGGGCGTCCTTGTCGGTGCGCGTTGCGCATCGTGCCGAGAACCTTGCGGTGGGCGTGCGGCTGCCGCACCGCGATCTGCGTGCCGGTGCCGATGACGCGCTCTCCACCGATGGTGTGGGGCAGGTCGACCTGGGTCGAGCCGAGCTCGGCGAGGGCGACCTCGAGGGCGGCTCGCTCCGGGCGAACCGGGCGCGTAGTCGAGCACCGGTCTCGTTGGCGGGTGCGGGCACGTGGGTCACGGCGTCCATCAAGACTCCTGCGTTGGCTCGGTGTGCGCCGGCGCCGTGGCACGGCGATGGGGTGGTCCGCCTCGTGGGCGGAGCCACCCCATCGTTCCATCGGTCCGCATGGGAGTCGAGCAGGTGGTGTTCAGCGCAGGACCGGGATGCCCCAGGGATAGCGGTACAGCTCGCCGCGGCTCGCCAGGCCATGGCGCGCCCGGACGTGGAAGTAGATGCTGGCGACGAAGGCGACGATCCAGAGGATGATGGCGATCGGGATGCCGATCAGGGTGATGAAGCAAGATCCAGCCGACGATGATGGCGGCCCAGATCAGCGAGGTTGAAGTTGAAGGCGCCGGCGGCGGACTGGCGGACGAAGGCGCTGTTGTCCTTGTAGATGGCCCAGACGAGCAGCGGGCCGACGAAGGAGAGCCAGCCCACGGAGAGGACGGCGGCGACGATGGTCGAGATGTGGCCGAGGACGGCCCACGGTGCGCTCGTCGTCGCGGACGGCAACCGTGTCGCGGGACGGATCAGGTTGGTACGGGTAGCTCATGCCCCCAGTCTGTGGGCAGGGGCTCGCCCACCGCCATGGAGGACGACCCTGAGCACACCCTGATCGCTCCCCGACCTCCGTTCCGATCGTCGATGACGCCGTATGCCGCTGTGCTCGCTTCCGCTCAGAGCCCCCTCACGCCCGGGTTGGGTTCCCAGACCCGCGGGGCTTCTCAGGTTCGCGGGGAGACCTGTACGTCGTCGCCGAGCGCATAGACAGCGCTGGTGGGATCGGCCAGGTCGAGGACCTCCAGGAGGGTGCGAACCATGGCGTGGTGCCCCCGGGGGCCGGGATGGACCGCGTCGTCCAGCCACCCGTCCGGCGCAATGTCGTCGCCGGCTTCCTTCGCGACGCGTGACCATGCATCGGCGTGGTCCACGAGGAGGACACCAAGCCCCTCGGCCACGTCCCGAACCGTCGCGGCGTACTGCGCCATGAGGTCAGGGGTCCGTGCGCCCTCGGCGCGAGACCGGGGGCGGGGTCTGGAGAACCACGGTGGCACCGACGTCCCGGCCCCGCTGGACGATCTGGTCGAGGCGGAAGCGGAAGCCGCGCACACCTTCCTCGTCGTCGGTCATGTCATTGGTGCCGAACATGACGAAGAGAACGTCAGGGGCGAACCGTCCTGCCCGCCAGTGAAACTCAGCGAGAAGGTCTTGGGTCGTGCTGCCAGATACCCCGGAGTTGATGACTGCGTCGCCGCGTCGGTCGAGCTCGCCCCGCACCCGCTCGGCGAAGAGCTCCACATAGTTGCGCCAGCCGTGCGTGTGCGCGACGCCCTGCGTGATGCTGTCCCCGATGAAGATCCACGTCACCGGCGGGCCGGCCAGCACCTCGCGGAGGCGATCGGCGTCCCGACGGACGTATTCGTCAGCGGTGAAGTCCATGGGCGCACGGTAACAAGGTGAACGGAGCGTTGCCGCCGCCGCGTTCACTGGCTGGACGTGGCTACTCAGGCCACGCTGCTCTCCCGCGGCTCGAACTGGGGCAACGGCAGGGGCACGTCGCCGGCGTGAAGCGAGGGCTCGACCGGCAGCCGGGCGGCGAAACGGGCCACCGTGCCGCCGACAGCGGCGTCCGCGAGAACACGGCGGTGCCCGAGGCCCACGGTCGAGTAGAGCTCGGCGCCAGGCCAGCCCGAGACGAGGCGAGCCGAGGGCTCGTGCGGAGTTTCCCGATCACCCACGTCGTGGATGACGAGCAGCTCAGGCCGCGACTCGAGCTGCTCGCCGAGCCTGGACACGACCAGGTCCGTCACCGCGTAGCCCGTGCGCTGCTCGGCGCGCGCGATGAGACGTCGCTCCGTCCGCCGGCCGAAGCGCAGCTGGGACCGGAACCGTGCGAGGAAGTCGGGCACTCCTTCGACCGGGGCGATGAGCACGAGTCGTTCTGTGGCGAGCCATCCGTCACGCAGCGCGAGAAGTGCAGCGAGCGCACCCATCGAGTGGGCCACGACCGCACGGGCGGGGCCGAACCTCGCAGCGACCGCGTCGAGTGAGCGGCCGAGCTCCACGGCATCACTGGATCCCGATCCGTGCACTCCCGCGTCCGAGCGTCCATGACTCAGGCCGTCGAACGCGACGACCTTGAGACCCTGTGCAAGCAGGTGTCGGACCAAGGGGCCCAGCTGCTCCGCGTGTCCACTCCATCCGTGGACGAGGTAGACGACCGGGCCCTCCCCGTAGGTCCAGCCACGGATGGTCCGACCGCGGAGGCTTGTCTCGAAGGGGCTGCCGAGGAGCTCGACGATCCCATCGGGATCCGTCTGAGCGGTTCGCGCGGGGGGTGGGAGCTCGAACCAGAGGTGGTAGGCCCAAGCCGCGGCGAGCTTGGGTGCGACCACGTCCGCGATGGCGAAGGCAGCCGTTGATACACCATGAACAAACGAACGATCGATCGTGCTTTTCTTCCCTGATGACTGAGCCATGAGCTGATTCCTTCTCGGAGTGGACCGCCTTGGAAGCGGTCGGTGTGGAGGGTCCGCCCGGTCAGGCGGGGTTGGGGCGACAGGACTCCAGAAGACGCTCGAACGCACGACGGGCGTGCTCGCTTGCCATCGGGTCGCGCATCAGGCGACGAGCGTGGTGGTGCGCAAGCAGGATGCCCTCGAGCTCGTAGGCGACCTGTGCGGCGTCGACGTCGGGTCGGAAGTGACCCTCGGCAATCGCCGTGCCGACCACGAGGGCCACGGACTCGAGCTTGTCGCGCTCAGCGCGGACCAGCTCATCTCGAACCGGCCCCTCTTGATCGTCGAACTCGCTCGCGGCGTCGATGAAGATGCACCCGCCCGCGAACCGGCCGACCTGCCAGGCAAGCCAGTTCTCGAAGAAGGCCCGGAAACGCGGCTCTCCCCTGGGTGCCTTCACCGTCGGCCGCATGACGTGGTCGGTGAACTGGTCGCGGGCATACTGAAGCACCTCGACCTGGAGCGACTCCTTCGATGCGAAGTGGGCATAGAGACCGCTCTTCGAGAGCTTGCTCGCGGTGGCCAGCGTGCCGATGGTGAGGCCGCCGAGGCCAAGCCGGGACGCCAGGTCGCTCGCCTCGTCGAGGATCGCCGCCTTCGTCTCCTCACCCTTGCCCATGAGCCCATAAAAGCACGACCGTTCGTCATCTGGCAAGGGTTTGACCAGTCAGCTCACCCTGTCGTGACCGTCTCCCAGTGGCGAAGCACGGGGAGCCAGACGGCGACGCTGTCGGGTACGAAGGTCCCCGGCTCGCGGTCGATGCGCCTCACGAGGTCCCGGAGCGGGACCCAGTCGCCCCAGGCAACCTCCTCGGGCTGCCAGCGGATCGCTCCGTCCCAGGTCGTGAGGAACCGGTGGGCGTGGTAGCTCGTGTGCTCGTCGGCGTAGTCCACGACACCGAGTGGCACCAGGTCCGCGCCATGCACGCCCAGCTCCTCGTCGACCTCGCGGAGGGCTCCCACAGCTGGGTCCTCATCCGCGAGGACGACACCACCGGCGGCGAAGTCGAGCAGGCCGGGAAAGACGTCCTTCGATAGGGTTCGGCGATGGAGGTAGATGCCGCCGTCCGGCCCTCGGACGACGATCGACGAGGCCGCGTGCCAGAGGTTGTCGCGCCGCATGACGGAGCGCCGGCACGCGCCGACGACATTGCCGGCGGCATCGAGACGGGCGACCAGCTCGTCTCCCCGCTCACTTCGGCCAATTCGCTCGGACTGCAGCCGCTTCAGGCCAGAAGGAACGGACTTCGTCGAGCTCGGTCACGTCGTACCAGAGCAGCTCGTCGGCCTCCTCGTCCGTCGCCGCCGGCCGACCTCGTCGTCGACGTGGAAGGACGCGACCGGCGAGACGGCAACGGCGCCGCGAGCACGACCTCGACGACGGGCATGCCGTCCCCGGCCAGACCCACGTCGGGTCGGCGTCGGCGGCCGCGACGACCCGGCGGTCGGCGCGGCGCCGACGCGGCCGCGGCCGCACGCCGCGACGGCGTCGCTGAAGGCGGCGTACTCGAGGTCCTCGACGTCGAGACCCGGCTGCACGAGACGCGCGAGCCGACCGTAACGGCATACGCGGTCCGCGGGCCGTGCCGGCACCGGCGCGAGCGCCCCCGTCGTCGGCGAGCTCGTCCAGATCTCGCCGTCCCGAGCGGCACGTAGACGCGCACGACCGGCATCAGGACTCCCGCCCACTCGTCAGCTCCGCGAGGGACTCGACGATCGAGTCGGCCGAGCACGTCGACGTCGGGCATCGCGTCGCGGTCGGCGTTGAGGCCGTAGTAGACCCCGCCGTTGTAGGACGTGATGCCGATCGAGAGCGCCTGCCCTTGGCGAGCGGCGTGACGGGATAGGTCGAGAGCATCTCGGCGTCGCCGGCGTAGAGCGGGCGTCTGCGGGCCGGGCACGTTGGTGATCATGACGTTGTAGAGCCGGCGCGACATCGCCGAGCCGAGCCGGGCGCCCGAGGGCGTGCAGGGTCGGCGGCGCGAACCCGGCGAGGTTGGCGAGCGAGGTGGCCCCGACCGCCTGGCCGCCCTCCATCTGCTGGCGCATGGCGAAGGCGATCTGGTGCAGCCGCATCGAGGCGCCCGGCTCGCCGACCGGCAGGTTGACGACGCAGGCCATGACCTGGTTGGCATACATGCCGGCGGGGTCGTCGCCGTAGATGCTGACCGGCACCATGGCGCGCACGACGTGTGCGGGCTGACGGCCTCGCCCCGCCCGAGCAGCCAGCTGCGGAAGCCGCCGGCGATCGTCGCGAGCACGACGTCGTTGATCGTCACGTCCTCGGCGTAGGCGCCGCGGGCGAGGCGCTTGCGCACGAGGCGGTAGTCGTCGAGGTCGGTCGACGACCATGACCCACCGGCGGGCCGAGCCGACCTCGGCGTTGAGCGGCGAGTCGGGCGCCGGGCGCGCGGCCGTGCGCGCGACCGTCGAGAGCACCTGGTACCGGCCGACTCGGCGGCACGGAGGCCGACGTTGAGGGCGTCGTTGAGGCCGCCACGGACGAGGTCGACGACCTGGGTCGGACGCCGCACCGCGTCGATGACGGCGCCGGTGAGCAGCTCGACGGAGGACGGCGGCGGCTCGGCTCCCACGGCACCATGATCGTCGTCGAGGCCCTCACCCTTGACGGCGTCGACGATGACGTGGGCGATGTCGAGGGCGTTGACGCCGTCGATGAGCGCGTGGTGCGTCTTGGTGACGATGGCGAACGCGGCCGTCGTGCAGCCCCTCGACGAGGTAGACCTCCCACAGCGGGCGGGTGCGGTCGAGCTTGCGCGGCTGGACGCGGGCGACGAAGTCCTGCAGCTGCCGGTCGCTGCCCGGGCGCGGAAGGCCCGCGCGTCGCACGTGGTAGCTCATGTCGAAGGCCTCGTCGTCGACCCAGACCGGGTTGGCGATGCGACCCGGCACGTCGCGGACCTTCTGCCGGAAGCGCGGGATCGCCCCGATGCGGCTCTCGATGATCCGCACGAGCTGGTCGTAGTCGAAGCCCTCGCGCGGCGGCTGGAAGACCATGACCGACCCGACGTGCATCGCCGTGGTCGACTCCTCGAGGTAGAGGAACGACGCGTCGAGCGAGGTCAGCCGGTCAGACATGCTCACACTCTGCCAGACCGGCCCTGCCTAGGATCGTGGCCATGCGTGCGTTTCGTGCCCTGCCGTATGCCGTCTGCGTCCTCGCCCTCTCCGGCATCGCAGCCTGCGGCTCGGGTGACGGACCGACCCCCGTCCACAATGCCACTGCGACGGCCGTCAAGTCACTTGCCGTCACCGT
>CAWGXD010000017.1:0-38066 GCA_963826445.1 uncultured Actinomycetota bacterium
CACCGGGCACGACCGTGACACCTGCCCCGGCGCAGGTCGACCTCCCGCTCGGCTCGACGCTCGAGCTCGTCGTGACGAGCGACCACGACGACGAGCTGCACGCCCACGGTTTCGACGTCGAGGAGTCCCTCAAGGCCGGCGTGCCGACGACGCTGAGGCTGACCGGCAAGGAGGCCGGCTCCTACGAGGTCGAGACGCACGACCCGGCCCTGACCCTGCTCACGGTCGCCGTCCGCTGACCGTGGCCCTCCTCGCATCCTGCCTGGTCGGTCTTGCCCCGGCCCACGGCGTCGGCAGCCGCAGCGACCTGCCGCTGCCGTTCACGGCCCTCGTCATCGCGCGCCGTCGCGGCCCTGGTCATCTCGTTCGTCGCCATCGGCACGCTGTGGCGCGAGCCGCGGCTGCGCGACACCGACGGGCTGCTGCTGCCGGCCCCCGTCGCCGCCGTGCTCGACTCACACTGGCTCCGCGTCGTGGCCCGCACGCTCGCGGCCGCCTCACCGTGTGGACGCTGGCCGCGCTCGTCCTCGGCCCCGACTCGGCGCGCAACCCGGTGCCGCACGTCGTCTACGTGTGGCTCTGGGTCGGTCTCGCCTTCTCCTCGATGCTCCTCGGACCGGTGTGGCGCGTCATCAACCCGCTCCGGCGCGCTGCACGCCGGGCTGCTCCGGCTCGCCCGCGTCTCACCCGACCTCGCGCGCTGCCGCTACCGCTGGGGCTGGTGGCCGGCCGCGCTCGGGCTCGGCACCTTCACGTGGGTCGAGCTCGTCGCCGAGGAGAACACGTCCCTGGGCTTCCTCCGGTTCCTCGTCGCCGGCTTCTTCGCCGTGTCGCTGCTCGGTGCTGGCCGTCTTCGGCCGCACGTGGTTCGACCAGGCCGACCCCTTCGAGGCGTGGTCACGCCTGCTCGGCCTGCTCTCGCCCCTCGGGCGGCGTCGACGACGGCCGGTGGGTGCTTCGCACCCCGCTGCACGGCGTCAACGGCCTGCATGGCCAGCGTGGGCTCGTGCCCACGGTTGCCGTCATGCTCGGCGGCACGGCATACGACGGGTTCTCGGCGAACCTGTCATGGGCGACCTTCGTGCAGACCTCGGCCGTCCCGGCGTCGCTGCTCAAGACGGCGACCCTGCTCGCGTTCTTCGCGGCCGTGGCCGTGACGCTCTGGTTGGCCTCTGCCGCATCGATGGCACTGTCGGGCAAGGGAATTCGAGACTCGTTCTCACTTCGTCTCCGATTTCGCCCCCTCGCTCATCCCCATCGCCGGCGGATACGTCGTCGCGCACTACTGGTCGCTGTGGGTCTACCAGGCGCCGGTCGCTGGCGCTGCTCAGTGACCCTCTCGGCACCGGAGCGGACCTGCTGGGCACCGCCGAGGTCACCCTGATGACGACCGCTGATCCAGGCCACACTCGTCGCGACGATCCAGGCGGTCAGCATCGTCGTGGGTCACCTGCTGGCTGTGCTCGCCGCCCACGAGCGCGCTATCACGGTGCTCGATCGGCGCGCCGCGATCGTCGGCCAGGTGCCGCTCATGGTCGTCATGCTTGCCTACACCTTCGCGGGCCTGACGATCCTGTTCACTCCCTGATCTGCGGTCATCCGGCAGCCCTCGCCCGAAGGAGCCGGCGCTGACGACCAGTTACCCGCGTCCGCGTCCAGGGCGCGACCGACGTGGCCAGGTCTGCAAAGGCGGCGCCCACCGCTGAGGTCGGCGCGTGCTCGACCACCGATCGCCCGGCAAGGACGGCGGCATCGACGGTTGCCGCGTCGTCGGGTAGGAAGTGCAGGCCGTCCAGGCCGGCGAAACGCAGCAGGGACTCGGCGATCCGCTCCTGGGGACGTGATCCGACCGCAGAACTGCGGACCCGGTTGACGACGGGCACGGGCGCAGGGGAGGGCACGGAGCCGAGTTCCTGGAGAGCTCGGACAAAACGCTGGAGCCCAACGGGGTCCCCGTTCCCAACGGCGAGCACCGTGTCGGCCAGGGCGAGCGTCGTCAGGGTCGCTTCGTTGCGTCTGGGCGCCGCGGTGTCATAGCTGAGTTCTTCGTCGTTCTCGATGCAGAAACCGCAGTCGACGACGATGACAGGTGCCAGGCCGCGCCCCAGCTCCAGGACGCGCTCGAGGGCCGCAGCCCGCAGCTCCGGCCACCGCTCCGCCTTGGGCAGCCCGGTCAGCACGCGAAGGCCGGGCATGACAACGGGAGCGATGCGCGCCAGGGCCGGCAGGTCCAGCGTGCCGTGGTCCGCCGCCCGGCATGCGGCCGCGATCCCTGGCGCCTCGTCGAGGAGACCGAGGACCTGCGCCACGCTGCCGCCGTAGGTGTCCGCGTCGACAAGGAGGACCTCGCGGCCGCGGCTTGCGATCTCCGCCGCCAGGTTCACCGCGACCGTCGTGCGGCCCGGACCACCCGTGGGCCCCCAGACCGCGATGATCGTCGAACGCGCCGGTTGTTCTGAGTCCGTCGACGTGGCGGACTCAGGCCCGGAGCCGCGCGGTTGCCACCCACGGTCGTCGCCACCGTCAAACGGCGAAGTGCCGGACGGGGAGGGCGGTTCGGAGCCGGGAGTCGGCTTGGAGTAGCCGATGGTGCCACGGCCACTGTCCACCAACTCATCCGGAACGTGGTCGGGCACCAGCAGCTGTCCCGAGGCCTCTGCCACTCCCACGTCTGGGAGGTCCGTCGGGTTCGGACGCCCGCTGGTGCGCGTCTGTGTCTGGTTTGCGACGGCCGCGCTGAAGTCTGCGGCGCTTGCCTCGATGGGTAGGACGACGGGGATCCGGAGCTGACGTAGTCGTATTTCGGCGCCGTCATCCCCCGTCGGGTACAGCCCCACGACGAGGACGCCGCGTTGGCTCAGACGATGGACGAGGCCGAGATCGAGGCCATGCAGATCGGCGCTGACGACGGCACACTGCCCCAGACCGGCCTCGGCCACGGAGAGCAGTTCGGCGACATCCGCACAGCGACGCGTGACGGTGAGATCTGCAGACGACTCGAGGGTGGTGGCGACCACTGACTCCCACGCGGGTCCGAGGCCGGTGATGACGTCGGTCATGCGTCTCCACCCTCGTCCACCGGCGCATTCACGGGCCCGTTCACCGGCCCTTTCACCGGCCCTTTCACCGGGACGAGCGTGATCTTCGCGTCCTGGTCCACCGCCTCGACGACCGCCCTGACGTGCTCAGCCGGCACATAGAGCTGCACCGATGTCGTTGCGGTGGCACCGAAACCGCCACTGGCAGCCCGCACGTCGACGACCGCAACTGCCTGAAGCAGACGTGACGTGCGCCTCGGGGTGCTGGCATCGGTCACACGACGGTTGGAATCCGGCGTGACGTAGAGGTCCACGCGTTGACCACGTTCCAGTCCGGCGGTCGAATGGCCGTCGGCGGGGACGGTCACACGCTGCACATCGACATCCCCGGGAGAGCCGAGGGCAGTGGTGGGCACGAGCTCGCCGGCCAGGATGTCACGCAGCATGATCCTTCCCTCCGGCACCGGCGCGTCTGCCGGGACATAGCGGCCGAGACTGTCCGCAAGCGCAACATCGACGCGCTGGAAGGAGGCGGCGGTGACCGCCTCCCCGGCGACCAGGTTCTCCACGGCGACGAAGTAGGGCATGCGGTCATCGGCACTCGCGACGAGCCTGGCCCCGAGGGTGCCCGCAGCGACGACGAGGATGACGCCCACCAGGAGCCGGCTGTCCTTCCAGGACGGCTTCTGCAGCCGCTTTGCCGTCGGCACAGCCAGTTCGCCCATGCGGTCACAACCCCCTTGATGTCACGTGGAACGGCGCGCGGGAAACATCCTGCCGCACCCGCGCACAAACCGCCTCCGGAGGTGGCGAACTGTGCATAAGCGAATCAACCAGTCCACGGCTTGCCTACCATGGGCAGGGCCGAGATGACGGACTGTGTGCGACGCAACCCCACGCCGGGTATAAGTGCCTCGACGGCGTGCTCGGTGGCGTACTGGGTGGACCACGCCCCGTGGGATGAAACAAAGGAGCGATCGTGGCCCAGAGGTTCCTCCAACTGGCGGAGGTGTCAGAGATCCTGAACATCTCCGCAGCACAGGCATACGCTCTGGTGCGCTCTGGCGAGCTGCCCGCCATCAAGATCGGCGGCCGTGGCCAGTGGCGAGTCGAGGTCGCGGAGCTCGAGAACTACATCCAACGCATGTACGCCGAAACGCGCACGTTTGTCCAGGCCCACCCCTTCGGGGGCACCGTGGACGACTGACGCCCCAGCAGGACCCGGCAATCGGCGGAGGACGAGGACCTGGATCAGCGACGACGGACCGAGCCGAGCGCAGCGATGGGGATGACGTGGGTCCGGACGACATGACGGGCCCGACGCGGCTCGTCGGGCGCGTGCTCGGCCAGGTCGAGGTGATCCGACCCGACCGCGTCGACCGTCCCGGTCAGCACCTGGCCCTCGACATCCACGAGATCGACGGCCGCACGGTCGCGACTGATCCCACGCAGCGCGGCCCCCAGCGTGAATCGTCTTGCGACGAGGCTGGCCTCCTGTGCTCCGGGGTGCAGCCCCGTGATGCTCCTCACCGCCGCCAGCGGCACCAGGAGTGACTGGTGGGCGGTGTCGACGAGCAGCAGCCAGTCGGGACCGACGTCGCTTGGCGTGCCGACGATGACTCGTGGACCCGGCCCTCCGGGAAGTCGGACGGAGATGCTCCCTCGCCCGACGTTGGCGAGGAGTCGACCGTACAGGGGGATCTGCGCCCGCTCGCGTCGCGTCCTGTCGGCGATCTCGGCGTCGCGCTCGAGGCTCACCTCGGCGTCGAACCGGGCGTCCAGCTCAGCGAACAGCCGTTCCCATCTCACGTAGGTATCCCCCGATCCTGTGCCGG
This sequence comes from uncultured Actinomycetota bacterium, assembly GCA_963826445.1. Lineage (GTDB taxonomy): Bacteria > Actinomycetota > Actinomycetes > Actinomycetales > Dermatophilaceae > Intrasporangium. The sequence continues at coordinate 4,874 of CAWGXD010000017.1, forward strand.
ACACATCCACTGCCCAACCTTACTGATGTCAGTGAACTGAACCAAGTATTGTCAAACGAAACCAAACAGCCTTAAATGAGGTCTATGAGCAATGCAGGACCTGCCCGGGCTAGCGGCGAGCAGCAGCCGGTGGCCGCGGGACTTCTGATCGCCGTCAGCTCCGGGACCGTCAGCTGGTGCCTCACTCGAGTGGCCTCCACCGGCTGGCCGAGGACCTCCTCTGCGGGCCCTGCCAGCGTCGACGAAGTCATCAGAGCCGCCTTGGCGTGGGCCGGTGCAGCGCTCACCGGCTGGCTGACCCTCACCGTCCTGGTCGCCCTCGTGGCCGCCGCGCCAGGCGTCGTGGGAGCGGTCTTCCAGCGACTGGCACGGTTGCTGACACCGCAACTCGCACGCCGGGTCCTGTCCCTCACCCTGGGCGCCTCTATCGGCACCGTGGCCCTGCCGGCGCCGGTGGCCGTCGCCACGAGCACTGCGGACGCCGGCGGTCGGCAGCAGGGCGTCCCGCCGCCGCCGACTCCTGGCTACTCCGCGGGCAGCCAGGCGGCCACCACGAAGGTCACCAGAGGCGACGACGTCGGCTCGGCCCCAGCCGCGCCGCGGCCCGGGTGGGTGCCGGACCGTCCGACGGCGGCCATCCAGCCCCACCACGCCCGGCTGCTCGAGCCGGCACTTCGGCCGACGAGCACGACGAGCGACACGGTCACCGTACGACGAGGCGACACCCTGTGGTCGATCGCCGCAGCGCACCTCGGATCAGGCGCCACGGACGCCGAGGTCGCAGCCGAGTGGCCCCGCTGGTACGAGGCCAACCGCGCCGTCATCGGTGACGATCCCGACGTCGTCGCTCCGGGTCAGCAGCTGCAGGCACCGCTCGCCGAGGTGCTCCGGTGAGCGCCGCACGGGCCAAGGAGCCATGGGGTCACTGGTCGTCCGCCGGTGCGGCCTTCACCGTGCGACGCATCCCCGACACCGAACCGGGCCGGATCAGCGCGGATGAGGCGTGGTTGTTCGAGTCGACGCCGTACACCCAAGAGGCTTTGGCGCTCGATTTCTTCCCCGCTGTCGATGACGAGTTCGCGCACCGGCCGACCCGTTCCAACGATCTTCCGGAGCCCGAGCCGTTCGTGGCCAAGATCGCCCAAGCGGTCGTCGAGGTCATCTCGGGTCAGCGGCCGGCCACCCAGCTCATTCGGCACACGAGCCCAACCGTGTACTCCCTGCTCGCGCGACGAGCGCTCGTTTCCAGTCGCCGACTGCGCGGCGGAGCCCGCCGCGCCGCTGTGGTTCGTCGGATTCGGCTGTGCGAGCCGGCCGACGGCGTGATCGAGGCCTGCGCGGTCGTGGTCTCGCACGGTCGGGTCCGCGCGCTTGCGTTCCGCCTTGAGGGCCTCGACGGCCGGTGGCTGATGACGCAGGTGGCCGTCGGCTGACTTGACGCCCTGGCGCCCCTCCCCGATCGAAAGAACAGCCTTGGGGTCACCTCTCCCCGAAACGTGTTCACTCGATCAGGGCAGGTGGGCTGGGAGCCGGCCAGAGGTCACGCCACGCTGCGATCCCAAGACGCGGAAGGGTCCGACCAGCCGTGGTCGGACCCTTCCCACCTTCGAGCCTGCTTCAGCGTCGGCGCCGCTTCACCTTCTTGCCGCGACGGTCCGCCTTGCGCTCGACGGGCTGCTGTCCCGTCTCGACGGCCCGACCGTCCTCGCCCGGGGCGGTGTAGCGCAGCGCAGACGACCGCTGCTCCGGTGTCGCGAGGTCGACGCCCGACACCTTCACGCCATCCGAACGTCCTCCCGCCCCACTGACGTTGGCGGCCACGGCCGCCCGAGTGCGCCCCGCACCCGCCGGCGCGGCACCCCCTCGCGCGGCAGCGGCGGGCGCCTCCGCAGCGGGGGCCTCCGCAGCGACAGCCTGGGCCACCCCGCCGACCAGGTCACCGACCGCCATCGGAGTGGCACCAACCTGCTGCGCCGGCGGCGTCACCTCGACCTGCACGGAGAAGATGTTCGAGACCGACTCCTCCTTGATGGCGTCCATCATGGCCTCGAAGAGCTGGAAGCCCTCGCGCTGGTACTCGATCAGCGGGTCGCGCTGGGCCATCGCCCGCAGCCCGATGCCCTCCTGGAGGTAGTCCATCTCGTAGAGGTGCTCGCGCCACTTGCGGTCGAGGACGGAGAGCACGACACGGCGCTCGACCTCGCGCATGGTCCTCGGATCCGAGGGCCTCCTCGCGCTGGTCGTAGGCGTGGTGCGCGTCGGACATCAGCTGCTCGCGGAGCAGCTCTGCGTTCGAGCCGTTCCGACCGCCCGTGAGGTCCTCGAGCTCCTCGATCGTGATGCCGACGGGGTACACCTGCGCAGCGCCTCCCAGAGCCGCTCGAGGTCCCAGTCGGCAGCGAATCCCTCAGCGGTCGCGGCGTCGACATAGCCGCCGACGACATCGTTGACGAACATCCGGAGCTGCTCGTGCAGGTCCTCGCCCCTCGAGGACCCGCGCGTCGCTCCTCGTAGATGACCTGGCGCTGCCGGTTGATCACGTCGTCGTACTTGAGGACGTTCTTGCGGATCTCGTAGTTCTGCGCCTCGACCTGCGCCCTGCGCCTTCTGGATCGAGCTCGTGACCATCTTCGACTCGATCGGCTGGTCGTCCTCCATGCCCGCCGTAGGTCATGAACCGGTCGACCAGGGCCGGCGTTGAACAGCCGCATCAGGTGGTCCTGCAGCGACAGGTAGAACCGCGACTCGCCGGGGTCGCCCTGGCGGCCGGACCGACCACGCAGCTGGTTGTCGATGCGGCGCGACTCGTGCCGCTCGGTGCCGAGCACGTAGAGCCCGCCGAGGTCCGGTGACCTCGTCGTGCTCGGTCGCGACCGCCGCCTCGGCGGCGGCGAGCGCCTCGTCCCACGCCGCCTCGTACTCCTCCGGGGTCTCGTCCGGGTCGAGGCCGCGGCCCTTGAGCGCGGCGATCGCCCGGAACTCCGGGTTGCCGCCGAGCATGATGTCGGTGCCTCGGCCGGCCATGTTGGTGGCGACCGTCACCGCGCCCTTGCGGCCGGCCTCCGCGACGATCGCGGCCTCACGCTCGTGCTGCTTGGCGTTGAGGACCTCGTGCGTGACCCCGTTGCGCTTCAGCTGCTGGGAGAGGTACTCGCTCTTCTCGACCGAGATGGTGCCGACGAGGACCGGCTGGCCCGGCGTCGTGCCGCTCGACGATGTCGGCGACGACGGCGTTGTACTTCGCCTCCTCGGTGCGGTAGACGAGGTCGGCCTGGTCGGCGCGGATCATCGGCATGTTCGTGGGGATCGGGACGACGCCGAGCTTGTAGATCGAGTTGAGCTCGGCGGCCTCGGTCTGGGCGGTACCGGTCATGCCCGACAGCTTGTCGTACATGCGGAAGTAGTTCTGCAGGGTGATCGTCGCGAGGGTCTGGTTCTCGTTCTGGATCTCGACGCCCTCCTTGGCCTCGATGGCCTGGTGCATGCCCTCGTTGTAGCGGCGGCCGGGGAGCATGCGGCCGGTGTGCTCGTCGACGATGAGGATCTCGCCGTTCATCACGACGTAGTCCTTGTCGCGCTTGAACAGCTCCTTGGCCTTGATGGCGTTGTTGAGGTAGCCGATGAGCGGGGTGTTGACCGACTCGTAGAGGTTCTCGATGCCGAGCAGGTCCTCGACCTTCTCGATGCCGGCCTCGAGCACGCCGACGGTGCGCTTCTTCTCGTCGACCTCGTAGTCGCCGCGGCCGCTCCAGCTCGCCGCGCTCGAGCCGCGGGACGATCTTGGCGAACTCGACGTACCACTTGGTCGGCTGGTCGGCCGGGCCGGAGATGATCAGCGGGGTGCGCGCCTCGTCGATGAGGATCGAGTCGACCTCGTCGACGATCGCGAAGTGGTGCCCGCGCTGGACGAGCTCGCTCGGGCTCCCACGCCATGTTGTCGCGCAGGTAGTCGAACCCGAACTCGTTGTTCGTGCCGTAGGTGATGTCCTTGGCGTACTCCGCGCGGCGCTGCTCGGGCGTCATCGCGGCGAGGATGCAGCCGGTCTCGAGGCCGAGGGCGCGGTGGATGCGGCCCATCAGCTCGGACTGGTACTCGGCGAGGTAGTCGTTGACCGTGATGACGTGCACGCCCTTGCCGGTGAGCGCGTTGAGGTAGGACGGCAGCGTCGCGACGAGGGTCTTGCCCTCACCGGTCTTCATCTCGGCGACGTTGCCCAGGTGCAGCGCCGCGCCGCCCATGATCTGCACGTCGAAGTGCCGCTTGCCGAGGGTGCGCTTGCTCGCCTCGCGGACCGCGGCGAACGCCTCGGGCAGCAGGTCGTCGAGGGTCTCGCCGTCGGCGAGGCGCTTGCGGAAGACGGCGGTCTCCTCGCGCAGCTCCTCGTCGGTGAGCTTCTCGAAGTCGTCCTCGAGGGCGTTGACCTGCGCGGCGATGCCTGCAAGGCGCTTCAGGATCCGGCCCTCACCGGCGCGCAGCAGCTTCTCGATGCCCAAGACCATGGTGCGTCTCACTCCCGACTCAACGTGATGCCACCCGCCGCTGGGCGGGCACGATCGCCCGTGTGGTCACGGGACCTGCCTAGGCTAGTCGCAGGCAGGCCTTCCGGACCAACGGACCGGAGCCTTGAGTGAGTTCCCCGGCCGCCATCATGGGCCGTATGCCGCTGGGCTTCACTCCTCAGGAGTCCGTGGCGATCACGACGTGGTCGAGCCCGAGCCAGTGGGCCATCGACTCGAGGTTGCGCTCCAGCGCCGGACGGGCATCGAGGGGCGCGTCCGGCTCCCAGGTGACGGCGTGGCAGCGCAGGACTCCTGCGGCGCGGTCCGCCTTGAGGTCGCATCGCGCGACGAGCGCGTCACCGTAGAGGAAGGGCAGCACGTAGTACCCGTGCACGCGCTTGTGCGCCGGAGTGTAGATCTCGATGCGGTAGTGGAAGTCCCAGAGGGCATGGACCCGGTCGCGCTGCCAGACGAGCGAGTCGAACGGGCTGAGCAGGGCCTCGGCGTGGACCCTCCGCGGGATACGGGCACCGGCGTGCAGCCACGCGGGGCGCCAGCCCGGCACGTCGACCGGGATGAGCTCGCCGGCGGTCTCCAGCCGACTGATCGCCACCCGGGCATCGGCGCGCTTGATCCGAAAGTAGTCGGCGAGGCAGAGCTCGGTCCCGATGCCGTGGGCCCGGGCCGCGATGCGGACGAGCTCGACGAAGCGATCTGGGTCAGTCTCGGGGCCGGGCCGATCACGCCAAGCCGTTCTCAGCTGCCGTGGTGCCGTCAGCTCGAGCGAGGCGTACCTCTCTCGAACTGCGCCGTGCGCCCGGCGGAGCTGATCCGGCCGGCCCAGAAGAGGTACTCGAGGGCCTGCTTCACCTCGCTCCAGTTCCACCCCCAGTTCTCCTTGTCGCGCGGCTGGTCGTGGCTGAGCGCGACCTCGACCTCGCGAGCGGTCATCGGCCCGCGCTCGTCGACCTCGCGCTGGACCAGGTCGACGAAGTCCGGGCGCTCCGCGAGGATCCGGCGCATCGATCCCCAGGCGCCGTCCGCGGCGCGGCGCATCCGGTGGTCGAGCAGGGGCCAGGTCTCGGCGGAATGAGACTCGCCTCGTGGGCCCAGTACTCGACGAGCCGCCGAGGCGCCCGGTCGCGAGCCCGCTCGAGCATCGTGCGGTCATAGGGGCCGAGACGCGAGAAGAACGGGAGGTAGTGGCTGCGCGACAGGACGTTGACGCTGTCGATCTGCACGACGCCGACGCGGTCGATGACGCGCTGGATGTGGCGCATCGAGGCGGCGAAGGGCGCCGGACGCGGGTCGAGAAAGCCTTGGGCTGCGATCGCGATGCGGCGAGCCTGCGCAGGGGTCAGCTGACGGACCGGGCCGGTGGACACGCCGCTGTTCACTCCCCCGGCTCGATGAGCCGCTGCCGGACGGCGTACATCGCCGCCTCCATGCGCGAGTGCATCTGCAGCTTGTCCAAGATGTTCCGGATGTGGTTGCGGACGGTGTTCTCGGAGATGAACAGATCCCCGGCGATCTCGCGGTTGAGCTTGCCGCGCGCGACGAGCCGGAGGATGCCGAGCTCGCGATCGGTCAGGCGTGGCAGCTCGAGCTCTGGGTCGGGGCGGGAGCCGCCGCCTCGTGCCGGCTCATCTTCGAGAACTCCTGGAGCAGCTTCGAGGCCATCATCGGCGAGATGAGCGACTGCCCGTCGAAGACTCCCCGGATCCCGACCGCCACTTCCTCTGGCGGCACGTCCTTGAGCAGGTAGCCGTTGGCCCCGGCGCGGACGGCCTCGAACAGATGCTCCTCGTCGTCGGAGCTGGTGAGCATGATGATGCGAGCCGACGGGATGCGCTGCTTGATGACCCGGCAGGCCTCGATGCCGCCACGCTTCGGCATCCCGACATCCATGACGATGACGTCGGGCAGCGTCTCCTCGGCAAGGTCAACCGCTTCGTTCCCGTCGGCCGCCTCCCCCACCACATCGATCCCATCTTCCGTCGCGAGCACCGTCTGCAGCCCGCGCCGGTACAGCGCGTGGTCGTCGACGATGAGCACTCTGATGACGTCTGGGGGCGCGGGATTCACCCCCTCATCTTGGCAGGGCAGGCGCTCCTGCGGGACGGGGACCGTGGTCAGCCCGTGGCAGCGACGGGCTGCTCCGTCTCGAGGTGCAGAACCCCATAGCTCCAGCCGCGTCTGCGGTACACCACGCTCGGCCGGTCGGTGTCAATGTCATGGAAGAGGAAGAAGTCGTGGCCCACGAGCTCCATCTGGTTGACCGCGTCCTCAAGGGACATCGGAGCAGCGGTGTGGACCTTCTCGCGGACCTCGATGGGCGAGCTGCCCACAGCGCCGAAGCGGCCCTCCTCCTCCGCCCTGGTCCCGGAGCCGGCCTCCACGTCGGTCGCAGCCCCGGCGGGCGCGGAGCCGTTCACCGCATCGATGCGCGCGGTCGCCTGCGCGACGGACTCGGGAACCCGCCTGCCCCGGCTCACGCGGCGCTTGTCGTTGACCCTGCGAAGACGTTCCATCAGCTTGTCGACAGCCGCATCGAGCGCGGCGTACTTGTCATCGAGCGCAGCCTCCGCGCGAATGACGGGTCCCTTCGCGCGGCAGGTGATCTCGACTCGCTCGGACCCACGGCCTCGGGCAACTTGCTCGTGCGTCACGACGACGTCGATTCGATGCACCTTCGGCGCCAGTGCAACAACCTTGCCCAAGCGCTCGTTCAACAGCTCACGGAATCGGTCAGGGACCTGGACGCGGCGTCCAGTCACGACAATCTCCACGGTTCCTCCTTGATCGCGCTCTGGGCGCTCAGTGCTCCTGGTTCGGGGCCCGGGACAGGCCCCCGCGTCACCTCGGCACCACCCTCTCCTTCGATGAGGCCCAGCGCGGTCAAGCTGTCGAGTTGACGCCGCACCACGGGGCCGGGGGTCTCCTTTCGATGACAGTACTTGGACCGCTCGGTTGTGGGAAGGCATCCCGGAAGGGCCATGAGTCAGGTCATGGGCGGCGTGGGGTCGCTGCGATGACAGCCGCCCGCACGTCGATCGCACCAGCGGCTCGCAGGGCTCGCGCACCTTCCGCGAGGGTGCTTCCCGTCGTGACGACATCATCGACGATGAGGCACCGCTGACCCCGGACGAGTGCTGCCGTCCGGCGCTCCACCTCCATGGACGACTGCAGGTTGGCGATCCTGCCGACCGCCCCCAGGCCAGCCTGGTCAGCGACCACCCGTTGGTGTCGGAGGGCGTCCAGCGGGCCCAGCAGACGTGGCCCCTGCCCCGGAGCGCCGGCCAGGCTCTCGAGCGCATGCTGCGTCACGTGCTCGAGCGGACGGTCACCCCTGAGGCGCACGGCCCGCGCCGACGACGGGACGGTGACGATGAGGACCGGACCGCCCGCCCAGCTGCCCCCGCCCGGAGAGCCGGGTGCCGGCCCGCGGAGGGCGGTCGCCATCGCGGAGGCGAGGAGGAGGGCCAGGCCCCGATCGAGGTCCCTCCTGCCACCGTCCTTCCAGGACCGGATGCCGGCGCGCAGCGGGCCGGTGTACCGGCCCCAGGCGAAGCAGTCGGGAAAGCCTGACGGGACCGGGTCAGGCGCGACCGGGCGGACGCCCGGTGCCAGCCGGGACCTGGCGAGTGCGGCCGAGCAGCGACGGCACCATGAGTCGCCGGGGCGCCTGCAGGCGGCACACTCGAGGGGCAGCACGAGATCGATCAGCTCGGCGAGGAGACGGCCCACCCGGCCAGCAGATCGGGTGGGCTGCCGATGAGCGAGCCCGATGGTGCGGCCTGTGGATGGCGTCGCCGAGCCGCCAGGTCTGTGGACAGGCAGTCGCTGCGTCCAGCCGCAGCCAGCTCAGCGGCCCGGCACGAGCAGATCGGTGCCGGCCCCGATCTGCCGCCAGATCAGGCCCGCCTTGGCCATCACCGTCTTGTCATCGGTCAGGCAGATGAGACCCCGCTGGCCACCGGTCGTCGTGATCGTCCGGGCACCCCCCTGAACGGGCTGGAGACGCTCTTTCGTGGGGTCGCTCAGGCCAATGCGGACGCGCAGTCCGTCGAGCCCGCCACCGATGTGGCCGATCCACGGACTCACGTCGTCCCGGTCCGTGAGGCGACCGAGGACGGCAAAGGACTCGGCGCCGAGCCAGACCACGTCCTTCAGCTGGCTCAGCGGCTGCGCCTGGCGAAGCGGCTCGGCGAGCGCCGCCGGTTGTCCGTTGGGCGCCCGCACCACACCGGTGACGTGCAGCTGGCTCGTTGCGGTTTTCGGGTCCTGGGTGATGATGAGTGCACGACTCCCGTCGCCCGACAGCGTCAGCGCCACGATCTCATTCCCACCGAGCCAGGGCACGTCGACGACGACGGGCTTCGGACTCGGTACGAGGGACGCCGTGTTGACCGTCCAGACCCGTGCGCTCCCCCCTCCGCGTCCGGCGATCCAGAGGTACTGGTTCCGGTCATAGGCCGGCCGGATGAGGTTGCTCCAGCTGCCGGCGATGCGCACCGCCTTCTCGTGCGCCGGCCAGACGGACAGCTCCTTGAGGTCCCCGCCGACCGCGGCAACCTGGTTCCCGTCGCGCGACAGGGTCAGCTGGGTCCACTCACCGGCCGGCTGGTTCGGGTCGTCCGGCTTGAGGGACTGCGCCCCCCGACGTCCCTGCGCATTCGCATCGTCGGGGATGAAGGTGGGATCGATTCGCTTGAAGGTCTTCCCGCTGCGGATGAGGGCCGAGTCGAAGACGGGCGCAGGCGTGAAGCCATAGCCGACCTCCTGCGGCGCGGAGAGGCTCGTCCCCACGCCGGCGAGCTCCAGCCCGGTACCTTCGACCGAGATGGAGATGGAGGAGACGTTCGCCCTCGACAGGGTCGCCGAGAGCTGCGCCCACATCGCGCGCCGCTCCTCGAGGCCCGCCGAGAGCGCGACCGAGCTGAGGTCCACCTGGGCGTGCCCCGACTCGATGGGGACCGAGTCGACGGCGAGCCGCGTCGCGGCGGGGAAGCCGGTGGTCACCGCGCCGGCGAGGTGGGGCGGCACCGGCTCGAGCTGGGCCCGCGCCAGGCTCGTCGCCAGCCGTGGCCCACGGGGGAACCACCGCGTGTCCGGGACCAGCTCGCGGCCGGAGGGCGTGACGTAGTGCACGGGGGCGGCGATGTACAGGTTGTCGAAGGCGGTCGCCTCCAGCCAGACACCGAACCCTTCCTCGGGCAGCTCGAGGCGCCACTCACCGGCCACTTGCGTCAGGCCGAAGGTCGTACGGATCACCGTGCCGGGGTCGGCGTCGCGGTAGCGGCCATCCGTTCCCAGCACGCCCACGGGCGCGACGCTGACCTCGATGGAGCTGTCGCCGGTCCGCCGGACGTGGAGGTCACTGGCCCGGTTGTAGATGAGCGTGTCGTGGGCGGACCAGCGCCATCGGCCGACCGATGGCTCGCTGAGGTAGGCCTTCGCGGTGGCGTGCGTCTCAGCCTGGTCCTCACCTGCGCGGATGAAGCCACGGGCGATCTGCTCCGGGCTTGCGCCGGCGACCGGCAACTGCGCCGTCACGCGGAACTGATCGTTGATCGGTTCGTCGAGCCGGCGCCCATCGCTGACCCGCGAGGAGTCCGGCAGCCCGGCACAACCGGCAGCCACTCCCGCCACGAGCAAGGCTGCAAGGACGACCGCCACCCGGCGCAGCACCGCAGCCATCACGACGGGTGCTCCGCCCCGGTCGGCGCCTGGGTGCGGGTGATCCGGCGCAGCTTGACCGTGTCCTCAGTCACGCCTCCGGATGCGTTCCACTCCTCCTCGCCCGCTCCGGCCCGGTCGCGATGGGTTCGCGCAGCAAGCGGGCTCAACGGCAGCGGAGAACCGGTGATGGTCGCATCGGCGTGCCGTGGCAGGGTGAGCCGGAAGCATGAGCCCTCCCCAGGGACGCCCCAGGCCTCGAGCCTTCCGGCGTGCAGCCGGGCGTCCTCGAGCGAGATGGCCAGTCCGAGGCCGGTGCCTCCGGTCGTGCGTGCGCGGGCTGGATCCGCCCGCCAGAACCGAGTGAACACGAGGGCCGCCTCACCCGGCCGCAGACCTACCCCATGATCCCGGACCGTGACCGCCACGGCCGAGTCGTTGGAGCCCAGAGTGACCTCCACGGGTCGACCGTCACCGTGCTCGATCGCGTTCGCGATGAGGTTGCGCAGCACGCGCTCGATCCGGCGTGAGTCCATCTCGGCCACGACCGGGAATGCTGGCTCGTGGACGACGAGCTCGATGCCCTTGCGCCCAGCCAGGGTGCGGTGGGCGTCGACCGCCCGCTCAACGCAGCCCCGCAGGTCAGTGGCCTCGATCTCGAGGACGGCGGCGCCGGCGTCGAAGCGCGAGATCTCGAGCAGGTCCGTCAGGAGGGACTCGAAGCGGTCGAGCTCGCCCATCAGCAGCTCCGCCGATCTCGCCACGGCCGGGTCGAACGCGCCTCGTGAGTCGTGGATGAGCTCACCGGCCATCCGGATCGTCGTCAGGGGGGTGCGCAGCTCGTGGGAGACGTCGGAGACGAAGCGCTGCTGCACCCGGGAGAGGTTCTCGAGCTGGGCAATCTGCTGCTGCAGCGACGCCGCCATGGCATTGAACGAGTTCCCGAGGCGCGCCAGGTCGTCCTCCCCCTTGGCCCGCATGCGCTCGTTGAGGTTGCCCTCCGCGAAACGCTCGGCGACGATCGCTGCGCGGCGCACGGGGTCGGCGACGAGCCGGGTCACGACGAAGGCGATGGCGCCCACGAGGAGGATGAGCGCGACCCCACCGAGCAGGAAGGTCCGGCCGACGAGGTTGATGATGTCGCGCTCGCGCTGCATGGGATAGATGAAATACAGGCCGTAGTCTCCGACCACCGGCAGTGCTACCTGCTGGCCCACGACGAGCGCGGAGACGGTGCTGTCGCCGAGGTCGACCGTCGTGATCTGCATCTGCTGTCGATCCGGGTTCTCGGCGACCGCCTGGGACAGCTCCTTGGGGATGAAGCGGGCTCCGACAGAGCCGCTCTCGATCGGCCCGATGATGTTCGGGTTGTTGTTCGTGTCGAGACGAGACAGGACGACGTAGCGCTCCTGGGTCCCGCTGTCGCGCTGCAGCGACCTGATCTGGTCGGTGGCCCCCTGGCTGACGTCCGCGGTGGAGTCCACCTTGTCGGTGTACTGGAAGTAGTTCTGCGTGTCCTTCGCGTCACGCTGGGAGTCGACTGCCGCGATGCTCTGTCGCCCGTCCACGAGGCCCTGGGCGATGGAGCCGTAGAGATAGGTGCCGACCGCCGTGAGCACGAGAAGGCCGAGGAGCATGGTCGTCACGACGACGCGGAAGCCGAGCGAGGCGCGCCACAGGTGGAGGGGCCGGCGCCACAGCGTCTTCAGCTGGTGCGCAAATCGCTCCCAGCGGCTCCGGGGCCGGTGGCCCCGGGCGGTCTCGTCGATCTCCATCACTGCGGTGGGCCGCTCACTCATCTCCATCGCCCGACTCCGCGGCGCTGCCGTTGCCGACAGGCCTCAGGCGGGGCCCGCCTTGTAGCCGACGCCCCTGACCGTGACCACGATCTCCGGGCGCTCGGGATCGTGCTCGATCTTCGAGCGCAGTCGCTGCACGTGCACGTTGACGAGACGGGTGTCGCCCGCATGGCGATAGCCCCATACCTGCTCGAGCAGCACCTCGCGGGTGAAGACCTGCCACGGCTTGCGCGCGAGGGCGACGAGCAGGTCGAACTCGAGCGGCGTCAAGGACAGCGCCTTCCCATTCCGCCTGACCGAGTGCCCCGCGACGTCGATCTCGAGATCACCGATCGTCAGCTTCTCCGGCGCGGGCTCGTCGCCTCGCCGAAGTCGAGCCCGGACCCGTGCGATGAGCTCTTGCGGCTTGAAGGGCTTGACCACGTAGTCGTCGGCCCCGGACTCCAGCCCGACGACGACGTCGACCGTGTCCGTCCGGGCCGTCAACATCACGATCGGCACGCCGCTCTCCGCGCGGATCCGTCGGCACACCTCCATGCCATCCAAGCCAGGCAGCATGACATCGAGCAGGACGAGGTCGGGTCGCGCCTCCCGGAAAGCCGGGACGGCGTCGCCTCCGTCGGCCACATGGGTGACCTCGAGGCCCTCGTTGCGCAGCACGATGCCCAGCATCTCGGCAAGGGCGAGGTCATCGTCGACGACCAGAACCCGACCCTTCACGTCATCTCCCTTCGCGGCCCGCAGGCGGGGTCGCACGTCATGGCCACATCATCACACAGCGGCGCCGGCCTTCGAGACGCCGAAGCGTCCCGCTCCCATCCTCAGGTCATTCGGTCACGAACCACTTGTCCTTGATCTTGACGGCCTTGAACCGGTGGATCACCTGTGCTGCAACGTCGGGCTTCACCGTGGCGGCCTCGAAGGTGGCCAGGTCATCGATGACGGTCGCCCCGTCAATGCTCAGGCCGTCGAACACCCCCTTGAGCTCCTGCAGCGAGCTGAGCAGCGGCGTCAGCGCCTCCCCACAATCGGGCGCGGCGCCCTTGATGCTGTTGACCGGCTGGCCGTCCGCCGCCATCAGGGCGCAGACGGCGACACCGTCGCCAGCGACCAGGGCGGTGAGCCAGGACTCCATGGCCGCCTCGGGCGTGGTCTGGTCGACCGCAGGCGAGGTCGCAGTGGCCTTCGTGGTGGGCGTCGCGGTCGTCGAGTCCGCGGCTGTCGTGTCCGCCCGCGGCACGGCTGTCGGCGCGGGACTCATGAAGGCGTCCTCCAGCGTGGAGCAGGCGCCGAGCGCCAGGGTGAGGGTGAGCGCCAATGCACCGCTCAGGAGCTTTCTCATGGTTGCCTTCGTCTCGTGCGCCAAGGATGGGTCACCGGGGGTTTCATTGGCCAGTTTCGCCATTCGCCCACCACGCGGGCCGGTGACCCAGCAAGGCGATGACGTATGCCGCTGGGCTCGGCGAGCTCAGCGGCATACGTCCGCTTGTGGCTGGGCTGCCCCTCGGTGGCGTCAGTAGCGGTAGTGCTCCGGCTTGTACGGGCCGGCGACGTCGACGCCGAGGTACTCGGCCTGGCCCTTGGTCAGCTCGGTGAGCCGGACGCCGAGGGCGTCGAGGTGGAGGCGGGCGACCTTCTCGTCGAGGTGCTTGGGCAGCGTGTAGACCTGCTTGTCGTAGTCGCCGGTCTTGGTGAAGAGCTCGATCTGGGCGATCGTCTGGTTGCAGAAGCTGTTGCTCATGACGAAGCTCGGGTGGCCGGTGGCGTTGCCGAGGTTCATCAGGCGACCCTCGGAGAGCACGATGATCTGCAGTCTGCTCGAGGTGAACGTCCACTCGTGGACCTGCGGCTTGATCTCGGTCTTCTGGATGCCGGGGACGCGGGCCAGGCCGGCCATGTCGATCTCGTTGTCGAAGTGGCCGATGTTGGCGACGATCGCCTTGTTCTTCATCTGCGTCATGTGCTCGGCGGTGATGACGTCGTAGCAGCCGGTCGTCGTGATGAAGATGTCGGCCGTCCTCGACGACGTCCTCGAGGCGGGCGACCTGGTAGCCCTCCATCGCGGCCTGGAGGGCGCAGATCGGGTCGATCTCGGTGACGATGACGCGAGCGCCCTGGCCGGCCGAGCGACTGCGGCGCAGCCCTTGCCGACGTCGCCGAAGCCGGCGCACGACCGCGACCTTGCCGCCGATGAGGACGTCGGTCGCGCGGTTGAGGCCGTCGATGAGCGAGTGGCGGCAGCCGTACTTGTTGTCGAACTTGCTCTTGGTCACCGAGTCGTTGACGTTGATCGCCGGGAAGAGCAGGTCGCCGGACTCGGCGAGCTGGTAGAGGCGGTGAACTCCTGTCGTGGTCTCCTCGGTGACGCCCTTGATGCCGGCGGCGACCGTGCGTCCACTTCTGCGGGTCGGTGGCGAGCGTCTGGCGCACGAGCTCCTTGAAGACGCCGAACTCCTCGGAGTCCTCCTCGGTCGTCGCGGGAACCTGGCCGGCCTCCTCCCACTCGACGACCCTTGTGGACGAGCATCGTGGCGTCGCCGCCGTCGTCGAGGATCATGTTGGGACCCTCACCGCCCGGCCACGTGAGGATCTGGTCGGTGCACCACCAGTACTCCGGCAGGGTCTCGCCCTTCCAGGCGAAGACGGGGACACCCTGGAGGTCGTCGGGCGTGCCGTGGGGGCCGACGACGACGGCGGCGGCGGCCTCGTCCTGCGTCGAGTAGATGTTGCAGGAGGCCCAGCGGACCTCGGCGCCGAGCGCGGTGAGCGTCTCGATGAGGACCGCCGTCTGGACGGTCATGTGGAGGGAGCCGGCGATGCGGGCGCCCTTGAGCGGCTGGCTCTCGGCGTACTCCTCGCGGATGGCCATGAGGCCGGGCATCTCGTGCTCGGCGAGGCGGAGCTGGTGCCGGCCGGCCTCGGCGAGGCTCAGGTCGGCCACCTTGTGGTCAAAGGACATGGAGAGATCTTCCTTTGATTGTGGTGTGCAGACCCGGCGCGCCCCTCTGGGCTCTCTGGCGGGTCATCACCCACGCCGGAGTCGCCGATTCTACCGTCAGTGCGCCGCGGCTCCGCGTCGTCGCGGGATCAGGTGCATGACGGTGACGATGACGGCGCCGACCACGAGGCCGAGGAGGGCCGATGCGAGGGTGTTGACCAACCAGGCGAGGACTCCGCCGATACCGGCCACACCGCGGACGGCCTCCTCGAGGTGATGGACGAGGTCGTAGGGGGCGTGCCAGCCGAGCTCGTCGATCCCGCCGAGGAGGATGTGGCCACCTACCCACAGCATCGCGGCGATGCCGACCGTCGACAGGACGCTGAGCAGCCGCGGCATCGCCTTGACGAGGCCGCGGCCGATCCGCTGAGCGCTGGACGACGCGCGCTGCGAGAGCTGGAGGCCGACGTCGTCCATCTTGACGATGAGGGCCACGACGCCGTAGACGAGCGCGGTGATGAGCAGGGCAACGATGACGAGGATGATCAGCCTGCGAGACGAACGGCTCGTCGCCACCTCGTCAAGCGCGATGACCATGATCTCGGCCGAGAGGATGAAGTCGGTGCGGATGGCACCGGACACGACAGCGTCCTCCTGGGCTGCGTCGACGGCTGGCGTGGCCTCCTGCTCGTGATGTCCGGACACCGCCTCCCACACCTTCTCCGCCCCCTCGTAGGCGAGGTACGCACCGCCGACCATGAGGATCGGGGTCAGCAGCCACGGCAGGAACTGGCTGAGCAGCATGATGACCGGGAGGATGATGAGCAGCTTGTTGCGGAGGGAGCCGAGGGCGATCCGCTTGATGATGGGCAGCTCGCGCTCGGCCTCCAGGCCTTGGACGTAGCGTGGCGTCACGGCCGTGTCGTCGACGACGACGCCCGTCGCCTTCACGCTGGCCCGGCCGGCGGCTGCGCCGACGTCATCGATCGAGGCCGCTGCGAGCTTCGCCAGGGCCGCGATGTCGTCGAGGAGCGCAACCAGTCCACCTGCCATGGGCTACATCGTAGGTGTCAGGGAGGCGGGTGCTAGCGAGCGCCTCTGAGCAGTCTCACGTGTGGCGAGGTCGCCGGGTCGTAGCCCTGGCCCAGGGCGAGGTACGTCGCCGCGAAGTCGGTGAGGGCGACGTGAGAGGCGACCCGCAGCAGGGGGTCGTCGGAGACGGCGTCGACGAGGGAGACCCGGACTCCGGCGTCCTCGGCCGCCGCGACGACCGTGTCGGCCAGGACCTGCAGATCCGTCCCTGCCTCGGAGGCGTGCCGGAGCATGAGGAGCCGGAGGGGAGCGCGGCGCGGACCGTCGAGGTAGGGGTCGGCGAAGATGTCGTCCTCCTCGGCCGACTCCCCGCCTGCGAGGGGCCCGTCGAAGCAGGCCACGACCTGGCTCGCCGCGTCCGGCAGGACGCCGGATGCGACCGGCACTCGGCCGGTGCGACCGAACATGGCGACGGCCCGGCGTGCGGCGACGCCGCCCAGGTGCCCGGACCCGAGGACGATGGTGGACGACTCCATGATGTCCATCGCCAAGGTCTTGGCCGGGTTGTCGAATGACTCCGTCGATGGGCCGACCTCGGCGGCCCGCTCGTCGAGCACGTCTGCGAGGGCGTTCACGGTGGCGGTCGACACGGTGGCCACGCCGAGCGCGTCGGCCGCGAGCAGCAGGGGTGTGGCGTGCGCCCACATCGCGGAGCGTGACGAGGACCCGGGCATCGCCAGCGGGACGTGGATGCCCCGCGATCGCACGCTCAGCTCCGCCAGGGGCGAGTCCGGCGCGCCCACGGTGAGCACCGTCGCACCGCGACGAGCAGCCTCGGCCGCGAGCGCCAAGGGGCCGGCCGCCCGGCCCGACTGGGAGACTGCCACGACGAGGTCGAGGGCCCCCACCCAACCGGGCAGCGGCGCGCTCGTGCAGCTCTGCACCGGGATCGCCCCGCCCTCGCGGGCCACCGCCTCGAACAGCTCGGCCACACATGCAGACCCGCCCGTCGCGGCAACCACGACACCTCTCGGCGCAACATCGCTGAGCCGTTCCAGCCCAGCGCTCGCGGAGGCCTCGAGAGCCCGGCGGACACTCGCGCCGGCGCCGGCCAGGGCGCGGAGCGTGCCACTGGCGTCGAGGCGCTCGAGGGCGTCGAGGTCGTCGAGGCCGGACTCTTCGAACATGTGGCTCAGGTGTCGGTCGGGCGGGCGAGGTCCACGAGCAGGACGGGCACCCCGTCATCGATGGGGTACGCCAGGTGGCATACGGGACAACGTAGCTCGGCTCCCTGGGGGCCCTGGCCGTCGGTCAGTTCACCTTTGCAGCGGGGGCAGCGCAGGATCTCACGCAGCCAGGGCTCGATGGTCTCCCTCTGCTCGCCGATGTCGCTGTTCATTCGGGCCGCTCCTCCTCGTCACGGGCTGGGGCGGCACCGCCCCGGATGAGCCCGAGGACCTCGTCACGGATCCGGATCATCGTCTCACGGTCGCCCGCCTCGACGTTGAGCCGCAGCAGCGGTTCCGTGTTGGACGCGCGAACGTTGAACCACCACATCTCGCCGGTGGACACGGGGGCGGTGACGGTGAGCCCGTCCAGCTCGTCGATGCCGGCTTTTCGCACGTCCGCCCAGGCGCGCACCCGGTCGACGGTGCTGGACTGGTCCTCGACCGTCGAGTTGATCTCTCCTGAGGAGGCGTACCGCTCGTAGTTGCGGGCGATCTCGTCGAGAGGGCGATCCTGTCCGCCTAGTGCGGCGAGGACGTGGAGGGCCGCGAGCATGCCGGTGTCCGCGAACCAGAAGTCGCGGAAGTAGTAGTGGGCCGAGTGCTCACCGCCGAAGACCGCGCCGACTCGGGCCATCTCCGCCTTGATGAATGAGTGACCGACCCGGGTCCGGACGGGTGTCGCCTGGTGCTCGCGGCAGACCTCGGCAACTGCTGCGCTGGAGATGACGTTGTGGACGATGGCCACGTCACGCTCGCCCGCCTCCCGCGCCCGACTGATCTCGCGCGCAGCGACCAGGCCGGTGATCGCGCTCGGGGACACGGGCTCCCCACCGGCGTCGACGACGAAGCACCGGTCGGCATCGCCGTCGAAGGCCAGGCCGAGATCGGCGCCATGGACCCGAACGGCCTCCTGGAGGTCCACGAGGTTCGCCGGATCGAGCGGGTTGGCCTCATGGTTCGGGAAGGTGCCGTCAAGCTCGAAGTACAACGGCACGATCTCCAGCGGCAGCGGCGGCAGACCGGCAGCCGTGCCGAGGACGGCCGGCACCGTCAGACCGCTCATGCCGTTGGCGGCGTCGACCACGAGCTTGAGGGGTCGAGAGCCGCTGAGATCGACGAGGCTGCGCAGGAAGGCGCTGTAGTCCGCCAGCATGTCGCGGATCTCGATGGTGCCACGTGCGCTCCGGGGAGCGGGGAGCCCGGAGCGCCCGTCGAGCAGCCACTGGGCAAGGTCGCGTACCTCGGCCAGACCCGTGTCCTGCCCGACCGGTTGCGCGGCAGCGCGGCACAGCTTGATCCCGTTGTACTTGGCGGGGTTGTGGCTGGCGGTGAACATCGCACCGGGCAGGTCGAGCGCCCCGCTCGCGTAGTAGAGCCCATCGGTCGAGCAGAGCCCGATGAGCGTCACGTCGATGCCTCGCGCGTTGACGCCGTCCGCGAAGGCGCCGGACAGCTCCGGTGAGCTCGGGCGCATGTCGTACCCGATGACGACGCGATCCTTCCCGTCCGGGATCGCGATGACCTCGGCGAATGCGGTGCCGAGCGCGCGCGCCACGTCCGGCGACACCTGCTCGGGGACGAGGCCACGCACGTCGTAGGCCTTGACGAAGTCGGTGAGTACGGGCACGGCGACGACCTTAGTCGTCACGAGTCCTTGAGCATGCGCAGGTGCCCCCGCCGGCGGGCCTCGACGATGCCGGAGCCTGCTTCCGCGCTGGCCTGACCCCGTGGGGTCGGCCCCTGCGGCGCCTCGTCACCTCCGGTCCCGGTCCGCTCGGCCCTGGCCGTGCGGCGATGTGAGCCCGGCCGTCCCGCCTCTCGCACGGCATCGGCGAGCGCCAAGAGGTCGTCCGCAGCAAGGACCGGCTCGGAGAACTCCCCGCCCACGCGCACCACGCTCCAGCCGCGGGGTGCGGTGAGCCGTTCGGCATGGTCTCGACACAGGTCATACGTGTGGGGTTCGGCGTAGGTGGCGAGAGGGCCCAGGACGATGGCCCGGTCTGCGTAGGCGTAGGTCAGGGTGGCGACGGCGGGGCGAGCGCAACCGGTCTTCGAGCAACCACGTGTGAGACCCACGATCGTGGACTCTAGTCGGGTCGACCGGCCCCGACGACACACCACGCCGAGGCAGCCGATCTAGAGTGTCGATGTGAGCACGAGTCATCGGCAGGTTCCGGCTCAGACCGTCCGGTCTCGCCGGCGCGACCGGCACGGCCGTGGCCCGCGCGGCCCCTTGGCCTGGCCGCCGGTGCCCGGGATGTCGACTCGGCGGGATCGCTTCGACGACTACGTCCTCGACGCCGCCGCTCGTCTTGAGGCAACCTGTGGCAGGGCGTTTCCCGCCGTCGAGTTCGCCGTCGAGGACGTCCCGCGGGGGCCTGCACCGTGGGAGCACCGCGAGGTCCCGCTCGGGCGGCTCTTCCCGGCCACCGGCAGTCGCCCGGCCCGCATCGTGGTCTATCGGCGTCCAGTCGAGACGCGAGTGTCTGACCCGCGCGACGTCGCAGCCCTCGTGGCCGACATCGTCACGGAGCAGGTGGCCGGGCTGCTGGGCGTCTCGCCCGAGGAGCTGGACCCCGGCTTCGGCGATTGACGGCATGCCGCCCATCTCCCGTCGGGCGTCCACGTGACGTCGCCTCGAAATGGCGGACTGCACCCTCGACTGAAGGGACGGTAGGGCTGGAACCGGGCGCCAGGACGGCACCGAGCCCAGCGGCATACGGCATGGTCCTCAGGTGGGCCCGCCGCGAAGCGGCCTAGCGGGTGACCTGACGCACCGGCACGGCCGTCTCGGTCGTCGGTGCGCTTGGGACCGGGACGACGCTGTAGTACGGAACGCCCTTGTCGCTGAACGCGACGGTGACCGCTGCCCGGACGTCCTTGGCGGTCGTCGAGATCCAGATCCGGTCCGCAGCGCCGAGCGGAAGGCTCGCCGCGGTCCACGGCGCGACCCGAGTGGTGACCCTTCGCTCTGAATCGCCGCTACCGAGCGTCGTGATGACGTCTCCCCCCGCTGGCCCGGCGACCAGATGAAGGGTCCGGGTCTCTCCCGACCGCATCGGACCGGGGATGACCACACCTCCGCTGATGGCGATGGGCGGTAGGGCGGGGGTCCAGCCGAAGTCGCCCTCTCGGTCAGCTCCCGTCGCCTGCCGGCGGTCAGAGAGGACCGCGGCCGTGAGGGGGCGGTCCGACGTGATCCGCAGGCCGCTCGACTCCACAGCCAACGTGAGCGGGACGTCGAGCGTCGACCCGGCATCGACGCGGACGGCCCGCAGCTCGGCCGGCTGAACCGGGCCGCGCGCCGTGAGCACCGTCACCTGAGCAAGCGCCTCGGCGCCCCCGGGGTTGACCAGGCGCAGGACCAGCTCTCCCTCCCCCGACGGAGCGGCCTCGAGACCAGCGACCACGAGGTCCCGCGACGGCGCTGCTGCCGCGGTGGCATCGTCGGCACCACGTGCGGTCGCACCATCGATCCAGGCGTCGCTGAGCACGGCGGACACGACGCCGCCCGTGGCAATGACGTGGACGGCCGGTCGCAGCTCGCCAGGTGCCAGGGCGTCGAGCGACATCGACAACCGTGACGTTGGGGGGATCGAGACGGCCGTTCGGTCCGAAGCATCGACAGGACCCTCGGCGCCGAAGATCTCCACCACCACGCTGACGGCATTGGCTCCGGGGTTGGTGATGACGACCCGCTCGGTCCGGGACGCACCGCCACCGCCCGCGATGAGCCAGACGTCCGCGCTCGGCTCGAGGCAGGGAGTGAGCACGAAGCCCCGATCGTCGTCACCGGTGTGCAGCCAGCTCTGTGTGGCGGCGACACCGGGCGCCAGGCCCCCCTCACCGCTCACGACCACGGGGGCATCCCCCTCGCCCGGTCCGGCGACGGACTCGAACCGTTGGTCGGTCGACGCCGTCGTGCGGCCCGATGGGTCGCGCAGGGCGACCTTTCCCGAGTCAGGCGCTGCCCGCGGGAGGCCGGCGAGCGCCGCCTCCGGCGCGGCCGCAGCGGTCACCTGCACGGTCCCCGCCACGTCGCGCATGCCCTGCGTACCGAGGCGTTGCTGACCGGGGCAGACGAGGGCCGCCGACTCGACCAGCCCCTGTGCCGTCTGCGGCAGGCCGGCGCGTTCGGTCGGGGCTGCGAGCTGAACCGTGCCCTCCGTCCTGGTCGCTCCGACCGCGAGCCCAGTGGCTGCCAGGGCGATCAGAGCCGGGCGGATCAGGCGGGTCCACTTCCGGACCCAGGCGCCCCGAACAGCTGGTGTGGGGAGCAGGGCCGCCGACGGGCGTTGTCGCCTGGGCTCGTTCATGACGTCGACCGCCTCGACCGCCGGTTGCCGAAGGGCAGGGCCATGAACACGACGAAGGTCAGCACGATGCCCTGGGCGAGCCGCCACCATGGCTGGTACGCGGTCAGGTCGATGTGCAGCTGACCACCGGCCGGGGGCAGGTCGTAGCTGGGCTGGCTCTGCCCTGCCACCGGCTGGAGGCGACGGCCGTCCAGCTCCACCACCCCGTGTCTGGCCCACTCGGACGGTTCGGCGACGACCAGACGTCGGGGACCGGAGGCGGCCGGGATCCTCTCCTCGGCAGCGGCGTGCGGCCCATCGGTACGCACGATGTCGATCAGGCGCCCATCGGCGTCGACGATCCGAGCTCTGGACGGGGCCGCGACCGGCGTCACACCCGGGGCGCTGGGAAGCGGTTGGACCTTCCACAGCATCCCGTGCTCGCTGGCGCCGAGCCGGGTGAGCCCTCGGGTGGCGTCGAGCCGGCGGGCCAGCGGGGCGCCGCTGTCGGCCTGGGCCTGGACGAAGCCGATGCCCCAGTCCGCCAGCTCGGATGCGTCGAGCACGTCGGTCGAGCGGCCCCCGACGAGACGGGCCACCGCATCGACAAGGGGTCGGTCGTCCGCTGTGGCGGGGCGGTCGAGGTCCCGCAGCAGGCCCCCCGGCTCCCGACCGGCCAGCACGAAGTCCACCACCTCGGTGGATGGACGCAGGAGCAGGAGCCGATTGCTCAGCGGGTCGTCGGACTGCTCGACGGCCACGGCCGGTAGCGTCGCCTGCGCCGACCGTCAGGGTGCGCGCCGTGCCGGATAACCCCCAGTGAGCAAGCATGGCCAGGACGGGAACCACGACGAGCCCGACCAGACACGTCATGCCCACGACGTGCCAGCGCCGAGCTCGGGCGCCCTGCGGGGAGCCTGCCTGCCGCCCTCGACGGACGACGCGGCTGCCCGCGAGAACGCCGATGAGCAGGCCTGCGATCCAGAGTTCGAGCGCCGATCGCCCGTCCAGAGGTGGGCCGCCGCGGACTCGCCCACTCCGGTCTCGGCGGAGCCGAGCGATGACCCGCCCGGAACCGAGCGCCGCGGCGAGTCCCAGAACGGCCAGAACACTGGCGACGCCCAGGCCGACGCTCTCTGCACGACTCCTGCCCTGCACCGCGTAGCCCAGCGCTCCGAGTGTGACAAGAGAGGCGAGCAGGGGGGCTGCGACGGGGCCCGCGGCTGGCCCTGCCTCGCCGAGGAGGATCCTCCACGGGCTCCGGCGGCGGCGCGGTCGACAGCAGGCCGGGGCCCGAGAGGAGCAGCCGCCAGTCTTCGACTGCGCTGCCGACCCACGGCCCCAGCAGGGCTGGCGGGACGATGAGCAGGACGAGCGCGCGCGACCCGCCGCAGTGCCCGGTCCGACGAGCAGCAGAGCAGCGCCGCGACGCCGTAGAGGCGAGCAGGCGGCGGTGCGAAAGAGCGCCGAGCACGGCGGTGGCCAGCGCTGTGGCGAAGGTTGCCGTGAAGGTGCCGTCACGCCGGGCCGCGAGGCGAAGCCGGCGAGGACGAAGGGAGCAGGACGTGTCCCAGCGCGGCAGTCACCCTGCCCTCGGAGACGGCCGTCGTCGGCGACGGACGAAGTCCCCCAGGCCAGCCCGACGACCGCCCGCGTCACGCGCGAGTGGGTGACGACGCGCCCCGCGAGATAGGCCGACAACACCGAGAGGACTGGTGCGAGGAAGAGCAGCCACGCGATGGTCACACCGGCACTCGATCGGCTCTCGGCGACCCCGGGGAGGAGTTCGGCCAGCCACGTGAGCGCGGAGAGGACGCCAGATGCGGGCTGGTGTCGCCGCTCGTGCCGAGCCCGGCGCCGTGCCAGGCGTCGCGGAACGCGTGCCAGAGCCCCGACGAGTCCGCGGCGACAGGACGCAGCTCCCCTCCGGCGACGCCGGTGCGGGTCGGCGACAGGGCGCCACCACCGGATCGCTTCCCGCCATGCGAGGCCCGTCGTCGACGAGCACGGTGACCACCGCGAGGAAGCCGGGGTGGCTGACGATGCGTCGGGGCAGCGACGGCGGCAGAGCGCCGAGCGACTCCGACTCGTCGGCGACGGTGCCGGTCTCGGTGGTCGGCGCCGCCTCGCGCGGCGCGCCGCTCGGGCGTCATCGCGTCCTGGATGCGGTCCAGGGTGGTGCGGGCTGCCACAGTGGGTGCGACGAAGAGGGTGCCGGAGGTCGCCGCGACCGAGCCGTCTCGTCCGCCGGCCCCGCCAGCGCGCGCCGAGGATCGACGACAGGGTGCAGGAGGGCGGTCGCGTCGCCGAGCTCGCGCCTGGCGGCTCGGGGCCGTTTCGCGAGGAGCAGGAAGATCGCGGCACCGAATGCTGAGAGCGCGATCCAGAACGACGAGGAAGGGGCAGCGGCGAGCGGCGAGCACCGGGCCAGAGCTGACGTGGCGAGCCGCGCGTCGGGCCCGCCAGTGGGACGTGATGGAACCCGCCCAACCGTGCCGCTCGTCGGGGCCCCCGCCTTGCCCCTCGCCTGTGCACGGCTCACGAAGGATGGCCTGGGGCACGACGATGACGCGGTGCCCGGCGAGCTGGGCGCGCCAGCCGAGAGTCGAGATCGGCCCCGTCGTGCTCGAACGATCGGGGTCGAAGCCGCCGAGGTCGTCGTGGACGGCACGCCGCACGAGCATGCCGCTCGTGCTCACGGCGAGGACGTCCGCGCGCTGGTCGTACTGGCCCTGGTCGGCCTCGCCGCGGACGGGCGAGGCGAGCCGGCGACCGGTGCGCGTGATCTGGATGCCCATCTCGACGAGCCGCCGTGGGTCGTCCCAGTCGACGATCTTGGGCCCGGCGACACCACCGACGGGACTTCGGACCGCCGAGCGCGGCCTGCGAGCAGCTGACGGCCGAGTGCGTTGCGCCCGAGGCACCGTGTCGTCGTGCGAGCACCCAGCACCCAGCTGCGTGACGAGGGTCGGCCGCCGACGGGCAGCGCGGTCGATGCCGCGGTCGATGGCACGCCCGATCGGGCACCCGCTCGTCGAGGCGGAGGATCGTCGACGGATCGGGGATGGCCCGCCGCACGCCGGAGTGGGCGCGCGCGATCGCGACCGACGTGTCGGTGCTCGCGACGTCGACGATGACGAGTCGCGTCGGGCGGGACGTGTCTGGGCGGCAATGCCGTCGAGACACTGCGGCCAGCCAACGACGACCGTTGCGCACGACGAGCATGGCGCTCGACGGAGGCGCGTGGTCGGCCGCTCGTCCCGGTGGAGGGGGGGACGGACGACGCGCGGACGAGCACTCCCCGCGCCAGCGGGGGTGTCGCGCCTTCGGCTGAGCTCGTCGGGCACAGCGGCTACCTCCACCCGGGTACCTGCGGGCCCGGGCTCGGACCTCACGATCAGACCGCGCGCTTCTTCAGCTTGCGGCGCTCTCGCTCGGACAGCCCGCCCCAGATGCCGAACCGCTCGTCGTTGGCAGGGCGTACTCGAGGCACTCGGAGCGCACCTCGCAGCCGACGCAGACCTTCTTGGCCTCGCGGGTGGAGCCGCCCTTCTCGGGGAAGAACGCCTCCGGGTCGGTCTGGGCGCAGAGCGAGCGCTCCTGCCAGGAGAGCTCACCCTCCTGCTCGCCCGTGTCCGACATAACCACCATCAACTCGTGCATGACCCCTCCTCGACCCTGACTGCACTGTGTGTCAGCACTGTCGTCACCGAGCGAGCTCGTCTCCGGAGGTTCCGGACACATTGGTCCATTGATTCCAGAATCGCGGCCCCGACCGAATACAACAATGAAATTACATGCGTGTCATACGCCCTCACGTCAAGCCCGTTGGTGATATTCGCAGGTGCGAAGTCGCCGAGGCCCACCCCGCGCGACCGTGCACGGGGCAGCGCTGCTGAGAGGATCGGCGCATGCGCATCACCGCCCTGGCCGGAGGAGTCGGCGGCGCCCGGTTCCTCCGCGGCCTGCTCCACCACGCCCGACAGACCCACGCCCTGTCGCCGGATTCCGATCCGACGTGCAGCTGACCGTCATCGGCAACACCGGCGACGACATCACCCTCTTCGGGCTGCGGGTGTGCCCCGACATCGACACCCTGCTCTACACGCTGGGCGGCGGCATCCACGAGGGCCAGGGCTGGGGGCGCGCGGACGAGTCCCACCACCTGGCCGCGGAGCTCGCCGCGCCTCGGCGCCGAGCCGCAGTGGTTCACCCTCGGCGACAAGGACTTCGGCACCCACGTCTACCGCTCGCAGCTGCTCGGCCAGGGTATGCCGCTGAGCGCGGTCGTCGACCGGCTCTCCGCCCGCTGGGGGCTCGGCGACCTCGGGGTCCGCCTCCTGCCCGATGACCGACACGCCGGTCGAGACCCACGTCGGTCGTCGAGCAGGACGGCGAGCAGCGCGCGATCCACTTCCAGGAGTGGTGGGTGCGGCACCGGGCGCGAGCTGCCGGCCGAGCGGTTCGTCGTCGCCGGGCTCGACCGGGCGACCGCCGGC
Organism: uncultured Actinomycetota bacterium; assembly: GCA_963826445.1. Taxonomy (GTDB): domain Bacteria; phylum Actinomycetota; class Actinomycetes; order Actinomycetales; family Dermatophilaceae; genus Intrasporangium. The sequence goes on from CAWGXD010000017.1 coordinate 30,845, forward strand.
ACCCGGGCGTGCTCGACGCGATCCGCGAGGCCGACGTCGTCATCCTGCCGCCGAGCAACCCCGTCGTCTCGATCGGCATCATCCTCGGCGTCCCGGGCGTGCGGGACGCCCTGCGCGGCACCCGCGCCCCCGTCGTCGGGGTCTCCCCGCTCGTCGGCGGCCGGCCGGTCCGCGGCCACGCCGACGTGTGCCTGCGCACCATCGGGGTCGAGGAGACGAGCGCCGGCGTCGCCGGGCTCTACGCCGACTTCCTCGACGGCTGGCTCGTCGACGAGGAGGACCCGATGCCGCGACTCGGCGGGCCGTCTCGAGGTCGTCCGTCGGCCCGCTGCTCATGAGCTCGGTCGACGCGGCGGCCGACATGGCCGGCGCCGCGCTCGACCTCGGGCTGCGGCTGCGGACGGACCGCCGAGCACCGGCGTGCACGGCGGCACCGATCACGATCACGCCGCTCACCGGCATACCCGAGGTCCGCGAGGGCGACGACCTCGCCGACGTCGTCGCAGGTCGGGCTCGACCACGCCGGGCGTGCGTCTGGCCGACGGCGACGTCGTCGTCGTCTCGAGCAAGGTCGCGAGCAAGGCGCTCGGCCTCGTCACGCACGACCCCGACAAGGACCGCGTCGTGCGCGGTGAGACCGAGTACGTCGTCGCCGAGCGCTCGCGTCGGCGACCGGGTCACGCGCATCGTCCGCGCCAAGGCGGGCCCGATCATGGCCGCGGCGGGCGTCGACGGCTCCAACACGGGCGAGCGCGGCGGCTGGCTGCTCCTCCCCCACGACCCCGACGGCAGTCTGCGAGCAGCTCCACGACGCCCTCGCGCGACCGGCACGGCGTCCGGCTCGGCGTCGTGCTCAGCGACACCGCCGGGCGCGCCCTGGCGGGTCGGTCAGGTCGACTTCGCGCTCGGGGCGCACGGGCTGCGTGTCCTCGACGACCTGCGCGGCGGCATCGACGCCGACGGCAAGCCGCTCGAGGTCACGACGCGCGCGCGTCGCCGACGAGATCGCCGCGGCGGCCGACCTGGCCAAGGGCAAGGTCGGCGTGCCGTGCCCGCCGCGGTGCTCCGCGGCCTCGCCGGTCGTCCTCGTCGACGGAGCCCCTCGAGCCGCCACCTGCGCGGGCGTGACCTCGTGCGCACCGGGCCCGGCGACTGGTTCGGCTACGGCCGGGTCGAGGCCGTGCGCGCGGCGCTGGGCGTCGAGCCCGGCAGCGCCGATGCGGCGGCGGTCGGCATCCCGCCGGCCGCACGGCGACACCCGCCTCGACGCGGTCGTCGCGGGCGGTGCGCGCCGCGCTTGCACGGGATCGACTCGGGCACCGCCGACGTCGGGACGCTGTCGGTCACCCTCGGCGCCGACAGCCCCTACGAGCTCGGGCAGCTCGTCGCCCGGCTGCGGGCCGCCCTGTGGTGCGAGTGGCTGGCGGGCGACGCCGCGCGCCCCGTCGGCCGACGGGCTCTCGGTGGTCGTCCACGTCTGCGGCCGTGCCGGGCTGACGTCGCCGCTGCCTCAGCCGACGGTGAAGACGACCTTGCCGAAGACCTCGCCGTCGACCATCCGGGCGAAGCCGTCGCGGGCGTCGGCGAGCGGCAGCACGGAGTCGACGACCGGCTCGATGCGCTGCTGCACGACGAGGCGCGCCAGCTGCGCGAGCTCCTCGCGGGTGCCCATCGTCGAGCCGACGACGCGCAGCTGCTTGAAGAAGATCTTCGTCAGCTCGGCCTTGGCCGGTGCGTCGCCCGAGGTCGCGCCGGAGATGACGATCGTGCCGCCCGGGCGCAGCGAGTTGACCGAGTGCGACCAGGTCGCGGCGCCGACGGTCTCCATGACGGCGTCGACCCGGTCGGGCAGCCGCTCGCCCGAGCCGAAGACCCGGTCGGCGCCGATCTCGAGCGCCCGCTGCGCCCTTGGCCTCGTCGCGGCGAGGTCGCCCACATCCGGTAGCCGGCGGCCGCGCCGAGCTGGATGAGCGCCGTCGCGACGCCGCCGCCGGCGCCCTGGACGAGCACGGTGCCCCCGGGCTGCACGCCGGAGTTGGTGAAGAGCATCCGGTAGGCCGTGAGCCACGCCGTCGAGAGGCAGGCGGCCGTCTCCCACGGACAGCGTCGGCCGGCTTGGGCACGAGGTTGCCGCGCGGCACGAGCGACCTGCTCGGCGAGCGTGCCGTCGTGCAGCTCGGACAGCAGGGTGCGCCGCGGGTCGAGGGTCTCGTCGCCGCGCCAGCCGTCCGACGGGATCGACCGCGTGGACGATGACCTCGTTGCCGTCCTCGTCGACCCCGGCCCCGTCGCAGCCGAGGATCATCGGCAGTCGGTCGGCGGGCAGCCCGACCCCGCGCAGCGACCAGACGTCGTGGTGGTTGAGCGCTGCGGCCCGCAGCCGCGACCGTCGGTCCAGCCCTCGCGCGGCTGCGGGTCGGGTCGCTCCCCGACGACGAGGCCGGAGAGCGGGTCGGTGGTGGACTGGCTGGCGGCGTAGACAGCGAGCATGACAGCACCCTAGTGACCGGGCCACCAGCGGCCTGAGCGGGGGCGGGAGGACTGGGACCGCGCTGGGCCAGTGAACCGGGCCCAGCGGCATGCGACCTGATGGGGTGATTCAGCCGCAGCGGACGGCGAGGCCTGGACCGCCTCCGCCACACGCTGGGCGACGCGGTCGTCGAAGACGCTCGGCACGATCGAGGTCGGCGGCCGGCTCGTCGACGAGGTCGGCGATGGCACGCGGCGGCCGCGAGCTTCATCTCCTCGGTGATCGCGCGCGCGCCCGAGTCGAGGGCGCCCCGGAAGATGCCGGGGAAGGCGAGCACGTTGTTGATCTGGTTGGGGAAGTCGCGAGCGACCGGTCGCCACGACCTCGGCGAAGCGGCGCGGCCACCTCCGGGTGCACCTCGGGGTCGGGGTTGGCGAGGGCGAAGATGATCGCCGCGGCGCCATCCGCATGAGGTCGCGCTCGGGCACCGTGCCGCCGGAGACGCCGATGAGGACGTCGGCGCCCTCGAGGGCGTCGCCGATCGCGCCGGTGACGCCCGGGCCGGTTCGGTGATGTCGCGGCAGCTCCTGCTTGTGCGCGACGAGGTCCTCGCGGTCGGGGCCGAGCACGCCGCGCGAGTCGACGACGATGACGTCGCCGACCCCGGCCGCGACAGGATCGGCGTCACGGCGACGCCGGCGGCGCCCGCGCCGGACACGACGACGGTGAGGTCGGCGAGCGTCCTTGTCGACGACCCGGACGGCGCTGAGCAGGGCGGCGAGGGCGACGATCGCCGTGCCGTGCTGGTCGTCGTGGAAGACCGGGATGTCGAGGCGCTCCTGGAGCCGGCGCTCGATCTCGAAGCAGCGCGGCGCCGAGATGTCCTCGAGGTTGATGCCGCCGTAGGTCGGGGCGATCCGCGCCACCGCGTCGACGATCTCGTCGACGGTGCCGGTCTCCATGCAGACGGGCACGGCGTCGACGTCGGCGAAGTGCTTGAAGAGCACCGCCTTGCCCTCCATGACGGGCATGGCGGCGAGCGGGCCCGACGTCGCCGAGGCCGAGGACCGCGGTGCCGTCGCTGACGACGGCGACGGTGTTGCGCTCGGCTCGTGTAGACGGCGGCCAGCGTGGGGTCGGCCGCGATGGCCCGGGAGACCTCGGCGACGCCCGGGGTGTAGAGCAGGGAGAGGTCGTCCGCGTCGCGCAGCTCCGACGTGGCGTGTACCCCGAGCTTGCCGCCCTCGTGGGCCCGGAAGACCGGGTCGTTCGGGTCGAAGAGCTGGCTGGTGGGCAACGCACTCATGCTGGAACACCTCGTTCGCATGGGAGAGGACGAGGGCAGGCGCCCTCACTGGTGGAACAGTGCCGGGGGTCTGGCCTGCATGCTCGTTCTCGCGACGGGGGTTGCCCGAAGTGCGCCATCGATGGCACGCCGACGCGGCACACCACCCAAGGGTCGCCGACGCGGCGGTGTGACGGCGTCTCTCAGGCCGGGCTGGCCCGTTGCCGAGTCGACGTGAGCAGCGCGTCGACGACGCGCGGGTCGTACTCGTAGCCGAGGCCGAGGTAGATCCGTTCGACGGCTGCCTCCCGCGCGCGTGCGCTGCGCGCACCGGCCGTGAGGTCCTCGTAGGCGTTGACGACCTTGATGATGCGGCTCGTCAGCGGGATCTCCTCGCCGAGCTCGCGCACCTGGCGGTAGGGCGTCGTCTGGTGCTCGAGGATCCGTGCCGCGCCGTCGAGGACGCCGGTCTCGCGGACGATCGCCACCGTGTCGGCCTCGATGCGCCGCTGGTCGGCCGGCGCCGCGAGGACCGTGGCGCCGCCGGGGATGGGCTCGACGAGGGCGACCTGGCCGATGTCGTGCAGGAGTGCGGCGTACTCGAGGTCGAGCAGCTCCCGCTCCGACAGGCCGAGCTCGCGCCCGACCCGGACGAGAGGGCGGCGACCCGCTCGGAGTGTCCCGACGGGGTGTAGCCCGCGACGTCGGTGAGCCGCGAGAGGGTGCGGATGCTCTGGAGGTAGGTGGCCCGGATGCTGACGTAGCGGCGGAATGCGAAGAGCGTGAGCACGAGCGGGACGAGGAAGAGCGGCAGTGCCGCGACCCCCAGAGGGCGGGGCCGCCAGGGCGATGAGCACGCCGGTCACGGCGAGGGCCATGGACGAGGGCGAAGCGACGACCGCAGCTCCTCGACGAAGGTGCTGCCACCACGCGGCGCGGAGCACGCACGAGCGGGTGGTGAAGAATGCGTCAGCGAGGAGCGCGACGACAGCGATCGCGAGCATGAGCACCGCGCTCTGCCACGGCTCGAGCCCGTCGTCCCTGATCGGCTCTCCTCGGGCCTGGCTGAGATGGATGTCCGCGGTAGAGCAGGGCGGCGACGGCGATGCTGATGAACCGTCCGGCCGCCTCGACCGGGCTGACCGGGCGCCCGATCAGGTGCCTGGCGAGCCCCGCGACCGTCATCGCCATCGCAGTCACGGCGAGGACGAACGCCGAGCCGTAGGACGACGCCCCTCCCCGGGCAGTTCCGTAGTGAACGCGAAGCCGAGCGCCGCAGCGGTGGCGATGGGGGCGGAGCCTCGGAAGCCGGGGTCCGGCCAGTTGGAACCACTCGCCGATGATCATGGCGGCGGCGAACGTTCCGACGAGCGCCGCGGTGCCCGGTCGCCCCAGGCCGGAGAATCCGCGGAGAGCAGGATGAGGACGGCGCAGAGCGTGCAGCGCCCCGGCAGCGACGACCGAGCGGCGCGAAGCTGTGTCGGCGCGCGGCCGTCGTCACGACCCGCACCTCGTCGGGTGGGGGCCAGCTCGTGCTTGTCGAGCACGCTGCGCAGCGTGCCGGCACGACGGCGGGGTCGAAGCGCCCGTCGGCCTCAGGACGGAGGCCCTGCTGCCGCGGCGATCGGCGACCGTCCCCGGCCGCTGGGTGAGGGCTCGACGCGGCCGCGACGGCAGACGACCCGCGCGGCGATCGGGATCTCCGTCCCGGCTCGACGTCCGGGACCACCTCGCCCGTCGAAGCGCTCGTGCTGGTGCCGGATGCCGGAACGCGCCTCCTCGAGGAAGTCGATGCCCTCGATCATCCGTGCGCCGAGCGACGCAGTGCCGGCGATGACGCGGCGCTCCTGCGGCGCTGAGTGTCCTCGCGGGTCGCCGCAGGAGCCGTGCGGGCACGCCCGAGGTGACCGATCTCGTGCAGCGTCGCGGCGTAGCGGACCGTGCCGATCTGGCTGCGGGCCGAGGCCCAGCTCCTCGGCGATCCACTCGGCGAGCCTGGGCGACGCGGCGGCTGCGCTCGACGGCGGCCGGCTCCTTGGTGCCGAGAGCGGTGACGAGAGTGTCGACGGTGCGTCGTGCGAGCGCAGCTCGTCGCCGAACTGGATGAAGGCCCAGCGCGCGGCGAGCAGCGGCGCGAGGACGAGCACCGCGCTGAAGGGCCGAGCCCGGCAGGGAACCACAGGACGACGAAGAGGAAGCCGATGACGCCGTAGCCGACGTAGGCGACGCCGGAGCCGACGAGGACGCGCCGCAGGAAGACGCGGAACGGGACGCCCTGGTAGAGGTGGATGACCCCGGACGAGGAGCACGGCGTTGGTCAGGCACTGGACGACGTCGGCGACGAGAGCGGCAGGCCGACCTGGTCGCGATGATCGGCAGGCCGGACAGCGACTGCGAGGTCCTCGGCCCGCCGACGAGGAGGTAGGCCAGCCCCCGGCGGCGCCGATGATGGCCGTCATCGCGACGTTGAAGAGCGCGCTGGAACCAGTGCACCTTGCGGTCGCGGTCGATGGCGACCGACGACGCAGGCCCGACGAACCACGCGCCGAAGGGCCCGATGATCGCGCCCGAGGCGAGCAGGATGATCGACAGGAACGAGAAGCCGATGCGCGAGGTGACAGTCGGCTCGCGCAGCTGGAAGCTGAGGACGCCCATCGCCGCGAGGAGCAGCAGCGGCGCCAGGTCGGGCGGCGCCCCACGTCCACGACAGCAAACTCCCAGCAGGCCGACACGCCACGCAGCGACGACGACGGTGACAGTAGCAGGGAGGTCAGCCGGCGACGGGGCGGGCTGCTCGCGGCGAGTGGCCACACATAATACAGTCGCCACAGACGTCCAGGCCGAGCTCGAGGCAGGACGGTCGGCAGCGACGGGACCGCGTGGAGCGACGAGGAGCGTCGGGACTCAGGTGCCCCACGACCACGTGTTGGTGAGCGAGACGAGCGCGTCGTGGTGAAGCCGCCGTGGTCCGAGGGCCGACAGCAGGGCGCTGAACATGGGGTTCTCCTTCATGACGTCTTGCGTCCCGGCTGCAGCGCACAGAGGGGCTCCGTGCCGCTCGCAGCACGGACGCAAGTGGGGGGTCTAGGGCGTCAGCCTGCCAAACCGGGCGGCCCCGCGACAGCCACCGCCGCAGGGGCCAGATCTATACCAAGATTTTAACGGTTCTCGCCTGAAGCGATTCGGCATCAGCGGCGGATTGGGACGATGGTCCGTTGGCGTCGTCGATGTGGAAGAATCGACACTTCGTGCGCCGCACGGGGAGTCGCGCACCACCGCAGGACGAAAGAGAGCCGACGATGAGCAAGCGCGCCCGCAAGCGCCGCTCCCGCAAGGGCAACGCCGCCAACCACGGCCGCAAGCCCAACGCGTGAGCAGGGATCGAAACGGCGGTCGGCGACACCTCGCGCCGGGGTTCAACCCCAGCGGGACGTGTCGCTGACCGCGCTCTGGAATGGTGCGGGTCA
>CAWGXD010000018.1:0-46679 GCA_963826445.1 uncultured Actinomycetota bacterium
CTCATTTGTCGCCGCCGTTGCCGACTCGGATCATCGCCGGGTATTTCCGCGCCTTCAAGCCGTCGAAACCGCCTGGAAGAGCTGGATGCACTTGTCATCACGGCTCCTGTCCCGAACGCGTCACCACGACGACCTGGGAATGAGACTGGTGCAGCTCCGCCGCTCGATAGGGACCCTGCGAAGAGCGCTCCGCCACACCCGAAGTCGTTGTCGCGCTGTCGCATCCCGAGCTCGATGCGCTTTCAACCCAGGACTCGGCGCGGCGGTTCGAGGGACTCGAGAAGCACCTGACTCAGGCACTGGCTGCCGCCCGAGAAACGAAGGAGTCGACCTTTGGCTCGTTCGATCTGTTGGTCGCCCGCATCGGCCAGCGAACAAACAACATCATGAAGATACTGACCTTGGTGACCGTCATCCTGCTGCCCTCGACGGTGCTTGCCGGAGTCATGGGGATGAACTTCAAGCTCGGATTCTTCGACATATCCTGGATGTTCTGGGTGGTGATCACGGCCATGGCGTGCATCGCGCTCGTAGTCCTCGCCGTAGCACGGGGACGACGTTGGATCTGACCGAGTCCTGACTAGCCTGATGCTGTGGACGTCATCCCACTACGAGCGGTCTTGCCTGACGCGCTCGAACCTGCTCTGTGCAAACTGCATTGCGAGAGGATCGCGCGCCATGGACCCCGACCGTTCGCTCAGTGAAGCCACCCGGGCCGCGTTGAACCACAGTCAAGTCATCGATCTGACGACGACGGGCCGACGGACCGGTCAACAACGGCGCATCGAGATCTTCCTGCACCACGAGGATGACCAACTATTCATCACCGGGATGCCCCGGGCTGACCGTACGCGTGACTGGATCTACAACATCGAAGCCGACCCCCACGTACGTGTTCACCTGAAGCAGTCGGTCGTCGTCGACGTGCCCGCGACCGCGCGAGTCGTCACCGACCCTGACGAACGCCGGCCCTTCATCGAGGCGGCCGCCAGGCGTTGGCGTCGCACGGATGTGCCGGAGATGCTCCGGCACAGCCCGCTCATCGTGCTTACTGTCGGTGACCCTGCTGACAGTCAGCCGGGCCTGTAGCGGCGCTCTACCTCGTAACCGACCGAAGCTGAGACACGGCGCCCATGCGGACAGTGACCTCACGGTCGGTGGGCTGGGATGCGGGTCGGGCATGGGGGCGGATTGAACGGACGTGACGGGTGCGCACTGGGCCCGCGAAGGTTACTGTGCTGGCGATGGCACGTCGCGGTTAGGAGGAACGTGAGCGCATCCTGCGAGGCGCTCGGCCATGTTTCTCGCGTCGACCTTCGTGCGAGGCATCTGAACATCCGGTAGCGACATGGCGTCGCGGCAGGAACGGGGTTTGTGTGGTGGGAACTGCTGCCCAGGAAATCGATGTCATCCTCGGCAACGCGGATGACTGGCGAGGTGAGACGTTGTCACAACTTCGTCGAGTTGTACTGGCCGCCGATCCGGCCATGGACGAGGGCGTGAAGTGGAAGAAGCCGTCGAGGCCCCAGGGAGTTCCCGTGTGGTCTTTCCACGGCATCGTCTGCATTGGTGAGATGCTCAAGAACGCCGTACGGCTCACGTTCCCAAAGGGTGCCCACCTGACGGACCCGAAGAAGCTTTTCAACGCGCGCCTCGACAGCAAAAGCGTCCGCGCCATCGACTTTCGTGAGGGTGACAAGCCGCCGGAGGCGGATTTGAAGGCGCTCGTTCTCGAGGCAGTTGGCCTGAACGGCTGACGGCTGCGACGATCGAAAAGGATGCAGCACCGAGGACTGGCAGGCTGTTTGTATGATCCTGCCGAGCGTCCGCGACCCGCGCTTGATCACGATCCGCCGTGGCGGGTTGCTCAGCGACGCGGACCACCAGCTTCTGGCGCTGTGGGCCGCCCAGTGTGCCGAGCATGTGCTGGATCTCTTCGAGGCGCAGCAGCCGTCGGATGCCCGCCCTCGGGACGCGATCGAGGCGGCGCGCGCCTGGGCGCGTGGTGAGATGAAGATGATGGAGGCCCGAGCCCGCGGCGGGCACGCGATGGGTGCGGCGCGGCCACTGCGCGGTGCTGCCCGGTTCGCTGCCTATGCCGCCGGCCAAGCGGCCTGCGTGGGGCATGTGGCCGAGCACGATCTCGGCGCCGCGGCTTACGCGATCAAGGCCGTTCAGACAGCGGATCCGAGCAACGTCAACGCGGGACGGCTTGAGCGTGATTGGCAGCGCGAGCAGCTGCCCGACCAGGTTCGGGCACTCGTCCTGGAGGATCAGGTCCGCCGAAACGCCATCTGCTGGTCTGTCTTCGAGGACTGAGGACAACCGACGGTCGCGAAGGCGCGTCTCTGACTGGCTAGGGCTGAGGTTCCGTCCGTGCTCGACCGCCAGCGGGCACGCGGTCCTGGTCATCGTCGTCGTCGGTCCTGTGCGGCTCCCCGTCGGCGCTGGCGTGGCGGGGCGGCGCTAAGTTTGGCCTGTCCGCGTACCCGGCCGAGGAGGGCCGCGATGTCAAGCACCAAGCCCGGCCCCATAATCGACACCGTCCCGAGAACCGGGCCGGACCGCGGCTGGGTGTCCTGGGCGATCCGGCACCTGCAGGCCGATGCCATGCGTACGTCGGACACCCACCTGCACAAGGTGCACCTGCCGGGATGCGACAGGGTGGATCTCTACCTCAAGGACGAGTCCACGCATCCCACCGGCAGCCTCAAGCACCGGCTCGCGCGGTCGCTGTTCCTCTACGGGCTCTGCAACGGTGTCATCGGCCCGGAGACCACTATCGTTGAGGCATCGAGCGGGTCGACAGCGATCAGCGAGGCGCACTTCGCGCGAATGCTGGGGCTGCCTTTCGTGGCGGTGATGGCCGACTCCACGAGCCCGGAGAAGATTGCCCTGATCGAGCGCGAGGGCGGCACATGCCATCTTGTCGTGGATCCTGGCGCTGTCTACGAGGTGGCGAAGCGGCTCGCCGAGGCCTCGGGTGGGCTCTACCTGGACCAGTTCAGCAACGCGGAACGGGCGACGGACTGGCGCGGCAACAACAACATTGCGGAGTCGATCTTCGAGCAGATGGCGCTGGAGGCCCATCCGGTCCCGACGTGGGTCGTCGTTGGCGCCGGCACCGGTGGCACCTCGGCCACGATCGGCCGATATGTCCGCTATCTCGCCTTGGACACGAGGGTCTGCGTCGTAGACCCGGAGGGGTCGGCCTTCCTGCCCGCGTGGCAGGGCGATGTGTCACCTGCGGCTCGCGGCTCGCGGATCGAAGGCATCGGGAGGCCTCGGGTCGAACCGAGTTTCTTGCCCGCGGTCGTGGACCGGATGCTCGGCGTGCCCGACGGGGCATCGGTCGCGGGGATGCGTTTCCTCCGTGAGCGCACGGGCATCCATGCCGGTCCCTCGACGGGGACCAACGTCTACGGCGCGCTGTTCCTGGCCTGCGAGATGGAGCGAGCCGGGGAGAGCGGCAGCATCGTGTCGTTGGTGTGCGACCGCGGCGACCGTTACGAGCTGACTTACGGTTCCGAGGACTGGCTGGTCGAGCGGGGGCTCGATGTCGCGCCATCCCTTCCGGTAGTCGAATCCGCTTGGGACAAGGGCGTCTGGCTGGGCTGACCCTGCTCACGGATCAGACCTCGCCCGCCGCCGCTGAGCATTCAACGCGGAGCCAACAACCTGCGTAACATCGCCGACGTTTGTTGGTCCTGCCTAGTCCGGTCTAGTAGGTGTTACCGCCCTCTTTGTGGGCGCGATCGCCTTTGCCACGTCGCTCAAGTCATTGTTGAGCTGATGATTGCGCCCTGGCAGCCGGTGCACCTGCGCCTGCGGGATCGCTTGGGCATAGAGGTCGGCATGCGACGGTGGGGCCGTCTCGTCCACCAGGCCGTGGAACACGTGCACGGGCACGCCGGGCGGAAGCCTCGCGCCGAGGTCCTTCGGCAGCTCGAACTCGTCACTGGGCCAGCCGCCATCGCCGACGAACGGCGCTGCGATCAGCACGATCGCCTCGAGTTCACTCTCCGGCGGCTGCTCGGCAAGCGCGTTGACCAGGATTGTCGCGCCCACCGAATGCCCGACCACGATCGCCCCATCGTCCAGGTGCGCCACCGCACGTCGGATCGCCGGGCCCCACCGAGCGATACTCGGGTCATCCTCGTCGGGCATGCGCGGATAGCGGACCTCGGTCCCGTCCCCGAGGTGCCGGGACAGGCTGTCAACGAGCTTGTTGTCCCAGTGGTCATGGGTTCCCGTCCCGCCGCCCTGAATGAACAGGACCTGCCGTGCCTCAACCATGGCCTCTCCCTTCGCAGCGCTTTCAACACGAGCAGCCCGAGGTGGGCTCCGTCAAGGCTCGCCATGACCTCTCCGCGACCGAACCGTGGGTGTGTACGGTGTCAACACACCTTGGCTGTTGCTCGTTTCTTGGGTTGACCAACCTTGCCCCTCTGGATCGCCCATGACTACAGGGAGTCACGCAATGAAGCTTCTTCTCACCTCTGGCGGCGTCACTAACGCCAGCATTAGCACCGCACTGGTCGACCTGCTGGGCAAGCCCATCGCAGACTGCCACGCCCTGGTCGTCCCGACCGCGCAGTGGGGTCACCCGATGTGCGGACCGGCATCGGTGCGAGGCCTGGTGGCCGCCGAGCCCGACTGGCAGCACTTCACCGGCCTGGGCTGGGCGTCGCTCGGCGTCCTCGAGCTCACCGCACTGGCCACCGTTGGGTCGGAGCGGTGGGTCCCGTGGGTCCGGGAGGCCGACGTGCTGCTGGTCGACGGCGGCGACGCCACCTACTTGTACCACTGGATGCGGGAGTCGGGACTGGCCGATCTGCTGCCGTCGCTGTCCCACACCGTCTGGGTGGGAGTCAGCGCCGGAAGCATGGTGATGGCACCCCGCATCGGGGACTACTTCGTCGAGTGGCCCTCCGCGCCCGACGACCGCACTCTGGGCGTCGTCGACTTCGCGATCTTCCCGCACCTGGACCTTTTCCCCACCAATACCCTCGCCCACGCAGAGCGGTGGGCCGCCGACATCGGCCTCCCCGCCTACGCGATCGACGAACAGACGGCCATCAAGGTCGTCGACGGATCCGTCGACGTGATCTCCGAAGGACAATGGACGAAGTTCGGGGTCTAGCCGCCAGGGGGCTGCGGCCCCAACCACGCACGCGCTGTTGCAGGCTCGGCATCCCTCAGCAAGGGCCGTCGGCGCATTCGTCGCCGGCCGATCACCTGCCCAGCGACCCTCAGGGGACGATGAGGCCCCGACCACGCACGCGGCCCTCGTGCAGGTCGTCGTAGGCCCGGAGCGCATCGTCCAGCGGGTACGTCTTCGTCTCGATCGTCGCGTCGCCTCGCTTCGCCATCTCGACGAGCTCCTTGCGTCGGCCCCAGAGGGCGGTGCCGACCTGGATATCGAAGGGCGCCGACATCAGCCCGACCTTCACGGTGCCGTCCCCAGCGCCGACGAGGACCACCGCCCGCCGACGCTCTTCAGCGCGAGATCGCCCGTCGCGTCGATCCCGACGAAGTCGAAGACGACGTCAGCGCCGCGACGGCCCGTGAGCTTCCCTGATCCAATCAGCGGACTCCGGCTTGGACCCGAGGGCCTCGTGCGCGCCCATCTCCCTTGCGAACGCGAGCTTTTCGTCGCCGAGGTCAAGCGCCACCACCCGTGTGGGCGTGAGGGTCCGCAGCAGCTGGATGGCCACGTGGCCCAGGCCACCGGCACCGATGACGACCGTCGTCGTCCCTCCGACGAGGCGACTCCGGCCGGCTCGTGCCCGAAGGTCATGGGCAGGTGTGTAGGTAGGCAGCGCGCCGACGGACTACCACCACATCTGCCCGAACCGCCTGATCAGGCGTAGCGCGGTCGGACCGAGGCCCCTCGTGTCAGTCCATCGGCTCGCTCGGGCCAGCCAGAGGGGAACTCCGGCCTTGGCGCGGGGCCGCGCCCAACGGCATACGACCAATCAGGTGTATGCCGCTGAGCTCGCTTGACGAGGAGAGGTGGTCTCCCGCTGTGGCGGGGTGGTCAGGCGCCGATGACCATCCAGGTGTCCTGACGGGCGCGCCAGCCGAGCACGATCCCGCGGATCGCCATCCAAGAGGTGAACGCAAGCCAGAGCACGACGATGTCGACGACGGGCGAGTCGCTCGGTCCCCGGCTGCGCAGGGCGAGCACGATCGGGATGTAGAGGACCAGGCTGATCACCTGTCCCCACGCGAGCCACCGACCGTCTCCGGCGCCGATGAGGACACCGTCGATGACGAAGACAAAGCCAGCGATCGCCTGGCCAAGCCCGACGACGATGAGCGCGGCGCGAGAGCGCGGCCTGCACCGATTCCTCCCCGGTGAAGAGCGGCGGCAGCACGCCGTGGAGGGCGACGACGACGAGGCCGATGCGCGAGCCCACCCCAGACGCCCCACCTGATCATCGTCCGCATCGCCGAGCGGACGCCCTCGCGATCGCCGGCGCCGAGGGAGCGGCCGACGATGGCCTGCGCCGCGATGGCCAGCGCGTCGAGCGCGAAGGCGAGGAAGGACCACACGGTCAGGGCCACCTGGTGCGCGGCCAGCGTGACGTCACCGTATGAGGCGGCGAGCCAGGTCGTGAGCAGCAGGGCAGCCCGGAGCGCGAGGGTCCGGATGAGCAGCGGAATGCCGGTGCGGGCGGCGCCGAGGACCCGGCCGGGGTGTGGGTGCAGCGGGGCCTGCCGCGCTCGGGCGTGACGAGCAGGACCAGGACGAGGCCTGTCGCCATGCCCGTCTGGGCGATGACCGTGCCCCACGCGGATCCGGCTATGCCCCAGTGCAGTCCGTAGACAAAGACGAGGTTGAGCACGATGTTTGCGCCGAACCCCAGGGCGGAGGCGACAGCGGTGTGCGGGTGTCCTGCAGGCCGCGGAGCACACCGGTGACGGCGAGGATGACGAGCATGCCCGGGATCCCGAAGGCCGAGATGCGAAGATACGTCGTCGCCTGGTCGAGGACCGCTTCCGAGGCGCCGAAGACCGCGCAGATCGGCTCGGCCAAAGTCGCGACGAGCGCCGCCGTGGCCACTCCGAGCCCCAGCGGCAAGCCAGAGTCCGTCGATGCCGGCCGCGATCGCCGCGCGCGTGTCGCCGGCACCGAGTTGACGCGCGACGACGCTCGTCGTGCCATAGGCGAGGAAGACGAAGACGCCCGCCGCGGTGATGAGCGCCGCGCTTGCGACGCCCAGTCCGGCGAGCTCTGCCGTGCCGAGGTGGCCGACGATCGCCGAGTCGGCGAGCAGGAAGAGCGGCTCGGCGATGAGGGCGAGGAAGGCAGGAACGGCGAGGCGGAGGATCTCGCGCCGGTGGCTCGGTGCCTGGGTCACGACGCCGGTCCCACGTGCTTGAGCGCCTCGCGACGGGAGAGGCCCGACAGGGTGGGATGCTCGCGGCGAAGCGGCGGACCCAGGCCGGGTCCCACCTGGCGTGGTCCCGGAGCGCCCACCCGATCGCCTTGCGGCTGAAGAAGTCTGGTTCCTCGATGTTCGGCTCGATGACATCGACCGAGCAGCCGCTGGTCGAGCCGGCCCTGCGCGCCGACCTGGCACAGGATCGCTGCCCTACGCACCCACAGGGAGTCCGCGACCGCCCACGCGCGCATGCGCGGCTTCTCGACCGCGGGGCGGCGAGCACCGTGTCGCGGACGAGGTGGGTGGCGATGTCGTCGACGACGTCCCACCAGCCGCCGCTTCGAATCAGCCTCTCCCACAAGGGCATGCTGCGTCGCGTCGACCCATTGGCGATAGGCACGATGCTTGCGCGAGGGCGAGCGCCGCATACCACTCCTCCCGATGGGTGGCCTCGTCCCAGAGCGCACGGATCGTCGCGACCCACTCCGCGCGCGACTGCATGGCCAAGCCCGGGTCACGAAGAAGAGGACGCAATGCGCCGGCGAGCTCCGGCGACGTGAGCCCGTAGTAGGGAAGAGCAGACTTCATGTAGCGCTGCTGCCCGGCCGCTCGCTCGGGGTTCGGTCCGTGCCGCGAGTGCGTCCCGCACCGCCGACGCGAAGTCGGGGTGCGGGCCGGTGCTCATGCGCCAAACGTAGTTGCCGTGGGCTGAGTCGAGCATGGCCGTCCGAGCCCTAACGCTGGCGCAGCGTGATGACCGGCACCTCCGGCGGGGCGAGGACCCGAACCGGCGGGCCCCAGGCCCCGGCTCCGCGCGACGTGTACACCGGCACGTCACCTACCGGAGCCAGGCCCTCGAGGACCGGCTGCTGGAGTCGCACGAGGTAGTCGAAGGGCCACAGCTGTCCGCCATGCGTGTGCCCGGACACCTGCAGGTTGACCCCGCGCCCGGCAGCCAGCTCGGCAAGCTTGGGCTGGTGGGCCAGGAGCAGCGTGAACAGGTCCGGGTCCACGCCGGCCAAGGCGGCATCCACATCCGGGCCGTCGGAGCCGTCAGGGCCGTCGGGACGGTTGCCGGACGGATCGTTGAGGCCGGCGATGGTCAGCTGCCCACCGTTTCGGTCGACGGAGAGGTTCTCGTTGCGCAGCACGCGGATTCCAAGGTCCTCCCAGTGGTGCAGCCACGCTTCCGGCTCGCCTGAGATCACCTCGTGGTTGCCCTCGACGCCGTACACGCCGAGTGGGGCACGGAGCTCCTCCAGCGGTGCGATGTCCTCGCCGACCTGGGCGACCTTGCCATCCGCGATGTCACCCGCGATGACGACGAGGTCAGGCTGTTCGCTGTTGACCAGGTCGACGACGCGCCGGGTGAAGCCGACGTCCCGCACGGGCCCGACATGGAGGTCGGTGATGAGGGCAATGCGCAGGCCGTCGAGTTCGTCAGGCACGAGGTCGTTCGTGATCGTCACCGGAGTGATCGTCGGCTCCGCCGCCTCCGTGATGCCGTATGCCGCTGTGCTCAGTGCCGCGACCACCACCGTGGGTGCCCCGATCCGTAGCATCGTGCGCCGCAGCTTCGTTCGACCGGCCAGTCGCGCGGGCAACACGACGAATCCGAGGAGGAGGACTCCGACGAGGAGGTACCAGACGACGGCGAGCCACGTCATGCCGAGCCAGGCGAGCCAGCGCGTGTTCGCCGGGTCGATGACTCCGCCCTGGATCGCGAAGGCGGCCAGCACAGCCAGCCACCCGAGGACGAAGACGACCGCGGAAGCGAGCTGAGCGGCATACGGCCATTGGGGTGTGACGAAGAGGCGGCGGTGGAGGGCCCACGTCACGAGCGCAAGGAGCACCGCGACGACGGCGACGAATACGGACACAGGGGACAGGCTCTCAGGTCTCGGCCGGGAGGGGCGCACCGGTTTCGGCGACCGGTCAACCATCTGCGCTGCCACGGCGACTCATGTCGTATGTCCGTCGCTGTGGAGAGGAAAGATTCGGATCGTGACGCGATCATCCACGATCTCTTCACGGAGCACTGTGCGGACCTCGTGCGTCTCGCGTACCTCATCATGGGCGACCGTGACATCGCTGAGGAGTCGGTCCGCGAGGCCTTCATCGCGGTGTACCGCAACTGGAACACCCTGCGCGACAGGTCATCGCTTGGCTCGGAGCTCCGGGCCGCGGTCATCAGCCAGTGCCGCACCGCGCGGCGGGACCGGTCCCGATGGCGACGCATCGACGGCGATGCCATCGCCGACGACCAGGCGCTGCGGATGTTCGCCGTTCTTCGGCGGCTGCCGCAACGGCAACGTGAAGTGGTCGTCTGCCGATACCACCTCGATCTCACCGAGGCCCAGACGGCAGCGCTCCTCGAGCTCGAGATCGGCACGGTCAACAGAACTGCGCACCGGGCCCTGCAACGACTCCGGCGCGACACCGATCCGATCGATGTCGGCTCGCAGGCGAAATGGGCGCTGGGGAGCGTGGCAGGTGGTCTCGAGGTGAGAGACGCGGACGTCGCCAGGCTTGAGAGTGAGTTCATCGTCGGCCGCTCCACCCGGCCGCAGCGACTGGTTCGGCAGCGACAGAACTGGCTCGTGACAGCCTGCGCCGTCCTCGCGCTCGCCTTGGCCGTCGCCGCGCTGTCGATTGTGGGTGGGGAGCGGGGGATGCCGGCGACGCCTTCGTCTTCCGTCTCGGCATCGCGACCGCTCACCGCTGCGGATCTCGTCGGGGTGTGGCGGGTCGATGATGACCCCGGCCCCATCGTGTGGGTCCTGAGGGCGAGCGGGCTGATGGCGATCTGGTCGGCACCAGAGGACCTCCGGCGCGACCAGC
The DNA here is from genome assembly GCA_963826445.1 of uncultured Actinomycetota bacterium. GTDB lineage: Bacteria > Actinomycetota > Actinomycetes > Actinomycetales > Dermatophilaceae > Intrasporangium. The sequence goes on from CAWGXD010000018.1 coordinate 10,233, forward strand.
CGGAGCAGGATTTCGCGTACAGCGTCAAGGGCGACGTGCTCACGCTGCGACGGCGCAACACCTGCACGGCGTCATGGGGCCTCTCGGTGCTGGCGCCCGGTCGGCTCCGTGCCGAGTTGGTGACCGGGGGTTCGTGTGGGCACCGCCGTCCCGGATGGCTGTCGTCAGTGCTGACCCGAGTAGTTCCGGCCGCGGCGGGGGAGGTCAAGCCGAAGTACGTCGGCGGAACGCTCGAGCGGGTTCAGTGGGTGTCGGCACTGAAGGGCACCTGGCTGCTGTCCGGGACGGGACGGCTGCTCGCAGTCGACGAATCCGGCCGCTACGTGGTCAGCGACGATGCTGGGACGGTGGACGACAGGGGGCGGGTGCCCATCGTCGAGCAGGGCACCGTGACGCTTGCAGCCGAGGGCTCCGTGGTCTTCACAGCGAAGGGCGAGCACTGCGCGAGGACCTATGCCGCGGTCCGGTCTGACTACGCGACGATGGACGCCCGGCTTGCGCAGGACAGCTGCGGTCGCCTGGGAGGCGCAGCCGACACCTGGATCAGGTTGAACTGAGCCGCCGGATTTCGCATTGGTGTCAACCATCGAGGGGCTCCGGTGCGACTGTTGTGGTGTGGACGCAAGCCAGTCGCAGGCGCCAATGGTACGAGCACTGGCGGAGCCTGATCGGCTGCCGATCGACCGAGACGTCGCCGTCCATGACCTCTTCGTGGAGCACGGGCGGCAGATGGTCCGGCTCGCGGTCCTGCTCGTGGGGGATCGGGGTCTCGCTGAGGAGGCGGTGCAGGAGGCGTTCGTCGCGGTCTACCGCAACTGGGACGGCGTGCGGGACAAGACCTCACTCGCCGGCTACGTGCGGGCTGCGGTCGTGAACCAGTGCCGATCCGCGCAGCGGGGCCTCGTGCGGGCGCGTCGGCTGCGCGATCGCATGGGTGCCTTTCAAGACGTGATGGCTCCGGTTGAGAGCGACGCCCCGACCGAAGAGGCGATGCGCATCGCGGAGCTCGTGCGACGCCTGCCGCAGCGCCAGCGCGAGGTCGTCGTGTGCCGCTACTACCTCGACCTGACGGAGGCCCAAACCGCGGCGCTGCTCGAGCTCGAGATCGGCACGGTCAAACGACATGTCCACCGGGCGATTCAACGGCTCCATCAGGACCTGGAGGTGACCCGATGACGGCCCTCAAGGAAACCGAGGCCCGGCTGGCGTGGGCCCTGAAGCAGGTCGCAGAGGGGGTGGAGGTCTCCACTGCTGACCAGCGTCGAGTCGAGGACCAGTATCGGGAACTCCTCGCCTCGGGCAGGCGAGGCCGGTGGCGCGGCCGTCGTTCGCTGGCCGCGGTGGTGGCGGCAGCCTGCGTGGTGCTGGCCGTTGCCCTCGCTGCGGTCCTCCTGATCGGGCGCCCGGCTCAACGACCCGCTCCCGCGGTGCCGACGCCCAGCGCGCTCACGGCGGCGGATCTCGTGGGTGTCTGGCGTTTCGACGTGTGGTCGGACGTCCCGGTGTGGGAGTTCCGCGCCGACGGCAGACTCGCTACGTGGAATGGGCCGGAGGATCTGCTCGACCGCCTGAGCCAGCAGCCGGGGAGCTTCGCCGTCGAAGGCGACCTCCTCACCGTCACCCCGAGCCCCGGGTGCGAGCTGCGGATGCGCGTGTCGCCGCCATTCGGTGCCCGGATCGCCGTGACGAAGCTGTCCATCGCCGCGCCGTGCGCCAGGCGCTTCTTTGACCACTGGTGGGTCGATGCCTCGCTGACGCGGATCCTGCCCACGCCTGATCCGAGGATCCAGCCGGGCTATCAAGTCGGCTCCCAGCTCCAGCCCGTGACGTGGATGACGGACGTCAACGGGACGTGGTTGCTCTGGGGCACATCACGCATCATCGCCATCTCGGATGGTCGCTATGTCGCGGGGAGTCGGTTGTCCGACGTGGACTCTCGGGGGGTGCGGTCCGTTGACGAGCAGGGCACCGTCCAGGTCGTCGGCCACGGCGAAATCACCTTCCAGCCAGAGGGGGCAAGCTGCAAACGGCGATTCGTCAACGTCACCAGCGACTATGCGAGACTCTCTCTGCACCTCAGCGGCGCCAGCTGCGGAGGCTCGGGTGCCCCAAAGGAGTCGTGGCTGCGCCTGAACTGAGTCGCCGCCGCGTTGGGCAGGGTCAGGCGGGGGTGCTGAAGCGGACGGCGTTGCGGGCGCGAGCCTTCGCGCGCTCCACCTCGCGGTCCTTGGGCGGCGCGCTCGTCGTGAGGTGGTCGAGCAGGTGCTGGGTCGCGTGAGCGATGGCGTCGACGGCCTCGTCGAAGGCGGCCTGGTTGGCCTGGCTCGGCTTCGTGGCGCCGCTGACCTTTCGGACGTACTGGAGGGCTGCGGCCCGCACCTCGTCACTCGTCGCAGCGGGCTCGAAGTTGTGGAGCTGGCGGATGTTCCGGCACATGCCTCGAGACTAACCCGGCAGACCGTGGACCCCCGGACGGTTTTTGGGCGCGCCTATTGTCAGACTATGAGTTGGTAAGGGGCTGGTCGGCAGGGCGGTGAAGGGCTGATGGCACACGACCACAAGGTGCGAAGGCGCCTCGTCCTGGGCACGCTCATGCCGGGTTTCGAGGGCACCACCCTCCCGGCGTGGATCAATGAGGCGTATGCCGCTGGGCTCGCTTCCGTCTGTCTCCACGGTCCCAACATGGCTGGGTCACAGGCGCTCTCGTCCCTGTGCGCTTCGCTTCGCGCCGGTCGTCCGGACGTGCTCATCGCGGTCGATGAGGAGGGCGGCGACGTGACCCGGGTGCACTACCTCGAGGGATCGCCCGAGCCGGGCAATGCCGTGCTCGGCCGTCTCGACGACACCCGGCTGACGCGCGAATCAGCGGCTCGTGTGGGACGTGAGCTCACGGCATACGGCATCAACCTCGACTTCGCCCCGGTGGCGGACGTCAACTCGGCCGACGAGAACCCGGTCATCGGCACGCGGTCGTTCGGAGTCTCGTCGCGGGCTGTGGGGCGGCACTCGGCGGCTTGGGTGGCGGGGCTGCAGGGGATGGGCGTCGCGGCCTGTGCCAAGCACTTCCCCGGCCACGGTGACACGGCCGTGGACTCGCACCTGGGGCTGCCCCGGGTCGACCGCGCCGCGCGAGGTGCTGGTCGAGCGCGAGCTGGAGCCCTTCCGGGCCGCGGTCGATGCCGGGGTCGCCTGCATCATGACCTCGCACATCGTCGTCGAGGCGATGGACCCGGACCTGCCGGCGACCTTCTCGGACAAGGTGCTCCGAGGCGTGCTGCGGCGGGAGCTCGGGTTCGACGGCGTCATCGTCTCGGATGCGCTCGACATGGTCGGCGCGAGCGGCACGATCGGCGTCCCCGAGGCGGCGGTGCGGGCCCTGGCGGCCGGCTGCGACCTGCTCTGCCTTGGTTCCGAGACGACCGGTTCGGCGCTCGACGAGGTCGTCGACGCGGTGCTGGTCGCGGTCGAGCAAGGCCGGCTCCAGGAGGAGCGGCTGGTCGAGGCGTCCGGGCGCGTGGTCCGCCTTGCTGCTGCCTACCCCGCCGCCAGCCCACCCAGCGCACCCGGCCATCGGACTGCAGGCCCCCTCGACGTGGGGGCCGAGCGGGCGTTCGAGATCTCTGAGGCCGCGCGGTCCTGGCTGGCGTCCCCGGTGACACCCTGCATCGTCCAGGTCGAGACGGAGAGCAACCCGGCCGTCGGCGTCGTCCCGTGGGGACCGGCCGCCATCGGCGCCGCCACGGACCCGGCTGATGTGCCCAACCGCGCGAAGGTCGCCGTCGTTGGTCGCCGCCTCGGTGCGGGTCACCCGGCGTGGGACGTCTGCGAACGGCTGCGCGCTCGGGGTCACCGAACGATCCTGGTTGAGTGTGGGTGGCCACGAGGCGGCGCGGACCTCGTCACGTTCGGCGGATCGGCCGCCGTGGCAGCGGCGCTGGTGCGGCTGCTCGGGGTGCCGGCGTGAGACACGCTCTCGCGGGATAGGACGATGATCGGCATGGAGATCATCGTCCTTCCCACCGCCGACAAAGTGGCCGTCCGGGCCGCCGCCATCGTCACGGAAGCGCTCGCCAACGCAAGGGCCGGCGACGCCAAGGCCAGCGCGACCATCGGATTGGCGACCGGCTCCTCACCGCTCGGCCTCTACCGCGAGCTCGCCCGGGAGCGGCGCTCGGGACAGCTCGACCTCACGAGGGTGCACGGCTTTGCCCTCGACGAGTACGTGGGCCTTCCCGCCGGGCACCCGCAGTCCTACCGCGAGGTCCTGACACGGGAGGTCTGCGGCCCCCCGGGGCTCGACCCAGCGAACCTCCACGTCCCGGACGGCTCGGGCAGCGCACTCGACGAACTCGATGCTGCCGCAGCGACTTACGAGGACTCGATCCGGGAGCTCGGCGGTATCGACGTCCAGATCCTCGGCATCGGCTCGAACGGCCACATCGGCTTCAACGAGCCCGGGTCGTCCCTGTCGTCGCGAACCCGGGTCAAACGCCTGTCGGACCGGACCCGCCTCGACAATGCCCGCTTCTTCCCCCGCCCAGAGGACGTGCCCACCCACTGCCTGACGCAGGGCCTCGGGACCATCCTCGAGGCCCGGGCCCTCGTCCTCGTGGCGACCGGACCCGCGAAGGCGGCGGCCGTCGCCGCGGCAGTCGAGGGCCCCCTCACCGCCTCCTGCCCAGCTTCGGTCCTGCAGTGGCATCCCCGAGCGTGGGTCGTCGTGGACGAGGCGGCGGCGAGCGGCCTGCGCAACCGCGAGTACTACGCCGAAGCGGCAGCCGGCCTTGACGGCTGACCCAGCTCAGCGGCATACGGTCTGGATTGGTCTTGCCTCTCCCCCCGGGGGAGCCTCCACGATGGGCACGTGACCGAAGCACTGATGTCGATCGGGACGTTCTCGCGGGCCACGTCCATCTCGATCAAGGCGCTGCGCGTCTACCACGCGCAGGGCATCCTCGAGCCGGCCGTCGTCAACGAGGAGACCGGATTCCGCTCGTACCACGTGGGGCAGCTCCCTGATGCCGCGGTCGTGCGGCGGCTTCGGGACCTGGATGTGCCGCTCGCTGCGGTGCGCGAGGTGCTCGCCGCACGCGACCTCGAGGTCACCCGTCGGGTGCTGTCGGAGCACACCGCGAAGATGCGGTCGGAGCTCGAGCGGGCCGAGCGGATCGTCGCCGAGCTGTCCAGGACCGAGCCTGCCGACGAGACGCCGGCGCGGGTCGTGCGGCTGGCGCCACAGACCGCCATCGGGGTGTCTGGTGTCATCAGCGGGGACGGCCTTGCGACGTTCCTCGAGAGGTCGTACGCCGCTGTGCTCGCTCGCATCGAGTCGCTCGGACTGCGCGTGGCTGGCTCTCCGGGCGGCCTGTACCAAGCCGAGATCCTCGACGACACAGGCGAGCCCGCGACGGCCTTCGTGCCCGTCGAGGAGGCCCCGGCCAACGTCGGCGCGGGTCTGCTTCGGCTCGAGCTGCCGGCCGTGACCGCAGCCGTACTCACCCATCGGGGGAGCTACGACTCGATCGACGAGCGGTACCGGGCGCTCGGAGCCTGGGTCGCGCACCATGGGCATCCGACCGGAGCGCCGGTGCGGGAACTGTATGTCGTGGGACCGCGTGAGGTGGGCGATCCCTCGGCGTACCGAACCGACATCTGCTGGCCGGTCGAACTGGACAACTCGTGAATCAACCACACACGGAAGGGAACTGATGATGGCACTGACAATGGGTGCAATCGTGATGGACTCCGGCGACGCGCTGCGGCTCGGGGAGTTCTGGTCGGCCGCGCTGGACCGGCCGCTCGATGAGGGAGCGAGCGAGGAGTTCGCGTCGATCGGGCTGAAGGAGGCGAACGGGCAACCGTGGATGTTCGCCAAGGTTCCGGAGCCCAAGACGGCGAAGAACCGGGCTCACCCCGACTTCTCCGCCGAGGACCGTGAGGCGGAGGTCGAGCGGCTCGTGGGCCTGGGGGCGTCGGTCGTCGCGGACCACGACGAGTACGGCGTGCGCTGGACGGTGCTCCAGGACGTCGAGGGCAACGAGTTCTGCGTGGCCGGCGCGCACTGAGCCGACCCCCTCATCCGCAACACGCCCGGCACCTGGGAACGCACCCTGTTGCAGCACTGGTGCGTTCCGAGGCGCCGGGCGTGTTGCTGTGAGGCGCCTGTGGACAGCGCACAGGGCCCTCCCCGTTTCTGTCCACAGGACGTGGACGGACGTTTGTGCAGGTCGTTCGGTAGGAACGGCAAGGGGATCCACACCTGCAGCCACAGGACCCCGCACACGTTGTCCACAAGTAGTGCCGGTGTGTCGCACTCGCGCGTGCACATGTTGTCCACAGCCAGTTCGGCGTATTCGGGGGATCGCGTTGTGGTCGGTTCATCTTGGGCTCTACGGTGGTGCCTGCTTCGCTGAACGGTCCCAACCGGGGGCGCCCTATGACCCCCTCCGTGACGCTCAGTGTGGCCGCGGCGCGCCGCTCAGGTGGGATGTCAGTGGCGCATGATGCAGTGGGGTCAGGGGATGAACGTCGTCACGGAAGGGGATCGCGTGTCGCTCGATGAGCTGAGCACGAGTGTGTTCGCCACGGTCTCGCGCGAGGGCGGGCCACCGGACGACCGGCTTCCTCCCCAGGATGTCGGGGCAGAGCAGTCGGTGCTCGGCGGCATGCTCCTGTCGAAGGACGCGATCGCCGACTGTGTCGAGCAGCTCAAGGGCACGGACTTCTACCGGCCGGCTCATGAGCTCATCTACGACGCCGTACTCGACCTCTATGGGCGCGGCGAGCCGGCTGACGCGATCACCGTTGCCGATGAGCTGACCAAGCGCGGCGACCTGGCGCGGATCGGCGGACAGGCTTACCTGCACCAGCTCATCGCCTCGGTGCCAACGGCGGCCAACGCCGGGTACTACGCGCAGATCGTGGCCGAGCGTGCGGTGCTGCGGCGCCTCGTCGAGGCGGGGACCCGGATCGTCCAGCTCGGCTATGCCCAGGGTGGTGGCGACGTCGAGGACATCGTCAACGCCGCGCAGGCGGAGGTGTACTCGGTCGCTGACAAGCGTGGTGGCGAGGACTACCACGCCATCGGTGACATCCTCGAGGCGACGGTCGACGAGATCGAGGTGGCGTCCGGCCGGTCTGGTGAGATGACGGGTGTGCCAACTGGATTCACTGACCTGGATGCGCTGACCAACGGGTTGCACCCCGGGCAGATGGTCGTCATCGCGGCCCGTCCGGCCATGGGGAAGGCCCTGGCGCTCGACACGCCGCTGGCCACGCCCGACGGCTGGACGACGATGGGCGACGTGGCGGTCGGGGACCGCGTGCTCGGCGCCGACGGCCGACCGACTCGGGTTGTGGCTGCGACCGAGGTGCTGGAGGGCCGGCCCTGTTACGAGGTGGAGTTCTCCGACGGGTCGGTGCTCGTGGCGGACGAGCAGCACCAGTGGTCAGTTCGGTTGGACGGCTCCGACAAGCGCGTCCTCACCACGGCGGACGTGCTTGCTGCCGAAGAGCTGGGCCACGTCGTCACGGTCGAGCGGGTGCCTGGCTTCGGGGTGTCGGGAATCACGTTGGCGCTGTGGAAGATCGACCGGGTGGAGCAGGTCGGCTCCGTGCCGGTCCGGTGCATCGAGGTCGAGGCGGAGGACCACCTTTACCTCGCCGGCCGAGCCATGATCCCGACGCACAACTCGACGATCGGCTTGGACATCGTGCGGTCGGCAGCGATCAAGCACAAGATGGCGGCTGTCATCTTCTCGCTCGAGATGAGCCGCACCGAGATCACCATGCGCCTGCTCTCGGCCGAGGCCGGCATCCAGCTGCAGCACATGCGCAAGGGCACCATGCGCGAGGAGGACTGGACGCGGCTCGCCTCGACCATGGGCAAGGTCTCGGACGCGCCGCTGTTCATTGATGATTCGCCCAACATGTCGCTGATGGAGATCCGGGCCAAGTGTCGGCGGCTCAAGCAGCGGCACAACCTCAAGATCGTCGTCATCGACTACCTGCAGCTGATGTCGCTCGGGCAAGCGCGTCGAATCGCGGCAGCAGGAGGTGTCGGAGTTCTCGCGGGCGCTCAAGCTGCTCGCGAAGGAGCTCGAGGTGCCCGTCATCGCGATCTCACAGCTGAACCGTGGGCCCGAGCAGCGCACCGACAAGAAGCCGCAGATGAGCGACCTGCGTGAGTCCGGCTGCCTGACGGCGGAGACTCGGGTGCTCCGTGCCGACACGGGCGCCGAGATGTCGATCGCGCACCTGGTCGACCACTTCGCCCGTGGGCCCGATGTCGAGGTACCGGTGTGGGGGCTCGACGAATCGCTGCGCTACGCGGCGCGGCCGATGACGAAGGTGTTCTCGACAGGGGTGCGACCGGTGTTCCGGCTGACGCTGGCCTCAGGCAAGACCGTGCGGGCTACGGAGAACCACCCCTTCCTCACGGTGTCGGGCTGGACAGCGCTCGGGGACCTGCGGACCGGAGACCGGGTGGCCGTGCCGCGGCACGTGCCGGCGCCCGAGGAGCACGAGCAGGTTCTCGAGGACGGGGACATCCGCCTCGGGGCGCTCATCATGTCGTCGAAGACCGGGGAACGTCCGGGCGCGCGCGTCGAGACGATGGGTTGCCGGATCGGCTTCGACGTCTACCCGATGGCGGAGCGGACGCTGCCGCCCGACGTCGGCTACTTCCCCAAGCGGCAGATCGGGTTGCTCATCGACAGCCTGTGGGCACTCGACGGTCACGTGATCGTCGATGAGGCGGCGCGTGAGGGACGAATTGTCCTGCGGCACAGTTCACGTCAACTGGTCGACGACGTGTCTCGGTTGCTGTTGCGCTTCGGCATCTCGACCGTGATCGCCACAGTCGACGGCCTGTGGGAGCTCGCGGTGGTCGGTGTGGATGACCAGCGCCGATTCCTGCAGGAGATCGCCATCCACAACGAACGGTCGCCCGCAGCCGAGGCGCTGCTGCAGATCGTGCGGGATCGGTCAGGCGTGGGTGTGCCCGCCGTTGTTGGTGGTGACGCTGCGGAGGGCCAGGGTGCGCCGCGCGTGACGATTCGACCCGACGACCTCGGCGACGGGTTCTTCGGTGACGACGGATACGACCTGGAGCGGGTCTCGGAGCTGCTCGACAGCCTCGATCTCGACCTGGAGGCTGCCAACGACGTGCTCTGGGACGAGGTCGCCTCTGTGGAGGCGGATGGCGTCGAAGAGGTCTATGACGCAACGGTGCTCGGCACGCACAACTTCATCGCCAACGGCATCGCGGTCCACAACTCGATCGAGCAGGACGCCGACATGGTGATCCTGCTCCACCGCGAGGCGGCCTACGAGAAGGACTCTCCTCGCGAAGGTGAGGCCGACCTGATCGTGGCCAAACATCGAAACGGCCCGACCGACACGATCGTCGTCGCCTTCCAGGGACACTTCAGCCGCTTCACCAACATGGCCACCAACTTCTGACCGCGTGACTGGTCCGCCCATGTGTCGAGATGCAGTACCGATAGGCCTGAACGGATCTTGCGCGACTTCGCCAACGTGAACGCCCTCACGATACGAGCGGCGACCGACAACGATGAGGCCCTCAGCCTTGGCTGCGCAGACGGCGAGCGGTGGCGCGCTGCTGGATGCGGCTGAGCCGGACGACGAGTGGCGCGGAGGCGACGGCGACGCGGGGTGCCAGGTCGAACAGCCGCGCCTGGGCGCCACGCCACCGCGGCACGGACACGACCGGCCGAGGTCGATCGACCACGCGCATCACAGCATCGGCAACCTCGCCGGGCTGGAGCAGCACCCCGGAGAACGACAGCGAAGCCCCCGGGTCCTCGAGTCGGTCGTGGAGCATCGGCGTCCACATTCCGTCGGGGCAGATGCAGCTGATGTGGATGTCCCGCTCACCGGCGATCCGCAGGTCGGCGAGCGCCGAGGTCGACAGGCCGAGGACGGCGTGCTTCGACGCGGCATAGACGCCCTCACCCGGCACCGGCACGAGGCCGGCGAGGGACGCGATATTGACGACGTGGCCGCGGCGAGCGGGCCGCATCACCTCGAGCGCGGCCATCGTGCCGTGCATCGTGCCGTGGGCGTTGACGTCGAGCATGAGCTGCCGGGACTCGTCGTCGTGCTCCCAAGCCGGGCCGGTGAACAGGACCCCGGCGTTGTTGACCCACAGCGCTAGCGACCCGGCGCGGTCCACCGTCGCGGCCGCCACCGCGCGGCAGGCCGCGGCGTCCCGGACGTCGAGCGCCGAGGCGAAGGCCGCGCCGCCCGCCTCCACAGCCGCTCGTCAGCCAGCTCGGCTGCCACCTGCTCGGCGAGGACCGCGTCGATGTCGGTGACATGCACCGTGAAGCCGGCACGAGCCAGGCGCACCGCGATCTCGCGACCTAACCCACGGCCGCCACCGGTGACGACGGCCCCACCTCGCGGCTGGCTCATGGCACCTCGCCCGAGCGTGAGGCCGTGGGCGTCGGGGATGAGCCCAGCGGCATACGGCCGGATGGGGTGGACCCGGCTCGAGCGGCACCGTGCCGGCGCTCGCGACGCAGGTCCCAGAGGTAGTGGTCGAAGTCGACCTCCATCGTGTGGCGAGGGGACGTGTAGAACTGGCGCCGGTTGCGCTCGTGGTCGGCGGCCATCTGGCGTCGGACCTCGTCGGCGGGCGGCGGCACGTAGCGCCCAGCGAGGGTCTCGGCGACCCACACGCCCTGAGCCTCGGCGATCGGCATGACAGCGCCCACCGGCTGGGCCAGCCCGATGAAGTAGAGGCCGGGCACGTCCGGGTGGACGGTGCGCTTCCAGAGTGGCAGGTCGTTGTCGGGCGCGTCGAGCAGCTCCGGAGTGAGGAAGGGGAAGGACACCTTGTAGCCGGTCGCCCAGACGATGAGGTCAGCCGGCACGCTTGTGCCGTCGACGAAGACGACGCGATAACCGTCGAGCCGCTCGATCGCTGGCTTGGGAGTGACGGTGCCCGACCGGATCGCCGCACGGATCCCCTCGGACTGCACTGGATGCGACTGGCCCGGCCGGTGCTTGGGCCGCGGCAACCCCACGCGCGCTGGGTTGCCCGACGTCAACGCACCGATGCGCAGCCGAACCCCCGTCACCCACCACGGCGTCCAGCCCGGCAGCGCGACCTGGTCCGACGGGCGACCAAGGAAGAACTTGCGCAGCACCCACTCACCGCGCCGCTGCGAGAGCGTGGCCGAGCGAGCGACCCGCCCCGCCTCGACGGAGATGTCGAGGGCGGAGTTGCCGGAGCCGACGACGACGACGTCACGATCACGCAGCTGGTCGGCCGACCGGTAGTCGTGGGCGTGGATCTGCTCGCCGTCGAAGTGGCCGGGGTAGGCCGGATCAGGCCTGCGCGGGTCCCAGTGGTGGCCGTTGGCGACGATGACCGCGTCATAGTGTGCGTGTGCTCGCCCTGCGGGCCGCGGGTCGTGACGCTCCACTGCCCGTCCGGGTCGCGCTCCACGCGGGTCACCTCGGTGTTCCACGTGATCCGGTCGCGCAGTGCGAAGTGGTCGACGTAGGCCTCGAAGTAGGCCGCGACCTGGTCGTGCCTCGCATAGGGCGGGTAGTCGGCCGGCATCGGGAAGTCCGAGAATGCCATCCGCGGACAGGAGGTGTTGATCTCGAGCGTCTCGTAGCAGGCCGAGCGGCCGTTGGGGTTGCCGTAGACCCAATTGCCGCCGACGACCGACCCGAGCTCGAACCAGTCGAACGGGACTCGCGCCTCGGCCAACGCCTTTGCCGCGGCGATGCCGGACGAGCCGGCGCCGATCACGCAGGCCCGGGGGAGGGTCGGGTTCGGCTCGACCGGCGAGATGACGGCGGGGGCACGGTGACGCTCGCGCACGAGGTAGGGCATGCCTGATCGTGCCATGCATCGCGGCCCTGGCACGGAAAGGCAGAGGCTCTCGGTCGGATCTGACCGAGCGCCTCAACTCACGCGTGGGTAGCTCCCGAACGCCGCTGGCCTGCCGGGACAGGGAAGTGTTCTTCAGCGTGTCGATGTCACTCAACGGGTTCATCGCGCCCGAATCCCTCGAGGACCTTATGGGGCAGCAGTGGATGGAACTGCAGGCGTGGATCCTCCCGCAGCGGTTCCTCCGCGAGAACCTGAAGCTCGGCGAGGGCGGCGAGGAGGGACACCACAACGACATCGTGCGAGAGACGTTCGAACGGACCGGCGCGAGCGTCATGGGCAAGCGCATGTTCGACGCCGGCGAGCACGCGTGGCCGGAGGAGGCTCCGTTCCATACGTCCGTCTTCGTCGTGACGCACGAGAAGCGTGACCCCTGGGAACGGCCCGGTGGCACAAGCTTCCACTTCGTCATCGACGGCATCGAGACCGGCTCGACCAGGCCCGCGAGGCCGCCGGCGACCGCGACGTCCGCATCGCGGGGCGCCAGCGAGACGATCCTGCAGGACCTCAACGCCGGCCTGATCGACGAGTTCACCATCGCGCTCTGACCCGTGCTGTTCAGCACTGGCATCCGCCTGTTCGAGGGCGCGGACGCGGGCCGCGTGGCCCTGGAGCCGCTCCGGTTGGAGCCCTCCTCGAGGGTGACGCACCTGACCTACACAGTCCGGGAGCGGTAGGAGCACCGCGCACAACACACGACGGACGGCATCGGCAGTTGAGCCCCGCCGGTGACGACCTCCCGCTCGTCGCCGAACGGATCCACGAGTCTCGCCTCATCACGGACAGCCACCGGGTAGTGCTGAGCCTCTATCGAGGCTTCAGAATGATCTATGAGCCCGGCACGAGGGGGGTCTGCGTGACTGTGAAGGCGAACCGCACAGCTTGGCGTGTCCAGCTGCTCGGCTCGTTCGGTGTGACCGTCGACGGGGTCGAGATCGAGTCCGGACGATGGCGGCTGCGGAAGGCCAAGTCGCTCGTGGCGATGCTGGCGTTGGCACCGGGTCAGCGTCGTCATCGAGAGCACGTTCTCGACCGCCTGTGGCCCGAGCTCGATTCGGCCGCCGCCGCGAAGAACCTCTATCAGACGCTCTACGTGGCCCGCCGTGCACTCGCCGGCGTCGGGCCCCCGCGACCCGGGCTGCTCTCAATCCGGGACGAACAGGTCGTGCTGGACGACGCTGGACCAGTAGAGGTCGATGTGCTGCAGTTCGAGCTGTTCGCGGAGAATGCATTGGCGAGCGACGATGTGGCAACGTTGCGCGCCAGTGCTGACCTCTATCCCGGAGACCTCCTCCCCGAGCTGCCGGATGCCGGCTGGTTGACGACCCGCCGAGACGAGCTGCGGGAAACCCACCGCGAGATCTCGGTGAAGTTGGCGACCGTGCTGGGGCGGAGTGCTCCCCAGGAAGCACTGGTCATCTTGTCTCGGGCGCTTGAGTCCGATCCCGTCCATGAAGGTGCCGTCCGCGCACAGATGGCCGTGCTGGCCCGCCTGGGTCGCCGATCCGAGGCTCTGGCGCGGTACGAGCGGCTGGTCGATGATCTTCTGGATGCGTTCGGGACCGACCCGGACATCCAGACCGTGGCGCTGTTTCGCGAGCTGCTGACCGGTTCACCGGTTCAGGAGCGCTCACGGACAACCGCCGCCACTACGGCCGACGAAGACATCGGCTATCTGCCAGCCCCGTTGACCAGCTTCGTTGGGCGTGAGCGTGAGCTCGTCGACATCGAGCGGCTGACCGGCCAGGCCCGACTGCTCACCCTCACTGGGGCCGGAGGCAGCGGCAAGACGCGGCTCGCCATTGAGGCCGCGCGACGAGCGCAATCGAGACTACCCGGACGGAGTGTGGTTCGTCGACCTGGCGACCGTCGGCGAGTCGTTGCTGGTGGTCGGCGCCGTGGCAGAGGCACTCAGGCTGGAGTCCGGCGAGGCACCCGACCCGGGCCAGGCGCTGGTGGACCAGCTGCGCCATCGGAGCCTGCTGATTGTCCTGGACAACTGTGAGCATCTGCTCGCCGCCTGCGCTCGGCTCGTCTCGGCAATACTCGCTGGATGTCCCGGCGTCGTACGTGCTGGCCACGAGCCGGGAGCCGCTCCATGCGCACGGGGAGTACACGTTCCGGGTGCCCTCGTTGGCCCTGCCGTCACCCGAGTGGAACCGCGCGCCTGACCTCAGCCAGCTCGGCCACCTGCCGAGTGTGCGGCTCTTCGTCGAACGAGCGGCGCAGGTCCGACCGGGTTTTGCGCTCGACGTCGGCAACGCCCAGGGGGTGATCGACCTCTGCCGACGGCTCGACGGCATGCCCCTGGCCCTCGAGTTGGCAGCGGCCCGGGCAGCCGTTCTCGAACCGGAAGAAATCGTTGACCGGTTGAGTGATGCCCTGTCCCTGCTCGCCGGGGGACCCATCTCGATCACTCGACACCAGACGCTGCGTGGCACCTTGGAGTGGAGCCATGATCTGCTCACCGAGCCGGAGCAAGTCCTTCTGCGCAGGCTGTCGGTTTTCTCCGGCAGCTTCACGCTCGAGGCAATGGAGGCGGTGTGCGGACGCTTCTCCGCTGGAGCGAACAGGGCTGTTCGACCTGCTGGCCAGACTCGTGGAGAAGTCGCTGGTACTGACGGAGAAGACGGCCGCAGGGACGCGCTACCGGCAGCTGGAGCCAGTCCGGCAGTTCGGCAGCGAGAAGCTCAACCGTGCCGGGGAGACGGGTCAGCTGTCAGCCGCACACGCCGCATACTTCCTCGCCTTTGCCGTTGCCCATAACCCCGAGCGGAGCTTGGGAGTGGTGATCGAGCAGCCAAGACTCCTCGACCGCGAACACGACAACCTGCGCGCTGCCCTGCGTTGGGCCTGTGCACATGATCCCGACACCGCCTTGCGCCTGGTCGCCAGCCTGTGGCGCTTCTGGTTCCTCCGCGCTCATGCCGTCGAGGGAGCGCGATGGGTCGAGCGTGCGTTGGCGGTGGCACCCGCTCCCACCCGGCCCCGCGCGGCCGCCCTGATCGGTCTCACCGCGCTGGACAGCCGCCAGGGCCGCAGCGACCGGTACCGATCACTGGGGGCGGCCGCGATGGGGATCATGCGTCGGATCGGCGAGCCCGACGAGGTGGTGATGGCCCAGATCATGGAGGCCACGCTGGCCTGGTGCGCGTTCGATCTGCACGACGCAGAGCTGATGGCCGCAGACGTGCGAGCCGAGGGGATCAAACGAGGTCGACCCGAATACGCAGCCGCGGGGAGCTGGCTGCTCGGTCACTGTGCGTTGTTCCGCGAGGACGGGTCCTTGGCGGTCCGACGCTTCGACTCGTGCCTGAGCGAGCTCGCGCATTCCGATGCCAGCACGCGCCCTTTCCTGCCTGTGATCACACCGTGCCTGCAACTCGTTCCAGTGGCCGGACGTCTGGTCCCAGGCATGGAGGAGACCATGCTGTTGGGCCGGCGTGTCGGCGTCAGCCAAGCCACCGGATATGTGTTGAGCGCCACCGGGAATGCACACCGGTTGTCCGGAGACCGGCAGTCGGCTGTCTCGATCATCGCCGAGGCTCTCGACCAGTTCACCGACCTCGGCGACGACCTGGCCAGGGCGCAAGCACTCCATCAGATCGGCTGCATCCACCGCGACAGCGGCGACTACCACGAAGCCGACCGAGCGCTCTCGCTGGCGCGGGAGCTCCGCATCGGACTCGGTGACCGGCGAGGGGAGCTCCTTACCGAAATCAATGCTGCCCTGCTGCGCGCGATGGCAGGTGACATCGACCGCGGCCTGGGCAGCGCTCGGCGGTCACTGTCCGAGTTCGAGGCCGCGGGGGATCAAGTAGGGACCGGCGCGGCCTTCACCATTCTCGGTGCCATCGAGCTGCTGTCCGGCGAGACCGGGGCGGCGCGCGCGATGTACCGACGTGCTGCGGAGAGGTTCGCTCCCTGGCCGCGGTTCGCCGGCTGGCTGCAGTTGGTCATGGCGGAGCTGTCCACCGAGCTCGCCGATCGTCGCCGGGCTTCCCGAGAGATCGAGGCAGCGGCGAGTGTTTTCGACCGTACGGAGTGCGTCATCGCCGGTCGTCGGCTGGCCGCACTGCGCGACCGGTACCCAGGTGTTCACGTTGACATCGCGTTGAGATCGCGTTGAGGTCTGGTTGACTTCGCCTGCCTAACGTCGTTCCTGGACATGACACCAACCAGGAGGACAGC
This sequence comes from uncultured Actinomycetota bacterium, assembly GCA_963826445.1. GTDB lineage: Bacteria > Actinomycetota > Actinomycetes > Actinomycetales > Dermatophilaceae > Intrasporangium. The sequence goes on from CAWGXD010000018.1 coordinate 26,353, forward strand.
ATGACCACCACGCAGATAAATCCAGGCCCCCTCGGCGAGGCGACCCTCGCCGAGTTCGCCGCGAGCATGCGCGGCACCACCGTGCAGCCGGGCGATGAGGACTACGACCGCGAGCGCAAGATCTGGAACGGGGCCCACGATCGGCATCCGGCGGTCATCGCCCGGTGTGCGGGTGTGGCCGACGTGATCCGCACCGTGGATCTCGCCCGGAGCGAGGGGCTGCCACTGGCCGTCCGAGGTGGAGGCCATTCGATCCCGGGGTTCTCTACCGTCGAGGGTGGCATCGTGTTGGACCTGGCGCCGATGACGGGAATCCGGGTCGACCCCGCCGGTCGCACAGTAACGGCGGAGGCAGGCTGCACCTGGAAGGACCTGGACGCCGAAACCCAGCAGTTCGGGCTAGCGGTGACTGGCGGCCTGGTGTCCTCGACTGGCATCGCGGGCTTCACCACCGGCGGTGGGATCGGCTGGCTCATGCGCAAGCACGGACTGGCCTGCGACAACCTGGTCGGAGCCGACGTGGTCACCGCCGACGGGCAGTTCATCCACGCCAGTGTCGACGACAATCCCGAACTGTTCTGGGGGCTTCGCGGCGGCGGTGGCAACTTTGGGGTGGTGACCTCCTTCCAGTTCCAGCTCCACGAGGTTGGCCCGACCGTGCTTTCCGGCCTCGTCTTCTATCCGGCGGAAGAGGCCGAGAACGTGCTCCGCGGCTACCGAGCAGCCTGCGCCGCGGCCCCCGATGAGCTGACGACGCTGGTCAACTTGACCACCGCACCACCGGTTCCGTTCCTGCCCGAGTCAGTTCACGGCAAGCCGATCATCGGCGTCGGCGGCTGCTGGTCCGGTGATCTTGATGCCGGTGAGGCCGCCACCGCGCCCTTCCGGTCCTTGGGCACCGTCATCGCGGATGTGTTCGCAGCCAACCCGTATGCCGGGTGGCAGCAGGCGCTCGACCCCCTCTACCCACGAGGCATCCACAACTACTTCCGGTCCGCGTTCCTCCCTACGGCGGATGACGCATCTCAACGTGTGCTTCAGGACGCGTTTGCGACACTGCCGAACGCGATGAGCGAGATCCACCTGCAACACCTTGGCGGTGCGGTGGGCCGAGTGCCCGCGGATGGGACCGCCTTCGCGCTCCGGGACCAGGAGTTCATCGTCAACGTCATCGCTCGCACCCCCGCCGCTGATGGTTTCGCCGATGTCGTCGAATGGGCGCGCGGTGTGACATCGGCACTCGGACCGGACGCCGGCACCTACGTGAACTTCACCGGCGAGGTGGATGCGGCACTCGTTCGGGCCTCGTACCCGCCGGACACCTACCGACGGCTCACCGAGCTGAAGAACGAGTACGACCCGACGAATCTGTTCCGGCTGAACCAGAACATCGCGCCGTCGGCCTGACACCAGCGTTGCGATCGTCGTTATGTCGATAGTGGCCACGTGCTTCTCAGCTCGGCCGGTCACGCGGGTGGGTGGGGGTCAATCGGCCCCCACCCAAGCCCCGACACCACCGCCTGCGACGGTCGCGGCACCATTGCCCCGATTCATGAGAGGGCACCCATGACCAGACATGCGAGCACGAGCGATCACGCAGAACCCCGCACGACGGTGGTCCCCACGCCCTCGGGGAGCACCGTCAAAGTCATCGAGCGCGTGGGCTGCGGGGTGCCACTCGTCTTCCTGCACAGCGGCGTGGGGAGCGCCGGTGAGTGGCGTCAGGTGTTCGACCTGTGGCCGGATGGTCGTCGCCTCGTGGCGGTGGACGCCTACGGTGGCGGCGCTGGGTCCGGCACGGCCGGGCGCAGAACACTTGACGACTTCGCCGATCAGGTCCTCGGGGTTGCAGAGCACGTCGGAGAGCGTGTGCACCTCGTCGGGTTCTCCTGGGGCGGGGCCACGGCGCTCCACGTGGGTGTGACCGCACCACACGTGCTCGCGTCATTGACGGTGATCGAGCCCGAGGCATACGGATTGCTGACGCCCGCCGACGAGCCGGCCTTCGGGATCATCGTGGCGCTGCGCAACCGGTGCCGCGATCTGGTCCGGGCCGATCGCTGGCATGAGGCGTACGAGCAGTTCGTGGACTTCTACAACGGGCCTGGCTCGTTCGCGGGGTGGCCGGCCACACGTCGAGACCGCTTCATCGATCACCAGCGCAGCCGTGGCGACATGTGGGACGTGCTCTTCGACGCACCGCTGACCGCCGAGACGCTCGGAGCCGTCCCACTTCCGGTCTGCGTGGTCGAGGGGTCAGCCACCTCGGTCGTCGACCACACCATTTGTGGGCTAGTCCTGTGCCACGTGGCACGCCCCGAGCACATCGTCGTCGAGGGCGCCGGTCACATGATCCCTCTGACCCATGCGGCCGCCCTCACCCAAGCGCTCGTTGAGCGGGTCACCGGAAAGAGGTGACACCCCAGCACCAGCCGGACTGACCGAGCGACGAATCCCGCGCAGGCGAAGTCCGAACAACGTCAACGCGGGACGGCTTGAGCGTGATTGGCAGCGCGAGCAGCTCCCCGATCAGGTTGGGGCACTCGTCCTAGAGGATCAGGTCCGCCGAAACGCCATCTGCTGGTCGGCCCAACTGGGCCGTTGGGTGAGTCGCCGTTGGCTCACCCGTGCGGGTGGGAAAGTGTGCGGATGGAGATCCAGCTCAGCATGCTGATCCTCGAGGTCCGCGACCTCGCGACGTCGATCGCGTTCTATCGCGACCTTGGTCTCGACCTTCCGGCTCCGATGCCTGGTCGACCTGTCGTCATTCACCGCATGGGGAGCGGCGTCAGTCTGCTGCTGACGACATCATTCGCAGCGACCTACGATCCAGCGTGGACCCGCCCGGCTGGGGGCTACCAGCAGCTCCTCGAGTTCTATGTGGGCCAGAACGCGGTCGTCGACCAGCGTTGGGCTGACCTCGTCGCCGCCGGCCATCCCAGCCGCATGCCACCCACGCAGACCGCGGGGCCGTACGCTGCCATGGTCGAGGACCCCGACGGCAACGTCGTGCTTCTCACGTCAGACGAAGCGGCCCGGGTCGACCAGCGCCCGCCGGCTACGGATCCCTGAATGAGCCAGACGCCGGCACTGGCTCCATCAGCATCCGTACCGGGTCCTGGTCGCCAGGCGTCAGCGGCTCGACTGACTGACCACTCGTTGACGGGCCATCTCCTTGGACAGCGCGACCACCGGCTGACGACCTCCGGCACGGCGCGCCACCTCAGCCGCGGCAACATCGACCTTCTCCGGCCCTTTGACGAGTTCGTCGAGGAGGACTGATGCGGAATCGGCTGACGCGTCTGCGGATGAAGTTGGAGGAGCAGAGGTCCTTGCCGATGACCGAACGCGCTACGGGTCTGGAAGATGCGCCACTGGACTCGGCCGTCCGCTACGTCGAACGCGTCAGGTCCCTTTGGTTGCAGCGCCGGACGGTCGCGGCGCTGTGGGGGATGGGCGTCCTGGCCCACAGGACGGTGGATTCTTGGCCGCGCTCAGACTTGGTCGCGTCGCTCATTGCGTGCAAGGACGAAATGGAACGCGTGCTGAAGGGACAGCAAAGCCCAGATTCCGACGTAGAGGGGCGTCGGGTCCGACGTACCAGCGGTCGACGCTCGTGCGTCGCTGCGAGCGAGCGCACGCTCGGCCAGGAAGCGGTTCCTACGCAGTCGCAGTCGTGGTAGTCCACGAAGAGCCGGTCCACTGAGGACCGGGCAGGGCGGAGCCCATGGACCCCGCTACAGTCATGCCGCGTCCCCCCACGTCAAGGCCAAGGGGAACAAACGGACAGGGGACCTGCAATGCTGCGAGGATTGACCTGCGCGATGATGCTGGGGGCGGTGGCCCTCACCGGGTGCACCACCGGCCGCGAGCCAGCCGCCGCTCCGACGGATGCGGCGAGCCGGGCGCATGACCTGTGGCAGGGCCGAACCGCTCACGTGGGGGACAACTCCAAGGTTGTCGCCCTCACCGCTGACGCCGGCTTCGGTTCCATGGGGAGGCACACTCTCGCGCTGCACACCGCCGCCACGCCGTATGCCGTGACCGTGGCCTACAGCGCGCTGGACAAGCGGTTTGACACCGTCGACTTCACCTCGCCGGCGACGCTGCTCCTGGGGACGATCGCGAACCTCGACCGCGTCGAGGTCACGTCCGGCACCGACCGGTTTGCGCTGACGTCCGCGGAGGCCAGCGCCAAGCTGGGCTTCGACGTCAAGGAGCTGGGCCGGGACGGGGCCAAGCTCACCGCCTACCTCAGATCCCTCGACGACTGAGGTCGAACGAAGTCCGGCTCCTGCCGCCTCGGCGGCACCATCAAACAAGGGAACGCACCTTTGGGACCGCGACCCTCCGGTCCGCGGTGCGTGATCGTCACCGGAAGTCACCTGGGCTGCCCATACTGGGCTATGGCTGACTTCTCTGTGACTGTGACGACGGCGTCAGAACTGGCCGAGGCGATCAGCGCCGGCGCACAAGAGATCGTGGTGGGCGGCCGGATCACCGGGTCTCCGTCGATCACTCTTCCCGAGGGGACCACGCTGCGCGGTGGCGAGCTGGCGTTCCTGGCCAAGGGTGTTCGGCTTACCAAGGACAACGCGCTGCGGGACATCACGATTACGACCACCCCGTACGAGGTAGCCGTATACAACGACACCACCGTCCCCGACACGGGCACGCTGTCGTTCCAGAACGTGAGCACGATTGGTCAGGTCTACATCGTCGCCGACGACGCCACGATGACGGTTCGGGTCGAGACGGATGGTCTCCACGTCATGGACGCCGACGTGCGAGGCCGCGTTGAGCAACCGCACGGGTTCGGGGTCGATGTGCTTCAGGGCGGACTGACCCTGTGGAACCGGCAGCCGGACACCACCTCGTCATTCACAGCAACGTTGAAGGATGTATCGGTCGGCACCGACGCCACTCCGGTCCGCGGATCCGGTGTGTTCGTTGCCGGATACGGCGACCGCGAGGGCAACTCGGCTGGCGGACGGTTCACCGCCGACCTGATCGAGACCGGGAAGGTCGTCACCGATGGCGGCATCGCCCCCGGCACGCCGGACAAGATCTCCGGCGGTGTCTTCGTCGTCTCCGGAGCGACCGTGGACAAGGTCCTCAACGCGGGACAGGTCACCACCCACGGGCAGAACGACATGGTCCTGGACAACTGGGGCCAGGTGAAGGAATGGGTGTCCACCGCCGAGATCAAGTCCACCGGCCCTTCGGGCATCGGGTTCGTCAACTTCGGCGACATCGACACCCTCGACATGCAGGCACCCGTGGTCACCACCGGCAGCGGTGCCCGCGGCTTCAACGTGTACGACGGTTCCCTGAGGTCGGCGTCCTTCCACTCCATCAAGACCATCGGCGACGGCTCCGTCGGCATCCAAGTCAGCAAGCCGATGGGCACCCTCACCGTGCATCACGACGTCGTGACCACCGGTGGTGAGGGCACCAGCCTCGTCAAGGGCGTCCAGGTCACCCTCAAGGCCGTCGCCTTCTCGGTGAAACCAGGCGGTGACATCCAGTCGGTCACGATCGGTGGAGCACTGCGCACGGAAGGCGCCGATGTCGTCACCTTCGAAGTCACCGAGGGCGGCACCATCGCCGCCCTCGAGATAGCGGGCGGCATCGAGGCGGCCGGCGCCGGGTCACACGCGACCGACATCAAGGGCAGCGTCCCCTCGCTTGACGGCATCACCGTGACTGGAAGCTGACTGAGGGGCTCCACCCCAAACGCGGGCTTTGGCGGGCGCCTGGGCGGGCCCTCCAGCACGGCTTCCACTTGCGCGAGCACATCCCGGGCGCGCTGGACTGAGCGAATCGGTACGGCCCGATAGCGTGCAAAGCATGCCCATTCGACTCGAGAACGTCGGGATCGCCGTCCGCGACCTCGAAGCGACCATCGCCTTCTTCACCGACCTCGGGCTCACTGTCCTTGGCCGTGACACGGTCAGTGGAGAGTGGACCGATACCGCGGTCGGGCTCGACGGCAACCACGCCAAGATCGCCATGCTCCAGACGCCGGACGGCAACGGTCGCCTCGAGCTCTTCGAGTACATCCACCCCGACGCGATCGAGACGGAGCCCACCCGGCCCAACGAGATCGGCATGCACCGGGTGGCCTTCTCGGTCGACGACATCGACGAGGCCCTCGAGATTGCCGCGAGGCACGGCTGCCACCCGCTGCGCGGCGTGGCGACCTACGGGGACGTGTACAAACTGACCTATGTCCGCGGCCCCAGCGGCATCATCGTGATGTTCGCCGAGGAGCTGAAGGAGACCTGACCTGCCTGGGCGGCCGTTCGCCCGAGGGGGGTGGGACACCCATGGCGCCCCGTCGACCTGAACCACCCACGCGCTCACGTCGTCGTTCTATCGACGTGGATTAAGCTGAGCGCCGCGTTTTGGGCTTCAGCGCCATCGGAAGTGGCGTTCAGCGGTGCATGGAGTGGAGCAGCTCGAATGCGAACCAGAACATATCGGACATACCTGACGGCCGCGGACCGACACGGGTTGCCGCGCCCTGAGCCGTCCGGTACTGATGGTTCCGTCGATGGTGGCTTACGCGCCGCCACGGCTACGCCTGTCTTGCTGAGGGCGGCTCGTGCGCGACGGTGGTAAGCAGCCAGCATTGGACGGGGTCCGGGGCGTAGCAATTCTTCTGGTCCTCGGTCAGCATGCCCCGACTAGGCCGTTCATCAACGGCTTCGTAGGCGTGACCGTGTTCTTCTGCCTGTCGGGGTATCTCATCACCACGATATTGGTGCGCGAGCTCCAAACCGGCACCATCGATGTGCGGGCGTTCTATCGCCGACGCGCGGCGCGACTTTACCCGGCCCTGGTGACGGTCGCAGTAGCGACCATCGTGGTGCTACTCATAGGGCGGCAGGACCTCGGTGTCGGGCAGATTTTTGCACCCGCCGGCGCGGCTGCAACGTATACGACCAGCCTCTTTGACTGGGCTGGCCACCCCTTCGCTACTCAGGACTACTTCAATTACACCTGGACGCTCTCCGTCGAAGAGCAGTTCTACCTGGTGTGGCCGTTCGCACTGCTCTGGGGCTATCGCCGTAGTCCTCGGCTGTTCGCCGCGATCACCGTTTCGCTCATCGCGATCACCCTGGCGCTGAACCTCGTACTCGGCCTGAGTCGAGAGATCTTCTTCGATCAACACGAATATGTCGGCACCGACACAAATGCGCTGCCCATCTTGGTCGGCTCATTGCTTGCGATTGTGCTTCACAAGGGTTGGCTGTCCGGGACAGTTCGGTATCTTGCGCCGTTGGCAATGCTGGCCGTTGCCCTCCTGCCAGTCCTGGCATATCGCAATGACACTTATCACACCTCATTGGTGATCATTGCGGGGACCGGACTGACGCTCATGATCTTGATCGGCCTCGTCACGAGCCCGCGGTCGGCAGTTGGAAGGCTGCTGGCAAGCGGCCCAGTGCGATGGGTAGGCGAACGGTCTTATTCAATCTATCTCTGGAATGTCCTGGCGAGAATCGCGATACTCAACCTGTTCGGGCACACGGTAATCGGCGATATCGTCTGGGTTGCCATGTTCGGCGTTCTGGCCGAGACAAGCTTCCGGCTCGTCGAACGCCCCCTGCGCGCCAGACTTGCGCGGAAATCTGGTGTGCGGCCGCCCCCGGTTCTCGTTGGGAGAGTGCCAACCGAATTGGGATGAGCCCGCCAGCCAAACCGATCGAGACCAAGCGCCCCATGGTGACGGCGCCCGACCGAGTGCGTTGGATGGCCGTGAGTGCCGACGAGTCGACGATTGCCCGGGCCGCCCCGTCGCCTCGTCACAGAGGTCTTCAACTTTGCGGATCGTGGGGTGCTCGTTGCCGGGATCGGACTGGTAAGCATGAACGAGACGAGTGACGAGGTCGACCTTGCGGGCCGCTCCGGCCACAGTCGGCAGTCGGAGTGCACCGGACCTCTCGAAAATCTCCCGAAGACACCAATGATCCGCTGTCGCATCTGAGCTGTCGGTGACGACCACAAGGTGGCTGCCCAGACGGGGCACCGAACGAATGAGGAGAACATCGTGAAGTACCTGATCGTGATGCACGTCGACCCGACCGTTCTGGAACACCTCACCGACGAGCAGCAGCAGGCCATCGGGGAGGGACACGCCGCCTTCATGGCCAGGACCAAGGAGAGCGGGGAGTTCATCAGCACCCAAGCGCTCGGAGACCCCAGCACATCGAAGGTCGTGCGCAGCAACGGCGTCGAGCCGGAGGTGACCGACGGGCCGTTCGTCGAGGCCAAGGAGTTCCTCGGCGGCTTCTACCTCATCGATGTCGAGGACGAGGCCCGCGCCATCGAGCTGGCGAAGCAGATCCCCGATGCCCGTATCCCCGGACTGGCTCTGGAGGTCCGCCCCGTCGTCTTCGCGGACCTGGGGAACGATTGAGCAGTCCGATGGGCGAGAGTGAGGGTGTGTGGCGAGAACTCGCGCCGCGCACCCTCGCCCGCCTGCTCCGCAGCTACGGCAACGACCAGTTCGAGCTGTGCGAGGACGCCGTGCAGGACGCACTCGTCGATGCACACCGGCAGTGGCAGGGCGAGCTGCCTGACGACCCGCAGGCCTGGTTGGCGACCGTGGCCCGCCGTCGATACGTCGACCGCGTCCGCGCCGATGCGCGCCGCCGCGAGCGTGAGACGCGGGCCACGAGGCTCGAAGCCCCGCTGGTCCATGACACGCCCAACAGCGACTCGATCCACGATGACGACGCCCTGCTCGTCCTGCAGCTGTGCTGTCACCCAGGCCTGCCCCGATCAGCTCAGGTCGCGTTGACGCTTCGTGCTGTCGCCGGGCTGTCGACGCGCCAGATCGCGAACGCCTACCAGCTGCCGGAGGCGACGATTGCCCAGCGGATCACCCGCGCCAAGCGGCGGCTGACGGAGCTGGACCGCGTCTTCCCCGAACCGCATGACGCAGTCGAGCGCATGGCGTCCGTGCTCGACGTGCTCTATGTCATGTTCACCGAGGCCCACCACACGACGAGCGGCGCGCCGGCGCAGGACACCGATCTGGCCGCAGAGGCCATCCGCCTCGCCCGCCTGCTCCGGCAGGCAGTGCCCGACTCCACCGAGGTGGCCGGGCTTCTCGCGCTCATGCTGCTGACCGAAGCACGCCATCCCGCCCGGATCGGCCCTCGGGGGCAGCTGATCCCCCTCGATGAGCAAGACCGGCGACAGTGGCATCGACCCTTCATGGACGAGGGTCTCGCCCTGCTCGACGACGTGACTCCTGGCGCCCGGCCCGGCCCCTATCTGCTCCAGGCCTGCATCGCTGGGCTGCATGCCGCAGCGCCGGACACGGAGGCGACCGACTGGAGCGAGATCCATGCCCTGTACACCGTGTTGGAGCACCAGACGGGCGGGCGGAACCCGACGATCACGCTCAACCGGATCGTCGCCCAGTCCATGGTCACAGGCCCCGCCGACGCTCTGAGCGCACTCGCAGAACTGGCGCAGGAACATCCGCATCTGGCCCGACTCGCCTCGGTCCGGGCACACCTGCTCGAACGCTCTGATCGCACTGACGAGGCGATCTCGGCCTACCGGCAGGCGATCGCGGCGACCGTCAATGTCGCCGAACAGCAGTACCTCCGAGACCGACTACGCCGGCTCGCGCGGTAGGAACCACAAGAAAATCCAGCCGTATGCCGCTGAGCCGGCTCAGCGGCATACTCCCCCTTGGTCTGTGGCTGGGCTGGGAGGTACCCGCATGGCCGCGGCCATGCACCGCCTACTTGGCGTTCTCGTCGGGCTGGTGGATCCCCAGGATGTTGCCCTCGGTGTCGAGGTAGTAGCCCTGCCACGCCATGCCGGTCAGTGCGTGCTTCTCCTGTGCCATCTGGCCGCCGGCATCGAGGATCTTCTTCTCCGCGGCGTCGTAGTCGTCGACGCCGAGCGTGAGCACCGCCCCGTTCGTGGCGCCGCCCGGGCCGCCGCCCGGCGCCGGCCGCTGCATGAGTGCGCCGTTGATGCCCGGCGTGCCCTCCTCGCCGGTCGTGGCGCCGAGATACGGCGAACCGACGAAGTCGCTCCAGTCCTCGAACGTCCACCCGAAAGCGGACTCGTAGAACACGCGGGCGCGCGCGATGTCGTCGACGTGGATCTCGAAGTGGATCGGACGGTTCATGTGCACTCCTTGATCAGGGCCCGCCAGTCGCGGGACATCGGCTCCATCCTTGTGCCACCCCCTGACAGCAGGGAAGTGAGCCGGTGTGCCCCGCGCGAGGTGGCGTGAATCTCTCGTGCGTTCCTGTGCACTGTCCCGTACGGTCGAGCCGTGATCAGCTACCCCCCTTGCGGTGTGCAGGTGACCACACCGCGACTCGAACTGCGAGGCGCGACAGACGACCTTCTTGAGCACTTGGTCCCCCTGGTACGGGAGGGCAAGGCAGCAGCGGACCCACCGCCCTACGACGACCCGATGTCGCTGTATGAGAGTGACCCTGAGCTGCGGGTGCAGCGATGGCTGCAAGGCATCTGGCGCGGTCGGGGCAGGGTCGAGCCGGACTTCTGGCGCCTGTACTTCGCCGTGATCGTCGATGGTGAACCAGTCGGGATGCAGGACCTCATCGGCGACCGGTTCTCCATCCTCGGCACGGTGACGACGTTCTCATGGTTGTCGGCGGACGCGAGAGGCAAGGGCGTGGGCAAAGAGATGCGCGCGGCCGTCCTCCACCTGGCCTTCGACGGGCTCGGGGCACGGGAGGCGAGCAGCGACGCGTTCCTCGACAATGCCGGTTCCAATGCGGTGTCGAAGTCGTTGGGATATCGCGAGAACGGCACTGACTGGGACACCCGTCAGGGTGAACCGGCGCTCCTGCAGCGCTGGCGTCTCACCCGAGAGTCCTGGCTCCAACGGCGCCGTGACGACATTGAACTCCGTGGTGACGCGGCCTGCCGCGAGTTCCTTTCGCGCACATTCTGATAGCGACTGGGCTCGCTCTACTTCAGCCGGTCCGGTCGCGCAGCGGCAACGCCACGGTCTGCAGGGTTGCGTCGCGCGTGGTGCGAAGATCCGCTTCCCTCCGGCCCGGCGGGGCGGCGCACACGAACAGCGTCTGACCGCCTGGCCCGTCGAGGGCAACGGCGTTCGGGCTCTCCTGACCGGTGTCGATTCGGCTGGTGATGTCGCCGCCCTCTCGCACCCGGAGGACTTCGCGGCTGAGCGGATCGGCCACCCAGAGCGTGCCGTCGGCGTCGACCGCGATCCCGTCCGGCCACCGTTTCGCCTGCGCGAGCACCTCGACGAGACTGGTGGAGCTGGCAGGCTCGCCGAATGCGGCCCACGTGCGACGGTGCAGGAGTTCGCCGGAAGAGCCGATGTCGAAGGCGGTCACACGTTGACCGGCGCTCTCGGCGACGAGGAGTCCAGCTCCGTCCGGAGTGAGGGCAAGACCGTTGGGGAGCAGCAACCCTGTCGCGGCCACAGAAGCCGTGCCACTCGCATCGATGTAGAGCAGCGCACCGGTCGCCAAGCCGAATACTGCGACGTAGACACCCCCATGTCCATCGACGACCAGCTCGTTCAGCGGTGCCGGACCGAAACCCCCGAGGTCGCACAGGTCGGCCCAACGATCCTCGTCATGCCGCAGTACTTGATGTTCGCGGGTGGCCACCAGCAGCTGACCGGCGGGCAGCCAGCCGAGGCCGGTTGGGATACCTGGCACGTCAAGGGGCGCATCAAGCTGTCCGTCGGGTGCGACCGAGACCACCTGCTGTGCATAGAGGTCAACCGCCCACAAGCGGTTCGCGTGCCATCGGGGCGACTCGAGGAACGAGAAGCCGGCAGCAAGTGGTTTCAGCATCGGCACTCCTTGACCACGGCTGCTCCTCCTCAGTACTAGGTGTGGGTCAGGCGTGCAGAGTAGGTCGATAGGTGAGCTCCTCGGTGCGGCCGTCGAGCGTGCGGCTCTCGAGCAGCTCCAGGTCGAAGTCTTCCGCGCCCTGGAAGATCGGCTCCAGCCCGGTCCTGCCGGTGATGACGGGGAAGAGCGTCACCTGCACGTGATCGACGAGTCCAGCGGCCATCAACGCCCGGTTCATCGAGAGGCTGCCGTGCGAGCGCAACGGCACGTCGGACTCCTTCTTGAGCCGGGTGACGACCTCGACGGCGTCACCGTTCACCACCGTCGCGTTCGGCCAGTCGAGTGGGCCTTCGAGTGTCGATGAGATGACCGTTGCCGGCATGTTCCGCATCCGAGTGACCCAGGGATCACCCACGGACTCCTCGGTGCCCGAGGCAAACATCTCCGCGAAGAGCCGATACGTGTTGGCCCCGAAGACCATTCGTTGCTCCTGGTCGAACAGCGCGAGGCGGCGATCGAGCAGTTCCGGGCCTTGCTTACCCCAGTAGCCGGTCCAGTCACCACCGGCAGCGGCAAAGCCATCGAGGCTCGAGAAGACGTCGAAGGTGTAGGTAGCAGTCATGATGCTCTCCTCGTTGGTGGTTTGATCGGGTTTCGCTCCCCTCTGCACGTCGGCCAACCCTCATCACCCCGACCGGGGCACCACGGCGGACGCGAGGTCGGCGACCGCCGTCGAGGCCTCGGCGAGCACGTCGAGGTCGGCCGCTGCCCAGGGCGTGCTGGAGACGAAGATCAGGTGCTCGACGCCCCAACCGGCCATCCGCTCGCAGCGTTGGACGAGCTGCTCGGTCGTCTCGTCCTGCGCCAGGCGAGTGCTCAGGGTGGTCTCGATCTCCTTCGGGGAGCGACCCACGGTATGGCAGTGTCGAGCGAGGACAGCGAGCTTGCGCCGCACCGTGGCGCCCTCGTCGGGCACGTCGAAGAGGTTGCAGGCGTCCGCGTGCTCGGCCACGAGGCGAAGCGTCCGCCGCTCACCGGTGCCCCCGACAAGCAGCGGTACGCGGTGTGCGGGAAGGGGCCGCAGGAAGGGGCGCCTGAGCCGGACGTGCCGACCGGTGAACGGCTCCTCGTCCCCGGCCAGCATCTGCTTCACGACCTGCAGGGTCTCCTCGAGCAGCTCGAAGCGCTGACCCGTGGCGGGCGCCGGCAGCCCGAGGTCGGGTGTCTCCGGCGTCTCGTATCCGGCGCCGATGCCCAGCCACGCCCGCCCACCAGAGAGGGCGTCGAGCGTTGCGACCGCGTTGGCAAGCAGCGCGGGCGGGCGCAGCACGACGTTCGACACGAGTGTGCCCAGCCGCACCCGCTCGGTGTGGCCAGCGAGATAGCAGAGCACGCCGTATGCCTCGAGCATGTCGTCGGCACCGGCAGTCACCGTCGGGTCGACCTGGGCCAGGTGGTCGGGAACCCAGACGGTGTGCAGGCCGCCCTCGTCGGCCGCCCGGGCCGCCTGCAGCAGCCCGTCGCGGAGGGGCCGGTCCCGCCATGAGTAGTTCGTCAGGCTGATACTCAGCCGCATCGGTGAAACCTCCCGTTGCGCACCTGCTGACCATCCGACGGTACGTCGCGCTCGGTGGCGTCAACAGGTCCACGTCCCTCCTAAACGCGCGGACCACGTTCGGCCACTCCGACAGCGGGCAGGGAGAGCGCCGAGGTGGCTCGACCGCGGCGACGACCCCATCACCCGTCCCTCCGCCGTCAAGCGCACCGGCGCTGTCGGTGATCCGGACTAGGTTCAGGACATGGTGACCTGGCATCTCACGATCGACTCGAACGACCCGGCGCGGATGGCCCGGTTCTGGGCTCCGGTCTTGGGCTATGTTCCGCAGCCGCCGCCCGATGGCTTCGACTCCTGGCTGGCCTACTACCAGTCCGTCGTGCCCGAGGAGGATCTCAGCGGGGACCCGGACGACTACATCGACCGGCTCATGGATCCGGCCGGAGAGGGCCCGCGAATCTGGTTTCAGCCGGTCCCTGAGAAGAAGACTGTCAAGACCCGGTTCCACTTCGACATCTTCGTGGCCGACCGTTCCGCCCCAATGGAGGAGATCATCTCGACGGTCGATGCCAAGGTGGCTGAGCTGGTCGAGCTCGGCGCCACTGTCGACCATCCGAACCGGATCGACACGGACACCCTGCAGCGGTACGCGGTGGTGATGCACGATCCGGAAGGGAACGAGTTCTGCGTGGCCTGAGCGTCAGGCGGTCCGGCGCAGGTCCTTGACGTCAGGGTGCTGTCGGAAACCAGCCGACCTGTACGTGGCAACAGCGCCGACGTTGGAGTTCGCGGTACACACGATCGCGCTCGACGAGCCAAGTTCCTTCAGGGTGGCTGCGGCGGCGACCGTGATCGCCCTTCCGTAGCCGTGACCGCGATGGTCACGGTGCACGCCCACTGGCTCGAGCAGCCCGGGTCGGCCCGGGCCAGCGGACCACACTGTCGCGCACGCCACCGCGGTGTCGCGACCGTCATAGGCGACCAGACACCTGGCGTCCCCGTACGCCGGTCCCTTCGCCATTGTGTGCCAGTGCTCCTCGGTGAACGTCGACCGGTCGAAGGCCGCGCGCTGAACGGCGGCCCGCACGTCGGCCCGCTCCGGACCGATCACCTCCACCCGCACGCCGCAGTCCGCTGCCGGCGCAGCGAGATCGCGCTGCAGTGGCGTCCACGGCTCGTCGGCCTGCCACCCGGCATTGGTGAGCAGCTCCCGGAAAGAGGCGCCGAATCTCGCCTCAATCGAGACGTTCCCCTCTGGCAGGACGCCGCGCTCCGACTGGTTCACGTCGGCGACCATCTGGTGGGCCAGCTCATCGTCGCGCTCCGCCTCGGGCGCCATCGCCAGTCGCAGGAGCCGGGCTCCGTCGAGCAGCCCGACGGCGAGTACCTGCCGATCACGACTCCAGAGCCGCACAGCCGCTGCCGTCGCCTCGGCCCCAAACCGCCAGTACCATCCCAGGTCCCCCGGATGCAGCTGCACAGGGACCTCGTCCACCTGCCACTCGCGCAGCACGTCGATGACTTCGCCCAGACCAGGGACGCTCGGCGTACGCATCACGATCCTCATGCGGCAATCCAACCTCACGTCGCAGACCGGTCGCACCCGAGTTTGTCTCACGCCCTTCGTGACCACATCGTGTCCGTTTCGAGCGGCGGGACCTTTCGCTCCATGGGATCGTCTCGCACGTGACCACCCCCCCTCGCGACGGGCCATCGGGCGGTGCGCTCTTCCCGGCACCGACTCCCGGCACGAACCAGCCGCAGCATCCCCTGCCGGGGGCGTCCGAGCCACTGCCGCCCTTTCCCCCAAGCGGCACGCCACAGGCACCCGCGCAGGGCACGAACGGCTTTGCCATCGCGGCGCTCGTCTGTGGGCTCCTGTTCGTCGTACCCTTCTCCGCGATCCTCGCAATCATCTTCGGGATCGTCGCCCTGGTCCAGATCCGGAGGACCTACCAGCGCGGGCGGGGCATGGCGATCACCGGCATCGTCATCGGGTCGCTGGCCATGGTGGCCGCGATCTCAGCCATCACCTGGTTCGTGCTCGACGCACCGGACCGCGGCGCTGATGGCACTCATGTGTCGTCCGGCACTGCATTGATCGAGTCGTTGCGGACGGGGGACTGCTTCAGCGGCGTCGACGGGGACCGCCTCCGCTCGGTGACTGCCCACCCGTGCGCCGAGCCCCACGAGGCACAGCTCGCCGCCTTGGTCACCCTTGACGAGGGCCCTTTCCCGGGCGTGGAGGAAGCCAGCATTCAAGCTGAGGACGCCTGCGTCGAGAAGGTTGATGCGCTCGTCGCAGCAGGCGTCGCCGAGGAACTCGATCTCCTCTACCTCCTTCCGGACTCGTCGTTCGCTTGGAACGCCGACCGTACGGTCCACTGCATCTTCGTCGCCGTGGACGGTGAGATGACCGGCTCAGTCCTGCAGTAGCGCACGGACGTCGCCGACCCAGCTCAGCGGCATACGACTCATTTTGTATGCCGCTGAGCGCGCTTCCAGCGCAACGGAACTCCCGCTCCGGCGTCAGTGCGTCACGATGCTCGGCTTGGCTCGGGCGACGATTGGCCCTCGGCTGTGGGCGCGGCGTCGGCGCCCCCCAGTTTCCGGGGCCAGGCGCTGAAGTTGCCCAGGAGCGTGAGCAGCGCCGGGACCAGGACCGACCGCACGACCAGCGCGTCGATGAGGACGCCAAGCCCCATGACGAACGCCAGCTCGCGGAACTGCCGCAGTGGGACGATCGCGAGCATCCCGAAGGTCGCCGCCAGCGTGACACCGGCCGCCGTGATTGCCCCGGACGTCTCCGGGACCCGCTCCGCTATCGCCTCGCGCAGGGTCGTGTGGTTGGCACGGGTCCAGACGTGGCCCACCCCGTAGATGTTGTAGTCGGACCCCAGGGACAGCAGCAGGACCGAGGCTGCGAACGGCACGTAGAACGCCACCCCCTCGTGGCCGAGCTGGTCCTGGAAGACGAAGGTCAGAGCACCGAGCGATGCGGCCAGGGCAAGGACGCTGCAGCCGAGCAGCAGCACCGGCGCGACGACAGCACGCAGGAAGACCATCAGGAGCAGCAGGTTCACGATGAGCACGGCGACCGCGATGCGGCGAAGGTCGGCGTTGGTGGCCGCCACCAGCTCGCTGGCCACAGCCGTGTCGCCCGCCAGGCCGTGGCGGGGGGCGTCCAGCCCCGCCCGCTCAAGGAGGCCGGGCATGGTCGCCGACAGGTGGTTCAGGTTCCCGATCGCGGTGGCGCCGAGGGGGTCGCTGTCGAAGACCACGAGGAAGCGAGCGGCGTCCCCCGCCCGGCTCACCAGCGCTCCGCGCACCACCTCATCGGGCAGGAAGCCAGGGCCGAGCACACCGGCCACTCCCGGCTGCTGCTCGAGCTCCCGTCCCAGGCGGTCGAGCTTCTGCCGGTCGCGCACCGACGCCAGGGTTCTGAAGCAACAGCTCGGTCGGCGCGACGATACCGGGCGAGAAGCCGGCGGCCGCCGCTTCCGCGGCCTGCGTGCGGCCCACTGTCAGGGGGGAGCGCCGCAACGAAGGACACCTCCAGACGGAGGCGCTCAACGCGCAGTGGCCAGCGCACCGAGGCCGACGACACAGGCGCCGCCCAGAACCAGCGCCACGATCCTGACGGTCAGCACCCGGGCGGCTGCACGCGCAACCGGCCGAGTCCCGTTTCGCTTGGGCCGGGTCGGCCAGAACAGCACATGCCCGAAGATTGCGAGCAGAGCCGGCAAGAGGGTCAGCGATACGACCACCGCGACGAGCACGGACAGCGAGAGCACCGGTCCGAACGCGCGGAAGAAGCTCGACTCCGCGACCAGCATCGCCGCGCTGCCGGCCGCCACGGCGATCCCGGCGACGAGCACGATCCGGCCCGTCTGCGCAGCCGAATTCTGTGCAGCCCTCAGCCTGTCCAAGCCGTCCTCCAGTCCGGTGCGCATGCTCGACAAATAGAAGATGGCGTAGTCCGTCACGATGCCCAGCACCAACGCGAGCACCAACGGCTTGAGCTCCTCAGGCGCCCCTCCCTGCTCAGGATCCCGCCGACGTAGTTGATGACGCGAACGGCCAGGAAGTAGGACAGAGCGGCCGTTACAGGGTCACGAGTGGAGCGACCACCGATCGGAACTTGAGGGCCACGATCGCGATGACCACCACCAGCGTGGCGGCCTCGAGCAGGAGCAGGTGGTCGTAAAGGATCCGGACTGCTCAAGCTGTGCCGGGATGGTGCCGGTCACCCCCACGAGGTGATCGTCCGGCTGGTTGATGTGCTTTTCGCCGAATGTGGCTGCGGCGGCGACCTCCTCGCGGAAGGTGGTGCCCGGCTTGGTCAGGACATAGGACAGGGCGGTGGTGCCCTGCTCCGACGACGACGGAAATGCGCCCGCCGTGTTCGTGATCGGAACCACGCCCGCGATGGGGCCTGCGTCAGGGAGCGTGCGCTTGGCCACGGCTACTGCTCGCTCCAGCACCCGGTGCTGTGCCGCTTGCGTCAGGCCGTGCTCGTCGTGTTGCACGAGCACGGTGCGGGACAGGATCGGGAACCCGAAGGCCTTCGCAGACGCAGCTTCCGTCTCGATGGCGCGGCTGTTGGGAGGCGCGAACCCTCCCAGGTTCGCGTTCGGCGTGGCGGCCGGAGGGAGACGGCTGCCGCGATCGCCGCGCTCGCCCAAGCCAGCACGACGAACCAGCGGAGCCTCACGACGAGCCAGGCATAGCTCCTGGCCACCGAGCCGACCTCGGACTTGCGCCACGTCCTCATTGACCGCCCCTCCACATGCAAGAAGCAGTACCCCACTTCTCGGCCTGGACACCGGGCCTGGCGACCCGGCTCGCTGTGGGTCGTCCGCGGCTG
Organism: uncultured Actinomycetota bacterium; assembly: GCA_963826445.1. Classification (GTDB taxonomy): domain Bacteria; phylum Actinomycetota; class Actinomycetes; order Actinomycetales; family Dermatophilaceae; genus Intrasporangium. Next base: position 44,615 of record CAWGXD010000018.1, read on the forward strand.
ACCCGCTGCGCAGTGGGTGCCCGCTGCCGGCCGACGTACTGTAGGCACGTGGTTGTGGACAACGTGAGCCGACTGGTGCAGCGGCGCCTGGGCAACTCGCTCCGGTCGCGCGTGGCCGGCGAGGATGCCCCCGAGCGGGCTCAGCGGATCTGGGGCACACCGGGCCCTCGCTGGTTCACGCCGGAGGACCCGATCTGGCGCGTCCACGCCGACGCCTCGATGTTCGCCGGCGGGATTGCCTCTCTGCTCCTGCAGTCGTTGCACCCCCTCGCCATGGCCGGTGTGGCAGGGCACAGCGGCTACAAGAGCGACCCGTGGGGGCGGCTGCAGCGGACGAGCCACTACATCGCAACGACGACCTACGGGACGATCGAGGACGCCGAGGCCGCCATCGCCAAGGTGCGCGCCATCCACGAGCGGGTTCGCGGTCGCGATGAGCGGGGACGCGCCTACCGGGCCAGCGACCCACACCTGCTCCTGTGGGTCCACGTCGCCGAGATCGACTCCTTCCTGCGCGCGTACCAAGCGTTCGGCGCGCAACCCCTGAACCCGCGTGAGATGGACCGTTACGTCGAGCAGACAGCCATCGCCGCGCGGCTGCTCGGCGTCCCCGAGCCGCCGACCGACACGCTCGGCCTGCGTCGGGTCCTCGAGTCCTACCGTCCGGAACTCGAGGGGACCACGGCGGCGCGGGAGGCGGCCCGGTTCCTCCTGCTCGATCCGCCGCTGCCGCTCCTCGCACGGCCCGGCTACGGGACGCTCGCCTCAGGCGCGGTGTCACTGCTGCCCCAGTGGGCGCGAGCCATGCTCCGCATACCGGTGCCCAGCCTCGTGGCCCGCCACCTCGCCCATCCACTGGGCCGGCTCGGGGTCGCCGCGGTTCGGTGGGGCATGGCAGGCGTGGAGGCCAGGCGTCCACACCTGGCCGCTCGTGCTCTCGAGTCCGGCGGGGCCTAACCCCACCGATCGAGTGAACAGCTGTCGGCCCCGTAAGGTGTTCACTTGACGGTGACCAAAGCCCTGTGCGAGTCCATACGCTTGAGTGCCATTGGAGAGGGGTTGTGGGTGGTGGGGAAGATCGACTTCAAGCGCGAGTTGCGCGGGTTGTACGCATCACCGCGCAAGCCCACTGCCGTCGAGGTGCCGGAGATGGCGTTTCTCATGGTCGACGGGCACGGTGATCCGAACACGTCGGCGCAGTATCGCGACGCGGTGTCGGCGTTGTTCTCCGTCTCCTACGCAGCGCAATTCGCGCTCAAGCGCGCCGGGGTCATCGACTACGGCGTCATGCCGCTCGAGGGCCTGTGGTGGGTGCCCGACATGGCCACGTTCTCGACCGAGGACAAGTCCGAGTGGGACTGGACCATGATGATCATGCAGCCTGACGAGGTGACTGAGGCGGTGCTTGCGGAGGCGAAGGCAAACGCGGCTGCCAAGCGGTCCTTGCACGCAATCGATCGGCTGCGGCTGGAGCGTTTTGCCGAGGGGCTCGCCGCGCAGGTGCTGCACGTCGGCCCCTACAGCGCCGAGGGGCCGACGATCACGGCGTTGCACGAGTTCATCTCCGAGCAAGGCCGCGAACTGGCCGGCAAGCACCATGAGATCTACCTCGGCGACCCGGCCCGCTCGGCGCCGGACACGTTGAAGACCATCATCCGCCAGCCGATGCGCTGACGGGAGCCGGCCTCCAGCGCAAGTGAACTCACGTGGTCGGTGTGGTCCTCAGGAGCGGCTGGGTGGCCGTGGTCTCGAGCATGTCGACGTAGTGCTGGTTGTCCATGACGCCGATGACGTTGCCGAAGGGATCGACGACAGAGGCCGTGACGAAGCCTTCGCCACGCTCGGTGGGTGGCTCGTGTCGCGCTGCCAGGCTTGCGGCACAGTTCGGCCCGGTCAGCTCAAGGCTTCCCGGAGCAGGCCACCCATGGCCCGCACGCCGGCGACCAGCCGGTCATCGGGGATGCCCGAGAAGCTCATCCGCGCGTGGTGCGCCTCGGGGCGCTCGGCAAAGAACGGCGCGCCGGGCACGACGATGACTCCGGCGCGGGGGATGAGGAGGTCCCGC
>CAWGXD010000019.1:0-66886 GCA_963826445.1 uncultured Actinomycetota bacterium
TGCGACATGATCGATCGGCTGCGGCTGGAGCGATTTGCCGAGGGGCTCGCCGCGCAGGTGCTGCACGTCGGCCCCTACAGTGCCGAGGCGCCGACGATCACGGCGTTGCACGAGTTCATCTCCGAGCAAGGCCGGGAGCTGGCCGGCAAGCACCATATCTACCTCGGCGACCCGGCCCGCTCGGCGCCGGACACGTTGAAGACCATCGTCCGCCAGCCGATGCGCTGATGGGAGCCGTCGTCCCGCGATCGGCCGGGCGCTGGAAGGGCACGAAAGCGCGGTCCCAGCCCAGCTGATACGACATGTGCCGTATGCCGTGAGCCGGCTTCCAGCGCAAGTGAACTCACGTGGTCGGTGTGGTTGTCAGGAGCGGCTGGGTGGCCGTGGTCTCGAGCATGTCGAGGTAGTGCTGGTTGTCCATGACGCCGATGACGTTGCCGAAGGGATCGACCACAGAGGCCGTGACGAAGCCTTCGCCGCGCTCGGTGGGTGGCTCGTGTCGCGCTGCCAGGCTTGGGGCACAGTCTCGGCCCGGTCAGCTCAAGGCTTCCCGGAGCAGGCCACCCATGGCCCGCACGCCGGCGACGAGCCGGTCATCCGGGACGCCCGAGAAGCTCATCCGCGCGTGGTGCGCCTCGGGGCGCTCGGCAAAGAACGGCGCGCCGGGCACGACGATGACGCCGGCGCGGGGGATGAGGAGGTCCCGCTGGAAGGCTGCGACGTCAAGACGCTCCGGGAAGGTCACCCAGGTGAACAGACCTCCTTGCGCACGGGTCCAGCTGATGCCGTCGGGGAAGTGCTCCGCGATGGTCGCGAGCATGAGGTCGCGCTTGGTCCGGTAGGTCGGCAGCATGGACGGCGATGTGGCGTTCGATGTCGAAGCCGGCGAGGTAGGCCGCGGCCGCGCGCATGTTGAGGGTGCCGTTCTGGGTGTCGGCGGCGAGCTTGAGGAGGGACAGCTTCTCCGCACCTCGGGCGCGGCCAGGGCCCAGCCGAGCCGGAGCCCGGGGGCAGGATCTTCGAGAAGCTGCCGAGATGGACGACGCGCCCCGTCGTGTCGAGGCTCTTGATGGTCGGCAGCCGCTCTCCCTCGTAGCGCAGCTCGCGATAGGGCGTGTCCTCGAGGATGACGACGTCGAACTCCTCGGCGAGCTCGACGAGGCGGCGCCGCCGGGCCAGGCTCATCGTCCGCCCGGTGGGGTTCTGGTAGTCCGGCACCGTGTAGATGAGCTTGACCCGCTCGGTCGAGCGCAGCACCTGCTCGAGGGCGTCGGTGTCCATCCCCTCCTCGTCCATGGGCACCGAGCGGTAGTCGGGCTCGCACGGGTTGAACGCGATGAGCGCGCCGAGGAAGGTCGGCCGCTCGGTGACGATGACGTCGCCGGCGTCGACGAACAGCTTGGCCGTGAGGTCCAGGCCCTGCTGCCCGCCCTGGGTGATGAGGACGTCGTCGGCCGTGCACGGCATCCCGTCCGCAGTGAGCCGGGCCGCGACCTGCGCGCGCAGCTCGGGGAGCCCGTCGGAGGCGGTGTACTGCAGGGCCGACGCATTGTCCGGCGAGTCAGCAGGTCGTCGTAGATCTCGTGCAGCTCGTCCATGGGGAAGAGCGTCGGGTCCGGGTAGCCGCCCGCGAAGGAAGTGATCGCGGGGTCCCCTGCGAGAGCGAGGAACTCGCGGATCGCAGATGGCTGGATGCGTTCGGCGCGCCGGGCGAAGCGCGGTCATCTGGGAACTTCCTGCCGTCAGCGCGGTTCGGAGTGGAAGGTGCAAGCAGCCGGCCGGGCGCCCTTCGCGCAACGCGGCCAGGTGCTCGTCGTAGTTCATGACGTCGAAGAGCGAGGTGCCATCGAGCAGGCGAGCCTGGAGACCCTTCTCGCGTGCCTCGATCGCTTCGGCCTTGTCGACGGCTGCCGCGAACTCCTCGTCCGAGCCGATGACGAGGCCGTCGTCATCACCTACGATCAGCCCACCCGGCTCGATGCGCACTCCAGCCACATCAAGGACGACGCCGGTCTCGGGAAGGGCTTGGGCGGCATACGCTTTGGGGGCGACTCCGGTGGCCCACACGGGCAACGTCAGCGTGGCAAGGGTGGCGCTGTCGCGACACCGGCCGTGAATGACGAGCGCGGCGAGGCCGCGTCTTTGCGCCTCCGTGGCGAAGAGCTCGCCGGCGACGGCGCGGTCATCGCCACCAGCGTCGACAACGAGGACGTCCCCGGGGCCGGACTCGCGAAGCGCGTGGATGACGGACATGAGGTCGCGGTGGGCTTTCGCGGTGACGATGCGCCCTACGGCGTGGCGACCCGGCACGAGTGGCCGCATGGCGAGGCGTCAGCACGCGAAGCCACGGGGCCGCGTCCACGAGGCTCGTCGTCGACAGGTGCCCCAAGCGGTCGAGCAGATTCTCGGTCGTCACGCGCTCATCCTCACATGCGACAGTGTGCGCATGCGGATCGCAGTCGCCGGAAGCAGCGGCCTGATCGGGGCGCAGTTGTGCCGCGTGGCGCGAGCGGCCGGGCATGCGGTGGTGCCGTTGAGCCGCACGGACGGTGTCGATCTGCTCGATGCTGACGCGGTCGCGGGCGCCTTGGAGGGCGTCGAGGTCGTGGTGGATGTCTCCCGGCCGACCCAGATGGACCTGGCCGATGCCCGCGACTTCTTCACCCGGGTGGCGCGGAATCTCGGCACCGCGGGCAAGCGGTGCGGCGTTCGCCGAACAGTGGTCCTGTCCATCGTGGGGGTGGATCGTGGACAGGACTACGACTGGTACGTCGCCACCTTGGCCCACGAACAGGCGACTCGCGAGCACGCGCCGGGCCCCCGCGTGCTCCGCAGCACACAGTTCCACGAGTTCCCCGGCCAGGTACTGAAGAGAGCGCTGGCGGACAGCGAGCCGTCGGGCAGCGTGCAGATCATGGACGTGCCGATTCAGCCCGTCGAGTCCATCGAGGTGGCTCGCGCCCTGCTCGACCTGGCCACGGATCCCGATGCCGGCGATCGTCAACTGGCCGGCCCGCGTGTCGAACGGCTGGTCGACCTCGTGACCGACCTGGTCGCCCACGACGGGTTGGACCTGGCAGTCCTGCCCGGTCCGGCCGCGGTGAGCATGGCGGGTGGCTCGATGCTGCCCGACGCGGACGCAATGACGGCGGGGGTCGACTGGCACACCTGGCTGCAGCGTCGGGGCCGGTCCGACTGAGCTGCGGACAAGGTCGCCGGCAGCAAGCGGGCGACCTATGAGCCGCGGATGAGGGACTGACGAGTTCGAACGTGACGTCGTCGAGGTGCTCCAACACTGCGTCGGCAAGTGACAACGCGTCGGGAGCCGGCGGGAACGCTGGCCGCGGCACCGCGATGACGCACATGCCTGCGCCTGATGCGGAACGCAGGCCATTGCTCGAGTCCTCAATGGCCACAACGGTTTCCGGCGCGACATCTAGTTGCCTGGCGACTGCAAGGTAAACCGCGGGCGATGGCTTACCCTCCTCGACCTGCTCCGTCGACATGGTCACCCGAAAGCTGTCGGTGAGGTCCGCTGCCGCGAGAACGGCGTCGATGAGTCGGCGTGGCGAGGAGGAGGCGAGACCGAGCGGCCACCGCTGCGAGAGTAGGCGTACTGCGTCAACCGCGCCGGGTAGCAGGGGCAGGTGCTCGCGATAGCGGTCCGCCATCCGGGCTATGACGGTCTGTGCCACAACCGGTGCCGGACCCGGTATCCCAACGGTGTCGACGAGATAGGTCGACCACTCCTGCGTGCTCATGCCCAGCATCAGGTGGGTGGCATCGTCGGGCCACGGTCGGTGGTGCTCGGCGGCGAGTCCGCGGCGGATCTCGTCCCAGATGCCCTCGGAGTCGACCAGCACTCCGTCGAGGTCGAAGACAACGGCCCGCACACCGTCACTCATCGGTCTGCCATCCGGTCGATGCGCTCGGCCAGGGACACGATGATCCCCTCCGGGCCGCGAACGTATGCCAGGCGCCACACGTCCTCGTAGGTGCCCACGCCGCCGATCCTTCCATAGCCATCTGCGGCGAGCCGGTCGACGACGGATGCAAGTTCGTCGACTTCGAAGGCCACGTTCCGCAAACCCAGCTCGTTGGCCATCGCGGTGGGCGACCCGGGCTGGTAGTGAGGCCGGACAAAGCTTGATAGCTCCAGCCGGGTGCTGCCGTCCGCCGGCCGCAGCGTGACGATCTCTGTCCGGGAGTCGGGGTGCCCAGCCCGACGAAGAACGCCGTCACAGTGTCGAGGTCGGCGACGGTGATGCCCACATGGTCGAAACGTCGTATGGAGGCCATGTGTCGTGGTCAGGATGCGGCGGAGGAGTCCCCGTCGATCGGGATCGTCTGTCCGGAGATCGACTTGGCCTGGTCCGATGCGAGAAAGAGAGCGAGTGCGGCGATGTCCGCTGGGTCGACGAACCGCTTGATCGCCTGGATGCTCAGCGCGTCGGCGGTGACCTCTGCGAGGGTTCGTCCGCTGCTGTCGGCTCGTCCTTGCAGGACACGTTGGATGCGGTCGCCGGCGACCGCGCCCGGGGCGATCGCGTTGACCCGGATGTTGTCGCCGCCGAGCTCGATCGCCAGTGTTTCGGTCAATGCGATCAGACCGCGTTTCGTCGTCGCGTAGGGGCTCCGCTCCCGATATCCGAACCGGCCGCCCACCGAGGACATCGTGAGAATGACGCCCGCATCGGACCGCTTGAGGTACGGGATCGCGAGGCGGGTCACGTTGAAGGTGCCGGTGAGGTTGACGGCCAGCACCGCGTCCCACTGATCCGGGTCCATCTCCTCGACCGACGACGTCGGCCCGGCGATGCCCGCGTTGTTCACGAGGACGTCAATGCCACCAAGGGTGTCCGCGGCGGCCTTGATGAACGCCGCCACCGATGAGCGGTCCGAGACGTCGCAGGGCGTTGCCGTGATGGCCGCGTTCTGCTCGGTGATCTCCTTCAGCGCCTGCTCGTTGATGTCGCAGATGTGCACCCGGTCACCATTGGCGGCGAAGGCCTGCGCCATCGCGAGGCCGATGCCGCCAGCACCGGCTGTGATGACGACTCGTCGACCTGTGTTCATTGGGGTCCTCTACCCGCCTCGGGACAGCGCTCACGACGCTGGCTCGTCAGGTCGGGTTCGCTCGATGCCACACCAGGATCGAGTTCACCTCCTGCCCAGCCGACCGGATCGGCGCCGTCGTGCCCAGCTGAAGATCGTTTCCCTCGAGCTTCACCCGGCGCGGCTGCGTCTGCCCGGTCCAGTTAGGGAAGAGGGAGACGAACATGGAGTGCGTCAGGGTCTGGCTCACCTCATCCACGTGGAACGGGCCTCGACAGCTGCGCCGACATGTAGCCGTCCGGGGTATACAGGATGATGCCTTGGGGCTCGTGGCCCAGGGGCTCGAACGGGTCCGAGCCGTCCACTGGGATCTCCTGGTACGAGACAAGCGTCCATGCGCCGATCAAGCGGTCGCGCAAGCCCTCCGACATGAGTACCTCCGTTTGATGAGAACGGCCGACGATGCGCGTGGGGTTGGCTGGGCACCCGGGGACGCCGCCTTCCGAGCGGAAGCCGGCCCAGCGGCATACGGAATTGGCCGTATGCCGCTCAGCTGGCAGGCGTTGCCTGCTGACACGCACTTGCGATAGTTGAGCATGACTCAGCTCCGGGAACCCGCCTCGACTGATGACCTGCGAGGCCTGCTGCTGGACTACCTGGACTTCTATCGATCGGTGATCGCGGCAAAGGTGACCGGCGTGTCCGAGGAGTTCCTCAATACCTCGCGGGTGCCCTCTGGCTGGACGCCAGCCGGCCTCCTCAATCACCTCGCCCACATGGAGCGCCGTTGGCTCCATTGGGGATTCATGGCTGAACCGGTCGATGACCCCTGGGGTGACAGTGCGGGAGAGGGGTGGAAGACCCCGGATCGGGGAGTGAGCGCGCTGATTCGGGAGCTGACCGACGTCGGTCGCCACACGCGGGAGATCGTCGAGAACCACCGGCTCGACGACCACGCCTCTGTCGGCGGCCGATTCGCGTCTCTCGCCGAGGCCCCCCAACTGCAGTGGATCCTGCTGCACGTGCTGCAGGAGTACGCCCGGCATGCAGGTCACCTGGATATCGTTCGCGAGCTGACGGACGGCTCGACCGGCGAGGAGGGCTGATCGGAGCGATGACCGTTCCGGCCGTTCACGACCCGCCCAGTCGACCGGCGCGTGCGTAGCGGCCGGCGAGCACGCGCAGCCACTCGGTCAGCTCGGGTGACTCAGCCGGGTCGATGGTGAAGTCGGCACCGAGCATTCCCAGGTGGACGGCGAGGAGCTCGGGCGAGTCCGACCCGACCTCGAGCCGGCAGCTGGACGCGTCGATCGGCTCGATGGTGGCCGGCCACGGCAGGCGTGCCGCCACGACCTCGGCCGGCGCAGAGACGGTGACCCGCGCCCGGTAGGCCCAGGTCGCGGTCGCGAACTGGCCCGAGACCCGCTCTCGCACTTCGGCATCGGGCAGATCACGCGGGACGAACCGTGGACCCGCAGGCAGTCGCAGCCGCATGCGGTCCACCCGGAAGGTGCGCCAGTCGCCGCGGTCGACGTCGTGGGCCAGCAGGTACCAGCGACGGCCAGAGCTGACGATGCGGTGCGGCTCGACGAGACGACGGCTCTCGGTCGCGCCGTGGGACGCGTAGTCGAACCGGAGCCGTTCATGGTCCCGGCACGCGTTGGCGATCGCCATGAGCGCGTCAGGGTCAACCGATGGCGCCGGAGCCGCGAGCGGTGGGACGGTCAGGGTCGCCGCAGCGAGGGAAGCGATCCGGCGGCGCAGCCGGGACGGGAGGAGCTGCTCGAGCTTCGTCAGCGCCCGGATCGAGGTCTCCTCGATGCCCTCGATGGCCCCGGTCGCGGCGCCGCGCAGCCCGATCGCGACGGCCACGGCCTCCTCGTCGTCGAGGAGCAGGGGCGGGACGGCGGCACCCACACCGAGCCGGTAGCCACCGCCGACTCCAGGCACGGCGTCCACGGCATAGCCGAGCGCCCGGAGGCGCTCGATGTCGGTGCGGATGGTGCGGGCGGTGACCCCCAAGCGCTGCGCGAGCTGGTCACCCGTCCAGTCACGGCGGGACTGGAGCAGGCCGAGCAGGCGGAGGAGCCGGGCCGAGGTTTCGAACATGCCGCAAGTCTGGTCCCCATCGCGGAAGAAAATCTTCCGTGATTGTTCCTAGCGTGGTTCCCATGACGACGAACACCGAACCCATCGGTCCGACCGCGGCCGACCCGACCTCCTCAGCCCTTCGCCCGTTCCGGATCGAGATCCCGCTGGAGGACGTCGATGACCTCCGCGCCCGCCTCGCCGACACCCGTTGGCCGTCGACGCCCATCGCTGACGACGACTGGAGTCGGGGAGTCCCGCCCGGCTACCTCCGAGAGCTGGCCGACTACTGGCGTGACGGCTTCGACTGGCGTGCCCAGGAGAAGGCGCTGAACGCCTTCCCGCAGTACACGACCGAGATCGACGGCCAGACCGTCCACTTCCTGCACGTCCGATCCGCCGAGCCCGATGCCCTGCCCCTCGTCCTGACCCACGGCTGGCCGAGCTCGCCGGTCGAGTTCACCCGACTCATCGGCCCCCTCACCGACCCGCGGGGCCACGGCGGCGATCCAGGCGACGCCTTCCACGTGGTCATACCGAGCCTGCCCGGCTACGGTTTCTCGACACCGCTCTCCGCCGCTGGCTTCAATCTCTTTGGAGTGGCTCAGGCGTGGGCCGAGCTGATGACCCGCCTCGGGTACGAGCGGTTCGCCGCCCATGGCACTGACGTCGGGTCGGGCGTCGCCGGCATGCTCCCAATGGTCGCGCCAGGTCGCGTTGTCGGGATCCACTTGACCGGGACCGCCGCCGCGGCTCCCTTCGATCCTCCGCTTGACCTCGACGCGTTCGAGGGCGCGGACCGCCAGCGCGCCCTACGACACAACACCTTCCGCGAGGACGGCACCGGATACCTCGCCATCCAGTCATCCCGCCCGCAGACCCTGGCCTACGGCCTGCACGACTCGCCGGTCGCCCAGCTCGCCTGGATCGTGGAGAAGTTCCACGAGTGGACCGACCCGGCCAAACCCCGCCCTGAGGAGGCCGTCGACCGCGACCTGCTGCTGACGAACGTCAGCCTCTACTGGTTCACCGGCTCCGGGGCCTCGACGGCCCACGCCACCTACGACGGCATGCGGGCCTGGCGCGAGTTCGCGGCCCAGCAGTCCGGCGCCGGCGCGGGAGGTTGGGGCGCCGAGGAGCCAGGCGGCGAAAGGAATTGGGGTGCAGTCCCGCCCGTGCCACCGACTGGCGTGGCCGTCTTCGCCGCGGACAGCACGATCCGCGGCCTGCTCGACCCGAACGGCACGATGGCCCACTGGTCCGAGTTCGACCGCGGCGGCCACTTCCCGGCGATGGAGGTGCCCGACCTCCTCACCGAGGACCTGCGCGCGTTCTTCCGCACGGTGCGATGATGCTCCACCTTCCGACCACGGCTGGAGTCTCAAGGGGTGACGGGTGAGGCGCCGTTCGTCACGACCTCGATTTGACTGCCCGCCCAGCCGGCGGAGAAGCTAACGCGCCGCCTCGAGGAGGCGGGCTCCGAGTGCACGGACGTGCTCGATGAGCTCGGGTGGCTCGTGCACGTCGAATGCGACGCCGAGCTGCCCGACCCACACCGCGAGCTCATCGAGAGAGTTCGAGCCGGCACGGAGCAAGCACGTGTCATCCGTGACCGGTTCGACCGTCGCAACGGTGGGTGGCATCCGAGCGGTGACGAAGTCCGCGCTGGCGTGCACGGTGAACCGGCCGTGGTAGCGGTACGGGCGGGTGGAGATCTGCTCCGACACGTAGCGGGTGAGATCGCCGCCGGGCGGCTCTCGAGGGGTGAAGCGCGGCCCGTTCGGGGTGCGCAGCCGCATCCGGTCGACGCGGAACGTGCGCCAGTCCCGCCGGTCGATGTCCCACGCGACCAGGTACCAGCGACGCCCGGAGCTCGCCAGCCGGTGGGGCTCAGCCCTGCGGCGCGCCTCGGCCCCATCGCGGGCGCGGTAGTCGAACCGCACGCTCTCCCGGTCGCGAATGGCGGTGGCGATCGTTGTGAGCGCGGCGGGGTCCACCCCGCCGCCCGGCGACGCCAGCTGGACCATCGCTGAGCTCAGCGCCCGGACGCGGTGCCCAAGCCGCGAGGGGAGGACCTGCTCGAGCTTGAGGAGCGCTTGCATTGACGCCTCTTCGATCCCGGCCACGCCGGAGACAGCGGCGGTGCCGAGTCCCACCGCGACCGCGACCGCCTCGTCGTCGTCGAGCAGCAAGGGCGGGACCCCGATGCCTGCGCCGAGCCGGTACCCCGGCGCTCCCGCGGTGGCGTGCACGGTGTAGCCGAGGTCACGGAGCCGGTCCACGTCGCGACGGATGGTCCGGGCCGAGACATCCAGCCGCTCGGCCAGCTCCGCGCCCGGCCAGACCCTGGGCGTCTGGAGCAGCGACAGCAATCGCAGCAGCCGTGCCGACGTCTCCAACATGCCCAATCGCCATCCTAGGACCGAAGCTGTCCTAACCGATCTCTACGTTGACTGACATGAACGACGACACCCAGATCCACCCGTTCCGCATCGACGTCCCCCAAGCCGACCTCGAGGACCTGCGCGACCGGCTCGCCCGCACCCGCTGGCCGGACGAGCTGCCCGGCGTCGGCTGGGCCTACGGCGTGCCGCTGGGCTACCTGCAGGAGCTGGCCGAGTACTGGCGCAGCCGAATACGATTGGCGTGCCGCACGAGGCGGCGCTCAACGCGTTCCCGCAGTTCACCACCGAGATCGACGGCCAGAACATCCACTTCCTGCACGTCCGCTCGCCCGAGCCGGACGCGCTGCCGCTGATCATCACGCACGGCTGGCCCGGCTCGGTCGCCGAGTTCCTGAAGGTCATCGGGCCGCTCACCGACCCGCGCGCCCACGGCGGCGAGAGGCGGACGCGTTCCACGTGGTCGTCCCGTCGATCCCGGGGTTCGGCTTCTCCGGGCCGACCGACGGAGCCGGGCTGGGACCTCAGCCGGGTCGCCCGCGCCTGGGCGGAGCTGATGCGCCGCCTCGGCTACCAGCGCTACGGCGCACAGGGCGGCGACTGCGGCGCGGTCATCTCGCCGACGCTGGGCCGCGTCGACCCGGGCCACGTCGTCGGCGTGCATGTCAACGGCGGCCTCGGGTTCCCGACCGGCGACCCCGCTGAGCTCGCCAGGGTCTCGACCGAGGCCGAGCTGGCCCGGCTCGGCCAGCTACCAGTGACCAGGACCGCGTCGGCTACGCGATGATCCAGGCACCCGGCCGCAGACCCTGGCATACGGCCTGCACGATTCGCCGGCCGGGCAACTGGCGTGGATCGTCGAGAAGTTCAAGGAGTGGACCGACCCGGCGGCGAGCTGCCCGAGGACGCGGTCGACCTCGACCAGCTGCTCACCAACGTCAGCATCTACTGGTTCACCGGCACCGCCGCCTCGTCGGCCCGCCTCTACAACGAGAACGCACGCCGGCCTGGGGCGGCGCAGCCGAGCACTCCAGCGGTGCCGCACGGCGTGGCGGTCTTCCCCGGCGACATCGGCCGTGCGTCGCATCGCCGAGCGCGAGCACAACGATCGTGCACTGGTCGGAGTTCGACCGGGGCGGCCACTTCGCCGCCATGGAGGCGCCGGACCTGCTGGTCGGCGACGTCCGCGACCTTCTTCCGCATGGTGCGCTGAGGCTGGTGGTCGCGACGCTCAGGCGGTGGCCTCGTCGAAGAGCGTGCCAAAGCGGGCGAGGTAGAGCGGCCAGCCCTGGGCGTCGTCGACCCCGTCTCGGACGCTCTCCCAGCCGGTGCCATGGCGGTCGAGGTGACGGTGCTCGAGCTCGACCCGTGTCCGGTCGCCGTCTGCCAGGAACCGGACCTCCACTTCGCTCGTCCGGTCGAGGTCGGTCTCGATTTCCCACCTGGGGTTGATGTCCCATGTGAAGAGGAGCCGGTTCGGGGCTTCGTAGGCAAGGACGCGAGCCCAGCGGCACTCGCTCCCGTCCGCCGCGCGGTCGACGATGTTCCCGCCGACCCATGGCTCGAGCACGGTCTCGGTGATCGGTGCTGATAGGAGGTTGTGCTCTCGCGGCTTGATGTCGCCGAAGCGCTCGGTGAAGACCTTGAACGCGATCTCGGGCGGCGCTGGGACGACGATGCTGCGGCGGATGACGCTGTCAGTGGTGGTCATCGGGACTCCTGGGAAGATGTCGTGGTGTGGGTGCCCGCGCGGCCTTGCGCGAGTTCGGCCTGGTAGCGGGCGACCTCGGCTTCGTAGTTGTCGAGGGTGCGCTGCCAGTACGCGTCGAGTTGGTCGCGGAGGGCGGCGAGGGCGACCGGGTTGAGTTGATAGATCCGGCGGGTGCCCTCGGCGCGGTCGGTGACGAGCCCGGCGCTCTTGAGGATCTTGAGGTGCTGCGAGACGGCTGGACGCGTCACGGGCAGGCCGGCCGCCAGTTCGCCCACAGCCTGCGGTCGCTCGGCGAGCGACGAGACAATCGCGCGCCGTGTCGAGTCCGCCAGGGCGTTCCATCCGTCTACTTCTTGGTTAGCAACCACTAACCGTTAGTAGATGCTTACGGAGTGCATCTTGTCAACCCTGAAGCTGGGAGAACCACGTCGTATGCCGCTGAGCCCCCCCGCGCGGACGTGACCTTCGTGCCTACCGAGCTGAGCGGCATACGGCTCAGGCGGCGAGTCGTTCGCTGAGCCATCCCTCGAATGGGCTGAGCGAGTCAACGGAGCGACCGAATGCCTTGGGTTCGATGAGCCCGGGCAGGAGCGGAGGCGCGGTCGAGAGGTAGGCGTGCCCGGTCGGGGTGGTCAGCTGCACGGTGTGCGGATTGCTACTGCCGGCGGTGGGTCCAGGGTCGAGCACGCGGGAGGACCAGCCGGGCAGGTCCTTGGTCAGGTTGCACGCCACGCACAGCCCCTGACCGTTGTCGGCGCGGTCGGGCCGCCCCACGCGTGCGGGCGGCTGCACGTGGTCCGCGTGCCGCACCGGCGCATCGCACCACGGGGTGCGGCACACCCCGTCGCGGGCAATCAGGTAGCGGCGTAACCCGGGCGGGAACAGCCGCCGCGAGGACTCCATCGCCACCAGGGTGCCGGTGCCCGGATGTGTGTACAGCCTGCGCAGCCACACCCGCGCCACTCTCGGCCCGTCACCATCAGGCCCGTCACGCTCGGCCCCGCCAGCTGGGGAGCCGGCTGGTCCGGACGGGGTCCCTGGAGTGGACCAGGCTCTGCCGGGGCGAGGTCGCGTGTGAGCAGGGCCCGAACCCACCCGGCAGGCACAGGGCCGTAACCCGGCACGTGCGCGGGGGCCTCGTCCCCGGCGAACAGGGCCCTGTCGGTGATGACAACCTGCACCTCGACGTCCACGTCGTCGGCGGACGTCCGGCCGGTGACTCGCTCGACCAGCGCGTCGGCCATGACCTGGCCGCGGGAGCGCTCGTCACCGGCGGCCTTCGCTGTGGCGGCGGCCTGGTGAAGGGCCGCGTTCACCGCGACCGCCTGCGCCCCGGCAGCACCGCCGAGACGATCGCCATCGTGTCCGGGATCGGCCTGATCGTGACCCGCCGGGCCGACTCGGCCACCCGGGCCCGCTCGACCGCTCCCGCGGCGTCGAGCCGGTCTGCGCAGGCCCGGACCCTGCGGTCCACCTCGCGATCGCCCCAGCCCGCGACGCCACTCGCGGGTGGGTCGCCCTCGGCGGGCAAGTTCGCCCCGATCACCTCCGCGTCGACGGCCCCCCGCAGCTCCCTGCTCAGGTGACTCGTGCCCGTAGCGACCAGCTCGGCCCGCCGCTCGCTCAGGTGCCCCGCGGTCAGCGCCGCCAACGTGTGGGGCAGGTCCTCCACCAGTGCCACCGCCAGACGCGCCAGCCGGGCCCCGCGGGCGGGCGACTCGTGACGGGCCAGGCCCACCTGAGCCGACACCCCGGTGCGCGCCGCGATCGCAGCGGCCCTCCGACGCTGTGATCCCGACGACCGGTCACGACCGCTGTTGCCGCGGGCGGGCTCGCAGGGCAGCTCCAGCGCTCGCGCCCGATCCCGCGCGGCGACCCATCCGTCGAAGTCACCGGCCTCTGAACATTCTTGCGCCACTTGCCGAAGCCGCTGCGCTTCGTCCGCCTGCGACGCGACGAACTGCGCCGTCAAGCGCGCCTGCGCGGCCGCACACGCCGCCTTGGTGCGTTCCAGTGCCTCCACCGAGGCCACGAGCCGCGCATCATCCAGACGCGCCGCGTCGCCATCCCCCATGAGGGACACCAGCGCGAGGAGCTCGAGCCCCTCACTCTCGATCATGTGTTCGATGATACCTCATCAGCCCTGCCGAGAAAAGGTTTCGAACACGACGAATTCCATTGATATCCAAAGCCGTTCAATACCTCGAACCGTTCCGGCTCAGCGCTCCCCCTGGCTTGCCGACACACCTTCACGGGCGGTGGCCAGGAAGACCGGATACATCACTCCCTCTCGAGTGATGTGGGTGCAGTCCGTGACGGCGACGTCCACGAGCCCGGCCTGCTCGAGCGCCTTCGCAAGTTCGCCCCTGTCGAAGCCGTGATGGCCATCGAAGTCGTGCGTGTGGAATGAGCCGTCCTCCCGGTCGAGGTCGGCGATGCAGAGATGGCCTCCCTCGACGAGCAACTCGGCGAATGCCGTGAGCACCACCGGCAACTCGCGGACGTGGTGCATGACCATCGACGACACGATCACGTCGAACCGCTCGGCGGGCGCCGGCTGGTTCTCCAGGTCCAGGTCCCAGACGCGAGTGTCCGGGGGCATCGCACCTGAGTCGATCTTGTCGCGCAACACGGCCCGCATGCCGGGGGAGTTGTCCGCCAGCGTGACTCGGCCGATTCCCCTGGTCGAGGTGAGCAGCGCCTGCGTGACGAGAGCCGTGCCGGCGCCGTACTCGAGCAACCGGGCACCCTGGCCCAGCGGCACGGCCGCGCTCACCGCTCGAGCGACGTCCTGTGCCTGCCTCACCTTCTCGGGGTCGTCGTCCCACGTCGCGGCCTTGTCATCGAAGTGCTCGGTGCCCATGCAGCCAGCCTGCCACGGTCGAGCTCTATCCCGCGTCGGGTGCTCCGGGGTCGCGGGGGTCGGGGAGTCTCGGGTAGTCCGGGATCGGATAGATCCCGACTGCCAGCCCGTAGGTCGTGTCGCCGGATCGAGGGAGCCGGTCGTACTCCTCGACCAGATCCCGGATCCGTGTCCAGAACTCGCTCGCCTGCTCATCACTGAGGCGTGCGTGTCGCAGGAAGGCCCAGAGGCGACGCGCTTCATAAGCACCGCTTGACTCGCGGGCGGCCACCTCGAAGTCGTTGAAGTCGAGGGGCAGCTCGGGGCCCCCCGGGTCCACAGAGATGGTGACCGTGCGGGCGGCCCGGCCGTAGAACCGCTCCTCGACAGCCCGGACGCGCCGGGTACGCACGACCTGCACCAGACCCGCATCGTGCAGGACGGAGACGTGGTGGGCGATGGTGCTCTTCGGTCGGTGCGTCGCCTCCGCCAGCTCCGCGACCGACGCGGCTCGCTCCGTGAGCAGCCCGAGGATCGTCGTGCGCAGCGGGTGGCCGAGGGCGCGGACCTGGGCGGGGCGCGTCAGTACGAGGCGGTCGGCGATCTCGTGGCCCGGCGGCGGGGCGGCGGGAGTCACACTTCGGGGAACCGAGGGGTGACGCGTCACGGATATCAGACTACAGTTGTCGAACGATCCATATTTCTCGATCGTTGGAGGCCGTCGATGACACAAGTGCTGCTCTTCCACCACGTGCAGGGACTGACCCCGGGTGTGCGCGCGATCGCCGACACGCTCCGCCAAGCGGGCCACATGGTGCACATGCCCGACTTCTTCGAGGGCCGAACCTTCGGCTCGCTGGACGAGGGCTTCGCTGCCTTGAAGGCCAAGGGGCCGGACGCCCAGGACGCCTGGGCCGACGAGGTCGCGGGTGCGCTGCCGGCGGACATCGTCTACGTCGGCATCTCGCTCGGCGTCATGCCCGCGCAGCGCCTGGCCCAGACCCGGCCAGGTGCGCGCGGCGCCGTGTTCCTCGAGTCATGCGCACCGGTCACCGCGTTCGGCGAAGCCTGGCCCGCCGACGTCCCGGTGCAGGTGCACGGCATGGACGCAGACCCGTTCTTCGCTGGTGAGGGTGACGTCGACAATGCCCGTGGGCTCGTCGTCCAGGCCAACGACGGCGAGTTCTTCGTCTACCCGGGCGATGCCCACCTGTTTACCGACTCATCGCTACCGAGCAGCGACCCTGCCGCCACCGCCAGCGTCCTCAGTCGCATGCTCGCGTTCCTCGAGCGCGTCTGAGCGGCGACTGGACCGCTACTGGCCGGTGCGGCCGTCGATGCACTCGCGGAGCAGGTCGGCGTGGCCTGCATGGCGGGCGTACTCCTCGAAGACGTGGACCAGGATGTCCCGGATCGAGACGTGCTCACCATGGAGGTCGACCTGCCCGCCGAGGTCGGCGTCGGCGAGGGTGTCGAGCCACTCGTCGGACTTCGCGATCTCGGCCTTCCACGTCGCGAACGCGTCCTCGACGACCGCAGGTCGCGGCTCGGCGCCATTGAAGTCGCGGTCGAAGTCGTCGTCGGTCTTGTAGACACGCGGCGCTTCGGTGCGCCCCTGGAGCACGCGTTGGAACCAGTGGTTCTCCATCTGGGCGAGATGCCGGACAAGACCGAGCAGGCTGAGAGTGCTCGGCGGCACGGAACGACGCGCGAGCTCATCCGCGTTGAGACCCTCGCACTTCATTTCGATGGTGAGACGGTAGTTGTCGAGGTACTCGCGGTACGTCGGTAGTTCGTCGACGGGGTTGCCGTAGGTGCGGGGGTCCTGGTCGGGAGTCGTCCACCGGTCGCTCATCGCTCGATCCAAACGGACGGCGGCGCGAGGGGCAAGATTCAGGCGATGCGCGAACGCGTGCACTCCATGACGCCGTCGAGGTCAAGGCCGTAGGTGCCGCCTCCCGTCGCGGCATATGCGGCCAACCGCTTGGCGGCCCGGTCCGCGAGTCGCTCCGCCCCGATCCGGTTGCCCCGGGCCGCATGGGTGATCGCGACACAGACCTGCGCCAAGCCCTGCCACAGGTCCCGCTCCTCGGCCGGCCCGGCCTTCCAGCGAGCCTCAAAGACCTCGTGGGCGGCAAAGGAGCGCCCGCTGTCCACGAGCTCACGAGCTGTCCTGATGGTTTCCTCGGGCGGCAGCGGCTCCTCCGACACGGGCTCGACGCCCTCCGCCCCATAGGGCAGCGGCCGACCCAACGCGTCGCGCGGGCGTGCTTGCCGCGCGCGCCCTTGCGCATCGCGGTCGCGCCCAGATCCCGTCACGACGACAGTCTCCCAAGATCCCGACCTTGGTGGGAGCGTGGGGTTCGTGAGTAGCCAGAAAGGCGAGTTCGTTCTCGAACAGGCTCGCGTCTTTGGTGCTCCCCCCGAGCAGGTCTTCAGGCGGTTCACCGAGCGGGCCCAGCTGGCGAAGTGGTGGGGACCAAATGGATTCACGACCCGGGAGATCGACCTCGACCTTCGCGTGGGCGGCAGATTTCGTTTGACGATGCAGCCGCCGGAAGGGGAAGCCTTTCACCTTTCCGGCGAGTATCTCGAGATCCATCCTCCGGACAGGCTGAGCTTCACCTTTCGCTGGGACGAGCCCGATCCGGACGACCGAGAGACCGTCGTCGTCCTCGCGCTGGATCCCGTCGGCGGAGGCACGAGGGTGTCCTTGTCGCAGGGCGAGTTCGCCACCCGGGAGCGGCTCGAGCTGCATCGTCAGGGGTGGGCGGACAGCTTTGACAAGCTGGACGTCGTGCTCCAGAGAGCAGATCCCTAGCAGGCCAATAGGCTGAACACGTGGACGCCCAGCGGCTCAGACCTCGGGTGCTCGTCATCGGGTTGAACCCATATCGCGTGCCTGGCCCTTGGGACCCCAAGCCGGTGGCCGAGGGCATCGAGGCGGGCATGAGGAAGTTCGCCGATCATGGGGTCGGCGCGCGGTCCTGCTTGTTCGGCCTCCACGGAGACGACAACCCCGAGGAGATGGTCACAGCTGCACTGCAGTCCCAGCCGTGGGAGTGCGTGGTCATCGGCGGGGGAGTCCGCCGAGCCGAGGAGCAACTGGGCCTGTTCGAGCGGGTCATCAACCTGGTGCGCCGCCACGCCCCCGACGCCGCCATCGCCTTCAATGCCACTCCGTCAGACACGTACGAGGCAGCCGCCCGCTGGATCGACTGAGACCGTAATCCCACTCTCCGGGCTAGGTCTGGACTAGGTCTGACCCGGGTGGTTGGGGTCGACGCGGAAGCTGGCAGGGTCGAGGTCGAGGGGCCTTCCCTCGGCGGCGCTGGTGTCCGCGAGGGCCCCCGCGAGCTCGCCCAGGATGCGGGCGAGGTGTGCCTGATCGGCCGGAGTGAGCGTGGCGAACAGCGCTGCGGCGCGGTCGGCATGGCGGGCGTAGACGCGTCGGTGGACCGCATGACCGGCGTCGGTGAGTTCGATGACGGTGGCGCGCCGGTCGGTGAGGTGCGCGACTCGGCGCACGAAACCCTCCTTCTCCAGGCCGTCGACCAGGACGGTGATGTTGCGGGCGGACACCCCCAGCCGGTCACGCAGACTGCGACATGATCTGCGGCCCGTCCTCGGCGAGCACGTGGATGAGGTTCATCCGGGGGTAGGTCATGCCCGGCACCAGCACGCCGGCGTACTGCCATTTGAGGAATGCCGGGGCGAAGATCGAGAACAGGTCGGCCAACCTCGACCTCTGATCGGGCGCCGTGGACATTGCTTCTCCAGAAACTGTATAGTGTGACGATCTCATCTGAGACAGTCTCAGTGATCATAGTGTACCGGCTGCCCCATCGGGAGGGACCATGAGCTGGCAAGCACTCGCGACCCAGACCGCCCAGCTTGCTGCCTTCGGCGCGGAGCATCTTCACGACCAGGTCGCCTATCTGGCCACCGTCAAACGGGACGGCGCACCCAGACTGCACCCAGTGCGCCCGGTCATCACGGCAGACCGCCTGTTCCTTTTCATGGAGCCAGACTCACCGAAGGGCCACGACCTGCGGCGCGCGACGGCCGCTACGCCCTGCACTGCACTGTCACGGGCGAGCAACCTTGGGACCTGAACGAGTTCAGTGTCACCGGCGTCGCCCACCCCACCGACGACCCGGGCACCCGGCAGACCGCCAATGCGGGCACCGGCTTCCCTCGCGACGACCACTTCGTGCTCTTCGAGCTGGAGGTCACCTCCGCGTCGTCGACCGTGTACGACGGCCAGGGCAAGCCGGTGAGACAACGCTGGCACGGCCAATCCGAGGCAGTCGCGCACGCGTGATGGCGGCACTGCCCAGCCACAGTGAGCAGTGCCGCAGTCAGCGCGCCGGTGAAATGAGCAAACTCCCGCGACAATCGAAACCCGGCGGCGCCCGCCTCATCGTTGTCTGCCCGACCCCGTCCGGCGCACCCGACGGGCGGCCAGGTCGTCGTCACCACCGTCCACGTTGCGCTCGAGCCAGGCGGGCCAGAGTCTCGATGCCACGTCTCGCCGGAGGCGTCCGCCGAGGTGCATGGCTCGCCAGGCGCCGCGATAACCGGGCAGCACGCCGGACGCCACCACGACGTGTCCGATGACCATGACGGTGAACGCATACGTGGACCACAGGTGGACGCGGTGGGCGACGACAAACGCCGCCCCACCGTGCAGCGTCGTCAGGACCAGCCCGCTCACGACAAGCAGGACCAGAGTGCCGACGAGGACCAGGTTCGCGAGCCGCTGCCCGGGGTCGAAGTCCCCTTCGTGGCGGCGGAACCGACCGGTGAACGCGGCCCGCGGCCAGGACCTCAGCCACGCCGAGTCGCCTCGATCCCAGCGCACCGACTCCTTGCCGAAACGCCGCAGCGCGCGCCACCAGACGACGATCGCGATCCCGCCGACGACGGCGAGCGCGTAGCCGAGCCAGCGGTGCAGGACGGCATCCGACAGTCCACTGGCGCGCGCGAGCAGGCTCGGGTTGCCCTCCTGCCCGAGGAGCAGCCAGAGGCCGGTCGCGAGCAGGAGGAGGGACACCGAGTAGACCGACGCGTGGACCCACCGACTGGCGCGACGGTTCCGCTCGACGGTTGCTCCGGTCACCTCGGAACGGCGCCGGGACAGCTCAGTAGCCATTGCCTCCACCCTGCGCTGGTGTGCTGGTCGTGCCCCCGCCGCCTTTCGCCACGGTGACGTTCACCTGGGCCTCCGGGCCGATCGGCGAATGGTCGGCATGCTGCAGCGTCACCTTGATCGTGTGCTTCCCGGGCAACAGCGAATTGATCATCACCTCAGGCTTCGTCTCCACGGTGTACTGCTGGGCGTTGCCGTCGAAGGTCAGGTGGAAGTGGTCCTTGCCGGTCTCCGTCGCGCCGAAGTCCACGGACGAGTCCACCTTGAGGGTGAACGGCTGGGACACCGTCGCGCCCTCCGTGGGCTCGACGATCGAGATCGTCGGGGTGGCGTCGCCGGAGCTTCCACTGGCCGCGCCGCCGCTGCACGCGGCCAGTCCCAGCGCCCCTGCCGCGAGCGTGGCGACGAGAACACGTCCGTATGCCGCTGAGCTCGCTCGCGCGACCAGTGCGGTCCGCGCGTGGTCGGGTGTGTTGCGGGTGTGGATCCGCATGGTGTCATTCACATCCTTCATTGATGTGCCGAGAGGTCAGTGCCACTCGATCGCCCGGAGCCGGGGTGGCGCGGGCTGTCGTGTGGCACGGCCGCCGGCGGCCATCGGTTCAGGTTCGAGTCGACTCAGCGTCGACTCTCGGTGGGGTGATCGTGAGGAGGGTGCGCCCCTGCGCCGTCACGATCCGCAGGTTTGAGATCTGGCCCAGCGGGGTCGCCGTGAAGCCGGTGACGGTCGCCTGACCCGCATAGTCCGCCTGCCAGCTGCCGGCCGGAGTGGGCGCACCGTCGATCGGGGTGACGACCAAGGCGCAATGGGTCCCAGCGGGCACGCCGCTCAGGGTCAGGTCGAGCGCGGTGCCCGCCGGTTGCGGGGTCAGCCGCACCGTCGCTCGCGTCCCGGACCCGGCGTCGGCTGCGCTCCAGGACGACTCGAGCCCGGACTGCGCCGGTGCCGTCGCGACCTCCGGCGGCCGCTCGGTGGTGACCGAGCGGATGACGATGGGCGCGCCGACGCCGGCGGTGACGATCATGGCGGCGGCGACGAGGAGCGATGCCCTGCGTCGGCGGCGAGCACGCGTGGCCGCCGCGGCGGTGAGCAGCCTCGGCAGCAGGTCGGGCGACGGCGTCACCGGGACGGGTTGCGGTCGGGGGCGCTGCGATGGCGCCGGCTCGGAGGCCGTCACCCGGGCGAGCAGAGCGGGCAGGCCCTCGAGCTCGGCGAGCTCCTCGCGACACCGGGCACAAGTCGGCAGGTGCTGCTCGACCGTTGCCCGGTCGTCCGGGTCTGCCTTGCCGAGGACGTACACGCCGAGGAGCGGGTGGACAACGTGGCAGTTCATGGGATCAGTCCCCTCTCCTCGAGCGTGAGCCGGAGTGCGCGCAGCGCGTAGTACGTGCGGGACTTGACGGTGCCCGCGGGGATGTGGAGCTCCTGGGCTGTCTCGGCGACCGAGCGTCCCGGTAGTACAGCTCGACGATGACGTCGCGGTGCTCCCGGCTCAGTGCGCTGAGCGCCTCAGACACGATCCAGGCGTCGAGGGCACGGTCGATGTCGTCCTGGGAACTCTCGACGCGCACCAGCGCCGTGTCCGGCACCTCGTGGGGACGCGCCGCGCGGGCCCGCACCGCATCGACGGCGAGGTGGCGCGCGACGGTGTAGAGCCATGGTCGGACCGGGCCACGCTCGGGGCGGATCGCCTTCCGGGTGCTGCCAGGCGCGCAGCAGGGTCTCCTGGACGATGTCCTCGGCACGCCCACGGTCGCCCGCCGTGAGCCGGAGGACGTGCTGGAACAGGGCGCCCGCGTGCTCGTCGTACAGCCCGCGCAGGACCGCCTCGTCAGCGTGTGAGAGGACCACAACTGGTGCACGCACCAGGAGGCCGGCCGGTTCACCCCAAGTGCGCAGGGGGAGTCGTAAAAGGGTGGAAACCGCCGCCGACGGTTGACACGGTGGAAGGACGGGTCAGACGACGGACCGCCACGAACACCACCTCGGAAGGGGACGTCATGCCAGAACTCCTCGTCGACTTCATCACCTCCCTCGACGGCTACGCATCGGGAGAGGGCTGGCCCGGCTTCTGGGGCCTCGAGGGACCCGGAGTACCTCGCCTGGCTGGGCGAGCAGCCCGAGGTCACCTACCTGATGGGAGCGAACACCTACCGGCTGATGTCGGGCTTCGCCGAAGTCCGACGGGCGAGCCGGGCGACGGAGGCGTCCTCGGCGAGTCACGCGGTCCAAGGTCGTGTTCTCCACCTCGCTTGAGGAGCCGCTGACGTGGGCCAACTCCACGCTTGGTCGCGCGGGACGCGGTCGAGGCGGTGCGGGCGATGAAGGAGAACGGCTCGAGGCTCCTGAGCACGATCGGCAGCCTCAGCCTGTGCCGGTCGCTGCTGCAGGCCGGACTGGTCGACCGCTTCCGGGTCGGTGATGTTCCCGGTGATCACCGGCGCACGGGCGAGAACGCATCTACGACGGCTACCCGGACGTCGCCCTCGACATGATCGACAGCCGCACCTTCGACGGCCGGATCCAGCTGGTCGAGTACATCCCCAGGGTCCTGGCCGGTCCGCCTGGAACGGCCGGCCAGAACACCGCGGTCCCTTAGAAGTTCCCGGACCGCGTGACGACGTCCTCCTGGTGGATCGGCGTCGGCACGAACTCGGTGCCGTAGAACCACGTGACCGTCTGCACGTTGTTCGTGTCGGTCCAGAAGGCGTGGAACGTCCCGTCCGGCCCGGCCGCAGGTCGGTGTAGTCGCCGAAGAAGCCACCGCCGAACCCGTTCCGCGTGTTGATCGGGTGGGTGCTCACGGTCTGCGTGACGTGCGTCGTCACGTCGGTGACGACGAAGTCGAGCCGCGTGTTGTCGATGTAGTTCCCAAGCGTGTCACACGTGATGCGACCCACCGGCGGTGCCGGCCCGCTCGCGCACGTCTGCCACGGGGAGACGACCGTGCCCGCGGTAGGCGCCGAGATAGACGTGCCCGTTGCCCGCGACGTCGATGGCGGGGAAGACGTCCTCGACCGCCCGGGGCGCGCGGCGCGTTGAGGGTGCGACCCGTCCGGCTGGCTCACCGGGTACCCGACGGGCGATGCGGGTCGCTGGCGCGAAGACATCCGTCGGGTCTGACCACGTCGCCCCACCGTCCGTGGAGTGGCTGTAGACGGCGGTCGACGTGTCATCCTTCGTCGTCGTCCACGTCGCGTAGAGGTCACCGTTCGGTGCGGCCGCAGCCGCCGGGTAGCTGTTGACCCGGAACGCCGTGTCCTGTAGCTCCGGCGTGTCGTGCGACCGGCGCGATGGCCACCGGCTTACCCCATGACACGCCGCCGTCGGCGGACTTCACGACGTAGGTCGAGTTGAGCGTGGCGAGCCGCGTCGAGCCCTCCCAGAAGACATGGACGCGTGCCATCGGGCCCGACGACTGGCCGGGAACCTTGGCCGTACTTGACGTTGCCCGAGATCTGAGCTCGGGGCGCTGAACGTCTGACCGCCGTCGCTCGACGAGGCGAAGAAGATCGGCGACTGGACATAGTCTGCCGTTGTGACGCGTTGAAGAGGAACCGCGTCCAGGACACGTAGACCCGGTCCCGGAACGGGCTGGCCGGGTTGGCGTCGGCGGCGACCCACTCCTTGTCGTTCAGCGTGGATGGCGACGTCGTCTGGTTGATGAAGGTGGGTGCGCTCCAGGACAGGGCGCCGTTCGAGCTGAAGGTGCCCCGGTTGACCGCGACCGTGTTCGGTGCGCTCGTCCGGTTGAAGCCGAGGCCCGCGTAGAACACGGTGCCGCGGCTATCGAACGCGAGCGCAGGGTCACCACCCGCGTCGTAGGTCCCGCCGGCGAGGTGCGTCACGCCCGGGATGAGCGTGCCGAGGTGGGCTCGGGTCGGTGGCTTCGGCGGCCCAGGTCGCGCCGCCGTCGTTGGAGTAGTACGTCCCGGAGTACCCGTCGCCGAGCGCGCTGCACGGCGTGCCCACCGACCGTGCACGACCAGGTCCGTGTCACGTAGTCGTTGGCTGCCGCGACGATGCGCGATAGGGTTGTTCGGGTCGACCGCGATTGCCGTCTCGTTCTGCGGCGCTGCGGCGCGTGTCCTGGTTGACCGTGACCGCCGGGGCAGCGACGGACGTGCCGTCCAGCGGACTGGAGAGTACGTGGACCGGCGTGATCGGCGTCGCCGTGGGGGCAGCGGACGACTCGGCGGCCTCCTGCTCGATGAAGCTGGAGAACCGGATCTGCAGGCCCGGCCGTGCCCCGCAGCGAGGCGACCTTGCCGGCCAGCGTCGTGATGTCATACGCGGGCTGGCTTGCCCACGACGGGGCGCCGATGAGCCAACCGAGAGCAAGGGCTGCCGTGGCAGCCGCGATGGCGGGTAACCGCTTCATTCGATGCACCTCCGTGATGGTGGAGGCGGCGGCCGGTGCGAAGGCGCGCAGGGGTCGTCGCGGTGACGATTCACGCTACCCGGCTGTGGGCCGCCCTGTCCCGGTTGCGCCTCGATGGCAGGAGCTCCTGGGGTGGACAGCGTGAGCAGGGCTCGCTCGACGAGCTCGTGGTCCTCGATGCGCCGTTCGACGCGGGCAACCCGCTCTGCGACCGGGTCTCCGGCTCGTCGCCCGTCAGGTCGACGGCGGCGACGAGGAAGACCTTTCTCGGACCGACGAACTCGAGGTGCAGGAAGGTGACCCGCTCGACCTCGCCGCTCTCGTGCAGCTCCTCGTAGCGCCCGGCGCCACAGCTCGGGGCGCACCGCCTGGCCGACGAGGAAGTCCCGGTTGCGGCCGATGAGGAAGATCGCGACGACGCCGAGCAGCAGGCCGACGAGAGATCGAGCCGATCGCGTCCTAGACCGCGTTGCCGGTGATCTGGTGCAGGCCGATGCCGAGGCCGGCGATGACGAGACCGACGAGCGCCGCGGCGTCCTCGGCGAAGACGGCACGCAGGGTCGGGTTCGAGGTGTTGGCGAGGAAGCTCAGCGGCGTGGAGCCCGGACCGCCGCGCCTCGGCGCGCGCGTCTGCCGGCGTCGCCTGGACGAAGGAGACGCTCTCGAGCACGAAGGCGATGGCGAGCACGGCATACGCCCAGAAGTACGACGTCTCCGGCTCCTCGTGGCCGAGGGCCGTGATGCCGTGCCAGATCGACACGACCGAGCCGGCGCCGAACAGCCCGAAGGCCGCGAACATCGACCAGACGTAGGCCTCGCGCCCGTAGCCGAAGGGGTGCGTCCGGCGTCGCGGGGCTTCGCCGCTCGGCGCTCTGCCATGAGCAGGAAGACCTCGTTGCCGGCGTCGGCCCACGAGTGCGCGGCCTCGGCCACCATCGAGGCCGACCCGGTGAATGACCGCGGCGACCGACTTCGCGACAGCAATCGAGGACGTTGGCTGCGAGTGCGATGACGACGGTGAGCAGGCTCTCGTCCCTGGGTGGCTGTTCTGATGCCGCGAGATCGGCCATGCCCCACACCTACCCTCTGCGGAGCGTGCTCAGGCGTCAGGCATCGAGCGACGCTCTCCGATGGTGCGATCGGCGAAGGGGAAGGCGAGCGAGCCGGCGCGCACCCACCACTCCATGACGTCGGCCGGGCGCGGCAGGATGACAACCGTGCAGACGTCGAGCGGCATGCGACATCTTCCGTATGCCGCTGAGTTCCCTTCCAGCGCAAGATAGCTCACATGGTGGGCCGAGTTTCACGGAGCAGGAGCGAGCGGTGGCGCGGACGGGGGCGCCTAGATTGGTCGGTGGCACATGCTGAGGGGAGCTCCCTCGAGGGGGAAGGAGGGCGGAATGCGGCTCACAGTCCTGGGCGGTGACGGCGGCTGGCCCCGAGCCGGGAGCGCGTGCAGCGGCTACCTCGTGCAGCGCGAGGGCTATGTGCTGCTCGTCGACCCCGGCTACGCGACCGCACCACTCCTGTTCTCGGTCGTGCCTCCGTGGGAGATCGACGCCGTCCTCGTCACTCACGGTCATCCAGACCACTGCGCGGACCTCAGCCCGCTGCTCCGCGCCCGGGTTTTCGCTGACCATCCGGCGCTTGCCCTCCCGGTCCATGCTCCCGCGGGCGCTCTCGACGCCGTGCTGGCTCTCGACCGGCCCCAGCTCCTGCACGGTGCCGTGACCGTCTCGCATCTGGAGGATGGTGCGCGCCTGCAGCTGGGGCCCTTCGAGATCGAGGCCACCGCACTGCCGCACACGTGGCCGAACCTCGGTTACCGGATCAGCACCACGGACGGACCATCCCTCGCGTACACCGGAGACAGCGGCCCCAGCGAGCGACGGGTGGACCTCGCCCGCGACGTGACCGTCCTGCTGGCCGAAGCCAGCTATGCAGCGCGCGTGCCCGACGACGTGGTGGGCGTGCTGTCCAGCGCCCGCGACGCCGGCATTGCCGCGACCCATGCGGGGGTCGGACGGTTGGTGCTCACGCACCTGGTGCCGGACACCGACCCGGGTGACGCCCTCCGTTGCGCTCGACAGGTCTTCACCGGTCAGGTCGACGTCGCGCGGCCTGGTTTCGTGCTCGACCTGTAGGCGGGCGCACGATCACGGCCGGGTCGACCGGCGCGGCCGGTGTGCGCCGCTAGACGAGGACGTCGACGAAGCGTCCAAGGGAGCGATTCTGGGAAACACTCACGAGCTCGAGACAGGTAGGACAGAGTTGACTCGATCAGCGGACAGCGGCAGTCCTTCGCCGCCGTCTACACCCAAACCGTTCCCCGCCGATGAACCGAACGGGGCCGGATTTCGTGTTGTTCAGGGGACTTTTGCGGCCCCCGGCCCGAGCACATGGCGCGGGTGTGAGACACAGGAAGAGGACCATCATGCGCAAGTACCTAGCAGCGCTAGCCTGCTCTGTCGCCTTCGCGATCGGGGCACCTGGCGCCGCGTTCGCTCAGACGAACCCGACAACCGGCCAGCCGGGCACGACCGCCGGCTTCAACTGTGGGACTTCAACTGCCCCGGTCGAACCGGGCAACGCCGCCAATGCTCCTGGCTCAGCCTTCAACGAGACGACTCCCGGAACCGCTGGCACCGTCTACGCAGGGAATGGAACGGGGTCTGTGGACCATGCCGGGAGCACGGCCGCAGTGTCCCAGTACGACGCCGCCTGCAGGCAGCTCAGCTCGCACTGAACCAGCGTGCTTGAGCCATCCCACGCCGCCAGGGTCCGCACAACGGCGTGCTAGCTACGCAACGGAAACTCTTCGCTGACTTTCTCCAGCTCCGCAGGGACAGAGCGCCGCCGCGGGACGGACTGGGAGCTGGCGCTCGAATGGATTGCCGGCGAGCTTCTCGTCGATTCCCAGCCGACCGGGATCTTGATCGAGATCCACCGTGACGACCCGATCACGACGGAGGCGTGGGTATGGGCGGCGTCCGCTCTGCGGGGAGCACCGGCCCGCACCAAGGTGACGGGCCTTTGCATTGTCACCTTGGTCGGCGACACCAGAATTGACGTCGTCGAGGTCGTGCAGGGCTTGCTCGTGCAAAGAGCGAAGGGCCTCCGAACTGGACGACGTCGATTCCCGCCACCGCCCAGATCATCGGCATCACGTGGATGGGCGGACGTCCCGATCATCGGTATGAGACCGGAAACATCGCCCGTTGAAGGACCATCTCGACCAAGGCGAGTCAGGTCCCAGAATCGCCGCTGGCTTGGGTCTCAAGATCGTCGGACGACGCAGACGCTCGTCTCAAACTCGTGACCCGCTGAAACGATGTCGGCGAAACGGGGCAGGCATCGACGAGTTCGGGCGCTCGAGCCTGTCAGGCGTGTTCTGCGCTGGAGACATGGCCCTCCCTCCGGCTCTCCTGAAGCGCATGGCGTGGCACCGGTTTGGACTTCACCTCTCGCTGCTTGTTTCGCCGATCGGAGCGGCATGATGGACCAGCGGCTCAGGCGCAGCGAGCCAGGGCACTGCGCCGGCGAGGCACACGAGGCCCGTGACGAGGAAGGCTGCGCCGAAGCCCAAGGCATCCGCCACCAGCCCGACCAGGATCGGACCGACGATCGCGCCACCGTCCTGGGCCATCTGGAACGTGGAGAGAACCCTGCCGCCGTTCCGCTCGTGGCCGATCACGTCGGCCACGGCGGCCTGCTGGGCGGGGTTCACCAGACCCGCCCCGACGCCGGAGATCGCCGACAGGCCGAACAGGACGGCCAGCCCAAGGCCGACCGACAGGGCGGGGTGCTGCGCGAGCGCCAGGAGCGCCGTCGACGTCCCCATGACGACCAGCCCGCCGATGACGAGCGGCCGGCGTCCGACGCGGTCGGCCATCTTCCCCGAGAACTGCAGCGTGACTGCGGTGCCGACGGCCCCCATGGCGAGGGCAGCACCAGCCACCCAGGCCCGGTCCAGCACTGCGGTGGCGAGGAGTGGGAGGACGGCCATGCGCACCCCGAAGTTCGTCCATCCGTTCGCGACGCCCGAGGCGAGCACGGCCCGGTAGACCGGCGACTGCCAGGCCTCGCCCAAGCTCACGACATCCCGCTTCGCCCGCTCCTCGACCGGTTGCAGTCGGGCGCCGCCCAAGCCGATCGCCACCACCGCTGCGGCAATGAGGAGCGCAACGGCGTACACGATGAAGGGGGCCCGCAGGCCCCAGCCGGCGAGCAGGCCACCGAGGACCGGGCCGATCATGCCGCCGATGAGGAAGGCCGACGCGTAGGTCGAGGACACGCGCCCGCGAGCGCTCGGTGGCGCCAGGCGGACGAGTAGCGCCATCGTGGAGATGGTGAACATCGTCGACCCGATGCCCCCGACCCCGCGGAACACGAGCAGCTGGACGTACGACTGGGCGAAGGCCGTGGCGAAGGAGGAGATCGCGACGATGACCAGCCCGGCCAAGTAGACGGGCCGCTCCCCGAGGCGGCTGACGAGCTCGCCGCCGACGGGCGCGAAGATGAGGCGGAAGAAGGCGAAGGCCGAGACGATGACCGAGGCGGCCGCGACCCCGACGTCGAACGATCGGGCGTAGGCAGGCAGGACCGGCGAGACGATCCCGTACCCGAGGGCGATGACGAACGCCGCCCCGACGAGGATCCAGATCTCCCGCGGAATCCGGAGTGGGCGCGGGGGAGGGCTGGACGTGGACATCGCGTCATTGTCGCTGACGCGAGGCTGGGAGCCGGACGGCGGCCCTTCAGGACGGTGGTGCCGATGCGACAGAGCCGGGGTCATCCGCCACGTGACGCAAGAAGGACCAGAACACGACGGCAGTGATGATCGCCAGCGCCGCGAAGGGGACGACCACTGCATCCGAGGCAACGTCCGAGAGGGGGTCGGCCCGATGCCCGAACCACTGGTCGACGGCCACGGTCGCAGCCTCCAATGTCCAGAAGGCGAGCGCGGCGCCTGAGATGAGGTAGCCCCAAGGACGGCGGTGCCACAGCTGCCACGCGCCCACCGCGATCAGCGGCAGCCAGAACGCCAGGTCCTGCAGGTAGGTGGGCACCGTCGCGATCCCCATCCCCTCGACCAGATCGGGCATGTGGTCGCTCACGGTGGCGGGCACGATCCGAGCCAGCCAGGCGAGGATATTGAGGGCGACGGTGGCGCCGAGATACACCGCGATGGGTCGAGCCCGCATCGCCGGGCTGCACCGGTGTGCAACGGCGTGCACGTCGACCGACCGAGCCACGGCGATCATGGTCGCCAGCGCCAGACCGAACGTCGCCACGTAGAGCAGGAAGAGCCGGTTGACCGGCGTCGCGGTCAGCAGCATGAACGAGTTGTAGACGAGGAACATCGACATGCCGCCCCAAACGAACAGCCACCTCGTCGAGCCCAGGAGCGTGCGCCACGCGGCAAGGAAGAGGGCGGGAGCGGCGACGAGGAACATCATCAGGGCCGTGCCGCGTGCCGAGCCCTGCATGACTTCGGGCCCGACGAGGAAGCTGCCGAAGAACGTGAGAGCGCCGGCCGCAAAGGCGACCACGGCAAGAGCCATGGAGAGGTCAACCGCGCCACGCGAGGTCGTCTCCCGTGTGGAGGTGGGGGTGCGCTGTTCGATGGCCATTGTTCCTCCTACGTGAGGCCCGTTGGTCTCAGTCGACCGCTGGCACAAAGCCCTCGATAGGGCCGAATGTCCCGGTACCGCGCCATCACATAGGTGATTCACAGGAAGGCGCCCTCCCTCGCATACGTCACTCTCAGGTTGACGTCTCATCGTTTGAAAGACGAACCAGCCGAGGAGGAACGATGAGATCGACCTCGCTCAGACAAGCGCGGTCCTGGACGGTGGCCGTCCTCGCCGCGAGCGCCGTGGCGACCGCGATCACCGGCTTCCATCTCGCCGCGGACCATGCGGCCGCCATCGCGGCGGGGACGGGGAGCTCCTCGGGCACCTCGAACGTGCAGCCCGCCCAGCACCCCGACGACAATGGCTTCACGCTCTTCGACGACCAGGACGGCGGCGACGACGGCAGCGGCGGCTTGTTCGGATCGGGCAGCCAGACCACGCCGGGCTTCCAGGACAACCAGGGCACCCAGAGCCAGAACGGCTTCGGCTCTCCGGGCCAGCTGGGAACCGGGTCGGGCCCGCCACAAGTCACGAGCCACGGATCATGACGGCAGCCCTCGCCGAGCCACTCGGCCGCGTCACCTTCCGCGCGATGAGCACGGCGAACACCATCCTCACGACCGATCCCCGCGCTGCCGGTGCCGCCGCCGAGATCGCGCAGGACTACGTCGCCCAGCTGGACCGAGCCGTCTCCCGCTTCCGCCCCGACTCCGAGGTCTCTCGACTCGCCGCGCGCGCCCGTTCGGACGCCGCCTCGACCTTCGTCTCGCCCGTCTTCGCCGACCACCTGCAGACGGCGATCGAGATGGCGCGCATCACCGGTGGTCTCGTCGATCCCACCGTCGGATCGGCCGTAGTGGCAAGCGGTTACGACGATGACATCGAGGTCGTCCGCGCCCGTAGGTTCCCCAACGCCGACACCCGCCGCCCCGCAGTCCCAGGCTGGAGGGCCATTCGCTTCTTCAGCACGAGGCGGTGGTTGTCGGTCCCGCACGGCACGCTCCTCGACCTCGGCGCAACCGCCAAGGCGCATGCCGCTGATGTCCTTGTGGCTCGCCTCCGAGACGAATTGACGGGCGGGTTCCTCGTCGACCTCGGCGGCGACATCGCCGTTGCCGGCGAGGCCCCTGCCGGCGGCTGGCAGATCGGCATCGAGGACGAGGCGGGTCGGGTCCTCCAGGTGGTCGCCTCGACCGGCCAGGCCATCGCGACGTCGTCGACGAGGCGCCGGTCCTGGTCCTCTGCGAGCGGTGAGCGCCACCACATCATCGACCCTCGAACCGGCCTCACGGCGTCGTTGACATGGGCGCAGGTGACCTGTGCAGGGGTGTCGGCCGCTGAGGCGAACGCCGCCGCCACGGCAGCGATCGTCCTCGGACCGGGTGCCGACTCCTGGCTGGAGGAGCAGGGCGTTCCCGCTCGACTCGACGCGCGCGATGGTTCCACTGTGATGACGCGGGGCTGGCCCCGTCAGGACCTCCAGCAACGGCACGCCTGATGAATGAGCTGCTCTGGTACACCTCTCGCGCGACCGGCACGGCAAGCATCGTCCTGCTCACCGGCGTCGTCGTCCTCGGCGCGGCGATCTCGGGGCGTGGCGCCCGCAGCCGGGACGGGGCGACCATCGTCACCGCCCTGCACCGGTGGCTCTCCCTCGGGATGACGGTCTTTCTGCTCCTCCACGTCGCAACAGCCGTCGTCGAGACCTACGTGTCGATCGACCTGATCTCGGCGATCCTTCCGTTCACGTCGGGCTACGAGCGGCTGTGGGTGGGACTGGGGACGCTCGCCTTCGACCTGTTCGTCGCCGTCATGGTCACCTCGCTGCTGCGCCACCGCATCTCGGATCGCACCTGGCGCTTCGTCCACTGGGCTGCCTACCTCCTGTGGCCGCTCGCCATCCTCCACGGGTTCACCCTCGGCACCGCTGACGAGCCGATCCTCCGTCTCACCACCGTTGCTTGTGCTGTGGCAGGTGGCGCGGCGATCGTCTGGCGCTCAGGGGTGACTCATCACGACACGCATCGCCGCCGCGATATCGCCGCCCAGGAGTGGTCATGACCCTTGCCTCGCTCCTTCGCGACGCCGGCCTCACCGGCCGCGGTGGCGCCGCCTTTCCCACGGGGGTGAAGCTCGAGGCAGCGCTCCGGTACCGCGCCCGCCTCATCGTCAACTGCTGTGACGGCGAGATCGGTGCCGCGAAGGACGGGTGGGTCGTCGAGCACCACCTCGAGGAACTCGTCAGTGGCGCGACCCTGCTCAGTCCCCGTCGTCCCGCAACGATCCGGTATGCCGCTCACCGCGGTTCCGCGACCGCCGTCCGACTGCACGGGGCGGGCCTCGACGTCCTCGAGGTACCGGCCCGGTACGTGTCCTCCGAGGAGAGCTCGCTCATCTCCCTCGCCCAAGGCGGTCTCGCCCGACCGATGACGAAGCGGGCTCCTCCCTTCGTCGCCGGCGGGCGGGACTCGGCGGGCCGGCGGATCAGGCCCACAGTCGTCCTCAATGCCGAGACCGTGTGGCGCGTCCAGCAGATCGCCGAGTGGGGGGCGGACTGGTTCCGCTCGTACGGGACGGCTGCTGAGCCAGGCCCGCGGCTCGTGAGCGTCAACGGTCCGACCGCCCGTGGTGTCGTGCTCGAGACCGAGGCGGGAGCCCCGATGTCCGAGTTGCTCTCGGCCGTCGGTGGTCTGCCGGCCGATGCCGAGGCGGTCCTCATCGGGGGGCTGGGAGGCAGCTTCGTGCCCGCCGACGCCGTCCCGACCGTTGCGTGGTCCACGGCCGACCTTGCCCGATTCGGTGCCGGGACCGGCCCCGGGGTGATCGAGCTGATCGCCTCGCGCGAGTGCCCGATCGCCCTCGTCGACCGGTTCCTCGCCTACGCGGCTGGGGAGTCGGCTGGACAGTGCGGGCCTTGCATGTTTGGCGTGCCGGCCTTGGCGGCGGAGTGGCACCGCTTCGCCGAGCGTCCCAGCGACCCTGTCCTACAGGACATCTGGCGTCGCACGGGCCTGCTTCCCGGCCGTGGTGCCTGTCGATTCCCTGA
This sequence comes from uncultured Actinomycetota bacterium, assembly GCA_963826445.1. GTDB lineage: Bacteria > Actinomycetota > Actinomycetes > Actinomycetales > Dermatophilaceae > Intrasporangium. Next base: position 32,315 of record CAWGXD010000019.1, read on the forward strand.
TGGCGTGGCCCGATTCATCGCCTCCGCCACGTGGGTCTACAGAGACCACCTCGAAGGCCACGTCGCCGGCTACTGCCTGGACCCAGGACGGAGGGCCGCTGATGTCCTCTCGCGCTGAACCGGATTCACGGCTCGAGCTGCGCGTCGACCGGATCGCCTGCACCGGTCATGGTGTTTGCGCCAGCCTTCTTCCGCGCCACATTCAGGTGGACGAGTGGGGCTACCCCATCGTGCGGGACGCGAGCGTGACCGCCGCCGACGGCGCGACGGCGATCCGACTCTGCCCCGCCCGCGCCCTGTACCGTTCGTGAGCGCCTGACCGCGTCCTCCGCAACACGCCCGTCACCGCGAAACTCACCCCTGAAGCAACAGTGGTGAGTTTCGAAGTCTCGGGCGTGTTGTGGCGTATGCCGCTCAGTTTGCTTCGAGCGAAAGGGAAGCCGCGCGCTCGACCGAGTCACCCGGAAGGTCCTGTGGTCGACCCGCCTGCCGGCTGATCGCGAGAGCGACGAGGAGCAGTCCGGCGGCAAGGATGATGCCGTGCACGATGCGTACTGCCGGCGTGCCGTAGAACTGCGGCAGGTAGGTGACGAGCCCGGCCCCGACGAGGAGGCCACCGAGGCGGGCTACCGGGCCCGCACGCCAGAGCTCGACGGCGATGCGGACGCCGACGACGAGGAGCAGAAGCAGCCCGATGCCGAAGGTCGTCAAGGCAAGAGGTCCGTTGCGGAAGGTGTCGGCGATGGACAGGACGGCAGGATCCTGAGCCTCGACGGCATACTGTCCAACCGCCTGCAGGCCGAAGGCCTCACCACCGTAGAACGGTAGGAGGAAGGCCATCGCAAGCCAGGCCAGGGTCTCGGAGCGGCGTACAGGGCCCGGCGGCCAGGGGTTCGGTGCCATCGTGGCCAGCGCGCGGAGGCCGAGCGCCAGCGTGACGAATCCGACCATTCCGAGCAGGTGGGCGATGGGCCAGGCGGCGGACGCGAAGTCGCGGGCGCCCTCGAGTCCGGTCTCCGGACCCCAGGGGCGCAGGATCGGATAGGCAGCCAGGGCAAGGCCTGATCCGGCGAAGGCGACGACCGCCGTGGCACGCGGGCTGAGCGACGACATGGTGACTCCTAAAGTGTGAGCGGTGCTCTCGAACCAGAACCATGATGCTCCTTCTCGAGAGCCAAAAGCAAGAGCGGTGCTCACAGTTGTGTGGTGCAGGTGATGGGAAGTGGGCTCGGATCCTGCTCCGCCAAGTGGGAGCAGAATGCGAGGAGACTTTGTGCCATGGGGAAGTACGCAGTGCTCTACCGCTTCCGCGTGACGCCTTGGGAGCGCTACGGCCCTGCGGCGGCAGCCAGCATCAACCGTCGGCCCATCTGGGGAAGTTCGACTTCTTCCTCGATATCGGCTGCTTCCAAGGGCTTGACGCTGCACACCGCGACGCCATGGGACAGGGGGTGACCTCGCTCGCCAATCAGGACGCGACGCTGCTCATGCTCGCCTTCGGCCCCACTCGGCTGCGCTCCGTGCTGGAGGGCGTGACGCAGGCGCAGGTCGAGGCCGCCTTCCCGGAGTGGCATCTGCTCGCCGTCGATGTGGCAGACACGGCGGGATTGGGCTGGCCGATGAACCGGTCCTCGCCGCAGTGGTACCGGCTCCGTCGACGAGCGACCCTGCGGCACCCCTGAACGCCGGACCAGTGGATCAGGCGGGGGACGCGGCACCGTGGGGTAGTTCGCCCCTCCGCTCCAGCGCGAGCCGCCTGATGTGCGCGATGTCGTCGTCGGTGAAGACGCCGTTGACGCCCGAGATCGTCGCCAGCCGCATGCCGTGCTTGAGCCCGAGCCGGTAGATCTCCTTGACCTTCTCCCACTCGATGTCGCGGCCGACCGTGAACGTCTCGTAGCGCCCCTCGAGGGCGAGCACCACGGTCTCGGCGAGACACGCGTAGGCGACCCCCTTCGGCAGGCCGATGTTCTTCATCCGGACCTCGCCGGGCAGGTCGATCTCACCCGACTCGACCACGAGCACGTCGGGCCGCTTGGCCACGTCCTCCGCTGACAGGTCGAGGGGCCTGGCGACGTCGGTGATGACGCACCCCGGCTTGACCTTCATGATGTCGAGGATCCGCTTGCCGGCTGCCGAGGTCGCGGTGACGATGACGTCCATGTCGCCGAGATGGCGTCCCGGCGAGGAGGAGACGTGCACCTCGGCACGGGGGTTGTCCCGCTGGACCTCCTCCTGCAGGGCAAGGAGCTTGGCGCTCTCGGGCGAGACCATCCAGAGCTCGTCACACGCCAGGGCCAGCAGGCGCGCACACACGGATCCGATCGCGCCGGTCGCCCCGACGACCATCGCCTTGCCGTGCATCCTCCCCTCCGCGTCGACCTCGATGAGTCCCAGCCTTTGGAGTGCTTCGTGCGCCGCCCACAGCGCCCCCGAGGCGCTGTAGCTGTTGCCCGTCGTGACGGGCAGCGGTGCCCGCTTCGCGACGGTGACGCCGGCATCCCCGACGACCTTGGTGAACGCGCCGAGGCCCATCACCTGGGCGCCGAGCTTCTTTGCGGTGTCCGCCGCCGCGAGGAGCTGGCCATAGGTGAACTCCGGGCTGTGCGAGAGCAGCTGCTTGGGGGTGCCGCCGACGCTGATCAACCAGCCCTCCGCCTCCGCGCCGGTCGGCGAAGTGATCCCCATGACGCGGCTGTAGGTGAACGGGGGGACGTAGGCGATTGCCTTCTCAACGGCGTCCATGACGAAGCCCGGCAGCACCTTGCTCATCGTCCGCAGCGGCTCGACCTTGTTGAAGTACTCCTGGCTCAACGGGTGGATCACAAAGGCGAAGCGACTCCTGCGCCGCGGACCGTTGGGCTGCAGCACTCGCGGCTCGAGCCCCGCCGTGTGGATCGCCTCGACCAGACCGGTATCGGCCGGCCCGCTGGCCCCAGCGCCCGCGCCCGCAATGAGCATCGCCTCGAGGACTGCGTCATCGACGGTGACGTCGAAGGGCTGCGGGGTGGGATCGATGACCATGTCGACGTCGCGGCGGGCGAGCTCGGCCAACTGGTCGGGTGAGACGGCCGAGGTGATCACCGCCTTGCCCCTGAGGTCGTCCAGTCCGAAGGCGACCAGGGCCTCGTAGGTGGCGATGACGACGTCAGAGTCCCGGGCGGCCTTGCGGGCGAACGCCTGGCTGACCGGCCCGGGCGCCCGGAGGAGCGCCTGCACCGGTCCCGGGAGCTGGCGGATCGGCCACAACCCGACGCTGGCATACGAGCCCACGACCGGCACCGACTCCACCCGCTCCACCAGGTCGATGAGCAGCGGGTCGGACGTCGTGATGTTGTCGGTGAACTCGTGGATGACCTGGGCCGCCCTCGTCTGTCCCTCCTCGCCGAGGATGATGACCCGGGCGTTGTTGAAGTACCCGGGCAGGTCGTTCTGGACGTGCCGGATCGCCCACTCCTGCAGGACGTCACGCAGCCTGTACCCCCTCGTCACCGGCACGTCGGCGGCTGGGGCGGCGAGCCGCTCGACGGCGTCGAGGTCGCCCTCGAACCGTCCCGTGGCACGCACCTCGCGCAGTCCCGTGATCGCGATCGCGCCGGCCCGGCCCGCCCAGGTCTCGACGAGGTCCTGCACCTCCTGCACCCGGCCGTTCGTCCCGATCCGGAGGATCCGGTAGTCCTTCCCGAGCAGCGTGACCCGCGCCTCGTAGTCGCCCTCGTGGCCGAGGAGGCTCACGTCGACGATGAGGGTGGGCTCAGCCGTCTTGGCAGGGCGTCGTTTCGTTGCCATGTCACACCATCGCCTTCGAGCTGACCTCGGGATGCTCAATCATGAAGTGCAGCAGCCGATCCACGTAGTCGCTGAACGGAGGACATGCGACGCCCGTGCCGGCGAGGTCGCGCTGCGTGTTCGCCGTCGAGTAGGTCGTGGGCGAGGCGAAGTAGTCCACGAGTTCGCCAGGAAGCCCAAGCAGCCGTGACACCCCGGGGATGGTGTCGATCGCGGTACGGGCGAGTCCCGCGAACATCGGCACCCAGACGATCCGCTTGCCCAGGCGGTCCGCGAACCCGTCGACGATCTCTCGCGACGTCGGCGCCTGCGGGTCGGCGAGTGCGTAGGTTCGTCCAACCGACTCGTCGAGGACGGAGAGCTCGTCCATCGCCGCGACGACGAAGTCCCGCGGGACCAGGTAGACCCGGACGCGGTCGGGGTCGGCGAGCCGCGGCACAAGAGCCAGCGGTCCCTGTCGCTGCAGGAAGCTGGCGAAGAAGTACGGCCCGTCGAACTTCTGCGTCTCACCGGTCTCCGAGTCCCCGACGACGATTCCGGGCCGGTAGGTGGTCGCCGGCAAGCCCCGGTTCATGGCCTGGCGGACGAGGAGCTCGGCCGTGAACTTCGTCGACTCGTAGTGGTTGCGGAAGGCCTGGCCCTCGTCGAGCGCATCCTCGGTGAACTCGCCCTCGTAGGTGCCGCTGACATAGCAGGTGCTGACGTAGTGCAGTCTCGGCGGCGATGGGAGCGACCAGCAGAGCTCCAGGACGTTCACGGTCCCACCGACGTTGACAGTGCGCGCCAGCTCGTGGGCGACGTGGAGGTCGTACACCGCAGCGAGGTGCCACACCTCTGTGACCGCGTCCAGTGAGGCGCGCACCTCGGGGGACAGGCCGAGTCCGGGCATGGTGATGTCGCCGGCGACGAGCTCGATCCTGCCGGTCGTCTGGGGATCGGTGGCCTCCAGCTCGCGGATGCGCTCCACGGCGGTCTCCAGGTACTGCCCCTGCACCAGGCACACGGCCCGGGACTGCGGTCGCCGAGCCAGCAACGGGGGAGCAGGGCAGATCCGAGGAAACCGGGGAAACCGGTCATCAACAGTGCTGTCACGGTGACCGTGACCTCCTTCCAGCCTGGGGGAGGGTCACCCTCCACCAGTCTCCAGCCTGCACACCACATCCACTTTGGGTCGGGACCATCGTCCCTTTCCTGCCTCACAGTCGCGGGAAAGTGATGCCGTATGCCGCTGAGCCGGCTTTCGCTCTCCGCCCCGCGGGTGGGCGGCTGGGCTTCAAGAAATGGACTCAGGGAACGACTGTCGCGGCACACCGTGCCATGTGGACCGCCCTCGCCTCCACGGTCATGCCCATGAAGTGGACGACGTGCGGGTCCGGCACGGTCGGTCGGGTCGCGTAGGACTCGGGATCGGAGTTGTAGCAGCCGTCCGGGTCACGGCCGTCGACGTAGGGCTGGTTCCAGCCAGGCGGGAGCCAGCTCGTCCGCGCCAGGAAGGGCGAGCCGTCGCCCGGTCCGGCCCAGTGGTAGTGGTGGTCCCCACGCCGCCATCCGAGAGCCGCCAGAGACCGCGCCCTGGTCCGCCCACGGTCCCGGCTGTTGGCCGGCGCCTCCACGGCGTCGAGGAAGTCGAACGCCTCGGGGCACGACCGCAGGAGCCACACCCCGGTGTTGGGATTGACGCGATGCTCGTAGGGCACCTGCTCCAGGGCCAGGGCCTGGAAGTGCTCGGAATGCAGGTGGTCCACGATGTTCTCGTCGAATCGGACCACGAGCACATCGGCGTCGAGCCAGAGTGCCCTGGGGTAGTCCGCCAGGGCTTCACGCAGGAGCGCGAGCTTGGTCCACTTGGCGTGCTGGGCCGTCTCGCTGGCTCCCCGCCCGTCGTGGTCCAGCTCCTCGGCGCGCACCGCATAGCCCCACCGGTCCGCGAAACGCTGGAAGGTCGGCAGGGCAAGGTCGCGCAGGATGGTTCGCATGGTCGGGCCCGGCGAGCGGTGACGATGACGCCGCGGACGTCCATACGAGTCGCCACGATGCGCGCCTCAGCTGCCGCGCCGGGATCGAGCGCGTTCGAGGCCGTCGAGCAGGACGTCGAGGCCGAACTCGAACTCGGTCTGGTCGTCGCACCAGCCCAGCGTCGTGTCCTCTCCGTCGTGGCTGACCGACGAGAGCATGCCGACGAGGTTCGGCAGCTGCTCGGCCAGCTGCCGGAACGTCTCCTCGTTGGCCTCGTCCCCCTCCGCGGTGTCCGGCTCGAAGAGCTCCTGGGTGAAGCCGAGCACGCGGCTGCCGAGGGCGTGGAGCGCATGGTGGGCGAGGTCGTAGGAGAACCCGCCGCGGCGGAGGATGGCCAGCACGCCCTCGTAGTAGTGCACGACCGCGGGAATCATCGCCCTGCGTGACTCGATGACCTCCGGCGCCCACGGGTGACGGAGCAGGACCTCGCGCGCGGCGAGGACGCGCTCGCGCATCACTCCGACCCAGTCAGCCTCGGCCCGGGCGGTGTCCAGGTGCGACACCGCGTCGAGCATCTCTCCTACGATGACCTCGACGATGCCGTCGAGCACGCCCTCCTTGTTGGACACGTGGTGATAGAGCGACATCGCCTCGACGCCGAGCACCTCGGCGAGGCGGCGCATCGTCAGGGCGCCCAGTCCCTCCGCATCCACGAGGTCAACGGCGGAGCGGAAGACCCGTTCACGGCTCAGGGGCAGCCTCGCCGACGCGGTACTTGCCATCGGCGGCCCTCCTCGTCACCTGCATGCCCCAACAGCCAAACCCTACGCGGTCGGGTCGTCGCTCTCCCCGTTCGGTTGGACCGTTGGGGATCAGTCGACCCGCACGATGACCTTCCCCCGAGCGTGGCCCTCCACCAGGTAGCGGATCGCCTTGGCGGCATCGCCCAGCTCGAAGACCTCGTCGATGACCGGGCGGACCAGGCCGCGGTGGACGAGGCCGAGCAGCGACTGGAGTGGCGCGGCCCTGTCGCTGGCGATGAAGAAGGGCATCCGATGCCCGACCAGCGGAGAGAGGAGGGCAGCGCCGAGTGGGCGCTGGAGGCCGGAGAGAAAGCGGCCGGGGCTGTCTCCTCCGACGATGAGAAGGGTGCCGCGCGGGGTCAGCAGTCGACGCAGGCTGCGCACCGGCCTGTCGCCGCCGATGGCGAGGATGAGGTCGAAGGGGCCGATGTCCCTCGTCGTCTCGGCGAGTTCCCCTGCGGCGTAGTCGATGACGTGGTCGGCGCCGAGATCGCGGACCAGGTCGAGCTTGGCGGCGCTTGCGACTCCGGTCACCTCCGTCTCGAGGGCCTTGGCGATCTGCACGGCGTAGCAGCCGACACCGCCCGACGCACCGATGACGAGGACCCGCTGACCGGCAGCCGCTCGGCCCACGTCCTTGACCCCCTCGAGCGCGGTGACGCCCGAGACCGGTAGGGCGGCCGCCTCCTCGAAGGAGAGCCCAGCGGGCTTGGCGGCGAGCCGGTCGGCACGGGCGATGCTCAGCTCGGCGCAGGTGCCCCTGCCTGTTCCGACGACCTCATCGCCCGGGGAGAGGCTCGTGACCCCCTCGCCGACCGCATCGACGACCCCTGCGAGCGCGAAACCAGGGGTCGGCTGTCGCGGCCCGCCGAAGCCGACAGCAGGCCGCATGAGGAGTGGCAGCCCGGTCATCAGGTGAACCGTCCCCTGGTCCACGCCTGCCGCCCGGACTCGGATCCGGACCTTTCCGGCGCCGGGCGTCGGCTCCGGCAGGTCTCGCAGGTGCAGTTGGTCCGTCGAGCCGTACTTCTCCTGCACGATGGCGCGCATGGCATCCCCCTTACGTCGTAAGACTGTGATGCGGCTAGAGTAGCCTTACGGTGTAAGACGCGCAAGGGTTTCGAACTGCCGGAACTGTCGACCGGCGACCGAGTCAGGCGTGGCTCTCATCACCGCGTCGCCGAGGAGGACGGCCCGACCAAGGGTGAACGAGGGGAGCAGCCGCGCGAGCTCCTCGATGGGCAGATGCTGGGAGCTAACCGAGTCGAGGGCCCCATCCGTCAGAGGACGTGACTGGCCGCTCAGGCGGGGTGGGCTCGACCGGCCGGCCGTCGTAGGGCGTCGACAGGACGATGTGCGTGCGCATCTCGCCGTGCGCACCAAGCCGTTCGATGAGGCCCTCGAGGTGGGACAAGCTCGACGCGCGTGCCTTGAGCATCGTGCAGTGCTCCCCGGAAAGCTTGTGCACCTCGACGAGCTCGGGATAGTCGTCCGACGACGTCGTTCGGAGTAAGCAGTCAGCGGGCCGGCACCGCAGCTCGATGAATGCGAGCAGCGGTTGTCCCGCCCGGGCAGCGTCTATGCGGGCCCCATAGCCGGCAATGACACCCTCCCGCTCGAGCCGCCGCACGCGCTCCCCGACAGCCGGCCCCGAGAGATGGACCCGCGTGCCGAGCTCCTTGAACGACAACCTGCCGTCCTGCTGGAGCTCGCGCACGATCGCCCAGTCAGTTTGATCCAACTGGACCGCGTCGAAAGCCCTCATGCCGTTCTTCCTTCCACGCGGAAAGCCGGGGACCGCAAGAACCATCACGAGGCCCTTCATCGCAATGATCGGCCTCTCTAGCGTAGAGCGCATGTCAGTCCGGACCACCGTCGAGCAACGTGAAGGCGAGCGGCAGACGGACCACAGGGGGATCCGTCAACTGCGCGTCTTCGCGGCGCTCGGCGGTCTGTCCCAGTCGCTCGCGGGCGCCGCGGCAGCACTGCTCGCCCGAGAGGTCACCGGGTCGGATGCGGCCGGAGGCCTGCCGCAGGCGCTGCTCGTCGTCGGCGCCGGAACAAGCGCCCTCGGGTTGGCTGGGTTGGCGCGCCGGCTGGGTCGCGCGTCCGCACTCTTGGTTGGAGCGGTGGCCGCGGCGCTTGGTTCCGTCGCGACGGCATGGGGCGGCTTGGGCGGGGCGCTCGGGCCGATCCTCTTCGGCAGTCTGCTCCTCGGGGCGGGCAACACCGCCGTGATGCTGTCCCGCTACGCGGCGGCGGAGCTGGATCCGGGACGGCCGGCCCCGCGTGCCATGGCTTCGGTCCTCGTCGCGACGTCGGTGGGAGCCGTCGTTGGACCGAACCTGATGCTCCCCAGCGGGATGCTGGCCGGGAGCTTCGACGTGCCGCCGCTGATCGGCTCCTACCTCGTCGCGGCCATCGTGTACCTCGCCGGGGCTGCAGTCATCCTCCGGACTCGGCGAGCGCTGCCGCCGGTGGCCCGGGCCCGCACGAGCTCGGCGCCATCCACGCCGGCGGGAAGGTTCGACGTGCTGCGTCAAGGAACCGAGGGGAGGGCGGGCCTCGCAGTGCTCGCTGTCGCCAACCTCGTCATGGTCGGCGTGATGACCATGGCCCCGATACACCTCGATCACCTCGGAGGAGGCCTGTGGCTCATCGGAGTCGTCATCAGCGCCCACATCGCCGCGATGTTCGCGCCGTCCGCCTTCAGCGGCTGGCTCACGGAACGGCTCGGCGCTCGCCACGCGGCAGCTGGCTCGGCGGCGGTCCTCGTCCTGGCATGTGTCGTGGCAATGGCAGCCGCCCACTCGACAGTCGTGCTCGCTGTCGCCATGGTCATCCTTGGCCTGGGCTGGAACGGGTGCCTCCTATCGGGCAGCGCCCTGCTGACTCACGGCGTCGCAGCAGGCGACCGTCCCTTCCGCGAGGGGCTGGGCGAGGCCGGGATGGCGGCCGCAGCTGTGGTCGGTGGTGCGACCTCCGGTCTCGTCATGGCCCGATGGGGCTACTCGACGCTGGCCCTGATCGGGGCGGCAGCCGCAGCCGTCCTTGCCACGGCTCTCGCCGTGGGGCCAGCTGTCGGCGAGCTGCTCACTCACGCGATGGCATCAGGGAGGGCGAATCGTCGGTGAAGCCCGTCTCCCAAGAAGCGGACGATGCCGGTGACCGCTGTCCCTTGGAGGTTCGGGATGAGTACGAGGAGGCCGCGTGCCCGAGCTTCGAGGTAGCAGCCGAATGCCGGGTGTCCGCCCGCGCGGGTCGGAAGCAGGGTGTAGCCGTCACCCGGTCGTCCCAGCGCACTGGCTCGCAGGAAGGTCGCGATTGCCTGCGGACCGTCGTACTGTTCCGTCGCTGGCGGCATGGCCAGCCACGCCTCGTCCGTGAGCAGGGCGACGACCCTCTCAACGTTGTCGGCTTCGAACGCGCGGGCGAACTCCTGCGCCAGTTGTGTTTCGGCGTTTCCTGTGGGGGTCGGAACGGTTGTGGGCATCGCGGCCCGGGCTCGTTGCAGCAGGCCCTTGACGGCGGTTGGCGTCGCGTCGAGCATGGCCGCGACCTCCGCGAGGCTGAACTCCAGCACGTCGCAGAGCACGAGGACGGCTGTCTGCCGAGGCGGCAGTGTCTGCAAGGCGGTGACGAAGGCGAGTTCAATGCCCTCGCGGGCCAACGCCCGGGCTGAGGGGTTGTCCTGCTCGATCAGCGCGTCGGGGTATGGCTGCAGCCACGGGACCTCAAACCGGGAGGACGGCGCCGGCGGCTCGAAGGGTGGTGCTGGCGCGAGAGGTGGTCGGCGGCGGCTGTCGCGAATCGCATTGAGGCAGCGAGTGGTGGCAATGCGGTAGAGCCACGTGCGGACTGATGAGCGTCCCGCGAACGTGTCCAGACCGCGCCAGGCCGCCAGCATGGTCTCCTGCAACACGTCGTCGGCATCGTCGAGTGAGCCCACCATTCGGTAACAGTGGACGTGCAGCTCGCGTCGATGCGGCTCGATCAACGCGCGAAAGGCCGACTCATCCCCGGCCCGAGCGGCCTGCAGCTCGGAGTCGATCATGCGGGCATCCTCGCAAACCAACCGGGTCTTTCACCGGCACAGATCGCGACAGGCGGCCGACCGTTCCGATCCGCGGCGCCACGGTGTCTACCCCTGAATGATCGGGAAACGAGAGGAACCACGATGAACACTCCATCAACACCGAAGCAGATCGCGCTTGCTTACCACCGGGCCTGGACCTCCCGAGACATGGACGCCGCCATGGACTTCGTCACGGAGGACGTGGTGTGCGACGGCCCCGCGGGGCGATTGACCGGTGCGGCCGCCCTGCGCAGCTTCATGGAGCCCTTCGCCAACATGCTCACCTCCTCAGAGCTTCTCGCCGCCTACGGCGACGAGAGCAGCGCGTTGATCTTGTACGACACCGCAAATCCTGCCGTCGCCAGCGCCCCCGCCGCCGAGTACCTCCAAGTGCGGGACGGACGCATCACCGCCCTACGGATCGTCTTCGACCGGCTCCCCTTTGCCCTCGCCCGTGGCGAGGTCGTGCGGCGTCCACAATGAAGCCAATCTGCACGCTCGTTCAGGACAATCGGTCCTTTGCTCGATCCTCGCCCTGAGCCCATTGAGAGAGCCTTGCCGAACAGCGGGATTTTCGCCATGGGCTCGAACAATGTCGCTATGACCCGCGGAGCTGACGCCGACTGCGACCCGACGAAGTGGCCGTGACGTCATGGTCTGGCTGGCGGGTTGTCGTTGACGCGGTGAGCGGCCTGGAGACGAAGCGGGACTTCACGAAGTAACGCCGCTCTGCGGGCGAACGCCCGACCATGCTCCCGCCATATGGCTTCCGCCATAATCGTCGTATTTCAGGCCTCGATCGTCCTAGTTTGATCAGACTCCTTGTGAGTGGCACGGGCGAGCAAGACCACGGAAGCTACGACGCCCGCTGCCAAGCCAATGAGCGCGACGATGACCCACTGCTGGAACGTTGCCTGAGCTTCGACGGCGATGAGGCTCGTAGTGGGTGGGCTTTGCTCGGCACCCGCAAGAGCAAAAGATTGCCAAGTGCCGTGCCAGTTCATCGCCGCGATGATTGACCCAACTGATAAGAAGAGCGAGGCAACCATCACCGTACGGAGAAGTTGCTCTCTTCGGTGGCCCATGTCGGCCACGGTAGCGCCCAACTGGACCCAAGGCCGGAAGGCAGTGCCAGCCGTTCCGTACTCCATTTTCGCGCGAGCATCGGCGACACGGCCTCGGACGACGTCCTTTCTGCCGCAGGTGGCTTCGTCGACCCTCGCCCGCAAGCCACGCCAGTGGCCTCCTCCCTGCATCGACTACTGGGTCTACATCGACATTCCCGTTCGTCGAGCCCTGATCTCGACGGAGGGCTGGTCCGCCGGGCAGCAGGCAGTCGATCTGACGGGCCGTGGGAACGATGATGCCCAGCGAATCGGTGAGGTCCTGGGAGCGGTCCTGTCCATCGGGTCTTCAGGCTGAGGTCGCATCGTGCTCCGGCAAGGGGAGCAGGATGCGAGTCCGGGCACTTGAGAGACTCGATCTGTCGTTCGGTCAGGGCTCCCGCACGTAGATCTTGTTCGAGAACGGCGACGACGCCAACTGCAGCCCTGACGGACTCCTCGAGTCCCTCAGGGCTGCAGCTCGATCGGTGGGCATACCCGCCCAGCCGGCTGAACACTAGGCTCCGCCCATGCCTCCCGCCCTCGTCACGCTCGCGGCTGTCAGCGCAGTCCATCTCGGCGCGCAGCTCGTCGATCCGGACGGGATCATCGCGCCATTGACCCAGGTGCTGCTCATGCCGGTCCTCGCCTGGGTGCTCGTCTCGGCGGTGCCATCGACCCGCCCACGTCTCGTGAGGCTGACCCTGCTCGCCCTCGGCTTCTCCTGGCTGGGCGACACGCTTCCCCGGTTCGCGTCGGAGGATGCCGGGTTCCTCCTCATGATCGGTTGCTTCCTCCTCGCCCAGCTGACCTACGCCGTTGCGTTCCTCCCGTACTGGCGTGCGTCCATCGTCCGCCGCAGTCCCATCCTTCTTCTGCCGTATGCCGCTGGGCTCGCTCGGCTGGTCGCCGTCACTCACGTGCGGGCTGGGTCGCTCCTCGTGCCGCTGATCTTCTACGGGTTGGCGCTGGGCACCATGGCGGTTCTCGCCACTGGCCTCGGCTGGGTCGCCGGGATCGGCGGCGCGCTCTTCTTCGTCTCGGACTCCCTCATTGCGCTGCGCGCGTTCGCCGACGTGACCCTGCCGGCGCACGGCTTCTGGGTCATGCTCACCTACATCGTGGGTCAGACCCTGCTCGTCCTCGCGGTGGTCCGCGTCCAGGGCGGTGCCGCCGTCAAGCGGGCGAGGTGAGCGAGTCCGCTTCGGCGACCAGCGCTTCCCGTACCAGCGCCACAGCAGCCCGCTCGGCGTGATCCCGTCGGGAGAGGACCGCCATGCGCCGCCCCAGTGCGAGGTCCCGGGTCGGGACCAGCACGAGGCGCTGCCCGTCCTGGTCGTCGGCTGCGAAGCGGGGGATCAGCGCGATCGCGAGACCGGCCGCCACGAACGCCTCCTGCAGCCGCAGGTCGGTGAACCGGTGCGGCACCAGTGGCTCGCTCCCGTCCGCAGCGAACCACCTCCGCAGGGCGTCGTCGAACGGCCACCCTTCGGGCACGCTCACCCAGGTCTCCCGCCGCACATCGGCCAGCCGAACGGAGCGACGCGTGCTGAGGCGGTGCCCGGGCCAGACCGCGACGTCGAGTGGCTCGACGAGGAGTTCCGTCACGGAGAGCCCGCGCCAGGTCCGTGGAGGCCGACTCGCGGCGCGTGGGACTCCCGGCTTGGCGGCCGGCTCGGCCAGCTCGGTCGCGTGATGGGCGACGACGAGGTCGACGTCGTCGACGAGCGCGGCATAGTCGTCGCCGTGCACGTCGGACTCGACGAGCTCGAGCGACACGTCTGGCCAGGACTCGAGCCGCCGAACCAGGCCCGGGAGGAGCAGCTGGCCGGCGGTCGGGAAGACGCTGAGTCGCACCGTGCCCCGTCGCTCGCCGCGGTACTCGTCCCACCGGCCCTGGAGCCGAGCCAGGGAGACCTCGACGTCCAGCGATGCCTCGACGAGGACTCGTCCAGCTGCGGTGAGCTCGACGCGCCGGCCGACGCGTCGGAGCAGCGGCGTTCCCGCCTCGCGCTCGAGCAGCTTGAGCTGCTGTGACACCGCCGTCGGTGTCAGGCTCATGGCACGGGCGACCTCGGTGACGGTCGACCTCCGAGCGAGCTCGCGCAGCAGCGCCAGGCGCCGGACATCCATGAAGGAAAACTACATGGATATCGAAGGAAGTCTCGATGGACGGGATCGTCGGTCTGCCCGAAGGTTGAGTCCATGGATCGTGGCATGACGCGGCGGGACGTTCTCCTGTCCGGACTGGTGGCGGTCATCTGGGGTATCAACTTCGTGGCCATCCATGCGTCGCTCGAGCACTACCCGCCTCTTCTCCTTGCGTCGCTCCGTTTCCTCGTCCTGGCGATCCCGACGGTGCTGTTCGTGCCACGCCCTCGAGTGCGCTGGCGTTGGCTGGTCGGCTACGGGGTCGGCTTCGGCGTACTCCAGTTTGCCTTCCTCTACCTGGGCATGGCCGCCGGAATGCCAGCCGGGCTCTCCTCCCTCGTCCTGCAGGCATCCGCGCCGTTCACGGTGCTCCTCGCCGCTGTCTTCCTCCGCGAGCGCCCCGCATTGCCCGTGCTGATCGGAGTTGCCGTCGCCCTGTCGGGCCTCGCCGTCATCGCCGGCTATCGCGGACTCGCCGTCTCCGTGGTCCCGGTTGCACTCGTCCTCGCGGGCGCACTCGGGTGGGCCATCGGCAACGTCTGCTCACGGCAGGCGAAGCCCGACTCGCCGTCCCGGTTCATGATGTGGATGACAGTCGTACCACCGGTCCCGTTGCTGGCTCTCTCGCTCGTCGTCGAGGGTCCGGCGCAGATCACCTCGGCGCTGGCCGACGCGCCGGGCGCATGGGCGGCAAACGTCGGGCTCGCCTACACCGTGGTCCTCGCGACGATCGTTGGCAGCGGCATCTGGACGAGCCTGCTCGCCCGAAACTCGGCGAGCTCCGTCGCACCTTTCTCGATGCTGGTGCCGGTCGCCGGACTGGGCTCGGCCTGGCTGATCCTCAGCGAGCGGCCCTCCGGGTGGGAGCTGCTCGGCGGTGTCCTCATCGTGGTCGGTGTGCTCGGGCCCTACGCCTCCAATCGAGTGAACAAGATTCGGGCCCGAAAGTCGTTCACTCGATTGAGGCGGCCGGCCGAGAAGGAGGTGTGGGCGCGGGGCGAGCTCAGCGGCATACGGCATAGTTTGGAAAGGTGACCATCGAGATCAAGCCCGCCACTCGAGCTCGCTTCGACGACGTCGCGACCATGCTCGGCCCGAAGAACCCGGCCTCGGACGTGTGCTGGTGCCTCAGTCACCGGCTCGACTCCAGGACGAGCCGCGAGCTGCGCGGGACGGCGCGCCGCGACTACGTGCGCGAGCTGACCGAGCGCGACGTGGCCCCGGGCGTGCTCGCCTACGAAGACGGCGAGGTGGTCGGCTGGGCTGCCGTGGCGCCGCGGTCCGAGCTGCCCTTCGAGCGGTCCCGCCTGATCCCCCACGTCGACGACCTGCCGGTGTGGTCGATCTGGTGCATCAGGGTGCGACCCGGCCATCGCCGCAAGGGCATCTCCCATGCGCTGCTGGCCGGCGCCGTCGACTATGCCGCCGAGAAGGGCGCGCCGGCCGTCGAGGGCTACCCCGTTGACAACCAGGGGCAGAAGGTCGATCTCACCATGGCCTACGTCGGGACCCGGGCGGTCTTCGAGCGGGCCGGCTTCACCAAGGCCGCGGACACCGACGCGATCGCCGGCGGCTTTCCACGTGTCCTCATGCGCCGCAGCCTGGCGTAGCGTCGGATCCGGACGTCTGCCTTCCGGATCGGACGCGACATGAATCCCGACGCGAGTCCCGCCGCGCGAGCCCTGCTCGCCCTCGAGCTGATCCAGTCGAGCCCCGGAATCACGGCGGACCGGCTGGGAACGAGGCTCGGAGTCACCGAGCGGGCGGCCCGTCGCTACGTGGGCATCCTTCGGGAGGCCGGCATCCCGATCGACTCGGTGCGCGGGCCCTATGGCGGCTACCGCGTCGGTCGCGGCCTCCGGCTGCCGCCGATGGTGTTCAGTGCGATGGAGGCTCTCGGACTCGTCATGGCCGCTCTGGACGGCCACCACGACGCGAGCGACCCGAGCGACCCCGTCGGCAGTGCCCTCGGCAAGCTCATCCGCGCGCTGCCCGAGCCGGTCTCCGCGCACGCGGAGACGGTGCGCCGCATGACGGCACCCGCGCCGGATCGCGCTGCAGCGCGGCCGGATCCGGACACGACAGCGACCCTCGTCGAGGCGTGCTCGAGGCATCGGGCGGTGCGACTCGACTATCGCTCCGAGGCCGGCTCCGAGTGGGTGGTGGAGATGGAGCCCTGGACGGTCGTCGTGCGCCATGGGCGGTGGTACGTCGTGGGCCGGTCGCTCCAGCACGGCCAGACCCGGACCTACCGCGTCGACCGCGTCCGGCGGGTTGACCTGCTCGACCAGACCTTCCAGCCACCAGGTGGTCTGGACCCGGTCGCGCTCCTCGAGGAACACCTCGCGGTCGGGTGGGAGTACGACGCCCACGTCGACATTGCCGCACCGCTCGATGTGGCGGGCCGCTGGCTGCCGCGTGCACTTGGCCGGCTGGAGCGGATCGGTGACGAGGCGACACGCCTGGTCGGCAGCACGAGCAACCCGGCGTGGTACGCGCAACAGCTCGCCATCCTGCCCATGCCGTACCGGATCCGGGGCGGGCCCGAGCTCCGGGCGGCCGCCGCCGAGGTCGCCGGGCGGATGAAGGCGGCCGCGGAGCCGTCGCGCGAAGCGGAAGGATAGCGTCCGGAATTCCCCCTAACGTCGCATGCATGACCACCAACGACACACCGTGGGAACCACCGCTCGCCAGCACCGAGGTCGCGCACCTGCTCGGGGCGCTCGACCGACTCCGCGCCACCTTCCGCTGGAAGGCCGACGGACTCGACGCTGCGGCACTCAACGTCACGATCGCCGCGTCGACGCTGACGATCGGCGGCCTGCTCAAGCACCTCGCGGTCGTCGAGGACTACGAACTGACGACGAAGCTGCGCGGCGAGGCCATGGGCGAGCCGTGGGCGTCGTTCGGCTACGACGGCAGCAACGACTGGGAATTCACGTCCGCAGCGGACGACTCGCCCGAGGAGCTGTACGCCCTCTACGACGGGGCCGTGGCGCGGACGCGCAGCCGGATGAGGGACGCGCTCGCCCACGGAGGGCTCGACCAGCTCGCGCACGTGGCCAGCGACGAGGGCGAGCATGCCAGCCTGCGCCGGCTCATCTTCGACCTCGTCGAGGAGTACGGGCGGCACACCGGCCACGCCGACCTCATCCGTGAAGCCATCGACGGCCTCGTCGGCGAGGACCCGCCACCCGGGTGGCGCCCGGTCTCAGGCCAGTTCGTCTTCGCCCATTCCTGACGAGGCCGTATGCCGTTGAGCTGGCTCCCACGTGTTCGTCCCCCGGTCGTGGGTCGCCGTCTCACGTGGTTGCGTCGTCTACAGCCGGGGCGAGGGAGTAAATTCCCTTCCCTGGTCTGGTCAGGGTTTGGTCAGGTGTCGGATTGTCTTGAGTCAAGTTTGGCGGTTCTTCGCTGGTGTGACTGGAGCCGCACCGGTGACGGATTCTACTGTGGGGCAAGGGTTTCGTAGCAGAGTGGCGCGATTCTGGCGGCGTCGATGGGCTGCTTGGTAGGAAGGCTCCTTGAATTGACGAGGTGGCCTGGCCGGTGCGAAGGTCGCCGCGGTCCGACCCCTCCACGGGCCACGGATTTGCTCGGGGGTGCGCGTCGTGCGACGTGTCTTCCGCGGGCCTGACAGGGGAAGTGTGTCTTGAGCGTGTTCTCTCGTGCCTGCGCGTCGGTTGCGGCGTCTGCCCTCATCACTGTTGGCCTGGTCGTGCCCGAGGCGGGTGCTGCAGTGCCGGCCGTGTCGGCCTCGGCTGCGCCGGTGGACTCATCGCCGACGTGGCAGCCGCCGTCGCCGCCTCGGAACACCGATCTGGACGTGGACGCCGTTCCACGTGGCGGAGTGCTTGCTGCGGGGAAGGACGCGCCGAAGGCGAAGCGGGTCAAGGAGCTGCCGGGCAAGCGGACCGCGAACGGCAGGGTGTTCGAGCTGAGCGATGGGCGGCTCGAGCAGGAGCTGTCGGTGTCGCCGGTGAACTACCGAGCCAAGGACGGCGCCTGGCGCGAGATCAACACGGCCGTCAAGGCGGTCACGGGTCAGCGGGGCTACCCGCTGGGGAACCGGTCGAACCAGTTCTCCTCGTTCTTCGGGTCGGACCGTGACGGTCTGGTCCTGTTCCGCGATGGGGACGCCGAGGTCTCCCTGGGCTTGCCGGATGAGAAGCCCGGCAGTGCCGCCAAGCTCAAGCCGGTCGCGGACGGCAACCGGGTCACCTACCGGGACGCGTTGGCCCCGGGTGTCGATCTGACCTACGCGGTGACGCCCGAGGGGCTCAAGGAGGACATCGTCCTCCGGCAGGTTCCCGAGTCGTTCTCGTGGACGTTCGCCCTGCGGACCAAAGGCCTGGTGGCCCAGCAGCGACAGGACGGGTCGATCACCTTCCATCGTGGCGGGCCCGAGGCCCCGGCGGCGTTCCTGATCCCCCGCCCGTTCATGATGGACAGCAAGGCGGACCCGGCGTCGATGACCGGGTTCGTCACCTCGGACAAGGTGACGCAGACGCTGTCCGGTTCCGGCGATGACCAGCGTGTGACCATCGCCATCGACGAGGCGTGGGTCAAGGACACAGGCCGGGTGCTGCCGGTGCGGGTGGACCCGACGATCACGGTTGCCCCCGCGATCGGTGATGCGCAGAACGTAATGATCCTGTCGGAGGCGCCGTCCACGAATTACGCGTCCTCGTGGCGGCTGGCGGTCGGCACGACCGGCTACGGCAAGGCCCGCTCATTGGTCAAGTTCCCGCTGGACCAGATCCCGATGGGCACCCAGATCGAGCAGGCCAACCTGCAGCTGTACTACTCGCAGTGGCACACCACGAACGCGAACGCGGTCACGGTCGAGGCCCACCGGGCGACGACCGCCTGGTCTGAGTCGACCGCGACCTGGAACAACGCCTCGGCCAACGTGGGTGAACTGTCGGCCAACGAGGTCCGTCTGGAGAACGGCACCAACGACCCGGACGGTGCCGGGACCGCGGGGCCGTGCAGTGTCAGCCCGTGCGGCACGACCACCACGGCCAGCGACTGGACGACCCAGGCTTACACCGGCGCGTCAGCGGGCAACTACGTGTGGAACAGGGACGCAGACACCACCGACCGCTACCAGTGGAAGCCGCGGATCACCGAGACCGGCGACTACCGGATCGATGCCTACTACGTGAAGGCACCGGGACGGGCCAACGACGCCCCGTTCTGGATGTACTCGGCCGACCCGACCGAGGTCGTGACGGTCAATCAGTACGCATCGATCGCGTCGAGCGTCTGGGGCTACCTGGGCACCAAGACGTTCAACGCCGGCACGACCGGCAGCGTCATCCTCGGCGATCGCGCCAACCTCTACACGAACGGTGACGTGGTCAAGTTCCGGAAGGAGGCGCTGCAGACCAAGGCCGCCAACCAGGTCGATGCCTGGCACTCGTTCTCGGTGCGGGACACCGTCCAGAGGTGGCTCGACGGGAAGAACCCGAACTACGGGTTCGTGCTGAAGGTCTCCGACGCCAACGAGGCCGTGCTCGGCAAGGGCGGGCCGCGGTACGAGGCGGCCGAGTACGCCTACAACGGCGAGGCCGCGAACTGGCCCAAGCTCGTGGTGCGTTACGGCGAGCCGGGTGTGGACCTGAAGCCGGTGGACACGATCTACGCCAGCGGCGCCAAGCTGGCGTGGAACGCCTACGTCGACCCGACCGGCACGGGCAGTCAGGGTGGCGACGACCTGGTGGAGTACCAGGTGCACCGCTCCACGCAGTCGACCTTCTCCCCGACGGCCGCGACGCTGGTCGCGCCGGTCAAGCCGGGCACGCTGACCTTCACCGACACGACGGCCGAGGTTACCGCGGCGGACGACCCGAGCGAGCTCGGCGGCAACCTCTACTGGTACCAGGTCGCCGCCAAGACACGCGACGGGCGGCTGCTGCCCGGCCTGATCCGGATGGCCCGCCTGCCCAAGGCCGGACGGATCACGCGGATCTACTGGGCATCAGGCTACGACACCACGATCTCGTCCGCGAAGCCGACGACGAACCTGAACACGTTCGAGGGCAGGCGCTGGCTGAACATCGGCAACAGCTACGGCGCGGCGGGCACCAAGACGCGCGCGTTGTTCAAGTTCAACACGCCCACCGACATCCCCACCGGGGCGCAGATCCTCTCAGCCAAGATCAAGACCTACCAGTCGGACTCGAACGGGAACCTCAGCGCCGTGTATCGGCTGCACGAGCTGACCCGCGACTTCAACGAGACCACCGGGACGTGGAACCAGGCGGCGACCGGCGTGCCGTGGACCACGCCGGGGGGCGACTTCTCGTCGACCGTCGTCGATGACCTGACCGCGATCAACCCCGAGCCGGCCCGGATGAACTGGGACGCCACGTCTTCAGTGCGCAAGTGGATGACGACCCCGTCCGCGAACAAGGGGTTCATGCTCAAGGTCGCGAATGAGTCGACCCCGCTGGACTGGATGAGCCTGCTCTCCGACGAGGCCACCGAGACGCTGCTGCGGCCGCGTCTGGTCGTCGAGTACCTCGAGGCCACCGCCGAATCCACCTACGCGGCTCCGGCGACGCCCGAGATGCTCACCAGCTCAACCTCGACCGCGCCGTCCAACGTCACCACTGAGGTGACGCTGACCAACCCGACCACCGCGACCTGGACTGTGGCGGGCAAGGAGCTGACCTATCGGTGGACCACGCCCGAGGGCACCGACGTGACCTCCCCGGCAAACCAGGCGGTCACACCGCTTCCCAAGGATGTCGTTCCCGGCGACGCCGTGACCGTTCCAGCGACCATCAAGGCCCCGCAGAGCACCGGTGACTCGAGCAAGGCCACCCCGTATGTGCTCAAGTGGGACCTGCGCGACAAGGCGACCGGGGTGCTGCTGTCCAAGCAGTCCACCGGCGCGATCCCGTCGCTGGACCAGCGGGTCACCGCGGTCGAGCCGACCTCCGACCAAGTCGGCCTCGAGAAGTTCTACGCCTATTCGGGCAAGCAACGGGCGCCGGCTCGACGCTGACGAACAACCTGTACGCGGGCAACGCGGTGTGGTCCTACGACGCGTTCGCCAACCCCGGCCGCGGGCTGGGCAGCTTCTTCCGGCTCGCCTACAACTCGACCGACACGAGCGACACCGTGTCCGGATTCGGCTGGTCGATGCAGGCCGCGTCCCCGACTCGGCTGGGCGCGCCGCTGGATCTCCACCCGAACCCGAACCCGACGTCGGTGAAGTTCACCGACGGCGACGGCACGACGCACACCTTCACCGTCGATCCCAACGACGCCGCGAAGAACAACTTCGTCAGCCCGAAGGGCGTGCACCTGTACCTGCAGCGGCAGAACGCGTGCGCGGCGAGGGTCTCCGACCTGAACGCGTGGGTGATGACCCGCCCGGACCGCACGCAGTTCTTCTACGACTGCGAGGGCTACCCGACCTCGATCGTTGACAACAACGGCAACACGACGACCTTCACGTACGAGGCGCGCCGGTCGCAGAACAAGCCGACCAAGTTCCTCAAGTACGTCACCGACCCAACCGGGCGGCAGGTCCTCACGCTGGACTACTACGAGAAGGGCGACAGCTACCCCCTGTGTCGACGACACCACCTGGTCGGTGACCGCCGCGTCGAACCTGACCAACCCGTTCGATCATCGACCATGTCCGGTCCGTCAAGGACCACACCGGGCGGGAACTGACGTTCGCCTACACCGACAAGGGCCTGCTGGGCCAGGTCACGGACGGCGTCGGATCGAGCCAACCGAAGGTGTTCGGGTTCCAGTACGACATGACTCAGGGCAACAAGAACGTCAAGCTGGTCAAGGTACTCGACCCGCGCGGGAACGTCGACGGCCCTCGCGTACTACACGGCGCCGCAGGACCCGAAGTTCAAGTGGGCCCTAAAGACCATCACCGACCGGCTCGGCAACCCGACCTCGTTCGCCTACACCGACCCCGACGGTCCTCAGGGCCAAGCGCTCTCGACGACGGTGACGGACGCGGAAGGGAACTCGGCGCGCATACGACCTCGACGGGTACGGCCGACCGACGAAGACGACCAACGCGAAGAACGAGACCACCAAGCTCGGCTGGGACGACCGAGCACAACGTCACGCGGCTGGACGAGGCCAACGGCGCGGTCTCGACATGGGCCTACGACGCGATGACCGGCTACCCGACCGAGATCAAGGACGCCAGGCGGTCAAGAACGGCACGGCCGGCACGACGCTGACATACCAGCGCGGGATGGGTGGGCGGATCGCCGATCTGACCGGCAAGCGGTCGCCGGAGGGACGGACCTGGGCGTTCACCTACACGCCTGAGGGGGACCTGGCCAGCGTCACCGACCCGGCCGGCACCGCGACCTCCACGGCCGGTGACTACACCACGAGCTACACCTATGACGCGTGGGGCCAGCTGCTGACCGCCAAGGACGCCAACGGCAACGTCACCACGAACAGCTCGTTCGACCCGAACGGGTACCCGCGGCAGATCGCCGACGCGCTGGCCCAGACGACGACGTTCGTCTACGACGACGCGGGCCGCGTCCTGACCAGGTCACCGACGCGCTCGGCAAGAAGAGCGACGCAGACCTACGACGTCGTACGGCCGCCCGCTGGTCTCGAAGGTGCCCAAGGACCAGGCCGCCGGGGTGTACGTCACCACGCCGGCGCCGACGTACGATCCGAACGACAACGTCACGGTCAGCACCGCGCCGAACGGGGCGCAGTCCACCGCGGTCTACGACGCCGCCGACCAGTATGACCGCGAGCACCCGCCGAAGGACACGACCACCGGGCCGGAGCGCAAGAGACGTTCAGCTACGACAAGGTCGGCAACCTGCTCACCCAGGTAGAGCCGAAGGGCGACCGCCACCGCGGACGCCAGGGACTTCACCACCACGTACGCGTACGACCCGATCCACCAGCTCGTGTCGGTCACGAACGCGACCGCCGGGAAGACCACGTACACATACAACAACGGTCGGCGACCTGGTCACCGTGGTCGACCCCCGGAAGAACGCCACCGCGGCCACGGCACCGACTACACGTCCAAGTTCGAGTACGACCTCGCCCACCGGCCCACCAAGACCATCGACGCGGCCGGGCAAGGCCAGCACGCAGGCCTACGACCGTGACGGGCTGGTCGTCTCGAGCACCGACCAGGAGGAACAGACCACCACGGTCACGCTCGACGCGCGCGGGCAGGTCACCGAGGCGAAGTCGCCGTTCAAGGACGACGCCGGCACGATCACCTACCGGTACACGCGGTTCGAGTACGACCAGGTCGGCAACCGGACCAAGGTCATCACCCCGCGCGGGGTCGCCACCGCCACGGTCGCCGACGACTTCGTCCACCGGACCGTGTACGACGCAGCTGGACCGGGTCAAGGAGACCCTCACCCCGTACGACCCGTCCGACGCGCGCTACAAGACGGCCGAACAAGACGACGTACGCCTACGACGCCGGTCGGCCGGCTGCAAGACGCTCTCGCGCCGCCGTCGAAGGCCAGACAGTCCGGAACAGACACCATCTACACCTACTGCGACAACGGGGCCGTCAAAACCTCCACCGACCCGTGGGACATCATCACCTCGTACGACTACAACGCCGCTCGGGCCAGCAGACCAACGCGCACCCTGACCTCTGCCGGTGGGCATCGGCCCGGACGATGAGCTGGGACTACTACCCGGACGGCAAGCTGAAGTCGCGTGCCGACGACGGCGTGCCGGTCGGCGAGCACGTCGTGCTGGTCGACAACTCCGACACCGGCAACGTCACCGCCACCGGCACGTGGGCGGCCTCCTCGACCGGCGACCGGCAACCACGGGGTCGACTACCGCACCCATGCGGCCGGCACCGGCACCGACACCTTCACGTGGACAGCTGAACATCCCGCAGGACGGCACGTACACGCTGTACGCGAAATACCCGGCTGCGACCGGTGCGGCCACGAGCGCGAAGTACACGGTCAAGCACGCCGCCGGTCGAGGCCAAGACGGTCAACCAGACCACCAGGCAGGCACCTGGGTTTCGCTCGGCACGTACACCTTCACCGACGGCAACACCGGCAAGGTGACCCTCGCCCAGTGCCGCCGGCGGCATCGGTCGATTGCGGACGCGGATCAAGCCGTGCGCGACAACACCGGTGACACCGACACCGAGAACACGGGACTTCACTCTACGGCTACGACGTCAACGGCAACCTGACCGGCATCACCGACCATCGCCCCGGCGCCGCGGTGACCAACTACGCCGTCGACTACACCGAGCTCAACCAGGTCAAGACGGTCACCGAGTCCGGCGCGCACCACCGGAACACGACCGCCTTCACCTACAACGAGAACGGCGCCGTCAAGACCACCACCCACGCCAGGACCTACGCCAGCCTACGAGTACGACGCCCGCGACCTGGTCGCCAAGGTCACCAACGGGGCATCCGCCACCGACCCGGCCGCCAAGGCGACGACTTACACCTACACCGACGCGGGCCGAGCGCCTGCGGGAGGTCAAGGGCAACGGCAACACCGTCGACTACGGCTACTACCTGGACGGGTCGGCCCGCTCGATGCTGGAGAAGACCTCCGCCGGGGCCAATGGTTGCCGAGCACCAGTTCGACTACGACCTGAACGGCAACCGCACCCAGGACGCGGCGTCGAAGATGAACGCCGACGACCACGGGGCGCTGGTGGCGACGACCGCGACGTACACGTTCGACCCGCTCGACCGGGTCGCCACCGTGACCAAGACCGGCGCCGGCGCCGGGACCGAAACGTACATCCACGACGCGAACAGCAACGTCATCGCCCAGACCATCGCCGGGGCCTCGACGACGTTCACGTACGACCGCAACCGGCTGCTGACTGCAGCGACTGGGGCGACGTCCGCGGCGTACACGTACGACCCGTTCGGTCGGCTCGAGTCGGTGAGCTCGGCTGGCAAGCAGATCGAGCGGAACGTGTACGACGGGTTCGACCACGTCATCGAGCACCGCAAGCTCACCGACGCCGGATCGCTGGCCACTACCCGGTACACGTTCGACCCGCTGGACCGGACCACCTCCAAGACGACCGACGCCGGCACCGCGAGCGCGAAGACGACCGAGTTCGCCTACCTTGGCCTGTCCGGGCGAGGTCTGCACGAGGAGGTAACGCCGCCACCGCCGCCGTCGAGGCCAGGTCCACCGTACTCGGCGACAGGGGAGCGGCTCGCGCCAGTACGAAGAAGAACGACGGCAGGGTGTGGGAGGACTCGTTACTACGGGTACAACGCGCACTCCGACGTGGAGACCCTGACCGCGGGGGACGGGACGACGCCAGGCGACGTACGGGTACACCGCCTACGGGAAGGACGACCGGGCCCGGTTCACCGGCATCGACAAGCCCTCCGTGACCGAGCCGGGCAAGGAGCCGTACAACGTCTACCGGTACAACGCCAAGCGGTGGGATGCCGCCTCCGGCGAGTACGACATGGGCTTCCGCGACTACAACCCGGGCCTGAACCGGTTCACCACCCGGGACATGTACAACGGCGCCCTCGCGGACCTGAACCTCGCCACCGACCCCTTCAACGGCAACCGGTACGCATTCGCCGGCGGCAACCCGATCAACCGCATCGAACTCGACGGGCACGTCAACGTCGTCGGCGAAGGAGGCTTTTGGCCGTTCAAGCCCGCAACGCCGGCGAACGACGTCGACTGGTCGGAAGGGGTCAAGGACGCTGTTGGCGTCTTCAAGGGTGTGGTTGAGGGAGCGGTCGATACGTTATCGGGACTCTGGGACTGTGCCTCAGGCGTTGTCGCCTGCGGAGAGAACCTGTGGTCATTCGGCGGTGCGGTCAAGGACGACCCGATGGTCGCCTGGCGAGCGCTGACCGATGACATCGTCGATGACTGGAACAACGGCAACCAGGGCGAAGCCATCGGTCGAGGCGCATGGTCGATCTTCGAGTTCGTCCTGGGAGCCAAAGGCGCCACCAAAGCTGCAAAAGGCAGTACGGTTGCCGCAAACAGCAGCCGCATCCTGATCCAGACGCAGAAGCAACTCCAATCGAAGTTCAAGCATGCAGCCGACTTCGGCGTTAGTGGCAACTACAACAAGGCGAATGCCGTCGAGTTCAGTCGGGCACTCAACCAGCACATCAATGCGCCAGGAACGAATGCGATCACAGGCACGTTTAAGGGAGACCCCGTAACCCACTATCTCGATCCAAGTACAGGCCTGAATGTCATGGCTGATCCGTCGGGTGCGTTCGTGTCCGGGTGGCGCTTGAACGCAGACCAGCTTCAAAACGTCCTGACGAGGGGAAGCTTGTGATGAGCAAGCCAGTCCGCATCGAACTGACGGGAGACGAGGGCCTTGTGCTCTTGGATCTTCTTACGCGAATCAATGCCACAAGCCCATTGACGCTTGAGGATCAGGCTGAGCAACGAGTCCTGTGGGATCTCGAGTCAATGCTGGAGCGACAGGTGACGGACGTCTTCTCAGGGAACTATCGGGAGCGGGTGCAAGCGGCACGCGAAGCCGTCCGCGACACTGAGGCGTGACCTTGAACAGGAGAACCGCTCAGGTGATCGGCACTAGCCGTCCGGGCCTTCAGATCCCCTGGTGGCGCCTTGTCCTAGCCGCCGTAGCCGCCGTCCTGCTTGGGCTGCTCGGCGCCAGATCAGCATCGGCAGTCAGCCCTCCCAGCATGGATACTCGCGTCGGGGCCTCAACTCTCGCCGCGGGAGTTCTCGTCGGGGCTCTGGCCGACGTTTCCGCAGGTGAGCGGTTCGCAGACGAGCCCGCGGGGCTGGTGGTGGCGGTGGCTACCGGTGTTGCCGCAAAGAGCGGAGATGACCTCGTCGATGTCTTCCGGGTTGTTGGCCCGGAGGAGGCTGCCGACATCGCGAAGACTGGCGCGTACCGAGTCCAGCCCGGAGGGGAAGGCAAGTACTTCTTCCCAACTCAAGGGCAGGCCGAGAACTTGGGCCAGATGTACACGAAGGCCGGGTGGGGTGGGCAACAGACACTGACGCGGGGGCAAGTGCCCAGCAGCGTGATAGCTCGGGCAGAGGCAGTAAACGCGGGAACTGAGGGGCCAGCGTGGTTCATTCGCAGCCCCGACATCCCGTCCATCTGCAATGTCAGTTGCATCGGACCCGTTGGATGGTGAGCCCGCATTCCGTCGAAGCAGACGTGACGATGTACCCGACGGCTGAGGATGGCCTCCTTGAGCCGATGGCAGCACCGACACCTTCGCTCCTGCTTGCTTTTCGGCATCTTGAGGGTCCGGCCCGAGGTGACATGGTGATTGGGGCGATTCTGAGCGGGCCGCCAGCACTGGCTCCGGGCGAGGAGTTCCGGGTGACGCTGACGTTTTGGGATGACCTTGGGCGCCTGTACGCCACACCCGGAGAGACCTTTCGACTCATGTACGCCGGGCGTGATGTAGGTGCCGGACGCGTCCGCGAGATCCCGGCGGGCTAGGCAACGAGCCAGCGCGACACATCCGAAACGGCTCCGCGCACTCGTTGCCTGGCGTTCCTATCGGCGCGCCCGACCGAGCACCGCCGCGGGCGGCTCAGCCGGCGTTGCTGGTGAGGTGTCGGCGGGCGTCGTGGCGTAGGAGTGCGCCTTCGATGAGGGCGGTGACGTGGGCTTGTTCGTCGGGGTCGAGTTGGTCGAGGGCTTCGAGTTTGAGGGCTCTTCGACTCTTAGCGTGGTGAGCCCCTGAACGAGGGCTCGCGGCCCTACGCCAGCATGGGTGTTGTCGAGACATCCAAAGAGCGAGGACCGCGAGCGTGTTCCACCCTACGTTCGACGCCGATGCCGCGTCGATCCTGTTCAACCTGCCCGGCTACCGGGTCGTCTCGGCCAGCCCTGCCCTCGGCGAGGAGCCGAGGAAGGTACTCGTCGAAACGATCGAGGCCGAGGGCGCCTGCCCGACCTGTGGGGTGCTGTCCTCCAGGGTCCAGGCCCGGCCGACCCAGCACGTCAAGGACGTTCCTTGCGGCGGGACCCACGTCGACGTCCTCGTCCGCAAGAGGCGATACCTATGCACCGAGTCGGCTTGTCCCCGAAGGACATTCACCGAGCAGACCGCCCAGCTCCCGGCCCGGGCACGGGTCACCACCCGGCTCGCGGAACAGGTCATCACCGCCTGCCGGGCCGAGCCGCGCGCAGTGTCCCGGGTCGCGCACGAGGCCGGCCTGGCCTGGCCGACCGTGATGCGCCTGCTCACCGGAACGGTCGACCTGACCGCCGGCGTCGACCGCCGGCATGTGCGCTGGCTCGGGATCGACGAGCACCGGTTCCGCACCGTGCGCTACCTACGCGACGCCGACAGCACGCGGTCACCCGGGTTGAGCCGTGGTCGATCGTGTTCACCGACCTGGACACCGGCGCGCTGCTCGATGTCGTCGACGGCCGCCGCGGCAAGACCGTCACGACCTGGCTCGCCGCCCGCCCGCGGTGGTGGCGCCGCCGCGTGCAGCTGGTCGCGATCGACATGAGCAGCGAGTTCCGCGCCGCCGTCCGCAAGGCGCTGCCCAAGGCGCGGATCAGCGTCGATCACTGGCACGTGGTGCGCCTCGCAAACGAGATGGTCACCAAGGTCCGCCGCCGCCGAGTGTGGGAGCTCCATCAGCGCCGCGGCCGGATCATCGACACCCCATGGAAGTACCGCAAGCTGCTCACCTGCGCCGGCGACCGCCTCTCGGTGCGGCAACGAGGAACGGCTCACCGAGATCCTCGAGCAGGACATCGAGCTGGCCGTCGCCTGGGGGCATCAAGGAACACGTCCGCCAGCTGCTCGCCGCCCGCGACACCCCCACCTTCCAGCGCGAGTGGGCCCGGCTCGAGCACGCCGTCAAGGCCACCCGCCTGCCCGAGCCGGTCGCGCTGTTCAAGACCCTCACCGCGTGGCGCCGCGAGCTGCTGACGTTCTGCCGCACGCGGGTCACGAACGCGCGTACCGAGGCGGCGAACCTCACCGCGAAGACGTTCAAGAGGATCGGGAGGGGCTACAGAAACCACGACAAATCCAGATGCCGCATCATTGGCTACGCGCCGACACCAATCGCGGCGTGAACACCCAGACCACGCTCAAAGTTCAAGAGCCAGTTTGAGGCGCAGGCTGGGGGTGGTGGGGCCTCGGTCGTTCTCGTCGAACAGGAGCGAGTCAGCGCTGGTGTTCAGGGCGAGGGCGAGGGCGCGCAGGACGTCCAGGGTGGGTTGGCTGGTGCCGGCTTCGTAGCGGCGGACCTGGGTGACGTGGATGCTGGCACGGTCGGCGAGGGCCTGCTGGGTGATGCCTGCGGCCTTGCGTTGTGCGGTGAGCCGGGCGGCGAAGGTGGCGTCGGTCACGGGTTCGCTTCCTGGGGCGCGCAGCGGGGTGGTGTCGTGTTCGACCATAGGTGCCGCCGCCGTACGACGCAGCTCGGCCTGCTCCTCGCGTGGTGATGGCTCGGCTGGCACTTCATCACCCTACGTTGAAGCCAGCCCCAGCGAGACCGCACGTCGCAGGGGAGCCAGCTCAGCGGCATACGGAAATCTCTGCTGTGATGATGTCGAGATCCGGCACCCGGCTCCGTTCCATGGGTGCGGGGCCAACCGGACCCGCGACCGACTCGAAGGAGTGAGCACGATGCCCCAGTTCCTACTGCTCAAGCACTACCGTGGCGGTCCGGACCTGCCCGAGCCCGTCCCGCCGATGGACCAGTGGGCGCCCGAGGATGTGGATCGCCACCTGCGATTCCTCGACGACTGCACCACCATGCTCAAGGAGTCCGGCGAGTTCGTCGACGGCACAGGGCTGCACCCCGATCGCGTCTGGGTGCAGTACGGCGGAACGCCCGGCGCGACGCCCGTGATGACCGACGGGCCTTACCCCGAGACGAGCGACGTCGTCGCGGGCTGGTACTGGGTGGACGTCGCCTCGCGCGAACGGGCGCTCGAGATCGCGGCACACGTCTCGTCCGGCCCGGGCCCGGGAGGGAAGCCGATGTACGAGTGGATCGAGGTCCGCCAGGTCATGTTCTCGTCGCCCGTCGAGGCCGACTGAGTCAGTGACTGCCCGGTGACTCCCAAGGACGAGGTGCTGCTGCGAACGCTCGTGCCACAGGTCATCGGGGTCCTCGTCCGCCGCGGCAACGACTTCGCGGCGGCCGAGGACGCCGTCCAGGACGCCCTCATCGAGGCGGTTCGGCACTGGCCGGAGCACCCTCCGCGCGACCCCAAGGGCTGGCTCATCGGGGTGGCCACCCGGCGCCTCATCGACGCGGCACGGAGCGACCAAGCGCGTCGGGCTCGGGAGCAGCGGGTCGACCGGGAGCCGGCGCCCGGGCCCACGGAGCATCAGGACGACGCCCTCCTTCTGCTCTTCCTGTGCTGTCATCCCTCGCTGAGCCCGACCTCGGCCATCGCGCTGACCCTGCGCGCCGTCGGTGGCCTCACGACGGACGAGATCGCCGAGGCGTTCCTGGTGCCGCGGGCGACGATGGCGCAGCGGATCAGCCGCGCCAAGCGCACCATTGCGGACGTTGAGCTGGGCCCAACGGGCGACCTCGACTCCGTGCTTCGGGTCCTCTACCTCATCTACCACGCGGGCCACAGCGGACGGGTCAACCTCGCAGCCGAGGCGATCCGACTCACCCGGCAACTGGCGACCGGGCACTCGGATCCCGAGATCCACGGCCTGCTGGCCCTGATGCTCCTGCACCACGCTCGTCGACGAGCGCGTTTCGGCGACGATGGTCGCCTCGTCACGCTCGACCGACAGGACCGCTCGCTGTGGGACACCGACGAGATCGCCGAGGGCGTCCAGATCCTCCAGCAGGCGCTCGCGGCGAACCGCCGCGGTGAGTACCAGCTGCAGGCCGCGATCGCCGCGCTGCACGATGATGCGGCCACGGCAGAGGCGACCGACTGGGCTCAGATCCTCGAGTGGTACGACGAGCTCGTCGCCCTGACGGACAACCCGATCGCGCGGCTGAGCCGGGCCGTTGCCCTTGCGCACACGCTCGGGCCGGACGCGGCGCTCGCCGAGCTCGAGACCCTCGAGCCGCTCGTTGGTGAGCGGCACCGGTACTTCGCCGTGCGTGCCTACCTGCTGGAGCAGGTCGGCGACCGGGCCGGGGCCGCCGAGCACTACGCGGCGGCCGCGCAACGCGCGACGAACATCGGTGAACGAGACCACCTCACGCGGCGCGCGGCCGCCCTCCGTCACGAGGCCCGGGAAGGTTGAGCGCCGTTGTTGGGTTGAGCGGGACATGACCGACTACGGCCACGACCTGCTCTTTGGCTCCTTCATCACGCCCGCCAACGCGGCGCCCGACAACGTCGTCGCGCTGGCGCAGCTCTCGGAGGAAACGGGTCTGGACCTCGTCACGTTCCAGGACCATCCATACCAAGCGGCCTTCCTCGACACGTGGACTTTGATGAGCTTCGTTGCGGCCCGGACCGAGCGGGTGCACATCGCCGGCAACGTCCTCAACCTCCCGCTCCGGCAGCCGGCGGTCCTCGCCCGGGCGGCGGCCAGCCTCGACCTGCTGAGCGGTGGCCGCGTCGAGCTCGGCCTGGGGGCGGGCGGCTTCTGGGACCCGATCGTGGCGATGGGTGGCGAGCGGCTCAGCCCCGGCGAGTCGCTATCGGCGCTCCGTGAGGCGATCAACGTCATCCGCGGCATCTGGGACAAGGGCAATCCCGAGCGCCTCGTCGTCGACGGCAAACACCACCGGGTCAACGGAGCCAAGCGCGGACCCGCCCCGGCACACGACATCCCGATCTGGGTCGGCGGCCTCAAGCCGAGGATGCTGCGGCTCATCGGCGAGAAGGCCGACGGCTGGCTGCCCTCGCTCGCCTACCTCAAGGGCATCGAGCAGATCGACGAGTCGAACGCCCGCATCGACGAGGCCGCGTCTGCTGCCGGCCGTGACCCGAGGCAGGTGCGACGTCTGGTCAACATCGGCGGCCAGTTCACCGCCCAGCCGAGCGAACGGCTCCTCGTGGGACCGCCCAGCCAGTGGGCCGAGCAGCTCGCGATGCTGTCCCTGGAGCACGGTCTGAGCGCCTTCATCGTCGTGGGCGACGACCCGAACCAGCTCGCCCTCTTCGGCCAGGAGGTGGCGCCGGCGACGCGCGAGCTCGTGGTGGTAGAGCGCGAGCGACGCGGGACGGCGATGGTCCGTCCTGGTGCAGCGAGCTGATGAGCACCATGGACCTCGGACACCCGCTCGAGTTCGGCACGTTCATCACGCCGCTCAACGGCCAGGGCAGGGACGACGCACTGACCCCCGTCCGCCTCGCCCAGCTCAGCGAGGCGGTTGGACTCGACCTCGTCACCTTTCAGGACCACCCGTACCAGCCGCGCTTCCACGAGACGTGGACGCTGCTCAGCTGGGTCGCGGGGCAGACGGAGCGAATCCGGCTCGCTCCCAGCGTCATCAACGTGCCGATGCGACAGCCGGCCGTACTCGCGAGAGCCGCCGCCAGCCTCGACCTCCTCTCGCACGGTCGGCTCGAGCTCGCCCTCGGTGCCGGCTACTTCTGGGATGCGATGGAGTCGATGGGCATCGATCGACTCTCACCGGGCGAGTCGGTCGACGCGCTCGAGGAGGCCATCGACGTCATTCGCGGCATTTGGTCGGCGAGCCAACGAACTCCATTGCGCACCAAGGGCCTCCATCACCACGTCAGCGGCGTGGACCGTGGCCCCGCTCCCGCCCACAACATCCCCATCTGGGTGGGCGGGGGCAAGCCTCGCATGCTCGACCTCATCGGACGGCTCGCCGACGGCTGGGTCATCCCGGGCGGTAACTCAGGATTGGCGGACCTGTCCACCACTGCCCAAGCCCTCGACGCAGCGGCGATCCGCGCGGGCCGCGACCCACGCGAGATCCGGCGAATCGCCAACGTCTCGGGCCGCTTCGGCTCCCGCGGCGGCGGCTTCCTCGCCGGGCCCCCCGCGCAGTGGGTCGAGCAGCTGCTGCCCGTCGTCGTCGATCACGGCGTCGGGACCGTCGTCCTCGCTTCCGACGATCCTGACTCGATCGAGACCTTCGCACGCGAGGTCGTGCCTGCCCTCCGCGAAGCGGTCGTCGCCGAGCGGGCCGAGCGTGGCACAGTGACGCGGAGCATCGCCAGCAGCTTCATCCGGGTCCAGCGCCACGTCGGCATCGACTACGACTCCGTCCCAGACACCTTGGTGGCTGACGCGGTCGAGCCCGGCGACGCCGGCTACGCCCGCCTCCGGTCCAACTACATGCGAGGCGGAAATCCCGGACTCGTGCTGCAACCACGCGATCCGAGCGGGGTGGCCGAGGCGGTGCGATGGGCCCGGTCCCAGCCGGTCCCCTTGTCGGTGCGCAGCGGCGGTCATGGCATCAGCGGTCGCTCCACGAACCACGGTGGCATCATCATCGACCTTCGCCAGCTCCGATCGATCGAGGTCATCGACAGGTCCACCCGACGCGTCAGGGTCGAGCCAGGCGCCCGCTGGGGCGAGGTCGCGGCCACCCTGGCCCCGCACGGCTGGGCCCTCACCTCCGGGGACTACGGCGGAGTCGGAGTCGGCGGCCTCGCCACGGCCGGAGGCATCGGCTTCCTCGGGCGGTCGCAGGGCCTGACCATCGACCGGCTGCGGGCTGTCGAGATCGCCCTCGCCGACGGGTCCCTGGTCCGGGCAAGCGAGGACGAGCGTCCCGACCTGTTCTGGGGCGTCCGCGGCGCCGGCTTCATGCTCGGCATCGTCACCGCCTTCGAGTTCGAGGCCGGCGAGGTGGGCGACGTCGGCTTCGCCCAGCTCGCCCACGACGTCACATCCGACGTGGCCGGCTTCCTCGAGCGGTGGGGTGCTGCGATCGAGTCGTCACCGCGCGACACCACGAGCTTCCTGATCATGGGGCCGCCCCGCGACGGCCGCGTCGTTGCCCAGACGATGAACGTCGTCGCCTCCGACGACTCCGAGACGATCCTGTCCCGGCTCCAACCGCTGGCCAACACGGCGCCCCTCATCGGGCAGCAGGCGCAGATCCTGCCCTACGAGGCCCTCGTCGTCCCACCGCCGGCGATCCACGACGCGCAGGGCCAGCCGGTTTCCCGCTCCGGTCTGCTCGACCACATCACCCCGGAGTTCGCGAAGCAGGCCGCCGAGCTGCTGCGCTCAGGAGCAACGTACTTCTTCCAGGTCCGTGCCCTAGGCGGGGCGACCCAGGACGTGTCGCCCGATGCGACGGCCTTCGCCCACCGGTCCGCCGCGTTCAGCGTGGTCGCCCTCGGCGCGACGCACACCCAGCTCGACCGCGAGTGGGACGCCCTGGCCCACCACTTCAATGGCCTCTATGTCAGCTTCGAGACCGATCGCCGGCCCGAGCGCCTCACGGACGCCTACCCGCCCGCGACACTCGAACGCCTCCGCGCGCTCAAGCGGACCTACGACCCCGACAATGTCTTCAAGGACAACTTCCCGCTCGACCGGTAGCCGCCGCCCCGCGGCGCAATGCGTCAGGGGTGCAAGCGCGTGCCCTTGAGGATCCGGTCGACCGCGTTCCTCGGAGCATGCAGGGCGAGGCCGACCAGGTCGAGCGAGTCGGCGGGCGCCGTGGCGACCACCTCGCGGTTGGCCGCATCGTGGCCCGTCGAGAACATGCCCTTCGTGTAGATCGCGAGCGGAGTCCCACGGCGCACAGCGCGCTCGTGCGCCGTCGCTACCGCCGCTGG
>CAWGXD010000020.1:0-150429 GCA_963826445.1 uncultured Actinomycetota bacterium
GGTTTGGACGGGCTGCGCGTGACCGCCGTGGCCCGTGACGAGGACGGCGCGTTGACCGTGACGGTGGAGTCCGAACCGGCAGTGATGGGATGCCCGAGCTGCGGGGTCGTGGCGCACGGTCACGGGCGGCTGCAGGTGCGGCTGGTGGACGCCCCGTCGGCCGGCCGGCCGGTCACGGTCGTGTGGCGCAAGCGGCGCTGGCTGTGCCCGGAGCCGGCCTGCCCGCGAGTCTCGTTCGTTGAGCAGGACGAGCGGGTGGCCCGGCCGCGGGCGCTGCTGACGACCCGGGCGTGCCGGTGGGCGATCGAGCAGATCCGCCGCGAGCACGCCTCGATCCACGGGCTGGCCAGACAGCTCGGCACGACATGGGACACGGTGTGGGCCTCGATCCGGCCGCTGCTGCAGGCCGCCGCCGCGGACGAGTCCCGCTTCGACGGGGTCACCACCTTGGGCGTGGATGAGCACGTGTGGCATCACGTGAGCCCGGTCCGGCGCGGCCCGAAGGAGCTGACCGGGATGGTCGACCTGACCCGCCAGCCCGACCCGAAGAACCCCGACAAGATGGTGGTGAAGGCGCGGCTGCTGGACCTGGTCGCCGGCCGCTCGGGGCCCGCGTACGCGGCCTGGCTGTGCGACCGCGGCGAGGCGTTCCGGGCTCGTGTCGAAGTCGCGACGCTCGACCCGTTCCGCGGGTACAAGAATGCGATCGATGACCAGCTCGCCGACGCCGTGGCCGTCCTTGACGCCTTCCACGTCGTGAAGTTGGCAGGTCACGCGCTCGACGAGGTCCGTCGTCGCGTCCAGCAGCAGATCCACGGCCACCGCGGCCGCAAGGACGACCCGCTCTATCGGATCCGGAACATCCTGCACGCCGGCGCCGAGCACCTGAGCGAACGACAACAGGCCCGGCTCGCGGCAGCGATCGCCGCGGACGAGCGGCACGACGAGGTGTGGGTCGCCTACCAGTGCGCCCAACAGGTCCGCGCCGCCTACCACCAGGCCAGCCACGCCGCCGGTCGCGTCATCGCCGAGAAGATCCTCGACAGCTTCGCCTCGTGCCCGATCCCCGAGATCGCCCGCCTCGGGCGGACGCTGGCCCAGTGGCGCGAGGCGTTCCTCGCGTACTTCACCACCGGCGGCGCGAACAATGGTGGCACCGAAGCCGTCAACGGACTGATCGAGCTGCACCGCAGGGTCGCCCGCGGCTTCCGCAACAGGCAGAACTACAGGCTGCGGATGCTCCTCATCGCAGGAGGCCTGAACCTATGACCCCACACTCATCTGGGAAGAGCCACTTTGGGATCGGCGACGCGCGCGCGACCAGGGTCGGTGACTAACAGCCACATACGCAATCAGCGATTAGTCCTGCACGCAGCTGCGTGATTATCGAGGCGTTCAGGCGACCGCTTAGGACTCGTGAAGAGCGTGCCGAGTGGATCGCCCCGACCTTCGGACACGGAGGATTGGCGGAGTGGCCTTCGCCGAGGCTTGTCCCACATGAGGGTCCTCGCCTCAGCCTGCCAGCGCATAGGACCCGGTGGGGAGGATGTGATCACGCTCTCGAGACTCCAAGCGCTTCCGATCGCGCAGCCGTGTACGCGCGGATGCCTGTCACCAAGGTCGGCACGGAACCGCGTGGGTGGCCGGGGACGCCGTCGTGGAAGATGGGCCTATGTGTGGAATGCAACCCAGTACTTGGTGAACTCGATGCTTGGATCGGACAGATCTCAGCCCAGATGAGCAGCGAGTACGCGCGCATCCGGGCTCGCGCCACAGAGGATCCCGGAACCGCGGGCGACGAAGGAGAAGAGGGATGGGCCGGCGCTTCGGGAGTGGCTGCCGTCCACTTATGAGGTTCGTACCAAAGGTCGAATCCTTGCTCACAACGGCGAGGCTAGCCGGCAGGTAGACCTAGTGGTCCTACGCCCCGGCTACCCAAAGCTGCTTGAAAGCAAGATGTACATGGCCTCCGGCGTGGCAGCAGCGTTTGAGTGCAAGCTGACCTTGAAGGCGCAGCACCTCGCGGACGCGGTGAAGACCGGGTCACAGATCGCGAAGCTGTGCGCACCCCGAAACGGAACTCCTTACCGCGAACTCGTAAGTCCCATCCTGTACGGCGTACTCGCGCACTCGCACTCTGGGCCAACGATGCCGTGGCTTCCCTTAAAGTCAATGAGGCTATGGCTAATGGGCGCTCCCAAGTCGGACACGCCCGCGAGGAGCTTGATGTGCTCTGCGTCGCAAACGCGTGCTACTACCTCAAGTCGGTGCGTGCTGTCCATCAACGTTGGGTCGGCAACAAGGATCTATCCACGTTCTCCGGGGCCTTCGTCGCGTACGCTCCTCCGGCGCCCATTGGCCCACTCATCGCATACCTTCTCGTCCGCTTGGCCTGGGAAGATCCTTCCGTGCGACCCTTTGCCGAGTATTTCCGGCTTTCCAGATGCTGCGGCAGTTGGCCGGCGGCGACAGCGTTAATCGCAGTCCGGGCTCACGCCCGGTGCCAAGGCCGAACTTCTACGACGCCTCAAGACGCGTTCGTTGGCTGAGCAGTTCGGGCCCCGAGACGTTACCGGGGGGCCGAGGGACTGGGACGAGTGGGAGTTCGTATTGGGGTGACTCGAGCAGCAGGATGGGCAAGCAGCTTGACTCGCGCTTTCCCGTACCCTGAGGCACTGGCACGGCGAACATCCTGCGTCTTATCCCGCTTGCCGACCGGACTGCCTGCGGCATAGGAAGGCGTTGAGCGTCTTCGGTCTGGCGTGGGGAACGTCCTCCTGATGCGCTTGTCGGGCTTGGTGTCCCAGCGCAAGAAGGAGGACGTTCATGAACAACGGTAGTGGCGTTTCTCGTGGGGATCGGAACCGGAACGCTCGGCTGTCGCGGCTGCGGGAGGCGGTGCCGGTCACGAACGCGATCGTCGGGATCGACCTGGCCGACCGCAAGCAGATGGTGGTGGTCACCGACCACGACTCCAAGGTGCTGGCGCGGCGCACGTTCCGGTGCAAGGCGTGGGACCTGGGGGCGGCGTTGGACTGGGCGGCTGAGCGGGCGCGCCAGGGCCGGGTTCGCTGGGGTGACGGTCGGCGTGTGAGCCGACCGGGCACCGGTGGCGGGTGCTGGGCCAGCTCGCCGCGGACCGGGGCATGTCGTTCGTGTGCGTGCAGCCGGCGGTGTCGTCGTGGGCGCGCAAGACCGAGGACCTGACCGGACAAGACCGACGACAAGGACGCGGTGCTGATCGCCCGGCTGACCGCTCAGCTGCGCTGCTACCTGCCCGAACCGGTCGACGAGACCTGGGGGCGGCTGCGGCACCTCGGCGCCCGCCGCGAGCAGCTGATCGAGCGAGCACGTGCGGTGCGTGCAGCAGATCCGCGACCTGCTCGAGTGCGTGTGGCCCGCCGCCCTCGAGGCGGCCAAGCACCCGTTCAAGTCGACCACCTGGGTCGCGGCGATGACCGTGGTCATGGCCCGCGACGGCGGGGACCTGGCCCGCACCCGCCGCCTGGGTGCGGCCCGGTTCGAGCACGCGGTGCGCAGGGAGGTGATCCGCCGCGGCAAGGCCGAGCCGTGCCTGCGGATCGTCCGCAAGCTCTGTTCGCGGCCCTGACCGATACCGCCGGGGTGGTGCGCGCACCGCCCGGCGCGTTCGAGCGGATCGGCTGGATCCTGCAGGACTGGGACCACGCCCGCGCCAAGCTGGCCGTCGACCGAGGCCCGGATGGTCGCCGTCCTGGACGAGCTGCGGGCTGACCGAGCTGGTCGCTCGCATCGACGGGCTGTCCCCGGTCGGGGCCGCGGCGATCCTGGCCGAGACCGGCGACCTGCGCCGGTTCACCTCCGCCCGCGCCGTGGTCAAGCACGCCGGCCTGGCCCCGCGGGAACGGATGTCCGGCACCTTCGCCGGCAAGAGCCCGCCTGTCCGGCGCCGGCCGCCCGCGGCTGCGGGTCGCGGCCTGGCGGGCGGTGTGGGGCTGCCTACAGAACAACCGGGTGTACGCCGCCCGCTACCGGCACCTGACCACCCGGGAGACCAACAGCTCAAGCCCACCCAGGCCCAGACCGTCGTCGCCGCGGCGATCCTGCGCCAGCTGTACGCCGTCGTCACCACCGGCAGGCCTGGGACCCGGACGTCGCCGCCCACGGCACCCACGAACCGAGGCGGCTGCGGCATAACCCGATTCGCGCCCTCAACGCCGAGGGCTGACGCGTCCACCAGGGCTGGGTCGGGGCGAGC
The DNA here is from genome assembly GCA_963826445.1 of uncultured Actinomycetota bacterium. Classification (GTDB taxonomy): domain Bacteria; phylum Actinomycetota; class Actinomycetes; order Actinomycetales; family Dermatophilaceae; genus Intrasporangium. Next base: position 4,238 of record CAWGXD010000020.1, read on the forward strand.
CTTCCGCGGCATTGAGAACCCCACCGGTATCTCGTCGCTCATCACAGGCCGCCCCGTCCCGTCGTCGACACAACCCGATCACACGCTGCCGAGCACAGCTCCGATTACCGCTATGCAGGGACCGACGACCGGACACGGGCACCCGACCCAACCCTTGACGCTAAACACCTCACGCTGATGAGCGCTTCTGTTGCGACATCTTCCCGGTGTGGCCGAAGGACTGCCACTCTGTCTTACCGTCCCGGCTGCCCCTGCGACGGGGCAGGATCCTGGCGACTTCACTCAACCAACTTGAGCGCGACCTCTCGGCCCATTTGGTCACGAATGGCGGCGTGCATTTGACGAATCCTAATCCGCGCGTTGTCCGGATCGCCGATGATGTCCTCAAGAGTTGCCTTGGGAAGGCCGGAATCGAAGTCCAGGTTCACTAGAGACAGGCCGTAGTCCGCCGCTATTCGACTCACCCTCGAACTTATCGAGTTGTTAGGGTACTGGACGTTGACGAGACCTAGATTCGGGTTTCACCCGAGCGCTTGTCCAGTCCACGCACGAGCCCAAGGACCTCCAGGATCAGATCGCGTTCCGAGCGCCTGCTCGGAGCCTGCTGGGAGGCACTGGCACGGATCACTTCGTACGGCTCGATGAATTTTGGCCAGTACACGTCGAGAGCCTCGTCGATCTGCGCTTGCGTTCGAGGCTTCTTGCATTGCGAATTGATGGATAGGAGAAGCTTGCGCATGTCCTCAATGGTGGGCTCCGTGGCTTGGAAGCGTGCGAGCGGGAAGCGAAGGTCCGACTTCTCGTTGAACCCGATCAGGAACGGGGCGACGCGGCTTGCAGAGTCGTTCACCTGACGGCTGAGTGCGCCAGCCTCGAACAGCAGCCACTCGCGCTTCATGTTCCCCGGCGTCACGCAAATGATGCCGAACTGGGCGGTGTTGAGCTGTTGCCTTATCTCATCGCCCCAGTCACCCCCGCTGTTGATGTCAATGTCGCTCATCCACGGCTCGACCTCGTTGATGAGCTGCGGGAGCCAGGCATGCAGCAGCTTCGCCGTCTTCCGGCTCCGTTGCCCTGACCAGCTGATGAAGATTTTCATGGTGCCCCTCCCTGAGCCCGCCTGAGCGAGACGCTACCAACCAGGTCGCCGCCGTGGAGCCCACGGCCCGGGCTAATGAGGAGCGGGCCGGACGCCTAGCGTCGCCACAGCCTGGACCAGCGTCAATCCGCCGCGAAGGCTAAGCAAATACCCGCACCTCTCCTGACCGATCCTCGCGACGTAGGCAAGCCTACGGTCCGACCGACAAGGTCTGCACTCCGCAATCCAGCTTGCCGCCGACTTCTCACGCACGCTCACCCAACTCGGTACGTTGCGGGCGTTTGAGGCCTGCATTCGCGCAGAACAAGTCGATGGCATGGCCCAAGGCGCGGGGGTTCAACACGGTGCCCAAACCCAGGCCTTGGTGAAGGAGCCGCCTAGCTCACCGAAGTGCACAGATTGGTTGCGGATCAGCGACTCAGTCAGGACGCCGACGAGCATCAACCTCTGGCCGATTGCGAACCTCCCTCCGACGTTGAAGCCTCCAGAGTTGTAAACCAGAACCGGGCTCCCACTGCTTCCCGGAAAGACAGCTCCGTCAATGAGGAAGTACGGCAGTCCGTCGTAGTCGAGCCACACTGGGGTTGCGGTGATTCCACGCCGGACGATCGGAGTCTGGTTAGCGGAGTCCCACCTGCCATCTGGGTAGCCCACGAAGATCAACTCCTCGATGGCGTCCAGTGCGTCTAGCGCGACCCCATCAGGCACCAGAGACGCCGGCAGGGCGCGATAGAACATCCGCCTCGGAGCATCTCGTATCACTCGACCGATCGGAGCGATTGCGATATCCAGGTTTTTGTTAGGAGGGTAGAAGAACGCCGCGCGTCCGTTCGCGATGCGAACTTGTATCGCGGTACCCAATTGGACATCCGACTCGCTTCCAGAGAGAGCCAGATGAATAGAAACCTCCCTTGCTTCCTCGACTACGTGGCGACTAGTGATGAGTACCGGTGTTGATTCCCCCGCCTCCAATTCTAGGTCGAGTATGAAACCAGTTCCCGAGGTTCCCTCGCCGTCCTCGCCTTCGGTAACGAGCCTGACCGTGGCAAATAGCAGGTCTTTGGATGCTGTGTTTACTTGCACAGTTCTAGTCTCTCAGGGTGGAGGGCAGGAAGTACTGGTCGGCAGAGTCCTCAGCGACGGGGCGGCCTGGCTTGGGCAGCTCCTGTAGAATTCGGCGGGACCTTCGACGAGTTCCGGTCCACTTCGCGAGGTGAGCAGCGGTGGTTCGAGGGTTCCCGTGGGCGAGGCGGACCGGCCGAAGTGGGGGTTGCGTGCACCCGTACCTCACCGAGGCTGGCAACCACGGCTGTGAACCATTCGCCGTCGAACTTCCAGCCATGGACTCGACGGCACTTACTTTGGGCTGGATGTCCGCCACCACCCGGGACGGAGCGTCACTCCGCCGCAATCGACCGTCCTTACCGCATCAGAAGAGCGCGTGCAATGTAGCAGTGGGTCTGGACCAGCGAAGGACAAAGGGCCGGTGATCCGCTTCAGTCTTCGCCGACCATCCGAATCACAACCCAGCCGGCGCCCAGACCGATCAACCCACTGACGAGCCAGTCCGCACCGGCGTTCAGCGGAGGTCGCGATGCAGGATCCAAGCCCTCACTGCTTCACCACGTGTCTAACAGGAATGCAAGGCCGAGCTTCGCGGCCACAGAGACCGCAATGAACGTCGCAAATCCGATCAGCCACGTCATCGCGCCACCCCTTTGGCAGTATGTGTGCTCACCATCATTGCCCGGCGCCGTGCGCCATGGACGACATTCGAGCAAGCAGCAAGCGCCGCCCTCGATCCATCCAGCCCACACGCCTGTTGCGATCCAGCCGTTGGGGGGCCATCCACCTCCTGCAGCCTGCCAAGCAGTCTTGCGGACATGCCCTGGTCCACCGGCGTGCCACTGGCCGATTGGTGCAGTGCGACGATCTGGAAGCGGCCCGACTCGATCATCCGAGCCGGATAGGCCCGCGTCACATCGCCGCTTCGGAAATGGCGACCGCCGGAGCGGGTCTAGCGTCGAGGGGTCCACGAGCCCGGCCGCGTTGGCGGCGAGCGGGGTCTGGCCAGCCAAGGTCGCCGCGTGAGGTGACTCCATGTCCAGCTCCAACGACTCTTCTGCCGTTCCAGCCCGCGACGATGTCGACCGCCCAGCTGGCGGCGGTGTCCTACCTGGCCCGCTACTCCGGGCGCACCCACGCCCTGTACGCCTTCCAGCTGCGGGAGTGGTTCGCCTGGTGCGAGAGCAACGGGCTCGACCCGCTGGTCGGGATCCAGCGCGCCCACGTCGAGCTGTACATCCGCCAGCTCGGCGACCGCGGGCTGATGGACTCCTCGGTCGTCACGATGATGCACGCCGTCCGCGGGCTTCTTCCGGTTCGCCCACATCGACGGCCTCATCGCCGCCGACCCGGCCGTCTACGCCCGGCTGCCGAAGATCCACCGCGACGAGTCCCGCACCCAAGGCCTGGACCGGCTCGAGCTGATCCGGTTCCTCCAGGTCGCCCAGACCATCACCGTCCACCACGGCGCCCTGGCCTACCTGCTCGGCATCAACGCCCTGCGCGCCTCCGAAGCCGCGGCCGTGCGGATCGAGGACTACGCCGACACCCTGCGCGGCCACCGGGTCCTGCACCTGGTCGGCAAGGGCAACAAGCCCGCCACCATGCCCGTGACCGTCCCGGTGCTCCGCGTCCTGGAGGCCTGCCGCGGCCAGCGCACCAGCGGGCCGCTGGTGCTGCGACCGGTCTCCGGCAAGCCGATCGACCGACGCGACGTCTACCGGATGGTCGCCCGGATCGCGAAGACCGCCGGGATCCCGCGGCACATCAGCCCGCACTCGCTGCGGCACGCCGCGATCACCAACGCCCTCGACGCCGGCGTCCCGCTGCGCGACGCGCAGATCCTGGCCCGGCACGCCGACCCGCGCACCACCGAGCACTACGACCGCGCCCGCGGCAACCTCGACCGGCACGGCGTCCACTTCCTCACCGCCTACGTCGCCGGCGTCTGAGCACCCTGCTTCCCGCCTTGCCGAGTCGGACCCGGCATCCTCGGGGCGTCACCCCCCGGGTGAGATCCCAGCACCCAGACAGCGATGCTCGTCTTGGCCACTGGTACTGCGCGTAGTACCATGAGTTGTGGCCTCGGTGGAGTCGATCGTTGTGGCGATGCGCAACAGCCAACAGAACATCGCCTACAACGATCTCCACAAGGTCTGCGAACACTACTTCGGCAAGCCGCGTCAGACCGGATCATCACACGCGGTGTTCAAGACCCCATGGCCCGGTGATCCACGCGTCAACATTCAGAACGACAAGGGCAAGGCCAAGGCTTACCAAGTTCGCCAAGTGCTCAAGGCGATCGACAAGAAGGAGGGCGAGTAATGGACACGATGGAGCGGCCGCAGGTCGACGTGTCTCACTACACCTACCGCGTTGCCTGGTCGGTGGAGGAGGGCGAGTTCGTCGCCACCGTAGCGGAGTTCCCCTCCCTGTCCTGGTTGGCACCGTCTCAGGTCGAGGCTCTGCAAGGGCTTGAAGCCGTGCTAGCAGATGTCGTCGTGGACATGCAGGAACAAGGCGAGGACGTCCCAGAGCCGATCTCTGAACGCAGCTATTCCGGCAAGTTCAACCTCCGACTGGGCGAGAAGTTGCACCGAGAGGTCGCTCTTCGCGCGGCTGAGGAAAACCTGAGCATAAACCAGTGGGTCGTTCGAAAGCTCATGGCAGACGGCTGACGCGCGCAGCAGCCGAATCCTCAGAAACGGGTGGCTGAGTTGCGTCTTTGCGCCGCCAGTCGACCTTCCAGGCTCCGCCCGTTACGGGACGCTGGCCTCCGGCCCTCGAACCGTGCCGTCAGTCGTTCTTCTTCAGGCTCGGATACTTCTTCTCGACCGCCGCCCGGACCTTCTTCTTCTCGGCCCCCGACCCATGTTGGGCCACCCTGGCCAAAGCGTTCCGAGCATGCTCAATGTCAGGAATCGGGTACTTCTCCTCCTCCGGCAACGCGAACGACGACTTCTTCAGCTTCTTGCGGTTGGCGCTGTCACTGAGATCCTTCGACACCCGGGTCTCCTTCCCTGAGGGGCTGGTTTGGTGCTACCCAATCGGCGCAGCGCCAATCCCGCGGAATGAAACGGCTTGCTGACCTGCCTCCTACCGCCGCGTCAAGGCGCCCACGAAGGCGTCCGCGCCCGGCCCGGTTCACGCAGCCCTTCCGGCGATGGCCTGGAAATCCTCCCACGCATCGTGTCCGCTCCCGACAGGGTGCTGGTCGCCAGCGGGTCATAGGCTCGCGCCATGAGCGAACGGGTTGCTGTCTACATCGACTTCGACAATGTGGTCATTTCCCGTTACGACGACATTCACGGGAAGCAGGCGTGGCGAGAGGACGATCCGCGCAAGCGTGGGCGGTCCGCGAATTCGACAGACCCGATCGACGTGAAGTTGGCCGCGGCCCAGGTCGATATCGGGGCGATCATCGACTACGCGGCTTCCTTCGGCAGCGTGTCGCTGAGCCGGGCCTACGCCGACTGGTCGGTCCCCGCGAACGCGGCATACAAGGACGAGCTGATGGGGCGAGCGCTTCACCTTGTCCAGTTGTTCACCGCCTCTGGCGTCAAGAACGGAGCTGACATCCGGCTTGCCGTGGACGCTGTCGAGGACCTCATGCGCCATCCCGAGATCTCGCACGTGGTTCTTGTTGCCGGAGACTCCGACTACGTCCCACTCGCGCAGAGCTGCAAACAACTCGGTCGCTACGTGGTCGGCATAGGCGTCGCCGGGTCAACCAGCAAGGCGTTGGTGTCAGCCTGCAACGAGTTCATCGACTACGCCCACCTGCCCGGCGTCACTCCGCCGCCGGTGACCAAGCGGGTAGTGACGAAGGCGCCGGCCAAGAAGGCTGTGGCCAAGAAGACTCCGGCACGGAGGTCGGTGTCTGCGGACCCCGCAGCAGGGGAGGCAACCGACCTCCTCGTACGCGCGATTCGGGTCGGCCTGCAGAAGGGTGATGACGACTGGGTCTACGCCGCTGGGGTCAAGAGCCAGATGCAGCGAATGGATCCGGCCTTCACGGAGAAGTCGCTCGGGTTCACAACGTTCCGAGACTTCGTGGAGTCGCGGAGCGACAAGGTGGTGTCCAAGCAGCACGCCAATGGCCAGTTGACCGTGCGGTTGGCCTGAGCTACCGCTCTGACCGCGGTGGCCGATTTCAACGGTGCGTCACTCCGCCGCGTACCGGGCGCTGGCGACGTCCTGTCCTGATTGAGAGAGGGCGCAAGCCTCCTGCGAGCAACCGCGCGGTCCGGCCAGGAACTGAGAGCCTGTTGTTTAGCCTCGATCCACCGATGAGCGTGGTGGTGTGAGCGTGCCGTAACGACGAGATGCCCTGCCGTGCTGGGAGATTGGGACTTGCGACGGTTCCAATCACACTCAACCCGGAAGGGCATCTCTGGGATGCAACTCTCTCACACGCTCGGCGCGGACGTCGGCGGCGTTCGACGACCCGAATCTGGTGTCGTCGGCGGGGCTGGTCCCGGTGCTGGCGTTGGCCGACGCGGCCGGGCTGCGCGAGCTGGCCGATGAGCATCTGAGTGTGCCGACCGACAAGGGCGCCAACGCCGGGTTGAAGGTGGCCTCGCTGGTCGCGGGGATGGTCGCCGGCGCCGACTCGATCGATGACATGGCGCTGCTGCGGCACGGCGGGATGGGCCGGGTCTTCGCCGGCGCGTACGCGCCCTCGACGCTGGGCTCGTTCCTGCGCGCGTTCACCTTCGGCCACGTGCGCCAGCTCGACGCGGTCGCCTCCCGGTTCCTGACCGCGCTGGCCGGGCCGGACCCGCTGGTCGCTCGCCGGCCGACGGCACCGGCAGGCGCCGGCGGGTACGCGTGGTCGATGTCGACGACACGATCATCGAGGTCCACGGCCACGCCAAGCAGGGCGCCGGGTTCGGCTACTCCGGGGTCCGCGGCCTGAACGCGCTGCTGGCCACCGCTCACCACCGCCGGCACGCGCGCCGGTGGTCGTGGCGCAGCGGCTGCGCAAGGGCTCGTGCGGCTCGCCCGCGCGGCGCGAAGCGGCTGGTCGCCGACGCGCTCAAGACCGGCCCGCCGGCTGCTCGGCCCGGGCCAGCCGGTCGCTGGTGCGGATGGACTCGGCGTTCTACGGCCGCGGCCGCCGTCGCGCGCCGCGCTCGGCGGCGGCGCCGAGGTGTCGGTCACCGTCCGGCTGGACCGCCACGGTCAAGGCGGCGATCGCCGCCATCGACGACGACGCGTGGACCACGATCGAGTACACCGACGCCGATCTTCGACGAGGCCACCGGCGCGTGGATCTCCCGGGCCGAGGTCGCCGAGATCCCGTTCACCGCGTTCGCCGTCCAAGAAGACGGCCGACCAGGTGCCCGGCCGGCTGGTCGTGCGCCGCATCCCGGACCTCAACGCCGAGCGCGAAGAAGGCCGCCGGGCAGGGCACCCTGTTCGACATCTGGCGCTTCCACGCCTTCTTCACCACCACCGACCCGCCGACGTGCTGGACACCGTCGCCGCGGACAAGACCCACCGCGGGCACGCGATCATCGAACAGGTCCACGCCGACCTGAAGAACTCCGCCCTGGCGCACCTGCCCTCCGGGAAGTTCACCGCCAACGCCGCCTGGCTGGTGCTGGCCGTCATCGCGTTCAACCTCACCCGCGCCGCCGCCACCCTCACCGCGCGCCCGAGCCTGGCGAAGGCGACCACCGCGACCATCCGCCGCAAGCTGATCACCGTCCCGGCCCGGGTCGCGTCCTCCGCCCGACGGATCACCCTGCACCTGCCCGCAGCGCTGGCCCTGGCAGCACGCGTGGACCCGACTGTTCACCCGCGTCTGCGGACCCACCCGCCACCGCACGCGACCTGACCACCCAGCCGACGACGGCGCGACCCAGGAACCCACGTGGAACACCCCGACAGCGAGGTCGGGCGATCACCCACGCCCCCACACGCAGCCTCAGCCCGCGAGCGACGATCACGCCGACAGCCACCAGCCCATCGGTGGATCGAGGTTTAAACATTGCTCGCCACCACCATGTAGTTCTCGGCCTCAAAGTTGAACGTGCTCATTTCCGTCCGGAGTCCGACCCGGTGCAACTCGACTTCGAGTTCGTCGTATCGGTAGGGCCAGCACGACAGCAGTTCCGAGCGGACAAGAACCGACCCAGCCGCATCAACTTGCGCGACCGCAATCTCGATGTGGTGCTCCTCCTCCCAATGCGGCGCAATCTCCCAGCGGTAGACCACGACGGCATCGCGACCGTTCCGACGGACGAGTCGGTCACTGATGTCCAGCCGGGAACCTCTGGCCCTCACGAGTTCCCAATTGCGGGAGGTGAGTACCAAGCGCCCGCCACGGCGCAGAAGCCGTGACATCGACCTCAGGGCAGCAACCCTGCCTCTCGCGCCCACGGCATGGTGCAGCGAGTTGCCAACGCAGAACACCATGTCGAAGGTGTCGTCATCGAAATGGTCGGGCAACTCTTGCCAGTCTGCCCGCACTGTCCGGACAGATGCCCTGAACTCCTCAGACAACTCCGCAGTCCGACGCACCATCGCTTCGCTGGCGTCAGTTGCGACAACCTGCATGCCAAGACCGGCGAGGCCAACCGCTAACTGTCCGGTTCCGCACGAACAATCGAGGACGTGAGCGTTCGACGGCAGGAGACTGAGGACGTCATGAAACGACGAAGCGAACTCGGCCGGAGCCAGCTTTGCATCTGAGATGAGCCACTCGTACACCTCGGCAAGCTCCTCATAACTCCCCACAACTACTACCTCCGTCACGCGGCAGTCTCACGGTGGCGCATCAGTACATCAGCGGAGCAAGTCGGTTCACAAATGGTTTCGCGTGGGCAACCCGTCCGCTCATGCCGCGAGTCGCGCGCCTCGGACCTGCGTCGCCGCGACACGGGCGGGACCTCGTGCCTTGGTTAACGGAGCCGACGATGCGCGATTGTCGAGGTGCTAGAGGGCACCACTCCTCATCGGCTCCGCTTGCTGGGTCGTTCGCTTCGCAGGTAGCGCCCAGCGCCTGACCGATCACGACCCAACTCACGCCGACGCCTGGGGTGACCAAGGCACACGCGGCGCCTATCCTCGACAAGTGCGCCCACAAGAGGAGATAGTTCCCGCTGCTGTTGAGCACTACCTCATCGGACTGTTCGGACAGGCTGGTCAGCTGGGCGGATCGATCGGCGGCGCCGTCGGGGGAGGAGCTCCAGGATCACTTGGCGGTGGCCGAGGCGGAGCGCGCGGTGCAACACGTGCGGCGGCGCGGATGAGAACCGTCGTAGAGGATCGGGCCCTCCCACGTCCGTACGTCAGATCCGACGCACTCGCTCGCATTGCGCTCGCGTTCCCGAAGTACGTCGCTCTACCCAGCTGCGACTTGGTGCTTCGCGTAGCCATCCCGGTCGGCCTGACCGGCATGCAACAAGTCGTCGTGGATATCGCCCCTCTTGGTGCAGAGTCGCCCGGCGCGAATGGGACTGCTGTCCGGGCGTACGGCGAGGAAGGGCTTCTCAGCCGCAAGCCAACGAAGCGGACCGCTGATCAGATCGTCTCCGTGCTCTCGACCTGAGCTGGTGCACGACAAATTGCGCACGCAGGTCCACTGACCTGCCGCCAGTCGTCGTGCGTCTCGAGCTGCGTCACTCCGCCGCCAAATATGCGCGGTGCCGAGGCCGCCCACATGCCCAACCTCGGCGTGGGCAGGCTTAAGCCTGTGACTCCAAGATCCTGTCCGACTTGCCCGACCCGTCCATCCAGGCGAGCACGTCAAATACTCGGAGCACGCTGATGGCCTCGTTGAGGCCGGCGGCGGCTCGACACGCCAGCAGCCGCTGGTGAAGGGCACGATTGTTCCGACTGAGCGCCGCGTGCATGGGCGACCACAACACACCTGATCCACCGAGGGCGACCTCGTTGATCACAGAATCGTAGATCGGAATCATCCGTGGCCGCTTGCGTGCCATCAGCTTGCTGACAGTGGTCGGGCCAAGCCCCGGGAGCTCTGAAAGCGCACTCCACAACTCCCAAGCCGGACGGAAGTCACTCTTGGCCACCGACGGCACTTCGACCAGGTCGATATCCGGGCCAAGGGCTTCAAGGAGCACTTCGTAGCGTCGGCGCTGAGATACCAGCAGTTCAAGTGCGGCTCGAGCAGAGACCTCGACAGATAGCAGACTCACTGCCGCGAGGTCATCGCTGGTGAAGGTGTTCACGGAGGCGGACCGGGTCCCGCTCGGATCAAACGTGTCAAACCGTCCGCCGGTGAATCCCCCTCCGGCTGGCGTAACGGGGGCGAAGTATGCCGCCAACACCTTGGCAGCGCGATCGTTGCTCTTTTCGAGCAGCGACGGCGGAAGTGTGAGCTCGACCGGATGCTTGCCCATTTGCCTCGCGGTCTCCGTCCATGATGCCGCCCGTCCGTGCTGACCTTAGGGACCGCGGTCACCGCCACGACAGCCGACGCGCCGGATCAGCGAGAACCCGTCACCGCCGATGCGCTGGTGCCGGGTCGAGGTTGACCCGACGGCCGAGCGGGCCGGCGATTCCGCGACGCATGGCGGCTCAGCGGCAGCGCGTCTAAACCGCCGCCTTCCGGGCGCCCTCCCTTTACCGGATCTGCCGATTGTCGGACGTCCGAGTTTGCGGAGAGTCGGACGTCGCCGAGTCGCGCCCATGGCCTGTTCGGTTCGAGCGCTCTGTGGTTGTCAGGGCATCGTGCCCGCTGATCTATCGTGTGGCCGTGAGGAGTGAGCCCCGCCATGCACGCCATAGCGGCACGCCACACAGCCGCGCAGCTCCTCCTGTGGCGCGACGCTGGATCTTGGGTTTGGCGCTGGGGGGCGTGCTCGCCCTGCTGTTTGGCTTCGCCGGTTTCAGCAGCGTGCAAGGCCTGCGAACCAACGGCGTGACTACTGAGGCCGAGGTTGTTGACGTCACTCGCGTCAAATCGGCCTTCAGCTACTCGCTGCGGCATGTCCTCGAGGACGGAACAGTCGTCACCTGCTCCACGGAGAACGTGCTCGGCGAGCCTGCGCAAGGCGACACGATTCAAGTTCTCTACGAGCCAGAGTACCCGGACGTGAACTGCCAGAGCGCCGACTACGGAACCGGCTTCGAGGCGCCAATCACCTTCACCGTCGGGGGAAGCGCCATGATTGCGACGGCTGTTGGCTTGCACCTCTTCAGGCGCCCAAGAGCCGCCTGAAGTGACCGCACGCGAGAGCCACAAGCATGCAGCGGGGGGACGGTCCCAGCCACCATGAGGACAAGGGGCCTCGTGGCGCCCTTGGAATGGCTGGCCGAGACGACGCACTGTCATGCCGCGGTGAATGCGTCACTCCGCCGCCTGCGGACGCGTCCGGGAGTGTCTAGCGTCGGTGCGGTTCGCGTGCCCTCTCCGGGGGTCGCACCGGCGGCAAAGCTGGCGGCCTATGTCGCGCTGAACGGTCCGGCGGCCGCAGCAGGGCGGCGCTCCCTCTCGCTGACGCCTGCACGCCTGTCCTGATTCACCACGGAGGGCGTCGCGCCGGGCTTCGCAGTGGGACGCTTGTCAGCGGGGCTGAGGGAGATAGGAGCGGGACATGGTAGCAACTGGTCTTGATGTCATCCGGCAGATGGTCGAGCGGACCAACGCCCACGACCTTGAGGGCATGGCGGCCTTGATGCACAAGGACTACCAGAGCGAGCAGCCCTTCCACCCGGCCCGGGGCTTCGGGGGCCGAGCACAAATGAAGGCGAACTGGGGCGCGATCCTCACTGGGGTCCCCGACCTGCGCGCCGAGGTCCCGGCGTCGGTGCAGGACGGGGACGTGGTGTGGAGCGAGTGGCACTGGTGGGGCACGACCGAGCAGGGTGAGCCGTTTGACATGCGCGCGATCACCCAGTTCACGGTGCGGGAGGGGCTCGTCGTCAGCGGTCGGCTCTTCGCGGAGCTCGTCGAGCAGCAGGGCGGCGCCGACATCAACGACACTGTGGAGGCCCAGTCGGGCCACCGCCCACAACTCGAGGAGTGAGCCGCTCCGCCTAGCCGCACGACTAACCAGCCAGGACGGCGTCCCAATGGTGTTCATCGGATGTGGCAACCATCTCGCACGTTCAATTTTCGAAACCCGCGACATGGATGGCGGTTTTACGACCGCACTCGCGGGCTTGAGCCGTCGAAGCCACCGGCTGCCTCACTCGCGGGCTCGGAGAGCAACGGTACGTACGTCCCATCGCCGCGAGCGGACGTGGCTGCGACGCCGGAGCGGTATGCCTACCAGTTGCGAGAGTGGTTCGCCTGGTGCGAGGGAAACGGGCTCGACCCGCTGGTCGGGATCCAGCGCGCCCGCCAGGGCCCGTCTCAAACTCCGGATTGTTTGGTCCTGTGGCAAGATCGCCCGATGCTGCGACTCACCGATTTCATCATCGACTGCCCGGACCCGATGGAGCTGGCAACCTTCTATTCAGAGGTGACGGGTCGCCCGGTCAAGGGTGGGAGCCACGGCAACTGGGCCGGTATCCGGTTTGGCGAGGTCGAGCTGGCCTTCATCCGGGTGGAGGACTACCGCGCCCCGCAGTGGCCCGACGGCGAGCACCCGAAGCAATTCCATCTCGACTTCGAAGTTGACGACATCGAGGCCGAACAGAGCCGCGTCATGGGCCTCGGCGCGACCCTGCTGCGGGATTCCATCGGCCCCGACGGCTACGGCTGGCGCGTCTACACCGACCCGGTCGGCCACCCGTTCTGCCTCTGCCACAACAAGGGTGTCACCTGGACCGACCAGGGCCCCCTCTGGCCCCAGAGCGATTAGAGCGCGTACCCGAGGGGGTCAAAGCCATTCGATGATCGCGGCGGCCCCTACCACGGCCTCGTACGCACGGCAAGCTACAAGCTCCGGGTGGCGGACGCCGCTGCCCCGCGTCGTCGTGTCGGGGACGCAGATGATGAGCCCCTGAGGGCATTGCCGCTTCTTCTGCGGAGCGATGGAGATGCGACCCGGTGCGACGGTCGCGCAGCACGCCGACCGGTCGTCGAGGGGAGCACGGTGATGGCGTCGCCGCCTTGATCTGGCCGATGCTGAGCTGCATCGCAGAGTTGGTCCGGTTCACCGTGGTGGAGGTTCCGCGCGGGTGTGCGGAACCTCCACCTGGTGCGCAGTCAGCGTCGGGCGAACATGGCGTCCTGGGCGTACCCGTCGTGTGGGGCGCCGGTGTACGCATCGATCTGGGGTGAGACGGCCCGGCGATTCAGGCCGGTCCAGACGACGTTGACGTGGTTGTCGTTGCCGACGGCCAGGCCGGTGTAGTCGCCGTCGAAGACGTTGCAGTCCTTACCCTCCGCGTTGGTGACCGGCGGGTCGGTGTACCCGTCGGGGCCGCAGATGGCGGGCCAGGCGGCTTGAGGGACGTACTGGCCGGCCCAGTGGGTGACGGAGATGTCGACCTGCTCGCCCGCCGAACGCCCCGTCCCGTTAGGCATGAGGACTTCTCGGCCGGTCACCGCTGCAGCCCCGCTACTAGGGGTGCGCGAGGCGATGGTGAGCAGCACATGGTTGAAGGTGTCGTTGAGTCCTCCGCCGGGGTCGGCGACGTTCTCGTTGGAGTCGTACGCCACCGCCAGTGAGCCGTCGGTGTGGAAGTCGGCCCACGGGAACCACTGGTTGCCGGCGGAGGTGTCCAACGCGATGCGCGGGTTCCACGTGGTTCCGCCGTTCCCAGCTCTCGGCCATGTAGATGTTGGTGTTGGTCACCGCGTGGCAGGGGTTGTAGTCCGGGGCAGTGCCGGGGATGGCGTCCAGGCAGCTGGCCGGGGCGGCGTCGTGAATGCCGGCGAAGTTGTCGTTGTAGACCACGACCCAGTGGTTCGGGTTGGTCGGGTCGGCGGTGATGGTCCCTGGCGACTGCCAGCGGATCTGGTGGCCGGTGACGGTCTGCCGCCCGATGACGCTCCACGGCGTGTCGGCCGCCCCGTCCTCGAGGTGCGCGATCACCACCGGGTTGCTGAAGGTCGCTCCGCCATCGGTGGACTTGACGGCGAGCAGGGTCTGCTCGATCTCCCCGGGGTCTCCCAGGCCGAGTCGATGTTGGCGTTGGCGAAGTGCACGAGCAGTCCCCATTGGGCGCAACCTCAGGGATGGGGAAGCTGTCCTCGTCGCACTGGCCGGCCGGTCCGCGTGGTCTGCGCGGTGCACAGGGCGTTGGACCCGGAGATCTCCTTCGGGTGTCGACCAGGTGCGGCCACCGTCGTCGGAGGTCGCCAGGTACACCGGTGACTCCGCGTAGGCGCCGTGCAGGTCGTTGAGGTACCGGACGGCGACCAGATAGGCACGGCCGTAGTGTGGGGAGCTCGGGCTGTTGTCGACGGTCAGCCACTCCTTGTCGAAGAAGACGGCATTGTTCGCCGGGCCGATCGACGCGCCTTGGCCCTTCATCGCGATCGTGGGGCGGCTCCAGGTGACTGCCACCGTCCGAGGACCAGCTCACCGAGACGTTGCCCTGGGAGACGAACGGACCGCCGAGGCCCCCACGTTCTCGAGCTGGGCCATCATCGCCCAGCCGGTCTGTGGGGTGTTGCCGGACAGCTTGCCGTCGAAGGCCGGGTGACGGGTCACCCGCGCCGTTGCCGCTCTTCATCGGCACTTGGCCGTCGACCCAGCTGGCGCCGGCATCGAAGGACGTGAAGAAGCCGGTCGGAACGATCGCCTGGCGGGCCCCGGTGGAGTTGTTGATCCGGTAGAAGTAGTCGTTGGAACCAGCAAGCAGGTGGGTGGGCACCTTGGGGTTGGCCACAATGGCCAGTTCGTTGTCGGGGTTGAAGTCCTGCCGGTACGGCTGCGGGTCGTTGCACGAGATGTCCATGGCGCCGCCCGGGCTCCCGTACTGCGGCCCCGGGCGCGACCGCGCACCGGTACCGCTCGATCTGAACGGCGCTGAACTGCCCAGCTACCGCCCGTGGTGCTACCGGTGAAGCCCGGGTCGAGCACCGGGCGCACGGTCATCTTGCTCGTGGAGAACGGTCGGTCCCTGGCGTCCGCAGCCGTGGCACCGAGGACGCAAGCTGTAGCAGCGACCGCCGCGACTCCGATAGTGATGGGCCTATCCTCATGGCCCCTCCTCCAACGCACCCGTGGGAGCACGCGCTCACGAGTGGACGGGCACGCTTCCCGCCATGCTGACCCCACCCGGCCCCTCGGTCAAGGCGCATCAGCCACAGAACGTCTTGTTGATGGCAACAGCTGAGCGTGCCCTCCCGGGCCCGTGCCACCGCGCATGAGTGGTCGCCGGACTGGCCTCAATCACGAGCCCGACTCCCGCGCCCGTTGTCAGGAGACTGAACGCCGAGCTGTCAGCCCTGGCTGGACTTGGCGTCGGCCTCGATCTTGGCGGTGTCGGCCTTCAATTCCTTGGTCTCGACCTTCTGTGCCTTCTTCATCGACGCTTCGATCTTCGAGCCCATGTCGGAAACGCCTACGACAACGAGGCCCGCCTGACCCTCGTCGAGGTGCTCGCCGAGATCCTTCAGGTCCTTCCGGCTCATTCCTGCAGCCGCATGACCGGCCACCGCACCCAGAACCGCGCCGCCGCCGGTGGTGGCCGCCAGCAGACCTCCGCCGATAGCGGCGAACGGGAACAACGCCACCACGAGCCCGGTTGCCAGGCCGACGCCGGCACCGGCAACCCCGCCCACGCGGGTCGGCGTCTCGTGCTTCTTCCTGATCTTGACCTTGCCGTCCGCCTCCCGCTCGACCACCGCGGCGTCATACGCATCGATCAGGTTCGCCTCTGTGTGCAAATCCTTGACCAGTTCGTAGTCAGCCTCGGCGTCAGCGACGGAGTCATACACCGCGACGAACGCGATAAAGGTGTCCACTGCCATCGCACAACCTCCGTAGGATGAGCGCTCCAACACGGCACGATCCGGTCGCGTCGCATCCCAGCGTATCGCCGCCGCTGCTCAGGTTGAGGGCTTGGCTCCGAGCTCTCGCGCCTTGTCGACGGCATGGGAGGTCAACACGGTCAGGTAGCCTCTCGCGTCATGGAGACGCCGGTCGGAAGGGCCTTGCTGCGCCTGACAGGGATGTCGCTCCTTCTGGTGGCGCTCGTCGCCCTGATCGCGCCCCGCCCGGGGTTCATCGACTACGACCGGCGGGTCGTGGTGCCCGTCCTTCTCGTGGCCCTGGCCTTTGGCCTTTTCGGCCGGGTACCGGACGTGCTCAAGAACAGGTGGCTGCCAGTCGTCGTGGCGGTCGTCGGCGGCGCCTTGGCGGCAGGGCTCGGCCTCGCGCTGCGCTACCGCTACGGCTGGGACGCTCGCGTCGTCATGGACATGGCCCGTGCGCTCTACACAGGGCGCGGATTGGGTGACGCCGACTACGCCTACCTCTCCTTCTATCCGAACACCATCCCGCTCGTGTCGATCGACCGCCTCGGCGTCTCCGTGGGTTCCGCGCTCGGGCTGTCTGCGGACGCGGTGCTCATCACCGTCACGGGGGTGTGCGTCGCCATCACGTTGTATGCCGCTCACCTCCTTGTCGTCCCCGTGGCCGGCCGTGGTCCCGCCCTTGTCACGCAGCTCGTCGTCCTCGCCCTCGTCGGTGTGAGCCCGTGGGTGAGCGTGCCATACACCGACTACTACGCGATGCCCTTCGTCGTGGGTGGCGTCGCCCTCGCGTGCGCTGCTTGGCGCCGCCGAGGCTGGGGCCCGCGAATCCTGTTGGGTTCCCTGGCAGTTGCCGCGATCTCGGTCGCCTACGTCATCAAGACGACACCGGCTGTCATCATGGTTGCTCTGGTGGTCGTCGCGCTCGTACGGCTCACCGACCGCTGGTCGATCGGCCGCGCCAAGGCGGTCATCTCGTCGGCCGTCGGGGCCACCGTGCTCTTCGTCGCCCTGAGCGCTGCGCTAACGGCGGGTGCCGCGTCGGTGGCCGGCGTCGACCGGGCCCGCGTCGACCCCGCTGGCACTCCTCCAGTGACCTGGTGGCTCGCCGACGGCATGAACGAGCAACTCTCCGCCGACGGCCGAGTGCAGTACGGCACCTACACCAGGGACATGGTCGAGGCCGTCGAAGGGCGGCCTCCCGCGCAGATGATGGCCTACGCCCGGTCCTACATCGGCGACCGCTGGGAGGAGCGGGGCCTGGGCGGGACGATCGCGTTCTACGCCAACAAGGCCGCGTGGAATTGGGGCGATGGGATGTTCTGGGCGTGGGGCGAGGGGCCGGACTCACTGCCGGGGGCGGTCGTGCCGCACGGCGGAATCAGCGAGGCGGTCAACGCGGTGCAACGGGTTCCACGGCCAGTGGTACCACCTGCGTGCGAACCTGACCCAAGGCCTGTGGCTCGCCGTCCTGCTCGTCGCCGGGCTCGGACTGCTACGCACAGCGCCGGTGCGGCGCGAGACTCTCATCCTGGCCGTCACGGTGCTGGGGATCGCGGCCTTCACCTTGGCCTTCCAAGGTCGCTCGCGCTACCTGTTCGCCTTCGTGCCGGTGATCGCCAGCCTGGCTGCGGTGGTCCGGCCGAGCGCTCGACCTGGGGTCGGTCCTCCAGCCCGTGCGTCACCGCCTCCGCAGGTAGGGCCGCTGTCGGCAGCAGGAAGCCGTGGCGGTTCAGGCAGAGCACCTTGGCATGCTCGACCAGCCCGTCCGTGCTCTCGAGCTCGGTGCGCCAGAGGACCTCGGCCACGGAGCCGCACTCGGGGCAGTTGGTGATGTCCATGGGAGTCCCCCTGACTCCGGTACGGACGAGGCGACGTGCCCGCCCGCGCGTAATGGTGATCGGATAGGAGGCTCGCGATGGAGCTGAGATACATCGCGCCGGGACGGGAATGGATGATAGAAGGTTGATGTTTCAACCACTGATTCGCGCGCATCCAGCCCGCTGACCGACCAAGGAGAGAGCGATGACCAAGATCGCCATCGTCACCGGAAGCGTCCGACCCGGCCGCCAGAGCCTCAACGTCGCCAGGTGGGTCAAGTCCATCGCCGACCAGCGTTCGGATGCGGAGTTCGAGATCGTGGACATCGCCGACTTCGAGCTGCCTGTCTGGGACGAGGCCATGCCGCCGTCCTTCGGCGCCGGTGTCAAGGCCCACAGCAAGGCCTGGTCCGCGCGAATGGACGAGTTCGACGGGTACGTCTTCGTCGTCTCCGAGTACAACCACTCGATCACCGGCGCACTCAAGAACGCGCTCGACTATCTCGCGCCTGAGGTCAACAACAAGGCCGCCGCCTTCGTGTCCTACGGCTCCGCCGGCGGTGCGCGTGCGGTGGAGCACCTGCGCGGCATGCTGTCCGAGATGCAGGTGGCGCACGTGCGCAACAGCGTGCTCCTCTCGCTGTTCACGGACTTCGAGAACTTCTCGGTCCTCGCTCCCACGGAGCCCGCGATCGCAGCGGTCGAGCCGATGCTCGACCAGCTCATCGTCTGGACGAAGGCCATGGAGGCGGTCCGCTCCGGCGAGTTCTCCCGGGTCGACGCAGTCGCCTGACCACCGTCCGCGGGCACGTCCCGCGGCAAACCTGACGCCTTCGCTCCACGGACCGCTGCGTGTCCGTGGATCGACGGCGTCAGTCGATCGAGTCGACGACGATCCCCTCGACGAGGGCCAGCGCCGCCTCGTCACCGGTTCGGGAGATCTCGCCATGGGGCGGGCGGTTCCAGAGCCAGCAGTCCAGGTCGCCGGCCGTACCGGCGACCTCCGCGACCGAGGCCTCGTCCGGCCCATCCGTGACCGCGAAACGGCGCTCGTCCCACGCGTCGCCGTCCGGGTCGACCCCGGTGACGTTCACCGGCGTCACGGTCCACGTGTGGAAACCGTCGACCACGGCAATGGTCACGCTGGGCCCGAGCGGCGACGCCGTCAGGCCGTACTCGGGCGGGTAGCCGCGCATGACGCGCAGCGCCTCGTCCACGCCGTCCGCGGCGAGGCGGCAGTCGACCGGCGAACGTTCGGCCCCCACGGTCAGCTCGGCGTCGATCCGGTGCATGAGCGCCTCGTGCGCCTGGCGGCGGCTGATGTAGCCGGCCGAGTGGTCGGTGTGCCACATCCACAGCTCGGTCTGCGGGTCGAGGCTCCGGAGCATCCGCTGCAACCGCTCGCTCGCCCGCTCGAAGTGGGCGAGCAGCCCAGCCCGGTCAGCGGGGCGCTCCTCGCGCGCCGACTCGAGGCCCTTGACCTCGTCCTCTCGAGTGAGCCCGCGCTCCGCGATCATCCCCCAGAACCACTGCACCTCGCCGAGGTGCCACAGCAGGTCGTCGGCGTCCCAGTCCGGGCACGTCGGCACACGCTCACTTCCCGCGGCATCGGCGATCATCTCCCGGAAGAGCCGCGACTCCTGCCTGAGGTGGTCGACGTAGGGGACGGCTGGGGCCGCGCTTGCGGCTGGGGGCCGGCTCAGCGGCATACGGGATCTCCTAACGGACTCCTGCGACGCGGAACTGCACGGAAATGCGCGGCCCGACCGGCTCGGACGTCTTGGGGATCGCGTGGTCCCACGTCCGCTGGCACGAACCGCCCATCACGACGAGGTCACCATGCCCGAGCGGAAAGCGCAAGGACTTGTGCGTGGAGCCGGGGATGGGGCCACCGTCGCGCGGCCGCAGCGCCAGCGTCCGCGACGACCCGAGCGACAGGATCGCGACGATGGTGTCGAGGTCCTTCGAGCGGCCGATCCGGTCACCGTGCCAGGCGACGCTGTCGCGCCCGTCGCGGTAGAGGCACATCCCCGCCGTGACGAAGGGCTCGCCGAGCTCCTGCCGGTAGTGGGCGCTGAGCGCCTCGCGAGCCGAGTCGAGGATCGGGTGGGGCAGGCGTTCGTCCGCCGCGTAGAACTTCGTCAGCCGCGGCACGTCGACGACGTTGTCGTACATCTTGCGGCGCTCGGCACGCCACGGCACGTCGCGGACCAACGTGGTGAACAGCTCGTCGCCGGCGACGAGCCAGCCGGGCCGCACGTCCACCCAGGCGCCGGCGCTGAGCTCCACCCGGCGCAGGCTGCCGGGCAGGTCGCCGAGCGTCATGGGGTCACCGAGGTCGAGCAAGGAGCCCTGGAGTGCGAGATCCATCCACCCAATGTAACCCAAATATCGAACGAGTGTTCGATGTAATCGGGGTCAACGTCTCGGCGCGTGGGGTTCGGCCGGGGAGGACGCGCAGGGGAGAATGGGCCCATGCCGCTCTACCGTGACGAGGCGATCGTCCTGCGCACCCACAAGCTGGGCGAGGCCGACCGCATCATCACGATGCTGACCCGCACGCGCGGCCGGGTGCGCGCCGTCGCCAAGGGCGTGCGACGGACGAAGTCCCGCTTCGGCGCGCGGCTGGAGCCGGGCATGGTCGTCGACGTACAGTGCTACGAGGGGCGCAACCTCGACACGGTGACGCAGGCCGAGACCCTTGCCCCCTACGGCGACGCGATCGCGCGCGACTACGCCGCGTGGACGGCGGCCGCCGCGATGCTCGAGACGACGCTGCAGCTGACCGAGGAGCACGAGCCGCAGACCCAGCAGTACCTCCTCCTCGCCGGCGCCCTTCGGGCCCTCGCTGAGCGGGCGCACGACCCGACGCTCGTGCTCGACGCCTTCCTGCTCCGCTCGCTGGCCGTCGCCGGCTGGGCCCCGAGCTTCCTCGACTGTGCGCGCTGCGGCGCCGAGGGTCCCCACCGCGCGTTCAACGTGCAGTCCGGTGGTGCAGTGTGTTCCGTATGCCGCCCACCTGGCTCGAGCGCGCCCGCTCCCGAGACGTTCGCCCTCCTTGCGGCCCTCCTGTCGGGCAACTGGGAGACCGCCGACGCCAGCGAGGAGCGGCATCGGCGGCAGGGGAGCGGTCTTGTCGCCGCCTTCCTCCAGTGGCACCTCGAGCGTGGTGTGAGATCGTTGCGACTCGTCGAGCGTGCTTGAGTCACAACTGAACCCGTTCATCGACCGGAGAGCCATGACGCTGCCCTACCAGCCGCCCTTCCCGCATCCGTCCGGCGCGCGACCACCGGCCATCCCCGCCGAGGCCTTGCCTCGACACATCGCCATTGTCATGGACGGGAACGGCCGGTGGGCCAACGCCCGCGGGCTGCCGCGGACCAAGGGTCACGAGGCGGGGGAGGCGTCGTTGCTCGACGTGGTCGCCGGGGCCATCGAGGTCGGCGTGACCCACCTGTCCGCCTACGCCTTCTCGACGGAGAACTGGCGCCGCTCTCCGGACGAGGTCCGCTTCCTCATGGGCTTCAACCGGGACGTCATCCGGCGCCGGCGGGACCAGCTCCACGAGTGGGGCGTGCGGATGCGCTGGGTCGGTCGGACGCCGAGGCTCTGGCGGTCGGTCATCAAGGAACTGGAGATCGCGCAGGAGCTGACGAAGCACAACACCGGGCTCACCCTCTACTTCTGCGTGAACTATGGCGGCCGAGCCGAGATCGCTGATGCCGTCCAGCGAATGGCCTTTGACGTCAAGGACGGCCGGCTCAGGCCGAGCGCTGTCGACGAGCGAACCATCAAGCGCTACCTCGACGAGCCCGCGATGCCGGACGTCGACCTGTTCGTGCGGTCATCCGGCGAGCAGCGGACCTCGAACTTCCTGCTCTGGCAGTCGGCCTACGCGGAGATGGTCTTCCAGAACCGGCTGTGGCCGGACTACGACCGACGTGATCTGTGGGCCGCCATCGAGGAGTACGTCGCGCGGGACCGCCGCTACGGCGGGGCAATCGACAAGCCGACGTCGAGCTGAGCGGTCCCCGGGGTCCGCGGGTCAGTCAGGTCAGCGGTCGACGACGTTGACCTCGAACTGACTCGCCTGGGGCGGGAAGCCGGTGTCGAACTTGGCGTTGACCACGGCGAGCCGGTCGCCGAAGCGGGCGACGGTGGTCGGGACCTCGAAGAGCCCGCTCGTGACCGTTTTCACCAGCCGGCCCGAGGAGAGATCACCGGCGAGCTGGAACTGGCTCACCTGGTTCGAGAAGTTCTGCACGGCGTAGACCGTGCGCCCCTCCATGAGGATCCCGTCGACATTGGGCACGCTGACGCCCCGGATCGTCGCGCTGTCACCGGTCGTCGGGTCGACCGTGTTGAGCGCGGCCGAGTTGGTGTGCGCGACGATGAGCGTCCGACCATCGGCCGTCGCCTGAATGCCGTTGTTGTTGAAGCCAGACTCGACCACAGCGGCGGGGCCGTGCAGGTCCAGCGTTCGCGCGCTGCCAAGGGCTCCGCTCGGGCTGACGGGGACGAGGTACAGCTTGGCCTGGGCGGAGTCGGTGAACCACGCTCCTTGGCGCGTCACGGCCACGTCGTTGATGATCGACGTCGCGGTCGTCAGCTGGTAGGTGGCAACCGGAGCGCCGGTCGCCAGGTCGTACACGTACGCCTGACCGGTGAACCCGCCCGCGACGAAGAGCAGCCCGTGCGCGATGTCTGCCCGTAGCCCGAGGGCCATCCGGCCCGGGGGTGCCTCGATGAACTTCCGTACCGTGCCGGTGGCGACGTCGCCGCGGAAGATGTCGCCGGTGAACAGCTCGCCTGCGTAGAAGGTCGTCCCGGCGCCGGAAGCGACTCCCTCCGCCGAGTGGGCGCCAGGCAGCACGATCTGCTCCTCCTGGTGGAACGCCTGTGCGGGCGTCGACACCCCCATCAGGGTCAGCAGCCCGCCGAGGGCCATCGCTGCCAGGATGCGCATCCGCGAACCGTTCATCGGTGAATCTCCCTCCGGAGGTGGGTGTCGGCGGAGGATCCGTCTGGTTCCGCAGCCGAGAGCGCGGCCCGGACCCGCCGCACCCACCAGCCTCCGCTCGAGGGGCCGCCTGCGCAAGGTGCCGATCCGGGGCATACCGGGCCCGTCGTGGACCCGGGAGCAGCCTTCAGGACCTCGCGCGGTCCGCCTTTTCGCCGGCTCGGACGAGGCCGGACTCGTACGCGAGCACGGCCAGCTGCACCCGGTCGCGCAAGCACAGCTTGGTGAGCAGCCGAGACACGTACGTCTTGACCGTCGCCTCGGAGAGGAACAGCTCGGTCGCAATCTCCGTGTTGGACAGGCCTCGTGCCACCAGCCGGAGAACGGTCGACTCCCGCTCGGTCACGTCGGGCAGCGATGTCGGCTGCGTCGCCGGCGCGGTGGCGAACCGTTCGAGCAGGCGCCTGGTGGGCCCCGGCGCGAGCATCGCCTCGCCCCGTGCGACGACCCGCACGGCGTGGACCAGGTCCTGCGGCGAGACGTCCTTGAGGAGGAACCCGCTGGCGCCGGCCTGCACAGCTGCATAGACGTACTCGTCGAGGTCGAAGGTCGTCAGAACCATGATCCTGATGCCCGGCTGACGGGCCACGATCCGGCGGGTCGCCTCGATCCCGTCGAGACGCGGCATGCGGATGTCCATGAGGACGACGTCGGGTTGGCTCGCGCGGCAGACGTCGACGGCCTCGACCCCGTCAGCCGCCTCTCCGACGACCTCCATCCCGGCGCGCTCGAGGATGAGCCGGAACCCCTCACGCAGCAGCGCCTGGTCGTCGACGATGACCACCCGGGTCATACCGGCTCCGGCACTGCAGACTCGAGGGGAAGCATGGCCCTGACGACGAACCCGCGCTCCGGCAGAGGCACCGCGTGCAACGAGCCTCCGTAGAGAGCCACCCGCTCCCGCATCCCCACGAGACCGTGCCCCGAGCCCACCGTCTCCGGGGTGGCGACCCCGTCGTCGCGGATCTCGACGTCGAGCCGGTCGGCCCCGAATCGTACGTCGACCCCGACCAGCTCCGAGCCACCGGCGTGCCGTAGCGCGTTCGTCAGCGCCTCCTGGATGATCCGGTAGGCGGCGAGATCGACCCCGGCCGGCAGATCTCGCCGGTCGCCCGAGACCCTCAGCTCGACCGGTAGCCCGCTCAGCCTGGCGTCGTCGATGAGCTCCTCGAGCCCGTCGAGCCCCGGCTGCGGAGCCAGCAGGCCCACCTCGCTGTCGTCTCGCAGCACGGTCACGAGCCTCCGCATCTCACCGAGCGCTTCGGTCCCTGTCTCGCGAATCGTGTTGAGCGCCTTGCGGACACGCTCGGGGTCGTCATGGATCACCTGCTCCGCTGCGCCCGCCTGAACGACCATGACGCCCATCGCGTGGGCGACGATGTCGTGCAGCTCTCGGGCGATCCGGGTGCGCTCCTCGAGGACAGCGCGGGCTGCCTGCTCCGCGGCTTCGACCTCGGCCCGGATCGCCTGCCTCCGTGACTCCTCGGCGCGGTGGGCCATCGCGGCCTGCCACCAGCCGATGGAGAAGCAGACGATGAGGACGCCCCAGTGGTAGAGGATCTCGGTCAGGCCGCCGAGGAGCTCCACGTAGAGGTTGCCGTAGCTGAAGGCGGCGGCCGTCAGGCCCGCCCCGACCCACCGCTGGCGACCCGTGCCGTGCCGGGCGACCGAGAAGACCGCGATGCAGACAGGCACGAAGTGACCGAAGAACAGCAGGAAACCCGGCGCGACCAGCTGGGGGAGGAACAACGCCGCGAGGACGACAGCGAGGGTGCGGACGGGATGGAGGCGTCGCCACCCCAGCGCCGAGGCGGCAACAACGACCTCGAGGGTGGCCGCGGTCAGGTTGCCGTCGCCCTGCCGCGAGTCGAAGGGAACCCAGATCTCGCCGAGACCGGTGACGAGCACGATCAAGACGAAGAGGGCGTCGACCACGCGACGTCGCGGGAGCGTCATGGCGCCAACCATAGGAGACATGCAGAGGTCGCCGGATCATCCTGAAGTTGACATCAGTGTCCACCCCGGGCGGACGCCGCCCCCCGTCGCGACGGCTTCCATGGACCCATGACAAGGACTCTCCGCATCGTCACCGCCATCTCCGTCGCAGCCTTCGCGCTGCTCTCGTTCGGCTTCGTCGTCCTCCAGCCCGACCTTCCCGACGACCGGGCCAACTGGCTCGTCGCGTTCGCCGCCGCCCCAGCGCGGGCGGGGGCCGCCACGCATCTCTTCCTCTGGTCCCAGCTGGCCCTCGCTGTCGCTGCGGTCGGTCTCGCGCTGTGGCTGCGGCCGCATGCTCCGCGGCTCGCCGTCACGGGGGCCGTGCTCGGTGTGCTGGGTGCGTTCGCGCACACGATTCCGGGTGCGTGGGCGATCACGCAACTCGTCATGGCGGGCGACTCGGCACACCACGACACCTACGGGCACCTGCTCGTCGCTCAGGAACAGTCGACCCACATGGTCCCGTACTTCGTGCTCGGCCTCGCCGGGCTGGTGCTCGGGATCCTCCTCCTGTCGATCGCCCACTTCCGCTCGCGGCTGCCCTTCCGCTGGGCTGGCCCGGTGCTGTGGGCCTGGCTGGTCGTCGAATTCGTGGGCACCAGCTTCGGCTCGTGGGCCGTCCCGACCTCAGGCGCGCTCCTGCTCCTGGGTTTCGGTGGTCTGGTGGCAGGGCTCATCGGCGAGCGAAGCGCAACCAGCGAGCCGGCCTACGCCACCGCCTGAGGAGCCGACCACGCGCCTGAGTCACCTTGGGCGCGAGGCCAGCTCAGCGGCATACGGCATCAATTGGCCGTATGCCGCTGGGCTCGCTCCCAGCCGAAGTGCCCGCGCCTGCCCGCCACCCACTCAGGCGCGGGAGCACTCGGCGCACGTCCCGAAGATCTCCAAGGTGTGCGTCACGTCCGTGAAGCCGTGCTCGGCGGCGACTCGGTCGGTCCACCTCTCCACCGCCGGCCCCTCGACCTCGACGGTCCGGCCGCAGTCGCGACAGACGAGGTGATGGTGGTGGTGGGTCGAGCACGCCCGGTAGACCGCCTCGCCGTCGTCGGTGCGCAGCATGTCGACGGTCCCGGCCTCGACCATGGCCTGGAGCGTGCGGTAGACCGTCGCCAGTCCCACGCCCTCACCGGCCTCGCGCAGCCGTGCATGGACCGTCTGGGCCGAGGTGAAGTCGCCGTACTTGTCCAGCAGATCGGCGACGGCAGCCTGCTGGCGGGTGGGCTTGCGTGGCGTCGTCGTCATCGGGTTGCGTCCTCCTCGGCGGCCCTCGTCGTCGCCCCCGCCGATACCTCACCGTGCTCGTCGTAGTGGCTCTGGTGGGCAGCATGGAGATGGCCGTCATGGACGTAGTCGACGTGGTCGCCGTGCGGGATGCTCTCGTGGCCGCAGCCTGGTCCGTGCTCGTGGTCGTGCCGCTCGGCCATGTCGTGCCGACGTGCGCGCAGCCGCTCACGCAGGCTCATCGCGACGGCGATGACGACGAACAGCCCGACGGCGACCAGGACGATGGTCCCTCCGGAGGGAGTGTTGAGCGGGTAGGAGACGAGCACGCCACCGAGGGCCGACACGAGTCCCAGCACCATGGCCCAGCGCAGCGCCGAGCCGAAGCTGCGGGAGAAGAGCTGCGCGGCGGCATTGGGCACGATCATGAGCGCGCTGATGAGGAGCAACCCGACGATGCGCATCGCGATGACGACGGTCGTCGCGGTGAGGACGGCAAGGACGATGTTGAGCGCGAGCACGGGCAGCCCGACGGCCCGGGCGTACTCCTCGTCGTTGGCGACGGCGAAGAGCCGCGGCTTCAGCACCCACGTCGTCGCGGCGATGACGACGGCCAGCACGGCGAAGACGACCAGGTCGCTCTCGCGCACGGTGAGGATCGAGCCGAAGAGATACTTCACCAGATTGGCAGGCGTGCCGTCGGGCGCCTGGCTGATGATGACGACGCCGGCCGCGATCCCGCCGTAGAAGATGATCGCGAGCGCCACGTCACCGCTCGTGCGCCCCCGGGCCCGCAGCAGCTCGATGGCGACGGCCGCGATGACGGCGGCCACGAGCGCGGTCACCACCGGGCTCTGGTCGGTGACCAGTCCGATGGCGACGCCGGCGAGCGCCACGTGGCCCATTCCGTCGCCGATGAGCGACATCCGTCGTTGCACGACGAAGATGCCGACCATCGGGGCGACGAGCCCGACGAGGAGGGCCGCGACGAGCGCGCGCTGCATGAAGTCGAGCGACAGGATGTCCGTCATGGCGTGCCTGCCGGCGGGTCGAAGGGACCGTGCGCCATCGCGGGCGGCTGCACCAGCTCGAGGTCGTGGTGGTGACTGTCGTGGTCGTGGTGCACCGCGTCACGTGCGGCGGCATACCGGTCCGGGTCGCCGTCGAAGGCGATGCGGCCACCATCGACGACGATGATCCGGGTCGGCAGGCCCTCGAGGGCACCGAGCTCGTGGGTGACGATGACCAGGGTCACGTCACCCTC
This sequence comes from uncultured Actinomycetota bacterium, assembly GCA_963826445.1. GTDB lineage: Bacteria > Actinomycetota > Actinomycetes > Actinomycetales > Dermatophilaceae > Intrasporangium. The sequence continues at coordinate 31,574 of CAWGXD010000020.1, forward strand.
CACGAGGCGGCCGAGGACATCGGCGAGGACGTGCTGGTTGACGGCGTCGACCCCGGCAGTTGGTTCGTCCATGATGAGCACGTCCGGCTGGCCCGCGAGGGCACGGGCGATGAGGACGCGTCGTTGCTGTCCTCCCGAGAGAGTGCTCACCTCCGTCCCGGACCGGTCCGCCAGCCCGACGAGGTCGAGGGACCGGCACACGATCTGGCGGTCGGTCGCCCCGAGGCGGCCGAGCCAGCCCAGCCGCGGGAGCCGGCCCGACTCGACGATCTCCTCGGCCGTTGCCCGGACCGAGGCGGACAGCGTGTGTCGCTGCGGCACGTAGCCGATCCGCGCCCGGTCGCCGAAGTCGTCCGCGGGCGTCCCGAAGAGGGTGACGCTGCCGGACAGTCGCTGGTTGAGGCCGAGGACGCCTTTCATCAGCGTCGATTTGCCCGACCCGTTGGCGCCGAGGACCGCAACGACCTCACCGCGATTGATGGCGAGACTGGCGCCGGTGACAATGGGGCGCTCGCCGTACCCGAACGACGCGTCCTCCAGCTCGATGACGGTGGTCACGAGCAGTCCTGCCCCTGCTTGAGCGTCGCGAGGTTGCTCCGCATCACCTCAAAGTAGTCCTTTCCGGCTGACGCGTCGGTGATCCCCTCGAGGGGGTCGAGCGTGGCCACCGTCGCCCCGGTGGAGGCGGCGACGGTCTGCGCGAAATGCGGCTCGACGAGCGTCTCCTGATAGATCGTCGTGACGCCGTGGTCCCGGACCAGCGCATTGATCCTGGCCAGTCCCGCCGCGCTCGGCTCGGCCTCGGGGGAGACGCCCGAGATGCCGTGCTGCTCGAAGCCGTAGCGCTCCGCGAGGTAGGTGAAGGCGGAGTGGCTCGTGACGAGCTGCCTGATGGTGCATGACTTCAGGGCCGTGGTGAACTGCGCGTCGAGCTGGGTGAGCTCGCCCACGAAGGCCTTCGTGTTCTGCTTCAGTGTCGCGGCGCTTGCCGGCTCGAGCTGAGCGAGTCGGGCGCCGATGGCCTCCGCCACCGAGGCATAGCGTTGCGGATCGAGCCAGAAGTGCGGATCGGCCCCTTGGTGTGCGTGCTCGGCGTGCTCCTCGGCGCTCTCCTCCGCATGCCCCTCCTCCTCGGCCGGATCCTCGGTGAGCTGAGCGGCACTCGAGACGTCCAGGACGCGGTTCGAGTCGACTTGCTGGACCGCCTCGTCGACGGCTGGCTGGAAACCCTTGGAGTAGACCACGAGGGACGACCTTGTCATCCGCGCCAGGTCCTGCGGCGTGATCTCGAGGTCGTGCGGCTCCGCCCCCGGCTTGGTGAGCACGCTGACGTCGAGGGCCCCGCCCGCGATCCGCTCCGTGGCGAACTGGATGGGATAGAAGCTCGTCACAACCTGGGGCCGGCCATCGGTCGAGGCGCCCCCAGCGCCCGAACCGCAGCCTGCGGCGGCAAGGGCCGTTGCCAGGATGGCAGTCCCGAGGGCCAGACGACGTCTCATGATGAGAATCATTCTCGATTTGAGAATGGTTGTCAAAATGAGTTGATCCGCCGCTGTCGTTGCGAAAGGCTCACTGCGGTCGACGCCAGTGACGGTACGGGGGACCACGGTGACCGAGCAGACCGCATGGCGGCCGATCCTCGGCGCCTCGGCGGCCATCGCTGCGGTGCTGACAGCGGCGAGCGCCGGCTACGGCTACCACCGCGACGAGCTCTACTTCCGGATGCTGCCGCCGTCCCTGGGCTACGTGGACCAACCAGGCCTCGCGCCGTGGCTCGCACGCACCATGGCCGGCATCGTCGACGAGCCCTGGGCCCTCCGGCTCCCGGCGACGGCTGCTGCGGCACTGTCGGTGATCGTCATAGCGCTCATCACCCGGGATCTCGGTGGTGACCGGCGCGCTCAGGCCCTTGCGGCGTGGGGATACGCCTTCGCCGCTGCGCCCCTCATCCTGGGGCACCTTCTGCTCACCTCGACGATCGATCTGCTCTTGCTGCCCGCGGTGGCGTGGTCCGCGATCCTGGCGATCCGTGCGCCTCGTTGGTGGCTCGCGGTCGGCGGGCTCGTGGGGGCCGCCACATGGAACCGTTGGGTCGTCGTCGTCGTCGTGGCCGGTCTGGGGCTGGGCCTCGTCCTCATCGGCCCGCGTCGCGTCCTGCGCTCGCCCTGGCTGTGGTGCGGTGCAGCGCTGGCGGCCGCGGTCGCAGCCCCCAATCTCGCCTACCAGGCCACGCACGACTGGCCGCAGCTGTCGATGGGGCAGGCGCTCGCGGACGCCAACGCGGACGAGGTGCGGGTCCTCATGTGGCCGATGCTCGTCCTCCTGCTCGGGCCGCCGCTGCTGCCGATCTGGATCGCTGGTCTCTGGGGCATCATGGGCCGTGACGAGTGGCGCGACCAGCGCTGGATCGCGGTGACCTTGGTGGTCGTCGTGGGCTTCACCTTCGCCGGCGGTGCGCAGGTGCACTACCTGATGGCGATCCTGCCCGTGTTGTATGCCGCTGGGTGCGTTCCCGTCCCAGGCTGGGTGGAGGCCCGGCGGGGTCGGCGTGCCCTCGTCGCAGCGGGTGTCGGCGTCAACGCCATGGTGTCCCTCGTCATCGCGCTCCCGGTGATCCCGGTCGAGCAGCTCGGGGCGTCACCGGTGACGGCGATGAACCCCGTCGTGGGCGACACCATCGGTTGGGAGGCCTACGTCAGCCAGGTCGCGGGCGTCCACCGCGAGGCTGGGGGAGCGGAGGTGCCGATCCTCACCACGAACTACGGCGAGGCCGGCGCGCTGGCTCGGTTCGGACCGGCGAGTGGCATCACGTCGGTGCACAGCGGTCACAACGCGCTGTGGGACCTCGGCCCTCCGCCCGGCGACGGCGACAGAGTCATCGTCGTCGGGGGCCAACTGAACGCGGCCCGGTCTCTCTTCGCGTCATGCGAGGTCAAGGGCCGGCTTGACAATGGCCTCGACGTCGACAACGAGGAGCAGGGCCAGCCGATTGCCCTCTGCCTGGGCCTGACGAGCCCGTGGTCGGACGTCTGGCCGCTGCTGCGGCACCTCAGCTGACGACCACGGGTTCTCAGGAGGCGGGGACGAGCTCGACGATCGCGACAGCAGCTGCCAGCACGAGGACGGCGACCCGCATGAGCCGCTCCGGCAGGGTGAGGCGTTGCCACGTGAGGAAGAGCAGCCAGCCCACGAAGGCCGTCACGAGCAGGAAGGCGATCCCGCTCCACGGTGACGGGGCGAGGATGCCGACGGCGAGGACGAGGACGAGCACGCCGAGCGCGACCGTTCGTGGGACGGCGTTCATCCGCTCGACCCAGGGTGCGGAGGCGTGCTCGACGCGGGACCGGAAACTCAATGCCACGACGCACACCCTACGGACAGCCGGAGGGTCCTGGCCAAACCGAAGCGGATGGTTCCCGGCCCGCGGGTCCCGACGATCGGGCCGGGGCGCGATTGTCGGTGCGGTTGGTCCCCGGATGACGCGGACAAGGGCGCCGGGGTCCGATTGTCGGAGGGCGCGCCTACGGTGGGCGAGCGGCACAAGGCTGGGGCTCACCCGAGCGGCTCGACGAGGCGACCGGTTACTGGGCGCGCGTGTGGGCGGCCCGCACCCTCCTCTACGTCTGGGATGATGCCTCTACCGAGGACGAGGTTGCCCGAGTGCGCGTCGCAGCTGTCCGCGTCCTCCGCGTGACTGGCGAGGCAGAGCACGCGGACGCCGTGCGCGGGGCGCTGGACGACGCGGACGAGTCCGTGCTGCGGCGGAGCGTGCGCTCCGATGCTGGAGCGACGGCTCGATCGTCCGCTGTGAACGGTCGGTCTTGGTCGCAGCCCGCACCTTCCAGCCGTGGCGGGAAGAGTGCGGCTGTCTGCGTGATTCCGCCGCACTATCCCAGCACTGGCTGGAATGGTGCGGATCGGACAGAGCGGTCAGCCCGGGAGCGGTCCCGTGGCCACCGGGCGGCTCGGGTCGCGGATCCACTCGCTCCACGAACCGGGGTAGAGCACCGCATCGACGCCGAGCTCGGCGAGCGCGAGCACATGGTGTGCCGCCGTCACGCCAGATCCGCAATAGACCGCGACGTCGCCATCGACGTCCCTCTCTCCGGACACGGTGGCCCAGTGGTCCACCAGGTCCCGCCGGAAGGTTCCGTCCTCGGCCAGCCACTCCGTCGTCGGGCTGTTCACCGCGCCCGGGATGTGTCCTGCCACGGGATCGATCGGCTCCTGCTCTCCGGCGTAGCGCTCCGCGGCGCGCGCGTCGAGCAACAGCCCGGTCCGCGCCAGCTCCGCGGCCCCCTCGGCATCGACCATGGGCATCGAGCCGGGGCGGGAGACGAAGCCGCCCTGGTGCGGTTCCGGCACCTCGGTGCTCACCGGGAGACCGGCGGCCACCCACGCGGCGAACCCGCCATCGAGCACGCGAACGTCCCGGAGACCGACCCAGCGGAACACCCACCAGGCCCGCCCAGCGGCATACGACTCCTTGCCGTCGTAGACGACGACACGCGTTCCCTCGCTGACGCCGCAGCGGCGGAGCACACCCTCGACGGCGGCGGGGTCGGGCAGCGGGTGCCGCCCACCCTCGCCGGGAGGCGCGGCGAGCTCGGTGTCGAGGTCCACGAAGAAGGCACCGGGGACGTGACCCGCCGCGTACTCGGCCGGCCCCGGTTGGTCGGCGCCCGCCGTCGTCAGCGTCCAGCGGACGTCGATGACGACGACGTCCTCGATCTCGTGGGCGAGCTCCGTTGCGCTGATGAGGTGGCTCATGGCCCCATCGTGGCATCCTCGGGAGGTGACGGCTCATCTCGTCCTCGTCCACGGCTCGCGGCTGTCGAGCACCCAGTGGGCGCCCCAGCTGCCACTCCTCGAGGGCCACGTCACCGTGGGACTCGTGGACCTGCCGGGGCATGGCGCGAGGGCGGGGGAGGAGTTCACGCTGGCCCGTTGCATCGAGGTCATCGACGAGGCTGTCGCGGACGCGCCCGCCAGCTCGAAGCCGGTCCTCGTCGGCCATTCCCTTGGCGGCTTCGCCGCGATGTCGTATGCCGCTGAGCTGGGTTCGCGCCTCGACGGCCTGGTTCTCGCGGGGTGCAGTGCGTCTCCGGTGGGGCCGGGTGCCGCCGTCTACCGGGCCGTCGCGGCGCTGACCGACCGGCTGGGGCCGGAGCGGATGACCCGGGTCAACGACCGCGTCCTCCGGCGGTTCTATGCCGCCGACCTCATCGATCCGGTCATCGCGGGCGGGTACTACTTCGCTCCGACCACGTCGGCGTGGCGGGAGGTGATGACCCGCTGCCGGCCGTCCATGCTCTCTGGTGTCCGCTGCCCGATCCTGCTGCTCAACGGCCAGTACGACCAGTTCCGGCTGGGGACGAGGGAGTTCCTCCACGCCTGTCCGAGCGCGCGGGTCGAGATCATCCCGCGGGCGAGCCACATCTCGAACCTCGACCAGCCGAGGGCGTTCGCCGAGGCCCTCCTGCGGTTTGCCCGGTCCGTGGATTCCTGGTCCTCGGATTCGCTCGATTCCGTGGATACGGAGGCCGACGATTCGGCCGACGGCTCGTGATTTGCGAGAATCGGCCCTTGTGACCGACGTGCCGACCCTTCCCGCGCAGGGCAGCCCCGTGCTGCCGCCACTGCGCATCGGCCGGCACGTCATCGAGTCGCCCGTCGTCCTCGCGCCGATGGCCGGCATCACCAACCGCGCCTTCCGGCGCCTCTGCCGTGAGTACGGCAACGACACCGCGCTCGCCCTGGGGCGTGACGGCGGGAACGGCCCGAATGGCGCGACGAGTCTCTACGTCAGCGAGATGATCACGACCCGCGCGCTCGTCGAGCGCAACGCCGAGACGATGCGGCTCATCGAGCACGACCCCGACGAGAATCCCAGGTCGATCCAGCTCTACAGCGTGGACCCGGCCACGGCCCGCGCGGCGGCTCGCATGCTCGTCGAGCGAGGACCGCGCCGACCACATCGACCTCAACTTCGGCTGCCCGGTGCCGAAGGTGACGCGCAAGGGCGGCGGGTCTGCGCTGCCGTGGAAGCGCGACCTGTTCCGGTCCATCGTCGGCGCGGTCGTCGAGGAGGGCGCCAGGCGCGACGTCCCGGTCACCGTCAAGATGCGCAAAGGCATCGACGACGACCACCTCACCTATCTCGAGGCCGGGCTCGCTGCGGAGCAGGAGGGCGTGGCAGCGGTCGCCCTCCACGGGCGGACGGCCGCACAGGCCTACTCCGGCACGGCCGACTGGTCGGCGATCCGGCTGCTCAAGGAGACCGTGACGACCGTCCCGGTCCTCGGCAACGGCGACATCTGGTCGGCCGAGGACGCTGTGCGCATGGTCGAGGAGACCGGCTGCGACGGGGTCGTCGTCGGTCGGGGCTGCCTCGGGCGACCGTGGCTCTTCACCGACCTGGCTGCGGCTTTCGCCGGCTCGCCGACCCGCGTGACGCCGACGTTCGGGCGAGGTCGCCGACACGCTGCGCACCCACACGCTCTACCTCGCGGACTTCTACGGCGACGAGGAGCGGGCCTGTCGCGACATCCGCAAGCACATTGCCTGGTACCTCAAGGGGTTCCCGGCCGGATCGACGGTCCGCAACTCCCTCGCCCTCGTCGACTCGATCGATGCGCTCGACCGGCTGCTGGCCACGCTCGACCCGGACGTCGCCCTGGCCGGGGGAGCCCGCGGAGGGCCAGCGCGGCCGGGCCGGGTCGTCCCGCACACGTCGTGCTGCCCGAGGGCTGGCTCGACTCGCGCGAGCTGTCCGACGACCACCGCCGGGTCGTGGCCGAGGCAGAGCTGTCCGTCAGCGGCGGCTGAGGCTCAGCTGATCCAGACCGTGAGCGGGCCGAGGCGCTCGCCGCCTGCCTCCACAGCTGCCATGACACCGTCGCCGGCCTCCCAGCCGACGAATGGCATGGTGCCGACGAGCTCGTGCGCGGCCCGGGCCGCGCCGCGCCACGTGCGGACCTGGTCGGCGTCACGGCTGAAGGTGTTGCTGATACCGGCCACGGGGGCCGTCACGTTGACGATCGCGCCTGCCGCGAAGGGGTCCTCGCCGTCAGTGGCGGCGAGGACGTGCACGCCGGGCTCGTCGAGCAGACCGGCTCGGAGGATCGCTGCATCCTGGGGGTCGCGTGCCCAGGCGCTGGCCCACGCGGTGAACTCCGACCCGTCGATCCGGCGCCACACGCGTCCGTCGGCGCCGGTGTCCGGAGTCTCGAACCACAGCCACTCGCCGACGACGAGGCGCGCGAAGTCCTCGGTCGTCAGGTCGAACCGCGACCAGCTGTCCTTGACCGAGGCACCGTCGCCAGGGTCGATCCGCGCGAGGACGTCGTACTCGCTCGTGAGGGAGGAGAGGGTCACCGCGTCCGGGTAGTACGGCGGGGTCCTGGTCCGGCGCGTCCAGGCGAGGTCGTCGAGCACGGTGCTCAGCCCGTGCGAGCGGCACACCGCATCGCACCACTGGGCGTTGTTGCGGGCGGCGAGAGCGATGCGATCGGTCACGCGCTCGATCCTCCCAGCCGCTCGGTCCGTGCGTGTCACTCGATCAGAGTGGGCGGCCTGCTGTCGGCGCTGGGTGGCAGGATCGGCGGCATGCGACATGGGGGAACCGAGGAGCGACCGGCGGTCTTCTTCGACGATGCCGACGACTTCCGGGCCTGGCTCGAGGCCAACCACGAGACGGCCACCGAGCTGTGGATGGGGCTCAACAAGAAGCACGTCGTGCCGCGTGGCCTCACGTGGGAGGCCGCGGTCCGGGAGGCGCTCTGCTTCGGCTGGATCGACTCCCTGTCGCAGGGCATCGACGAGGACAGCAGGCGCCAGCGCTGGACTCCGCGCAAGCCGACGAGCAACTGGAGCGCCATCAACATCAAGGCCGTCGAGGAGCTGACGGCCGCCGGGCGGATGCACCGGGCGGGCTTGGCCGCCTTCGAGCGACGGCGCGACGATCGGTCGGGAATCTACTCCTACGAGAACGGGGAGCTCACGCTCCCAGCGGAATACGACGCCATGCTGCGCGCCGACCCGAAGGCGTCCCTGTTCTGGGACGGCGCCACCGCGTCCTATCGCAAGACGGTGACGAGCTGGGTCCTCACGGCAAAGCAGCAGGCGACCCGGGACAAGCGCATGGCAGAGCTCGTCGACGACTCAGCGCACGGTCGCCTCGTCAAGCCCCTGCGCTACGGCACTGAGCCCGCGTGGGTGGCCAGGTTGCGTGCGCAACTGAGCTGAGCGGCATACGGCCAATTCTGTATGCCGCTGGGCTGGCTCCCACGGACACCTTTCCGCTCGCTCGTGCAACCTTCTCGTCCATCGGTGGCGTACACGCGATGACAGACTGGGCTTGGACGACAGGGGAGTCATGCGCACGAGGGACCACGGGCGGCGGGACGCCGAGTTCACGGCCTTCGTCAGGGGGCACTCCGACCGGCTCCACCGCTACGGCTATGTCCTGACGGGTAGCGGCGCGGAGGCCGAGGAGCTGGTGCAGGAAACGCTGGTCAAGGTGTACCTCGCCTGGGAGCGGATCTGCCAGGAGGGATCGCCGCTCGGGTACACCCGGTCGGCGATGGCTCGCACCCACATCTCGCGGTGGCGATCGTGGCGACGCCGGACCGCGCTCGAGGACCGGGTCGTCCTCGACCGCACCTCGGCTGCGACGTCCTGGGAGACCGAGGCGACCGAGCGCGACGCCATGTGGCGGGCATTGGGGAGCTGCCGCCACGGCAACGGGCCGTGGTGGTGCTGCGGTTCTACGAGGACCTGACCGAGCGGGACATCGCCGAGGCACTCGGATGCGCAGTCGGCACGGTGAAGAGCCAGCTGTCCCGGGCACTGTCCACCCTTCGCGGCCTGCGGCCCGCCCACCTGCTCGTGTCGGAGGAGGCGCGATGAACGACCTGAACACTCGAACCCTCGAGGAGACGCTGCACGAACGGGCTGGGTCCATGCCCCTGCCGGTTACCGCCGGCGTCGAGCTGATCGACCGCGCGGGACGCCAGCGCCGTCGACGCGCCGCCCTCGGCACGATGGGGGGTGTCGCGGCGACGGCCGCTGCCGCCCTCGTCGCCGTGCTGGTGATGCCATCTCCGGCGCCGCAGCGCCCCGTCGGGCCGGCCGCGTCCCAGGCACCGACCACCTCGGCATCGGAGGCACCGGTCCGACAGCAGCCGCTCAGCATCGACGACATCGCCCGGGTCAACGGGGTCCACGCCTGGGCAACCGCTTTGCCACCCGGTCCGGCGGTCCGGCGCGACCTTGGTTACGCCGCTTGGCGAGAGAACGGGCGGATCGTTCTGCGGATTGGTGGGCGCCAAGTCGTGATGGGTGCGGACGTGCAGCTGCTGTCCCACCCGGCCAAGGTCCCCGACGGCTGGCTCTTCGCCGCCCATGATCTCAGCTCACTGCCGGCCACGCGCGTCCTGCACGTGGACCAGGACCTCAACGTCACCGTCGTCGCTGAAGGAGAGGACATCCGGCAGGTCGTCGCCGCTCCGGGCGGAGGGGGCTTCGCCGTCGTCACGGTCAGCGTTAGTAAGGAGGAGGTCCTGCCGGGCACGGTGACCTTCTTCTCCTCCGACGGCGGTCAGGGGAGGCGACTCGAGCTGCCGGGCTGGCACGAGCCGCTGATCGCCACGTGGGATGGTGACGTGGTCACCTTCCCGACTCAGGGCGGCCACCCGACACCGCTCCGTTCCTACGACCTGCGCACCGGGCGTTGGAGCGACATCCCGTTGGCGCCCTCACTGGCGGACGTCATGGACATTCGGGTGCTGGCGCTCCCCGGCGCACGGGGAGGCGACCCTGCGAGGGCCATCGTCGCGGTCGCGCGGTCCAGTGGCGCAACGTGCGCGCACCTCCTCGAGGGAGCCGAGATCGTCCCGGAGGCGATCCTCTGTGGTGCGAGCGCCTCGTCGTGGCTGTGGGCGACAGTGAGTCCGGACGGGGCACGGGCCGTCATCGGTGACCGGTCCTATGAGCGTTTCAACGTGGACCGTCCCACCCGAGTCATCAACCTCGGGACCATGACCGACGTGCCGGGGGTACCTCAGGAAGTGCTGGCCGTGGGTGTGGGTCACCTGTACTGGGAGAACGAGCACGCCCTCATCGGTGGGGCGAATCGCGTGACTCCCGTGCATCGCTCGGAGACCCTCTTCCGCTGGGACCTCACCACGTCGGTCGGCGAGGCTCTTGAATGGCGCGCCGAGGACAGCCCGATCCCGCGGTACGCAGGCGACGAGCCGGCCGTCTGGCCGTGAACTGTTCGCGATCCAGGCGTCCTAGAGTGCGGGTGTGGGGTATTCGGACTTCGATCGAGAGCGGTGGGTCGCGGAGGACCCCGCGCAGAAGCGGTCCGACCGCGACGACTTTGCACGGGACCGCGCACGACTCGTGCACTCGGCCGCGCTGCGGCGCCTTGCCGGGAAGACCCAGATCCTGGGCGCGGGGCACGACGACTTCGTGCGCAACCGGCTCACACATTCGCTCGAGGTGGCGCAGATCGGACGGGAGTTCGGGGCCGCGCTCGGGTGCGACGCGGACCTCGTCGACATGGCCTGCCTGGCGCACGATCTCGGGCATCCGCCGTTCGGCCACAACGGTGAGATGGAGCTCGACCGGATCTGCGCCGACATCGGCGGCTTCGAGGGCAACGCGCAGACCCTGCGTCTGCTCACCCGGCTCGAGCCGAAGCGGTGCCACGCCGACGGGTGCCCGGCGGGCCTGAACCTGACCCGCGCGTCCCTCGACGCGTCGACGAAGTACCCGTGGTTGCGCGGCGACGGTCCCGTTCCGACGCGCAAGTTCGGCGTCTACGAGGACGACCTGCCGGTCTTCGAGTGGATGCGGGACGGGCGGTGTCTGCGGTCCGGTGCTTCGAGGCGCAGGTGATGGATTGGTCCGACGACGTCGCCTACTCCGTCCATGACCTCGAGGACGCCATCGCGTCCGACTGGATGGACCCGCGCGTCCTCCGGTCCCGGGTCGAGATGCGGGTGTCCTCGAGGTCGCCGGAGCAACGTACGCGCCGGACCAGGGGCCCGCTGCGCTCGCCCAGGCGCTTGACCGGATCCTCGCCACCGGGGCCATCCCGTCGGCTTCGACGGCTCCCGGAACGCCCTGGCCGCCCTCAAGGACATGACGAGCCGGATCATCGGTCGCTTCGTCCATGGCGGTCGAGGTCGCGACTTCGGGAGCGGTACGGCCCCGGCCCGCTGTGCCGGTACGAGGCCGACCTCGTCGTCCCGGACGAGACGCGCGCCGAGTGCGCCGTGCTCAAGGCCGTGGCGAACCAGTTCGTCGTGACAACTGACAGCCAGATGGTGCTCAAGGCGCAGCAGCGAGAGGTGCTCGCCGAGCTCGTGGAGCTGATGGCCGCTGAGCCCGACGCCCGTCTGGACGCGGACTTCCGCCCCGACTTCCTGGCGGCCACCGACGATGGGGTGAGACTGCGGGTCATCGTGGACCAGGTCGCGTCGCTCACGGATGTGCGTGCACTGTTCCTCCACTCGCTGTGGGCAGGGTCCGCGGCCACCCGCGCGTGACCACCTAGACTCAGCGCAGCGAGAGGAGGGCAATGGCGGGTCGGATCAACACTGACGACATCGCGACGGTCAAGGCGCGCTCCTCGCTCGAGGACGTCGTCCGCGAGCACGTCACGCTCCGCAACGCCGGCCCGGGCGCCCTCAAGGGGCTGTGTCCCTTCCACGACGAGAAGACTCCGTCGTTCAACATCCGCCCGGGGGTTGGGGCCTGGCACTGCTTCGGCTGTGACGAGGGCGGTGATGTCATCTCGTTCGTCCAGAAGGTCGACCATCTCACCTTCGCCGAGGCGGTGGAGCGGCTGGCGCAGCGGCTCGGGATGGAGCTGCGCTACGAGGACGGCGGGTCCCGGTCCCGCGACGAGGGACTCGGCCGCCGATCCCGGTTGCTCGAGGCGCACCGCGTCGCGGAGGAGTTCTACACGGAGCGGCTGCTGGCCGACAAGCTCGCCAGACAGGCACGTGACTTCCTCCGGGCCCGCGACTTCAACAGCTCCCACGTGAAGCACTTCGGGTTGGGCTTCGCGCCGCGCGGTGGAGAGGACCTCGTCGGCCATCTGCGCGCCAAGGGCTTCACCGACGATGAGCTCGTCATCGGCGGACTCGCGGGCCGGGGATCGCGCGGGCCTCTACGACCGCTTCCGCAGCCGTCTCCTCTGGCCGATCCGCGACATCACCGGCAGCACGATCGGCTTCGGTGCCCGCCGCATCTTCGACGACGACAAGATCGAGGCGAAGTACCTCAACACCTCGGAGACCCCGCTCTACAAGAAGTCGGCGGTCCTCTACGGGCTCGACCTCGCCAAGAAGCGCATCGCCCAGGACCGACAGGCCGTGGTCGTCGAGGGCTACACCGACGTCATGGCGTGCCACCTGGCAGGCGTGGAGACGGCGGTGGCGACATGCGGCACAGCCTTCGGGAGCGAGCACATCAAGATCCTGCGACGCATCATGCGCGACGAGGCCGACCTCGCCCCCGCGAAGGTGATCTTCACCTTCGACGGTGACGCGGCGGGGCAGAAGGCGGCCATGCGGGCCTTCGCGGACGACGCGAAGTGGACCTCGCAGTCGTTCGTCGCCGTGGAGAAGTCGGGCAAGGATCCGTGTGAGCTGCGCCAGGCGGGTGGGGACCCAGCGGTCCAGGCGCTCATCGAGGACGCCGTGCCGATGTTCGAGTTCGCCGTCCGCACGACGATCAGCCGCTTCGACCTCGCCACCGCCGAGGGTCGCGTCAGGGCGAGCCGGGCGGTGGCTCCCATCGTCGCCTCGATTCGGGACCGGTCCCTTCGGCCTGAGTACACCCGCGAGGTCGCCGGCATGCTGGGTGTCGAGGTGGAGCAGGTCGCGGCGGAGGTGGCCAGAGCCGGACGCATCACCCTCGACCAGGGCGGGTCACAGAATCGGTTGAACGGGCGCTCCGCGCGCGGAGGGACCGGCGTCGCGGACGAGGTGGGGGAGCCGACCCCGGGTGAGGCGGCGCGCACCATGCCGGTGCCTGACCGCCGCGATCCGGTCGTGCTGGCCGAGCGGCAGCTGCTCCAGGTGCTCCTCCAGTTCCCGACCGTGCTCCGCCCGGGCGCCATCGACGTGCTGTCGGCCGACGCCTTCTCGGCGGAAGCCCACCGCGCGGTCTTCGACGGGATCAGGATCGCGAGCGGCTCCGGTGACCGTGCCTCCCTCGGCACGTGGGTGTCCGCGGTGACGGAAGCGGCCCCAAGCGCCGTCTCGGGGCTCATCAGTGAGCTGGCGGTCGCCTCCCTGCCGACGCGGATGGACCCGATGACGGGCCTGCCGAGCTCGCGCTACGTCGAAGAGCTGTTCGACCGCGTCCGGACGGTCTCCCTCACCCGACGGGTCGCTGACGCCATGAGCGAGATGCGGCGGCTCGACCACGCCCAGGAGCCGGACCCCGACCGGTCGCGAGTGCTGGCCACGGAGCTGCAGGAGCTGCAGCGCCAGCTGGCCCGGATCAAGGAAGGCATGTCCTGATGGGTCTGTTCGACCGCCGCCGCAGGGCGGACCTGCCCACTGAGGTCCGGCAGGCGGTGCCGCTGCGATCGGGGGATCGCCTCATCGCCTGGGCGAAGGACGAGCAGTCGGGCGGCCACGTCGTCGCCTCAACACACCAGCTCGCCTTCGTCGGCCCGGAGGCGTCACTCGTCTGGCAGCGGCCTTGGCACGAGGCCGAGTCGGGCACGTGGCAGAGCGACTCGGGCCTCCTGACCGTCATCTGGGTCGACCACCGCCGACCGGCACAGTGGCTGATCCGGGAGCCGTCGATGCTCCAGCAGGCGCTCCGGGAGCGGATCCAGGCCAGCGTGGTGCTGAGTGACGAGTTCCGGACCGAGAACAGGCGAACGATCGGCGTCGTGATCCGGCAGGACTTCGCAACCGGCGAGCTGCTGGAACAGGTCATCCCGGGCAAGGGGGCCGACCCGAACGATCCTGCTGTCGCCGCCGAGGCAGCCCGCAGGCTCGCGAGGCTTCGCTCCGAGGTCGGCCTCTGAATCGGTGCCACCGGCTGCCTGGGAGGCGGCTTCGGACTCGGTTCGGGGACCGGTTCGGCAGGCGGATCGGAGTGCTCAGCGGGCGATTTAGTCCCCGGTGAACTCCTTTGCTATGGTTGCCCGGCAGCGATCCCCTGTAGCTCAACTGGCAGAGCAGCCGGCTGTTAACCGGCAGGTTGTTGGTTCGAGTCCAACCGGGGGAGCCCAGCATGACGAGGGGCGGCATCCACCCGGATGCCGCCCTTTCTCATGCCCACCCGGACCCGCAGCAACACACCGAGCAGCGGTCAAAATCCGGCGGAAATAACCGCTTGGCGTTGACCACTGCTCGGTGTGTTGCGGTGTCTTGGGGTGTTGTGGGCGTGTTGCGGGGCGCGGCGGAGGGTCAGCGATCGCGAAGGGCACGCTCGTCGGCCTCGAGCCGCTGCTCGTCGATGAGCGCGATGTCGATCTCGCCCACCGCGCCTGGCCCTGCTACACCGCGCTCGATGGTGACGCGCCCGCGCTCGCGCAGCCGTCGCTCGACGTAGCCCGCGAGCCGGGTGAGGGTGTAGTTGATGACGATGAAGATGATCGCGATCACGATGATCGACGGCACGATGTTGCCCTTGTACGAGCCGATCGACTTGTACTGGTTGAGCAGCTCGTCGTAGGTGATGATGGAGCCCAACGCCGTGTCCTTGATGACGACGACGAGTTGGCTGACCAACGCCGGCAGCATCGCCGTGATCGCCTGCGGGATCTGGATGATCCGGAGCGTCTGACCCCGCGTCAACCCGATGGACAGGCCCGCCTCGGACTGCCCCTTCGGCAGGCTTCCGACGCCTGACCGGATCAGTTCAGCGACGACGGACCCGTTGTAGAGGGTCAGTCCAGTGACAACGGCAGCGAGTGGGACGAGGTCGAAGTCGAAGGTCTGGTTGAACGCGTAGAACCAGAACGCCGCGATCATCATGACGAGGACGGGGACGGACCGGAAGAACTCGACGATGATCGAGCTCACCCATCGGATCGCCCTGTTCTGCGACAGCCGTCCCATGCCGAAGATCACGCCGAAGATCGCGGCGAGCACGACCGAGATCGCAGCGGCCTTGAGCGTGTTGATCAAGCCGGGAATGAGGTAGTTGACCCAGATCTCACTGGTGAGGAAGGGGGTCCATTTCTCTGGGGCGAGGTTCCCCTTCTCGCCGAGCTTGAACAACGCGAAGGCCAGGAAACCCGCGATGACGACGATGCCGATGACGGTGAGGAGGCGGTAGCGCGCGCGGGCCTTGGGGCCGGGCGCATCGAAGAGGACGGAGGTGCTCATCGTTTCACCACCAGTCGGTTGGACAGATAGGTGGTGAGGATTCCGACGGGCAGCGTGAGGATGATGAATCCGATCGCGACGACGAGGAAGATGGGCAGCAACAGGTCGGACCGGAACTCGATCATCTCGCTCATCAGGCCGGCGATCTCGGAGACCCCGATCGCGGTCGCGACGGTCGTGTTCTTGGTCAGGGCGATGAGCGTGTTGCCGAGCGGCGTGATCGCACCACGGAAGCCCTGCGGCAGGATGACCTCCCGCAGGCTCTGCCCGAAGGTCAACCCGATCGACCGGGCTGCCTCGGCCTGCCCGACAGGGACGGTGTTGACGCCCGACCGGATCGCCTCGCACACGAAGGCGGCGTGGTAGATCGACAGGGCGATGATGGCCCAGATGATGTTGTTCCTGGCGAGGTCCTCGCTGAAGTTGAAGCCGAGGTTGACGGCCATGACGATGTTGGCCGCGATGATGATCAGGGTCAGCGGGGTGTTGCGCACGGTGTTGACATAGAACGCCCCCGTCCGCTGGAACACGGCCACGGGCGCCAGGCGCAGGATCGCGACGAACGTGCCGATGATGAGCGAGCCGATGGCAGCGGTGATGGTGAGCAGGATCGTCATCCCGAACGCCGCGAAGATGTTGTATTCCGCGAAGAGTTCACCCATGTGCAGTCCTCCTCGGGCGACCAGGGTGTGGTTCCGCTTGTGGCTGGGAGCCAGCCAGAGCGGGAGGTATGCCGCTGAGCTCGCTCAGCTCAGCGGCATACCTCTGCGTATTGCTGGGTGATCAGGCGGACTGGCAGGTGGGCGTGGGCGGGTTGCCCTCACCCGGCTTGTAGTTCGCGGGCCCCAAGTTCTTGTCGACCGACTTCTGCCACTCGCCGGAGTCGATGAACTTCTTCAGGGCGTCGACGACCTTGTTGCAGAATGCCGTGTCGCCCTTCTGCACGCCGACACCGTAGTTCTCGGTGGAGAACGTGTTGCCGACGACCTTGAGCTTGCCCTTGTTGTCCTCCTGGGCCGCGTAGCCCGCGAGGATCGTGTCGTCCGTCGTCAGCGCGTCGACGGCACCGGACTTGAGGGCGTCAACGCAGAGGCTGTAGGTGTTGTACTCCTGCAGGTTGACACCGGGAACCGCCTTCTGGACGTTGACCGCCGACGTCGAGCCCTTGACGGAGCAGAGCTTCTTGCCGGCGAGGCTGTCCTTGCCGGTGATCGAGGTGTCGTCCGAGCGGACGAGCAGGTCCTGGCCGGCGATGAAGTACGGGCCGGCGAACGAGACGTCGGCCATGCGCTTCTCGGTGATCGAGTACGTTCCGACGATGTACTTGACCTGACCGGTCTTGAGCAGCGTCTCACGCTGCGACGACACCGCCTCGACGAACTCCGGCTTGAGGTTCAGCTCCTTGGCGATGAAGTTGGCGACGTCGACATCGAAGCCCGAGTAGGTGGCTCCGGTCTTGAGACCGAGGCCGGGCTGGTCGAACTTGATCCCGACCTTGACTGCCTCGCCGCCTCCTCCGGTGGCGCCGGCTCCGCCATTGCCGCCGTTGTCGCTCCCGCACGCTGCGAGGCCGAGGGCGGCGACGGCAGCGATGGCAATCGCGCTGGTGCGCCTGAGCTTCATGAGTTGTTCCTCCTGGTTGGTTCGGGTCCGGAGGTCACCGGAGCCGCGTGGGGATGTTTGGCTAGTGGGTGAGGATCTTGCTGAGGAAGTCCTTGGCCCGGGGGGACTTGGCGTTGGTGAAGAACTCCTCGGGCGTGTCCTGCTCGACGATCTCGCCCTCGTCCATGAAGACGACTCGATCGGCTGCCCGGCGCGCGAACCCCATCTCGTGGGTCACGACGATCATCGTCATGCCCTCCTTGGCGAGCCTCGTCATGACGTCGAGGACCTCGTTGATCATCTCCGGGTCGAGCGCCGAGGTCGGCTCGTCGAAGAGCATGACCTTGGGGTTCATGGCCAGGGATCTCGCGATGGCGACCCGCTGCTGCTGCCCGCCGGACAGCTGCGCCGGGTACTTGTCCCTTTGGGCCTGGACGCCGACGCGCTCGAGCAGCTCCATCGCCTTCTTCTCGGCCTCCGCCTTGGCCACCCCGCGCGCCTTGATCGGCCCCAGCGTGACGTTCTGCAGGATCGTCTTGTGGGCGAAGAGGTTGAAGGACTGGAAGACCATCCCCACGTCGGCCCGAAGACCGGCGAGGGCCTTGCCCTCCTCCGGCAGTGGCTGGCCGTCGATCAGGATGCGACCCGACTCGAAGGTCTCGAGGCGGTTGATGGTCCGG
Organism: uncultured Actinomycetota bacterium; assembly: GCA_963826445.1. Taxonomy (GTDB): domain Bacteria; phylum Actinomycetota; class Actinomycetes; order Actinomycetales; family Dermatophilaceae; genus Intrasporangium. The sequence continues at coordinate 49,227 of CAWGXD010000020.1, forward strand.
CAGAGCGTCGACTTGCCGGAGCCGGAGGGGCCGAGCACGACGACGACGTCGCCCTTGCCGACCGTCAGGTTGATGTCCTTGAGGACGTGCAGCTCGCCGAAGTGCTTGTTGACGCCCTCCATGACCACGATGGGCTGACGAGGAGCGGTCACCGAGTCGCGCGACGGGTCCACATCGACGGCATTCTCTTCGTCCATGCGGGAAACCTACCGGCTGATCGTCCCCGTGAGCGAGGGGTCAGCCGGAGAGTCGCCGAATCGTAGCGAAGCGGCCCTGGCCAGCCTCAGGATTAGATCAGCCGGCGGTCAGCCTGCGCCCGTTGTCGTGCTCGAGGAGGCTGCGCCTGAACCGTCCGCACCGGCCGTCGATCCGGTGGGTTCCGGTGAGTCTGCGGTAGCGGGAGGCTCACTGCTCGCGGCCTCCGACGTGACGCTCGGCGCGGAGGTCGCGGCCGGCTCCGACGTAGTCGCCTGAGAGTCGGTCCCCGACGTGTTCTCCTGTGAACCCGTCGTCGGGGCAGCCTGGGAAGTCGACGGCGCCGAATCGGTCGTGGTCGCGGGAGGCTCGGTGGTCGTGGTCGGGGGAGGCTCGGTGGTCGTGGTCGGCGGAGGCTCGGTCGTCGTGGTCGGGGGAGGCTCGGTCGTCGTCGTGGGGGGAGGCTCGGTGGTCGTCGGATCCGTCGTCGGGTCGGTGGTGGGGTCGGTCGTCGGATCCGTTGTTGGGGGCGTTGTCGGGCTGCTCGTCGGAGGCGAAACCAACGGGGGTTTGGTCGTTGTCGAGGTCGGCGGCTTGATCCATGGGCTCGAGGTCCCACTCGTGGGCGCCGGGATGGGCACGTCACCGTCCTCGATGTGCACCGGCACACCACGACTGTCGCGGACCGTCGGAGAAGAGGGCACGAACGGGATGCTGGGAGCATTCGAGCTCGGCAGGCCGAGATAAGGGCCCGGGTCGACATAACGCTCGTTGAGGATCACGTCGAAGTGCAGGTGACAACCGGTGGACCAGCCCGTCGTGCCGACGAGGCCGATGATGTCGCCCTGCTTGACGACATCGCCCTCCTTGACGAGGAACTTCGACTGGTGGCCGTAAGCCGTCTTGAGGTTGGGGCTGTGCTGGATGATCGTCCGAGCACCCCACGACGGCGAGACCTGGGCATAGACGACGGTGCCTGCGGCCGCGGCCCGGATCGGCGTGCCGCACGCGGCGGCGAGGTCGATGCCGGTGTGGAACATGGGCACTCCGAGGACCGGGTGCATCCGTGGACCGAAGCCGGAGGCCTCCCCGCCGAGCACGGGACGGATGAAGCGCAGCTGCGACTGCTGGTCGGGCAAGGGGGAGGCAAGAGGTGGCACCATTCCCGGGGGCAGGGCCAGGCTGGGGAACTGGAAGAGCCCGCCGCCGATGGCGGACGAGATGCCGGACACGGCTCCTGCGAGGTCCGGTGAGACGCCTTGAGGATAGGCGGGCGCGGAGCCGCCCCCGGTGCCGGCGGGAACAGCATCTGAGGCTCCGGCTGCCAGGACGACCGACTGTCGGGCCAGCTGTGGTGCGCTGGCGCCGAGGAAGGGCAGGAGTGCGACGAGGGTGACACCGGCCGCAAACGTCAAGGTCCGACCGCGCACCCTGATGTGCACCACGGTCGGGCCACTCTTCGGCCTGATCGGCTCCTGCACTGGCAGGCACCCCCATCGGGCAGATCGATTGCGGACCGAGGCCTCCTGACTGGACCTCGGACCGGCCACCATCGCGGACGCCCCCGCGCCGCGGTGCCGACCGGTGCTTCCACCATAGGGTGATCGTCGGAGCCCCGGGGCGGAACGGGCTCAAGTTTCCTGTGATTTGGCAGATGCGTGCTGCCGGCGCGCATGGCTCACACCCTGCCGACGTAGGCCGCCAGGTGCTCGCCGGTCAGGGTCTTTCGTCCTGTGATGAGGTCGACAGGTGTGCCCTCGAAGACGACCCGGCCACCGTCGTGCCCAGCACCTGGGCCGAGGTCGATGATCCAGTCGGCATGCGCCATGACGGCTTGGTGGTGCTCGATGACGATCACCGACTTGCCGGAGTCGACGAGCCGGTCGAGCAGCGCCAGCAGCTGCTCGACATCGGCGAGGTGCAGTCCGACGGTCGGCTCGTCGAGGACGTAGACGCCGCCCTTCTCGCCCATGTGGGTGGCCAGCTTCAGGCGCTGCCGCTCCCCGCCGGAGAGGGTGGTGAGCGGCTGGCCGAGGCTGAGATAGCCGAGCCCCACGTCCGCGAGCCGGCCGAGAATGGCGTGAGCGGCAGGCACCTTCGCGGCGCCGTCACCGAAGAACTGCTCGGCCTCCTCGACCGGCATGGCGAGGACCTCGCTGATGTCTCGGCCTCCCAGGTGATACTCGAGCACCGCTGCCTGGAAGCGCTTGCCCTCGCACTCCTCGCAGGGCGACGCAACGCTCGCCATCGGGCCGAGGTCGGTGTAGATGACACCAGCGCCGTTGCAGGCGGGGCAGGCACCCTCGGAGTTGGCGCTGAACAGGGCCGGCTTGACGCCATTGGCCTTGGCGAACGCCTTGCGGATCGGGTCGAGCAGCCCGGTGTACGTCGCCGGGTTACTGCGACGGGATCCGCGGATCGCCCCCTGGTCGATGGTCACCACCCCGTCCCGGCCGGAGACCGAGCCATTGATCAGTGAGCTCTTGCCCGAGCCGGCGACGCCCGTGATGACACAGAGGACGCCCAGCGGGATGTCGACGTCCACCTCCCGCAGGTTGTGGGTGCTCGCGCCACGGACCTCGAGCATCGCCGAGGGCGTCCGGACCGACGGCTTGAGGGCGGCGCGATCGTCCAGGTGGTGGCCCGTGATCGTCCCGCTGCTCCGCAGTCCCTCGACGCTGCCCTCGAAGCAGACCGTCCCTCCGGCGGTGCCGGCGCCGGGACCGAGGTCGACGACGTGGTCGGCGATGGCGATCATCTCCGGCTTGTGCTCCACGACGAGCACGGTGTTGCCCTTGTCGCGCAGCTGCCGCAGCAGCCGGTTCATCCGCTCGATGTCATGAGGGTGCAGGCCGATGCTCGGCTCGTCGAAGACGTAGGTCACGTCGGTGAGGGAGGACCCGAGGTGACGGATCATCTTGGTCCGCTGGGCCTCTCCACCGGACAGCGTCCCCGCGGGACGATCGAGTGAGAGGTACCCGAGCCCGATCTCTGCGAAGGAGTCGAACAGGTGCTGCAGTCCGGTGAGCAGCGGGCGCACCGACGGCTCGTCGAGGTCGCGGACCCAGGCAGCCAGGTCGCTGATCTGCATGGAGCAGATCTCCGCGATGTTCTTCCCCCTGATCCTCGAGGACCGGGCGGCCTCGTTCAGGCGGGTGCCGTCACAGTCCGGGCAGGTGGTGAACGTGATCGCCCGCTCCACGAAGGCACGAATGTGCGGCTGCATCGCGTCGACGTCCTTGGAGAGCATCGACTTCTGGATCTTCGGGATCAGCCCTTCGTAGGTCAGGTTGATCCCCTCGACCTTGACCTTGGTCGGCTCCTTGTGGAGCAGGTCGTGCAGCTCCTTCTTCGTGTACTTGCGGATCGGCTTGTCCGGGTCGAAGAACCCGCTGCCACGGTAGATCCGGCCGTACCAGCCATCCATGCTGTAGCCGGGGATGGTGAGCGCGCCCTCGTTGAGGGACTTGCTGTCGTCGTACAGGGCGGTGAGGTCGAAGTCGGTGACCGAGCCCATGCCCTCGCAGCGGGCGCACATGCCGCCGGTGATGCTGAAGCTGCGTCGTTCCTTGGTGAACGACTCGCCGCGCTCGACGGTGACCGCCCCCGCCCCGGAGATCGATGCGACGTTGAACGAGAACGCCTGCGGCGACCCGATATGCGGCTTGCCGAGACGGCTGAAGAGGATTCGCAGCAGGGCGTTGGCGTCGGTAGCGGTTCCCACGGTGGAGCGCGGGTTGGCGCCCATCCGCTCCTGGTCGACGATGATGGCCGTCGTCAGTCCATCGAGGAGGTCGACGTCGGGCCGCGCGAGCGTCGGCATGAAGCCCTGGAGGAAGGCGCTGTAGGTCTCGTTGATGAGCCGCTGTGACTCCGCCGCGATCGTGTTGAACACGAGGGAGCTCTTGCCGGAGCCCGAGACGCCCGTGAAGACCGTCAGGCGACGCTTCGGGATCTCGACGCTGACGTCCTTGAGGTTGTTGACTCGCGCTCCATGCACGCGGATCATGTCGTGGCTGTCAGCGAGCGGCAATGCCCGTGTCTCTCGGCTCATCTTGGCGGTGCTCGTCATGACGCCCAAACTAGCCGCGGCTCAAGGGGCCGCGCTTCTTCATTCCTGACGCCGCCACCGGCGGTGGCTATCGTGAGCACCGAGGTGAGCCATGGACATTGCCGAACCCACTCGACGTGCGCTCGTTCTCGTCATCGCCGCTCTCGTCGTGTCGAGCCCAGCGCCGCGACCGGCACAGGCGGTCGGGCGGCTCCCGTCGTGCGATCTCGGGGACGTCTACACGGTGCCCCGCGGCTACGGCGACTGGAGCGTGACCTTGGTCGACCGGCTCTTGCGCGTCGAGAAGGACTACGTGCCGCCGGACCTCGTCAACGTCCGTGAGGCGGGCATCCCCGGGGGTGGACGGATCCGAGCGGTGGCGGTCGACGACACCCGCGCCATGGCGAGGGCCGCGCGAGCCGCGGGTGCACCCATCGGCGTGTGGAGCGGCTACCGCAGCTATGCGGAGCAGGTCCAGATCTTCACCGGGTACGCCCGACAGAACGGTCACGACAGTGCGATCACGTACTCCCAGCGTCCCGGGCATTCCGAGCACCAGCTCGGGCTCGGCGTCGACTTCATGAGCGCCGGAGGCGGGAACCCGCTGCCCGGCGACTGGGCAACGACCGCAGCGGGGCGCTGGATGCGGGAGAACTCGTGGAAGTACGGCTGGGTCAACAGCTACCCCCGCGGCAAGGGCGGCACCCGCTGGAACGACCGGACCTGCCTGCGCTACGAGCCATGGCACTACCGCTACCTCGGTCGTGAGGTTGCCGCCGAGGTACATCGTTCGGGTCTGACGATCCGGGAGTACCTGTGGCGGAACCACACGCAGCTCGACAGCGCGGGACGACCGGCGGTGACCGCGACGCCCACTCCGTCGGCGACTCCCAGCACGTCGCGCGAGTCGACGGCCGACGCCACTCCGACCGCACGCCGAACGACTGCCGCTCCCACGGCGAATCAGACCCTCGCAACGGGCTCCTCAACAGCAACGTCGATCGGCGTCGGAGCTCCGGTCCTCGTGGCCGGCCTGCTCGGACTGGTGGGCGTGCTCGCACTGATGGGGCGCGCGTGGTCCCGACGACGTACGCGGTGAGTTGAGCTCAGCCACAAACAGACTCAGCCGTATGCCGCTGAGCCGGCTAAGCGGCATACGGCTCCTTCGTGTCGGGCCGGCATGCCGGCGGCGACAGTGGAGCTAATCCGCCAAAACGCCGAAACCGGTTGCGGCGTCACGTAGTGTCCTGCTCGTGCGTCCACCGGGGTTGGGGGCAGGTGGCAGCAGCACGTCAACGCTTGTCCGCTCGATGCGCAGGCGCGTCACTGTCGCGCGTCAGCCCTCTGCGCCCTGACATTTACAGAACAAGATGGGGGAAACATGCTGCGTTCGAGAGGGTTTCCAAGACCCTTGCTCGTTGTCCTGCTCGCTCTCGCTCTCGCTCTCGCGGGGCTGGGCGCGCCGGCCGTCGGATCGGCGACGGCGCAGACTCTGAGCTCGAGTTCGGAGCAGAGCGAGGCCAGTTCGCAGGCCGGATCCACCGGCAACCTGACGCCGTCGCCGAATCCGGTCGTTGGCTTCGCCGACCTGCACAACCACCAGTTCGCCAACGTGGCCTTCGGCGGCTTGCTCCTGTGGGGAGAGCCTTTCCACGAGAAGGGGATCGCGCACGCCCTGCCGTGGAGCGACTTCATGCCCTCGGCACCCGGCGAGGTCGTCGGTCCCGACGGGCAACCGGTCGACCGGTTCGGCTGTGGTGGTGTGGGCTTCTACTCGCACTGCCCTGCGACGTGTCCGCCCGGCACCGGCCCGGGTACCGACCAGTGGTGCGAGGGCGTCGCGATCCACGGGGCCGGCGGGACGAACAACCTCCTGCAGTTCGCCCTCAGTGGGTCGTTCGGCCACCTCGTGGGCGGCTACCCGGAGTTTGACGGTTGGCCGCGGTGGAACCAGTACACCGCCCAGCAGGCGTACGTCGACTGGGTCGAGCGCTCCTGGCGCGGTGGGCAGCGTCTGATGAGCATGTTGGCCGTCAACAACGAGTCGCTCTGTTCGGTGATCAACCGGCGTGCCGCCTTCGGCTGCAACGACATGAGCGCCGTCGACCGCCAGCTCCAGGGCGCGAAGAACCTCGAGCGCTACGTCGACCTCCGCGACGACAATGTGCTCAACGGAAGCGGCTGGTACCGCATCGCCCACTCGTCGGCCGAGGCACGCGAGATCATTGCCTCGGGCAAGCTGGCCGTCGTGCTCGGCATCGAGGTGCCAAGCCTCTTCGACTGCAAGCCAACCGCTGCCTGCACCGCGGAGTACGTGAGTGAGCGGCTGGACCGCTACTACGACCTCGGAGTGCGCCACGTGCTGCCGGTGCACAACGCCGACAACGCATTCGCGGGAACCGCGCTCTACAACGAGATCTTCGCGGCGAACAACCGGATCATCACGGGGCGGTGGTGGGACATCGAGAACTGCCACCCGGCCACGGGGATCGACTTCCACGTGGAGCTGACCGACAATCCGTACTTCCAGCTCTTCGCCGGCGCGCTCGGTGGCGACGTCCCGCCACCGGTCCCCGACGGGTCGAGCTGCAACGCGCGCGGCCTGACGCCGCTCGGCGTATCGCTGATCGACATGCTGATCGAGAAGAAGATGATCATCGATCTGGACCACCTGTCGACCAAGTCCCTCAACGGGGCGCTCGACATTCTCGAGGCGCGCAACTACCCGGCCGCGGTGATGAGCCACGCCGGCTTCCACGGTGCGGCCCTGCCCGGGGGCGGGGGCAACCACGAGGGCAACAAGTCGGACGAGCAGCTCGAGCGACTCCGCGCCCTCGGCGGCACGGTGGCGACGATCCTGCACCAGGGCGGGCGTGGCGACGTGCGGACCTACGTCCGACCGGACGGGTCCGTCCCGGTGCCGTTCACCTGCGGTGAGTCCTCGCAGGCGTGGGCGCAGGCCTATCTGTACGCCGTGGAGAAGATGCAGGGCCGCGCGGTGGCTCTGGGAAGCGACTTCAACGGCCTGGCCGGGATGCCGGCGCCCCGTGCCGGTGGCGAGGCCTGCAAGGGCGACAAGCCGAGCGACTACGTCCCTGGCCCAGGCGTCACCTATCCCTTCACTGCCCACGGGACAGGAGTAACCCTGGATCGACAGAGGATCGGGGACAACGTGTTCGACTACAACGTCGACGGGCTGTCCAACAACGGGATGCTTCCGGACTTCATCCAGGACCTGAAGAAGGTCGGTCTCACCGACGCCGACCTCGCGCCGTTGTTCGGCTCGGCGGAGCAGGTCGTGCGGATGTGGGAGCTCGCCGAGGACACGACGCCGCCTACGGTTACGTGTTCGCAGGCGGACGGTGCCTGGCATGCGGACAACGTGACGGTCCACTGCACGGCGACCGATGCCGTGGCCGGCCTGGCGGATCCGGCTGACGCCGCGTTCAGCCTGTCGACGTCGGTTCCGGACGGCGTGGAGACCGACGACGCGGCGACAGGCTCCAGAACGGTCTGCGACGGGCGTGAGAACTGCATCACGGCGGGTCCTTTCGGCGGTCACAAGGTGGACCGTCATGCTCCACAGATCGATCTCGTGGCGCCGGCCGCAAGGACGTACACCCTCGGTGAGCCGCTGACTGCCGACTATTCGTGCTCGGACGGAGGCTCGGGGGTCGACGAGTGCGCAGGCTCACAACCCGACGGTGCGGAGGTCTCCACCGACTCGGTCGGATCGTTCCAGTTCACGGTGTCGGCCACCGACCGGGTGGGCAACCGCGGCACATCGTCGACGGACTACACGGTCTCGTACGGCGTCTGCCCGCTCTTCGACACCGACAGGGCGAAGCCGGCCGGCAGCGTCGTGCCGGTGAAGGTGATGTTGTGTGACGCCCAGGGCGGCAACGTGTCCGCTCCGGAGATCACGGTCACCGCGGTGGGCCTCGTGCGGGTCTCAGACGAGGTCACGGCGCCGGTGGAGGACGCGGGCAACGCGAACCCCGACTCAGGGTTCCGCTACACCAGCGGCCTCGGTGAAGGTGGCGGCTACCTGTACAACCTGAGCACCAAGGGCAGGACCTCGGGTACCTGGGCGCTGCGGTTCACGGCCACCGGAGATCCGACCGTGCACCGGGTCGTGTTCCAGCTGAAGTAGGGGCTGGCAGTCGGCTCGTCGAACGGGCGGTTGCGCGGCGCAGCGTCCCGCACCCGCCCGTTCGAGTCACCGTTGCCTGTCCTGCCGAGGCGAGGTCACACGACGTCGGCACGCCTCGCGACGCGCCGGAGGGCCCAGCCCGTAAGGATGAACCCGACGCCGAGCGCCGCCGCCATGAACGCCACCCCGAACGCGACGACGGAGGTGAAGAGCGATGCCCGCAAGAACGACGCGTTCATCACCGTCGCGCGCGCCGGGTCGTCGCGGTTGAGCTCGGCGTAGGTCTTGCCGCCGGACGCCTCCAGCGCGTGCTTCTCGATCACGTCGGCCTGTGCGTAGGCCTCCCACGGGGTGTCCACAGTTGCGCCTGCGAAGCGGCTCGCGTCCTCCGAGACGGTGATCTTCTCGTTGGACAGCTGATTGGCCACCGTGACCCACGTGGCAACCCCGGCGACGAGCATGATCGCGCCGAAGACGATCAGGAGCACTCCGATGATCGCGACACCGCGTAGCCCGCGTCCCTCCGTCGTGCCACCTCTTGTTTCCACACTGGTTGTCATTCCGTGCCTCCCAAGGCGGTGCATTGGTAGTGGCACTGAGGCCCGCTCCTGCAGTCCCGGTGCCGATTCCACGGTAGGCCCCTGCAGGGCATGGAGAAACCATCCGGTTGGGATGAGGCGCGCAGGCGTCTGACGCGATCGAATGAGCAGGCACGCTGGCGTGTTCGGCCCCGCCCACCAGGGGACGCACCGGTTCCGTGCGCCACCACGGTCAGCACTCTCCACCGGAAGGCAGTCAGATGTTCGATGACAACGGGTCGTTCTTGCTCGCGATGTTCGAGTTCTTCATCTTCGTCGCGTGGATCATGTGCTTGTTCTATGTGTTCTCAGACGTCTTCCGTAGCCCCGATCTCGGCGGTGCCGCGAAGACCATCTGGTCCATATTCATCATCGTGCTGCCGTTCCTCGGCGTCTTCGCCTACCTGATCGCTCGCGGCGGCGGCATGACAAAGCGCTCGATGGAGGCCCGGCAGCAGCTGATGGACCAGCAGGCCGAGTATGTCCGCTCCGTGGCCGGCTCGAGTGGCGGAGGAGGGAGCGTCGACGAGATCGCGTCGGCCAAGAAGCTGCTCGACGAGGGAGCGATCACCCAGACAGAGTTCGAGCAGCTGAAGGCACGAGCCCTCGGCACCACCAACGTGGGTGGTGCATCAGGGGCTTGAACCCCGGACCGACGGATCTTGAGGACGTTTCGCGCTCGTTTCGGGATGAAGTCCCCGGATCGCGTTGCCGCTCAGGCTGGTTGATTACGGTCGGATCGGCCTCGTCTTCCTCAGTACCGGATGACAACCCGGCCGTCGATCTTGCCGTGCTTCATCTCATCGAAGACGGCGTTGATGTCGCCGAGCTCTCGAGTGCTCACCGTTGCCCGAATCAGGCCGCGGGCATAGAAGTCCAGTGCCTCTGCCAGATCCTGGCGGGTCCCGACGATGGATCCGCGCACGGTCAGGCCTCTGAGGACGATGTCGAAGATGGAGGCTGGGAAGTCACCCGCCGGCAACCCGTTGAAGACGATCGTCCCGCCGCGCCGTGACATGTGCATGGCCTGACCGAACGCAGCGGGGTGGACAGCGGTCACGAGCACTCCGTGCGCGCCGCCGGTCTGTGCCTGGACGACCTCGCTCGGGTCTTCGTGGAGCGCGTTGATCACGAGCTCTGCGCCGTGCTTCTTCGCCAGCGCCAGCTTGTCGTCCGCGATGTCGACCGCAGCCACGCGAAGCCCCATGGCCTTGGCGTACTGCACCGCGATGTGGCCGAGACCACCGATGCCGGAGATGACGACCCACTGGCCCGGGCTTGGCCTCGGTCATCTTCAGTCCCTTGTAGACGGTCACGCCCGCGCAGAGGATCGGCGCGACCTCGACGGGGTCCGCGCCCGCTGGGATGACCGCAGCAAACTTCGGCGTCGACGAGCATGTACTCACCGAAGGAGCCGTCCACCGTGTAGCCGGCATTCTGCTGCTTCTCGCACAGGGTCTCCCAGCCGGTAATGCAGTACTGGCATTCACCGCACGCCGAGAAGAGCCAGGCGTTGCCGACGAGCTGACCGAGCCTGAGACCGGTGACGCCGTCACCCAGGGCGACCACCGTCCCGACACCTTCATGGCCCGGGATGAATGGTGGACTCGGCTTGATCGGCCAGTCGCCCTCGGCCGCGTGCAGATCCGTGTGGCAGACGCCGCTCGTGACGAGCTTGACCAGGGCCTGGCCGGGACCCGGTGCTGGCAGCGGAACATCGTCGATGCTGAGCTCGGTGCCGAAGGCGCGGACCACGGCTGCTTGCATTGTCTTCATGTCGTCTCCTTTGACGTCGTTGTCGGAAGTGATTGCGGAACGGTCGGTCGACGCTGCAATGGCGTTGCACACGTCTCGCCGACGATGAGGACCCTTGCCGCTGCGCCGAGTCCGCGCGGTGGCTCAGAAGAAGCCGAGCGCGTCGGGGGAGTACGACACGAGCAGGTTCTTGGTCTGCTGGTAGTGGTCGAGCATCATCTTGTGGTTCTCACGGCCGATGCCCGAGCTCTTGTAGCCACCGAAGGCGGCGTGCGCCGGATACTGGTGGTAGCAGTTCGTCCACACTCGTCCGGCCTTGATACCGCGCCCCATGCGGTAGGCGCGTGCTCCGTCGCGCGTCCACACGCCAGCACCGAGGCCGTAGAGCGTGTCGTTGGCGATCTCGAGGGCCTGCCCCTCGTCGGCGAAGCTCGTCAACGAGACGACGGGCCCGAAGATCTCCTCCTGGAAGACCCTCATCGAGTTGTCGCCCTCGAGAATCGTCGGCGCGACGTAGTAGCCGTCCGCCAGGTCACCGTCGAGGACGGTGCGCTCACCGCCGGTAAGGACCTTCGCGCCCTCCTGACGACCGATGTCGAGGTAGGACAGGATCTTCTCGAGCTGTTCCCTGCTCGCCTGCGCGCCCATCGTCGTGTCCGTGTCGAGCGGGTTGCCCTGCACGATCTGCTCGACCCGTGCCGTCGCGTCGGAGACGAAGTCCGCGTAGATCGACGACTGCACCAGTGCTCGGGAGGGGCAGGTGCAGACCTCGCCCTGGTTGAGGGCGAACATCGTGAACCCCTCGAGAGCCTTGTCATAGAAGGCGTCCCGCTCTGCAACGACGTCGTCGAAGAAGACGTTGGGCGACTTGCCGCCGAGCTCCAGGGTGACCGGGATGATGTTCTGCGACGCGTACTGCATGATCAGGCGTCCGGTCGTCGTCTCGCCGGTGAACGCGATCTTGGCGATGCGCGGGCTGGTCGCGAGCGGCTTACCGGCCTCGGTGCCGAAGCCGTTGACGACGTTGAGCTACGCCCGCGGGCAGCAGGTCCCCGATGAGCTCGACGACCTTGAGGATCGACCACGGCGTCTGTTCGGCGGGTTTGAGGACGACGGCGTTGCCGGCGGCCAGGGCAGGGGCGAGCTTCCACACCGCCATGAGGATCGGGAAGTTCCACGGGATGATCTGGCCGACGACGCCGAGCGGCTCATGGAAGTGGTAGGCGACGGTGTTCTCGTCGATCTCCGAGCTCGTGCCCTCCTGACCGCGCAGGACGCCCGCGAAGTAGCGGAAGTGGTCGACGGCGAGCGGCAGGTCGGCCGCGAGCGTCTCCCGGACCGCCTTGCCGTTCTCCCAGCTCTCGGCGACCGCAAGCGCCTCGAGGTTCTCCTCCAGCCGGTCGGCGACCCGGCTGAGGATCAGCGAGCGCTCGGCGGCCGGCGTGCGTCCCCACGCGGGGGCGGCCGACGTGCGCGGCGTCGAGGGCGGCCTCGATGTCTTCCTCGGTGCCACGAGCGATCGCGGTGAAGGGCTTGCCGTTGACCGGCGACAGGTTCTCGAACCAGAGACCCTTCTTGGGGTCGACCCAGTTGCCGCCGATGAAGTGGCCGTACCGGTCCTCGACGGTGACGAGCGAACCCGCTGAGCCGGGGGGTGCGTAGATGGTCATGATGTTCTCCCAACGTCCTTGGTGGTGCCCCGGCGGCGGGAATGTCGTGGGGTTCCTGGCCGGGGTCGAGACCGACGGTAGGCGGCGCAACGTTGCATGCACGTTGCATCGGACCTGCGATGGTTCGCGGACAACGGGAAGCGGCGCGCTCGGGATGACAGCGCGCTACGCGCGACGATGCCGTATGCCGCTGAGCTGGCTCCCAGCCCCAGGCCGGCTCCCAGCTCGCGACTGGCTCCCATCCAGCCGGCTTCCGGCCCCGAGCTCGCGGTCCAGCCGACCGAGCTGTCCGATGACGAGGGACCGCAGCGGGGAACGAGGCGACAGCGCTTCCAGCTGGGCCCGCCACATGTCGTAGTCGTCAGCCCCCCACCCCGATCGGGTCCACGTCGACATGAGGTCCGGTTCCCGACTGTCGAGGACGGCCTGGCGCAGCGTGGCTTCGACCTCGTCCCGCAGTCGCACGACACCGGGGGCGCGGGACTGTGGCAGCAGCGGGCCTCGGTAGGCACGCACAGCGGCCGCTACGTCTCCGACCGCGAGCAGGGTCTCGACGGCGAGCCAGTCGGCCCGCGACGCTCGGCAACGAGGCGGTAGGGGCGCGACGCGAGAAGGTCGTCGCCGAGGATGGCACGTAGCCGCCCGAGCTCGACCCGGAGCGTCGAGGCGCTGCTGTCCTCCTCGTACAGCAGCACGGCGAGCTCGTCACCCGACAGCCCGCGCGGAGCCGAGGCCAGCAGGAGCAGGATCTCGCTGTGCCGGGGACTGAGCCGAATGGTGCGACGGTGGCCGCGCCCGTCCTCGACCGTGAGCAGTCGCTGTCGACCGCCCGAGGGCCTCGAGCCGCACAGCGAGTCCGGCCGCCCGTCCCGCGTCGACCGCTCCGCCGGAGGCCGCATGCCGCGTGAGCAGCTCCCGGGCCAGCTCGGACTCGGCCATCCGAGCCGCGGCCCGGACCATGGCCCTCGTCTGCGGAACGACGATGTCGTCCGCACCGGTGATGTCGAGGACGCCGAGCAGGCTCTGGTCGGTCGGGTCGTGGATCGGCGTGGCCGCACAGCTCCAGCGATGCACGGAGCGACGGAAGTGCTCGGCTCCGATGACGTGCACGGATTGGTCGAGGCGCAGCGCCATGCCCGGAGCGTTGGTGCCCGGCGAGACGTTCGTCCCAGTTGCTGCCCTCGACGAATCCGATGGCCTCGGCCCTGCGTAGGACCGACGGCGTGCCGCACACCCACAGCAGCTGCCCGGACGCGTCCGACACCGCCATGATCGGTGTCGCACTCCCGGGCCGCCCGACCGAGGACGTCGTCGAGCAGGGGAAAGACACTCGCGAGCGGGTGGGCCGCGCGTTGGTCGCGTAGGGCGTCCTCGGGCAAGGTGATCGGTGCGTCGACCGCATCGGCCAGCACCCCGGCGGCCGCGGAGCGCAGCCAGGACTCAGCCACGTCCGCGCGGACACCGGCGACCTCGCGTGCGTCTCTCGCCTCCGACACCACCTGCTGATTGTGCGTCAGGGCCCGGATCCACGGAACCCTTCGGGGCCACTCCTTCTCCGGCCGCCGCCCCTGACAAAGTCCAGCACGCCCGGCAGTCCTCTCTTGTCGACGGCAACGCATCCGCCAGTCCCGGCTGGCTCCTTCGTCTGGGACCTTTTGCCCTTACGCCGCGGAGGGCGGCGACCCAGCTTCGTGATCAATGCAGGCGGTCCAGCACGGTCGCGCCGACGGCCCGTTGCGAGTATCTCCATCTCGAAGTGCGGGAGGACCTCCGTCAACTAGCGTTCTCGTGTGGCGGACGAGTCACCCATCGTGGTGGAACGGCGCAAGGAGCTGACCTACCTGCTGAGCCTGGCCGGCGAGCTCGAGCACGCCCTGATGTGCCAGTACCTCTATGCGGCGTTCAGTCTGAAGAGCAACAGCGGTCCGGGACTTCAGGCTGACCAGCTCGTCTCCGTGGAGCGGTGGCGCCGGGTGGTGTTGGACGTGGCGGCCCAGGAGATGCTGCACTGGGCGGTGGTGCAGAACCTGCTCATCTCCGTCGGGTCCGCGCCCTATGTGAGCAGGCCACACTTCCCCCATCAGGCGAAGGGTTATCCAGCCGGCGTGCAGCTGCGCCTGCTGCCGTTCGGCGAGGCGGCGTTGCAGCACTTCGTCTTCCTGGAGCGCCCGGAGGGCGTGGAGCTGGCGGACGCCGACGGGTTCCAGCAAACGGGGCCGCGGCTGGCACCCATGCGGGCCGAGGAGATCGTGCCGCGCGGGCAGGACTTCTCCACGCAGGGTCACCTCTACCGTTCGGTGGAACGCGGTTTCGCACGACTGGCCGAAGTTCTGGGCGAGGAGCGGCTGTTCATCGGACCGGCGTTCCACCAGGCGGAGGAAACCACCTTCCGTTGGCCCGACCTCGGACCAATCACCGACCTGGCGGGTGCCAACCGGGCCATCGAGCGCATCGTCGAGCAGGGAGAGGGGGCGACTGGCGACTGGGAGACCGCCCACTACGGCCGCTTCCTCACGGTGCTCGAGGAGTACCGGGCGATCCGCGAGGTGGATCCCGCCTTCGAGCCGGCTCACCCCGTTGTGGCTGCCGGGATGAGACAGGTGGAGGGGATCGAACCTGACGTCTACATCACCGACGCCGCCACCGGAGGGTGCTCGGATCTGTTCAACTCCGTGTATGAGCTCCTCTTGCAGATGATCGCCCGATACTTCGCGTTCGGCCACGAGACACCCGAGCAGAGGCAGGTGCTGGCCTCGACGGCCGTCGACCTGATGTTCCAGGCCATCAAGCCGCTCGGCCTACTCCTCGCCCGCCTGCCCGTAGGACCCGAGCATCCGAGTGCCACTGCGGGGGCCAACTTCCAGCTCCCCTACCGAGCCAGCTTCCTGCTGCCGCACCGCCGCTCGGCCTGGCTCCGGTTCGCCGAGCGCCTCGATGAGCTCGCCCTCTTCGGCGAGGGCCTTGACCCGGCCGAGGGGGCAGACACCGTCAAGCAGGTGTCCGGAGCGCTGGCCCGCGCGGCCGCGCACCTGACGGCTCAAGTCGAGGCGGTCTGACGCCGTCACCCATCTCGAGAACCCAGCACGAACGGCTCGCGTTGGGGCGGCGCTGGGCGACCACGTGACCTCGGGACCAGGCTGAGCGGCATACGACCTGGTCTGCATGCCGCTGAGCTCGCCCCGTTCGTCCGCTTGCGGCTCGCTGCCACAGGTGGACATTGGACGAGACTCCGGGACCAATGGCCGGAGTCGTGGGCAGGAGGGCGCCACACGATCGAGGTATGCGACGGCTGAGCCCGCTCGACGCGTCATTCCTACATCTCGAGCGTGACGTGCAGGCACTCAATGTGGGGTCCGCTCTCATCTTCGAGGGCCCGGCCCCACCGTACGACGAGGTCTGCAGGGCGATCGAGGTTCAGCTGCCTGCTCTGCCGCGCTACCGGCAGCACGTGCGCCGGGTCCCGCTCGACCTCGCTCTCCCGGTGTGGGTCGATGACCCCCGGTTCCGCCTGCGAGCCCACGTGGGTCACCGCACGCTGCGTCCGCCCGGCACCGACGCTGCTCTGCGCGCCCTCGCCGTGCAGCTGGTCTCCCGGCCGTTCGACCTCGACCGGCCCCTCTGGCACACGTGGCTCGTGACGGGGTTGCAGGAGGGGCGTTTCGCTCTGGTCAACAGCAACCACCACGCGATGATCGACGGCATCTCCGGGGCGGACATCATCAGCAAGCTCCTCACGACGAGTCCCTTCGCCGGCGTGCCGGAGACGCCGACGCCGGCTCCGTGGACCCCGGGCAGGGCGCCGACGGCCGTCGAGTTGACACTGGACGCGCTCGTCGAGATAGCTCACCTCCCCGGTCCGGACCGTCCAGAGCGTGGCGCGCGCGCTGCGCCCGAAAACCATGCCCGAGAGCATGGCGGAGGTCCTGGGCATGGCGCGCTTCGGCGAGCAGCTGACCCACCTTGAGCTGGGTCTCAACGGTCCGCTGGGGCCTCGCAGGGACTGGGAATGGGGTCGCGTCGACCTCGACGCCGTCAAGGAGGTGAAGAACCGCCATGGCGGAACGGTCAACGATGTCGTGCTGTCAGCCATCACGGGCGGCTTCCGCACCTGGCTGCAGTCCCGAGGCCAACGGGTCGATGGGCGGACGCTGCGCACGATGGTCCCTGTCTCGACACGTCACCTCGATGAGCGCGGGCGGCTGGGAAACCGGGTGTCGGCGGTGTTCGCAGACCTTCCAGTGGGACTCGATGATCCGCTCGATCGGCTCCATGCCGTCACGGCGCAACTCGTGGCCCTGAAGAACAGCGGGACGGCTCTTGGCGTGGATGCTCTGTTGGGGGCTGCTGACCTGCTGCCGGGCAGCCTCTTCGCCCTGGGCGTCAAGACGTGGGCGCACAGCCCGCAACGAATCTTCAGCACCGTGACCACGAACGTCCCCGGGCCGCAGCAGCCGCTCTACCTGTTGGGCCGGCGAATGACCGAGTTGTACCCCTACATCCCCCTCGGGGTCGACCTGCGGATCACGATCGGCGTCGCATCGTATGCCGGTGGGCTGGCATGGGGGATCACCGGGGACCACGACTCCGTCCGCGACCTCCACGTGCTGTCGGACGGCATCCAGCAGGCGATCACCGAGCTGATCGCGCTCTCAACTCCTCCCGCAAAGACTCCTCCTACATTCTCCGAGGTGCGTCATGCATGAATTCTCTGAGCCCACCCGCTACACACCTGAACCAGACGAGACCCTCACCGACGACGTCTTCATCAATGCACGACAACACGGGTCCGAGGTGGGCTACTCGCGCCTTGTCGACGGTGCCTGGGTTCCGGTCACACATGCGCAGCTCGCCACCCAGGTGACCGATGTCGCGGCCGGTCTCATGGCCTGGGGCCTCGCACCGGGCGACCGTGTCGCGATCATGGCGGGAACGAGTTTCGAGTGGATGCTCTGCGACTTCGCCATCTGGATGGCCGGGGGCGTGACCGTGCCCATCTACGAGACCTCCTCAGCAGAACAGGTCGACTGGATCCTGCGTGACTCTGGTGCCGTCGGGATCTTCGTCGCCAACGCCGAGCTGGCCGCGACCGTCCAGTCCGTTCGCGACGGCGCGGCCGACGTGCGAACCGTGTGGATCTTCGACGCCGGCGCCCTCGAGGCGCTTGCCGCGTCCGGCCGTGACATCGCTCCAGAGGAGGTTGAAAGCCGACGCACGTCGCGACGGAGCGACTCGCTGGCCACCATCATCTACACCTCCGGGACGACCGGACGGCCCAAGGGCTGCGTCATCACCCACGCCAACCTCCTGTACGAGGTCCGCAACGTCGTGGCCGCCAGGAACGTCACCGAGCTGGTCTTCAACGACCAGAGCAAGACGCTGCTCTTCATCCCGGTCGCTCACATCCTCGCTCGCGTCATCCAGCTGGCTGCTGTCCACAACCGCGTGCACCTGGCGCACAGCAGTGATGCCAAGAAGGCTGTCACCCTCATCAAGGACTTCAAGCCGTCCGCCGTCCTGGCCGTGCCGTACGTCTTCGAGAAGATCTACAACACCGCCAAGCACCAGGCCGCGTCGGAGGGCAAGGGCTGGATCTTCGGCCTCGCAGACACCACGGCCCGGGAGTACAGCGAGTCCCTGGATCGCGGCGGGCCCAGCCTGCTCCTGCGACTTCGCCACGCCGTGTTCGACCGCCTCGTCTATGGCAAGCTGAGAGCCGCCCTCGGCGGGGAGGTCGCGTACATCGTCAGCGGTGGAGCGCCTCTCGGAGCTCGGCTGGGCCACTTCTTCCGCGGTGTGGGCGTCAACCCGCTCGAGGGGTACGGCTTGACCGAGACGTGTGCCGGCGTCACCCTGAACGTGCCGGGCCAGCAGCGAATCGGGACAGTCGGCCGACCCGTGCCAGGCTGCGCCGTCCGGATCGCGGATGACGGGGAGGTGCTCCTCAAGGGTGGGACCGTGTTCCGGGAGTACTGGCGCAACGAGGAGGCGACGCGGGAGGCCTTCGACGAGGTTGGCTGGTTCCGCAGCGGTGACCTCGGTTCACTGGACGACGAGGGCTACCTGACGATCACCGGACGCAAGAAGGACCTCATCGTGACCGCGGGCGGCAAGAACGTTGCCCCCGCCGTCCTGGAGGACCGGCTCCGAGCCCACTGGCTGCTCAGCCAGTGCATTGTCGTCGGCGACCGCCGCCCGTACGTCGCGGCCCTCCTGACGATCGACGCCGAGGTGCTGCCCCAGTGGCAAGCCCAGCACGGGCGGACGGAGGAGGCAGCGCCCGAGCAGCTGCGCGAGGACCCGGCCCTGCTCGCCGAGCTGCAGTCGGCGGTCGACGACGCCAACAAGGCGGTGTCCAACGCCGAGGCCATCAAGCAGTTCGCCGTGCTCGCGGAGGACTTCACCGTGGACGGAGGCCTGCTCACTCCGACCCTCAAGGTGAAGCGTCAGGTGGTGATGGAGCGGTACGCCGGCGACATCGAGGCGATCTACGCACGAGGTGGTTCACGGACTACTGAGGCGTCACGAAACTAGGGCGTGAGCTCGGGGCGCGCACCGAGGACCGCGATCGCACCCTCGGAGCGGAGCCATTCGCTGATGCGGCCTATGGTCCACCGGGGCACCTCGAGCTGGGGCACGTGGCCTACGTCCTTGGCGGCCTCGAACCGCCACGTCGGGTTCCGACGCGCCACCCTCCTCGCCGCGGCGATGGGTACGAGTCGGTCTCGCGACCCGTGGAGCAGGAGTACGGGCGCGCTGATCCGGCCCATCAGTGCGTAGAGCCACCGGCGCCGGGCCAGTACGAGAACCAGAGAGCGACCCGCGACGACAAGCTCGGCGTCGACGTCGGGGAGGTCCTGCCGCTCCCGAGCCAGCAGCAGGTGCTGCTGGACGACGTCCTTTGGCACTCGCCGCGTGTCGACACAGCAGAGCCGAAGGACTGCCATCGCCTGCGCCTCGGCGGATACCAGGCTGCGCCGACGAGACATGAACACCCGGGCAACAGCCGGGACGGCGTAAGCGCCGAACATGAGCGTGACGAGGGGGTCCGGCCGCGCCATGGGCCCGACCGGGACTGCTGGGTCCACGAGAACCAAACCGGACACGAGATCCGGACGTAGGTCCGCGAGGAGCAGTGCCAGCAGGCCGCCCATGGAGTTTCCGACCACGATGACCGGGTGCCCGATGGCCTCGTCGATGAAACGGGCCAGGAGGGCGAGGTTGTCGGCGATGCGCGGTGACCGCCCGAGCGTCTGCGTGCGCCCGAAGCCGACGAGGTCGATTGCCATCACGCGACACGTCTCGGCAAGCGTCGGCGCGGTCGCAGCCCAGTTGAGCACCGAACCGCCGAGTCCGTGCACGAGCAGGAGCAGCGGCCCGTCCTCCGGACCTCCGTAGTCGACATAGTGGACCGGCCCGTCGAGATCCACCCACCTCGACTCGGGCGGCGGATGGCGCGACGACGAGAGGGCGTCATGCGCCGTAGCAGCCACGTTGCCATTGTGACCGCCACACGAGGCGGGATCACCCGTTTCTGCTCATCTGGGACGTTGGCGGCGGCGCAAGGCCCGTCGAGCCCCAAGGCAACGCCCACGAGCCCGAGGAGCAATACGACCAGGGCGGCCAGCCGGTCTCGCTGTGACAGTAACGCGGGTCCCGCTGTCACACCCCGGCGGCCGGCCTCGTCTTCATGGTGGTCAGAGCTGTGGCCGAGAAACCAATCCCAACCAAGGAGAACCATGAACCTCGCCCTGTGGATCGTTGCCGGAGTGCTTGCCGCCGTCCTCGTCGTCAGCACGTCCAAGGCCTTCGTGCCCAAGGAGCGAATCGCCTCGGCAGGCCATGCCGCCGAGTGGGTGCTCGACTTCAGTCCGGGCGCGCTCCGGGCCATCGCGGCCCTCGAGCTGCTCGCCGCAGCCGGACTGATCCTGCCTGGTGCGCTGGGCATCGCGCCCGGCCTCGTGCCGGTCACTGCCAGCTGTGTGGCGCTGTTGTTCGTCGGAGCGGCAACGATGCGCCTCCACCGCGGGGAGCGGGCCACGGTGGTGCCCGACCTCATGTATCTCGCGCTGGCCATCTTCGTCGCGTGGGGCCGCTTCGGCCCGCATCCCTTCCCCGCCTGATCCGCTGGGTCGGGAGGTGTCCGGGCCACACGTCGCGTCAGGCACGCCGTTGCCGACAGCCGTCGACGGCGCGAAGTGGGTGGGGCAGCAGGGGCTTGAACCCTGGACCGACGGATTATGAGTCCGCTGCTCTAACCGGCTGAGCTACTGCCCCGGGACCGCCACGACTGCATCGTGGGCGCAGCGAGTCTACCCACCCCGGGACCGGCCGCTCCGCCTCGACGTCCTAGGCTCGACCGGGAACGCAATGTGAGGAGCAGCATGGGTGAGGGGATCCGCGTCGCCGCGGTCGACGATGTCGAGCCGGGCGAAGCGCTCGTCCTGCCCGAGGACCTGACGCGGACAGAGGAGCCGATCTCGCTCTTCCGCGATGACGACGGCAGCTACTACGCCCTGGATGACACCTGCTCGCACGAGGACGCCTCTCTCGCGGAGGGTTGGATCGAGGCCGGCGAGGTGGAGTGCCCACTCCACGCGAGCCGCTTCTGCCTGCGCACCGGCGAGGTGCTGTGCCTCCCGGCGACCAAGCCAGTCGCCAGTCACAAGCTGGAGATCCGCGACGGTGAGGTCTACCTGTTCCCGGGTGTCCCCGACGACGCTTGACGCCCTGCCCGGCACCGGAGTGTCGCGAAGTGCTGGTACGCATGAGTCTCCTGGTGCACAATGGGTCACGGGCTCACGGAAGTGAGCCCAGCGGCATACAACTTCATCTGAGTCCGACAGCACGAGCTGACCGACACGCGCGAGGTCGTTGGGGAAGACGTCCCTTGCACGTGAGGAGGTCAGGATGTCTGTCGCGATGCCGCGTTCCCCGCGCTACACCACACGCGGGGTGGTGTTCATCCACGGTGCCCCGACGGCACTGTGCCCCCACATCGTGTGGGCGATCGAGGCCGTCCTCGACCAGCGCATCTCACTCGACTGGATCGCGCAGCCGATTCTGCCCCGGACGGTGCGCACGGAACTGTCCTGGACGGGCGCGGTGGGCACTGGCGCCGAGTTGGCGAGTGCCCTCCGCGGTTGGGAAGGCCTGCGTTACGAGGTGACGGAGGACCCGACGGCCGTCTCTGATGGGTCGAGATGGTCCTTCACGCCGAGCCTGGGGATCCATCACACGATGACGAGCGTAAGCGGCGACGCGGTCATCCAGGAGGACCGCCTCCGTGACGCGATGATTCGCAGCCGCGGCGACGCAGACGCGCTGCAGGAGGAGATGGACCTGCTGCTCGGAGTTCCGTGGGACGACGAGCTCGAGCCGTTCCGCTACGCCGGCGAGGGCGCTCCCGTCAGGTGGCTGCACAAGGTCGGTTGACGCTCCCACTCCGGCGCCCCTCCCCAGCGCCGCGAGTGGGCTTCCCCGGGGCCCGGACGGTTCGTGCGTCCGGGCCCCGAACTTCTTGTGGAAAACCAATGTGGGACAACGACGTCCACGTGCGACGCTTGACCGGTGCGGAGCCGCGCTCGGGCGGCGCCGCCCCTCGGAGTGTTTCTTGGAAGGCAGGCCATGGGAACGGCTTTCATCTCGCAGGCGAATCGCGAACCCCGCGATGTCGCACGGGTCTACCCGAGCCTCGTCCAGTCCCGGCGCCGGAAGCACCTGTGCGCCACCCGTCGTCGTCCCGACCGCGACGCCTGTCCAGCATGAGCCGCCAGCGCTCAGACAGGAGCCGCCGCCGGGACCCCCGGTCGGCGGCTCTTCTCGTGGCGCCAGCGCACGCGGGCCCAGAGGCGCAGCACGAATGATGAGCGGACACGAGACTGGAAGGAGGTGGCGAAGATGACGCTGGTCGAGGTGTGGAACGCCGACGAGACGCTCCTGCACCGGGTGTCCGTCCGGCACGCGGTGAAGATGATCTGGCGGGGGATCGCCACTCCGGTGGAGGTGCACGAGTCCGAGACCTTCGGCCCGTACCAGGTGCCCCTCGTCGTGCGACTCGTGCGCTACGTCGAGATGAAGTGGCTCTACTCCAGGACCCGGGCGACCTACTCACGCGAGGGCGTCCTGCTCCGGGACAAAGGCCAGTGCGCCTACTGCGGCAGGTTCAACGCCAGCACGATGGACCACGTGCTGCCTCGGTCCCGCGGGGGCGCCACCTCATGGCTCAACGCGGTGGCGGCGTGCGATGACTGCAACGCCCGCAAGGGCAACCAGACCCCGGACGAGGCCCGCATGCCGCTGCGTTGGCAGCCGTACGTCCCGACCCGCGTGCAGCTCCGCTTCGCCCGAGCCGATGCGCGGATGCCCAGCATGGCCGCAACCAACACCCCAACGCGACCCGGAAAGGAGCTCGTCGCATGACCAGGAACCGCCTGCGCCTCAGGACCGCACCGCGTGCTGCGGAACGGGCGCACCCGCGGCCGCTCGGCCGGGACCTGTTCGACTCCAAGGCCTTCACGGCGGCGACGCACCACCCGTTCGAGCTCGGCGACGTGACGCCGCCGTGCACCGCGGAGGACCCGGAGCTGTTCTGGCCCGCCACGGAGTCGGAAGCCGCACTGGCCAAGGCGGTCTGCCGCGGCTGTCCGCTGATCCGGTCCTGTCTCGCGATCGCGCAGGAGCGTGGCGAGTGGGGTGTCTGGGGTGGGCAGCTGCTGGCCAAGGGGCGACTCACGACCGACCTGCCGGGCAACGTCCGCCCGTCACCTCGCGAGCAGCCCCGCACCGCCTGACCTGTGCCGGACCGCCGGGTCGGGGTGTGTCAAGGACTGCAGCGGCTGGGCTGGGACCGCGCGATGGCGCGGACCCCAGCTCAGCGGCATACGTCCAGGTTTGGTTGCGTCGTCAGATGCTGCGGATGGCCAGGGCGACGTTGTGGCCGCCGAAGCCGAACGAGTTGTTCAGCGCCGCGATGTCGCCGTCGGGCAGCGTCTGGTGCTCGCCCGTGACGACGTTGAGCGGGATCTCGGGGTCCTGGTCGTCGAGGTTGATCGTCGCCGGCACGATGCCGGTGGTAGACGACAGGATCGTGATGACGGCCTCGAGCGCGCCGGCCGCGCCGAGCAGGTGCCCGGTCATCGACTTCGTCGCCGTGACCGACATGTTCGTCGGTGTGGTCGCCGAAGGCCCGCTTGATCGCGTTGTACTCCGCGACGTCGCCGACGGGGGTCGAG
Source organism: uncultured Actinomycetota bacterium (assembly GCA_963826445.1). Lineage (GTDB taxonomy): Bacteria > Actinomycetota > Actinomycetes > Actinomycetales > Dermatophilaceae > Intrasporangium. Next base: position 72,860 of record CAWGXD010000020.1, read on the forward strand.
GTGGCGTGCGCGTTGATGTGGATGATGTCGGTCGAGTGACAGGTCGGCCCGCTCGACGGCATACAGCATGGCGCGCGACGCGCCGGAGCCGTTGGGCTCGGGGGCCGTGATGTGGTGCGCGTCGGCCGACATGCCGACGCTCGCGAGCTCGGCGTAGATGCGGGCGCCACGGGCCCGGGCGTGCTCCTCGGACTCGAGGACGATGACGGCGGCGCCCTCACCGAGCACGAAGCCGTCGCGGCCGGTGTCGTAGGGCCGGGACGCCTTCTCCGGGCTCGTCGTTGCGGGTCGAGAGGGCCTGCATCGCGGCGAAGCCGGCGATCGGCAGCGGGTGCACGGCCGCCTCGGTGCCGCCGGCGACGACGACGTCGGCCCGGCCGGTGCGGATCATGTCGATGGCGTAGCCCATGCTCTCGGCGCCGGAGGCGCAGGCGCTGACCGTCGTGTGGGCGCCCGGCGCGGGCGCCGAGGTCGAGCGAGACGGCGGCCGACGGGCCGTTGGGCATGAGCATCGGGACGGCGAGCGGGTAGACCCGGCGGGGGCCCTTCTCCTTCAGCACGTCCCACTGGTCGAGCAGGGTCCACACGCCACCGATGCCGGACCCGATCGCGGCGCCGAGGCGCTCGGGCTCGATCTCGGGCGCGCCGGCGTCGGCCCAGGCCTCCCGGGCGGCGATGAGGGCGTACTGGCTCGAGGGGTCGAGGCGGCGGGTCTCGACCTTGGCGAGCACCTCGCACGGGCTTGGTCGCGATCGTGGCGGCGAAGGTGACGGGCAGCTCGTACTTGGCGACCCAGTCGAAGTCCATCGTGCGGGCGCCGGAGCGTCCGGCGAGCATGGCTTCCCACGTCTCAGGGGCGGTGCCGCCCACGGGCGTCGTGGCGCCGAGGCCGGTGACCACGACGCGTCGGTCGCGATTGGACGTCATGGTGACGTGCTCCTCTGAGGTGAGTGGGGTGGTGTCGTGCGAGGGGTGGAGATTCCGGTGCTGCTGGGCTGGGTCCGTGCCTCTCGGTCGGCGACCCGGTCGTGCCGGGTCAGCCGACGGTCGCTCAGGACTGGGCGCCGCCGATGAAGGTGACGGCGTCGCGGACGGTCTTGAGGTTCTTGACCTCGCTGTCGGGGATGCGCACGCCGAACTTCTCCTCCGCGTTGACGACGATCGTCATCATCGAGAGGGAGTCGATGTCGAGGTCCTCGGTGAAGGACTTGTCCATCTCGACGGACGCGGTGTCGAGGCCGGTCTCCTCGTTGACGATCTCGGCAAGACCCTCGAGGATCTCCTGCTCGGACTGAGCCATCTGTCTGCTCCTTGGGTGGTCGCGTGATGGTGCTGTCACGTGGTGGTGCATTCCGTGGCCCGAATGACCCGTCGGGACCGGCGGGAGTGCTGGACGCCCGTGCTGGAGTGCTCAGGGCAGCACGACGACCTGGGCGGCATAGACCAGGCCGGCGCCGAAGCCGATCTGCAGCGCGAGGCCGCCGCTCGGGATCTCGCTCTCGGCGAGCATCCGCGTCGTGGCGATCGGGATCGAGGCCGCCGAGGTGTTGGCCGTCGTGACGATGTCGCGGGCGACGGGGATGTCGGCGGGCAGCTTGAGCTGCTTGACCATCGCGTCGATGATGCGGATGTTGGCCTGGTGCGGGATGAAGGCGTCGAGGTCGTCGGCCTTGATGCCGGCCTTGTCGATGGCCTGCTGCGCGACGGGGGCCATGCCCCAGACGGCCCAGCGGAAGACGCGTCTGGCCGGCCATGGTCAGCATCGGCCAGCCGTTCCTGGAGCGTCCTCGACCGCGGCGCCTCGGTCGCGTCGGCCAGGGCGGCCTCGGCGCTGCCGTCGCCCAAGCGGTCGCGGACCTCCAGCCTGGAGTGCCGGTTCGAGATGGCGTCGCGCTGGCCGCCGTCGGAACCCCAGACCGTCGGGCCGATGCCGGGGGTGTCCGACTCGGGCCGATGACGGCTGCGCCGGCACCGTCGCCGAAGATGAAGGCGCTGCCGCGGTCGTAGGGGTCGGTGAAGTCGGTCAGCTTCTCGACGCCGACGACGAGGACGTAGTCGGCCGAGCCGCCCTTGACCATGTCGCTGGCCATCGCCACGCCGTAGCAGTAGCCGGCGCATGCAGCCGAGATGTCGATCGCCGGGGCGGTCGAGCCGAGCCGGGCGGCGAGCTCCGGTGCGGCGGCGGGCGTCTGGTATGGGTGGGTCACCGTGGCGACGAGGACGAAGCCGATCTGGTCGGGCGTGATACCGGCGTGCTCGAGGGCCTGGCGGGCCGCGTGCTCGGCCATGTCGATGACGCTCTCGTCCTCGGCCGCGCAGTGCCGGCTGATGATGCCGGAGCGCTCGCGGATCCACTCGTCGCTCGAGTCGATCTTGTCGACGATCTCGGAGTTCATGACGACGCGAGCCGGGCCGGTAGGCGCCGACGCCCGATGATGCGCGAGTGGCGCGCGCTGCGCCGGTGTCGACGAGGGTGCCGGTGCCCTTGGGCTGGGGGATGGTGGTGGATGAGGTCACAGGAAAGGCCTCACTCGTCGTCGACTCGTGCGGAAGGGGTGGCGGCGTGCGTCGCGGCGGTGCCGGCGTGCGCCGAGATGCATGCGTTGGGCGGCCTCGAGGTCGTCGGGGGTCTTGAGGGCGAGCGTCTCGACGCCCTTCATGGCCCGCTTGGCCAGGCCGACGAGGGTGCCCGCGGGGGCGAGCTCGATGAGGCCGGTGACGCCGAGCGTCGAGCATGGTCTCCATGCACAGGTCCCAGCGGACCGGGTTGCTCACCTGGCGGACGAGGCGGTCGAGCGCCTCGCGGCCGTCGCTGACGGCCCGTCCGTCGGCGTTGGACAGCAGCGTGACCGACGGGGCGTCGGGTCTGCATGGTCCGCGGCCAGCTCGCTGCGAGGACGCTCGACTGCTGGCGCCATGTGGTGGGTGTGGAAGGCGCCGGCGACCTGGAGCGGGATGACGCGTGCCTTGGCCGGCGGGTCGGCCTTGAGGGCCTCGAGCTGCTCGAGGGTGCCGGCCGCGACGATCTGCCCGGCGCCATTGACGTTGGCCGGGGTGAGGCCGTGGCGCTCGAGGGTGGCGAGCACGTCGTCCGGGTCTCCGCCGAGCACCGCGGCCATGCCGGTCGGGGTCGCGGCACTGGCGGTGGCCATGGCCCGACCGCGCTCGCGGACGAAGACGAGGCCGCGTCGCCCGCGTCGAGCACGCCCGCTGCGGCAGAGGCGGTGATCTCGCCGACCGAGTGGCCCGCCACGAGGCCGACGCCGTCCATGATGGTCGCGTGGCGTCGCCGAGCAGGGCGATGCGGTGAGATCAGCCCGGCGCCGACGATGAGGGGCTGGGCGACGGCGGTGTCCTTGATGGTGTCGGCATCGGAGGTCGTGCCGTGGGCGACGAGGTCGATGCCGGTCGACTCGGACCGAGGCGGATCGAGCTGGTCGCGCACGCCGTCGAGCTCGAGCCAAGGGGCGAGGAAGCCGGGTGACTGGGAGCCCTGTCCGGGGCACACGATCGCTAGCACCAGTCCAGCCTCCCGTGATCGAGGGCCCGAATGGCGCCTCCGAATGTCACGAACTCGATGGGACTGGTTTGGAGGTTTCCTCCAACTGCGGTCGCGAGCTCGTGCGGGTGGCGCGCTCCGCCTCGGCGAGCCTGCCGAGGGCGAGGGCGATGCGCACCGCCCAGGCCTCGCGGGGCTGCGTCAGGTCGTAGCTGGTCAGGTCGCCGATCCGCCCGAGCCGGTAGCGGACCGTGTTCGGGTGGACGAACAGGGCCCGGGACGTCGCCTCGAGCGAGCCGACCGCTCTCGAGGTAGGCCTCGGCCGTGGCGAGGAGCGTGCGCTGGGCGGCGCGGGCGAGGGGGCGGTGGATCTGGTCGACGAGCATGCGCCGCGCCGGGACGTCGCCGGCCAGGGCGCGCTCCGGGAGCAGGGCGTGTGACTCGCACGATCCGCGGCGCTCCGGGCCAGGCCGGGGCGGCGGAGAGCCCGCTCAGCGCCGCCCGCGCCGAGCGGCCTGCGGCGAAGAGGTGGGGGACGGTCGGTCCGACGACGATCGGACCCTCGCCGAAGCAGTCCGACGACCGATGCGACGACGGCCAAGGGGTCCTCGCGTGCCGCCGAGGATCGCGATGAGCCGGGTGCGCTGCACGATGGCCAGCGCCTCGCACGCCCGTGCTGTGCGCACGGCCCGTCGCAGGTCATCGACGGACGCGGCGAGCCGCCGCCATCGGTCAGGCGGAGTGTTGCCGACGACGAAGGTGACGTGCGCCGACCTCGCCCCAGCCGAGCGCGCCGGCCCGGGACTGCATCGAGTCGTCGGCCTCGCCTCGGAGCACGGCGTCGACGACGAGGGCCTCGAGCCGCGCGTCCCAGGCCCCGCGGGCCTCGGCCGCGCCGGCATAGACCTCGGCCGCGGCGAAGGCGATCTCGCGACGAGAAGCGCAGCACCGACTCGCGCAGCAGCTGCTCGTCCCCGGGGCCGGCCAGGCTCTCGACGCGCGACTCGACGACGTCGACGACGGTGCGGACGAGGTCGAAGGTCTGGCGCAGGCTGACCGTGCGCGTCAGCTCCTGCGGGGCGTTGGCAAAGATCGAGATGGCCGAGGGAGGCTGTCCTCCTCCCGCTGAACCAGGCGATGAACTCCGAGATGCCGGCCTGGGCGACGAGCCCCACCTGGGAGCGCTCCTCGCCGGGAGCTCGCGGTACCAGACGAGCTTCTCCTCCATGCGTCGCGCGGCGAGGGTCGCGAGCTCGCCTGCGCTGCGATCGACGGCGCGCGAGGTCTCGCTGCTCGGTCGGCGCCGGTCGGCTGCAGTCACGACCTCAGCCTACGGCCGGGCCCGGCCCACCCCGACCTACACCGATCGAGTGAACAGCTTTCGGGTCAGAAGGTGTTCACTCGATCGAGGGCAATGCGGTGCTTCGTATGCGGCGAACAAACCGTCAGCGTGCCGTGAGGATCGAGGTGCAGCCCACATACTGCCGAGGTCCGTCGAACCGGGGGAGTCCTGCGGCCAGCTCCTCGGAGAACGTCCCGAGATAGGCGACCGCAGAGGCGTGGTCCGGGAAGGTCGCGCGAGTCTCGATGTCGCGCTGGGTCACGTGTCGGAAGTGACGTCGCAGCGCCTCCGCCGCGTTCTCGGAGGAGAACTGCGTGACGAGGGGCTCGCCGCCGGCCTCGAGCAGGAGCTCGGCCAGGTGGCGGTCGCCGTTGGTCGCAACGGCGAGCTGCCCGCCCGGCCGGAGGACGCGACGCGCCTCTCGAACGGCGCGGTCGAGGTCCGACACGTGGTAGAGCACCCATGCGGCGACCACGCCATCAAAGGTCTCGGCCATGAAGGGCAGCTGCGTGGCGTCGACCAGTCGAGTAGCGACGCCGAGGCGCCTGGTCGCGGCGATCATGGCCTCTGACTGGTCAGTCGCGAGGTAGTCGCACTCTGGCATGGTCTCCATGACGAGCTTTGCGAACTGCCCTGTCCCGCAACCGATCTCGAGGATCTCTCGTGGGCGGGCCGAGACGACTGCGGTCAGCAGCACGTCGACAGGAGTGACACCCTCAGGCCCCGGCCCCCATACCCCGGCGCGGGTCACGAGCTTGTCCGTTCGCTCGTACTGCCGGGTGACCTGCACCTGCTCGGTCATCGAGTCCACGCGCGCGAACATACCGCCCCATATCGGGCGTCATGTCGCGGCGCGCCGCGCACCGCCGAGGTGTCGTGCTGCATCACGCCAGATCGGGACCGGGGTCCGCAATTGGCGGGCAGCGGTCGCGCATTCCCGCCAGATCGGGACCGGGGTCCCCAAACAGCGAGTCAGTCGGTGCCGAACTCCATCGCGGCCCGGTCCAGCGCGTCGTCCTGGGCGTCGACGTCAACGGCGGCTGGGTTGGCCGAGATCGCCGCGGCGCCACCGGGGGAGAGCTCGCCGACCAGCTCGTGCGCGATCGTTCGCCGAGAAGGCCCTGAGCGGCATACAGCTCAAGCTTGGCGCGGGAGTCGGCGATGTCGAGGTTGCGCATCGTCAGCTGCCCGATGCGGTCGACGGGGCCGAAGGCGGCGTCCTCGGTGCGCTCCATCGAGAGCTTCTCGGGGTGGTAGCTGAAGGCCGGCCCGGTCGTGTCGACGATCGACCAGTCGTCGCCGCGCCGGAGGCGGACGGTGACCTCGCCGGTAACGGCCGAGGCGACCCAGCGCTGGATCGACTCGCGGACCATGAGCGCACTGCGGGTCGAGCCAACGGCCCTCGTAGAGAAGGCGGCCCAGCTCGCGGCCCTCGGCGTGGTAGTTGGCGATCGTGTCCTCGTTGTGGATCGCGTTGAGCAGGCGCTCGTAGGTGAGGTGCAGCAGCGCCATGGCCGGGGCCTCGTAGATGCCGCGCGACTTCGCCTCGATGATGCGGTTCTCGATCTGGTCGCTCATGCCGAGGCCGTGGCGGCCACCGATGGTGTTCGCCTGCGTCGACGAGCGCGACGGCGTCGGCGTACTCCACGCCGTTGATGGCGACGGGGCGGCCGCGCTCCCAGCGCACCGTGACGTCCTCGGTCTCGATCGCGACCGACGGGTCCCAGAACCGGACGCCCATGATCGGCTCGACGATCTCCATCGACTCGTCGAGGAACTCGAGCGTCTTCGCCTCGTGCGTGGCGCCCCAGATGTTCGCGTCGGTGGAGTAGGCCTTCTCGGCGCGAGGCGCGGTAGGGCAGCGTCGCGGGCGGTCAGCCACTCGGACATCTCGTGCCGGCCGCCGAGCTCGGTGACGAAGTCGGCGTCGAGCCACGGCTTGTAGATGCGCAGGCTGCGGGTTGGCCATCAGGCCGTAGCGGTAGAACCGCTCGATGTCGTTGCCCTTGAAGGTCGACCCGTCGCCCCAGATCGAGACGCCGTCCTCCTGCATGGCGCGCACGAGCAGCGTGCCGGTGACGACGCGGCCCAGGGGAGTCGTGTTGAAGTACGTCTTGCCGCCGCTGCGGATGTGGAAGGCGCCGCACGCGATGGCCGACAGGCCCTCCTCGACGAGCGCCGTCTTGCAGTCGACGAGGCGGCTGATCTCGGCGCCGTACTGGCCCGGCGCGGCCGGGGACGGAGTCGATGTCGGGCTCGTCGTACTGCCCGAGGTCGGCCGTGTACGTGCACGGGCACGGCGCCCTTCTCGCGCATCCAGGCGACAGCCACCGAGGTGTCGAGGCCGCCGGAGAAGGCGATCCCGACTCGTTCACCGACAGGGAGCGAGGTCAGACTTTGGACATGGCTGCAAGTATATGCAGACACGCAGATCGCACCTAGTCGTGGAGGTGTATCCGAAGAGGGGCCGTATGCGGCTGCTGAGCCGCGGGGCTCGCCACGCGCGGGAGCGGGCTCCGCGGGTCGTGCCGGGCGTGTTACGACGTCGCCGCCGGCGTTGCCGGACGTGCCGGCCGTGACGTCGTCGAGGCGGTAGCTGCTGCGGCCGCCTGCTTCGGGACGTCGGCCTCGACCTTGCCCTCCGTGGCGAGCAGCTGGAGCGCGCGGACCGCCATCGACGGGCCGTCGATGTGGAAGAAGCGGCGAGCGGCCGGCCGGGTGTCGCGAGAAGCCGAAGCCGTCGGCGCCGAGCGAGGCATAGGTGCCGGGAACCCACTCGCGGATCTGGTCCTGCACGGCTCGCATGTAGTCGGAGACGGCGACGACCGGGCCCTCGGCGTCCTGGAGGCACTGGGTTACCCAGGGCACGCGACGGTCCTCCTCGGGACGGAGGAAAGCCTGCTCGTCGGCAGCCAGCCCGTCGCGGCGCAGCTCGTTCCAGGAGGTCACCGACCACACGTCGGCGGCGACGCCCCAGTCGTCGGCGAGCAGCTGCTGCGCCTCGAGCGCCCACGGCACCCCGACGCCGGAGGCGAGCATCTGCGCGCGCGCCGGCGTGTGCTGCCAGCCCTCGGTCTGTGCCGCGGAGATCTTGTGCATGCCGCTGCAGGATGCCCTCGACGTCGACGTTGTCCGGCTCCACCGGCTGGACGATCGGCTCGTTGTAGACGGTCAGGTAGTAGATGAGGTTGGCGGTGTCGCCCGACTGGCCCTCGCCGTACATCCGGCGGAGCCCGTCCTGGACGATGTGCGCGATCTCGTAGCCGTAGGCCGGGTCGTAGTGCACGACCGCCGGGTTGCGTCGATGCGAGCAGCGGGCTGTGCCCGTCGGCGTGCTGCAGCCCCTCACCGGTCAGGGTGGTGCGCCCAGCGGTGGCGCCGATGAGGAAGCCGCGGGTCATCTGGTCGGCGGCCGCCCAGATCCAGTCACCGGTGCGCTGGAAGCCGAACATCGAGTAGAAGACGTAGATCGGGATCATCGGCAGCCCGTGCGTTGCGTAGGACGTGCCCGCCGCGGTGAACGCCGCGAGCGAGCCAGCCTCGTTGATGCCGAGGTGCAGGATCTGGCCCTGCTCGTGCTCCCGGTAGGCGAGCATCAGCTCGGCGTCGACCGGGCGTGTAGTTCTGCCCGTTGGGGTTGTAGATCTTGATCGTCGGGAAGAACGCGTCCATGCCGAAGGTGCGCGCCTCGTCGGGGATGATCGGCACGATGCGCGTGCCGAACTCCTTGTCGCGCGAGCAGGTCCTTGAGCAGGCGGACGAACGCCATCGTCGTGGCGACCTCCTGCTTGCCCGAGCCCTTCTTGACCTGGGCGTACGCCTCGTCGCCGGGCAGCTTGATCGGCTCGAAGTCGACCGTGCGGCTGGGCAGCGTGCCGCCGAGCTTCTGCCGCCGGTCGATGGAGTAGCTGATGACCGTCGGTGGTCGGCACCCGGGTGGTAGTAGGGCGGGCTGGTAGGGGTCGGCCTCGAGCTGCTCGTCGGTGATCGGGATGCGCAGGCTGTCGCGGAATGCCTTGAGGTCGTCCAGCGTCATCTTCTTCATCTGGTGCGTCGCGTTGCGGCCAGCGAAGTGCGACCCGAGGCCGTAGCCCTTGATCGTCTTGGCGAGGATGACCGTCGGCTGGCCGGTGTGCTCGATCGCCGCCTTGTAGGCCGCGTAGACCTTGCGGTAGTCGTGACCGCCGCGCTTGAGGTCCCACCAGACCTGGTCGTCCGTCCAGTTCTCGACCATCTTGAGCGTGCGCGGGTCGCGCGCGAAGAAGTGGTCGCGGACGTACTTGCCGTCGTTCGCGCGGAAGGTCTGGTAGTCGCCGTCGCTCGTCTGGTTCATGATGTTGCACGAGTGCGCCGTCGCGGTCGGCGGCGAGCAGCGGGTCCCAGCCGCGGCCCCAGACGACCTTGATGACGTTCCAGCCCGCGCCGCGGAAGAACGACTCGAGCTCCTGGATGATCTTGCCGTTGCCGCGGACCGGTCCGTCGAGTCGCTGCAGGTTGCAGTTGATGACGAAGGTGAGGTTGTCGAGCTCCTCGTTGGCGGCGATCTGCAGGGCGCCACGCGACTCCGGCTCGTCCATCTCACCGTCGCCGAGGAAGGCCCACACGTGCTGCTGGCTCGTGTCCTTGAGGCCGCGATTGTGCAGGTACTTGTTGAACTGCGCCTGGTAGATCGCGTTCATCGGGCCGAGGCCCATCGAGACCGTCGGGAACTCCCAGTAGTCGGACATCAGCCGAGGGTGCGGATAGGACGGCAGCGCCACGATCTTGCCGTCGACGATGTGGCTCTTCTCCTGTCGGAACCCGTCGAGCTGTGCCTCGGACAGCTGCCCCTCGAGGAAGGACCGGGCGTACATGCCGGGAGAGGCGTGACCCTGGAAGAAGACCTGGTCGCCGCCGCCGGGGTGGTCCTTGCCCCGGAAGAAGTGGTTCATGCCCACCTCGTAGAGGGTCGCCGCGGACGCGTAGGTCGAGATGTGGCCTCCGACGCCGATGCCCGGACGCTGGGCACGGTGGACCAGGACCGCGGCGTTCCATCGGATGTAGCGGCGCAACTCGCGCTCGACCTCCTCGTCGCCGGGGAACCACGGCTCGAGCTCCGGCGGGATGGTGTTGATGTAGTCGGTGGCCGTCAGCGACGGGACGCCGACCTGCTGTGGCGCGCGCCCGCTCGATGAGCTTGAGCATGACGTAGCGCGCTCGAGTCCGACCCTTCTCGTCGAGGACCGCATCGAGGGAGTCGATCCACTCCTGGGTCTCCTCCGGGTCGATGTCCGGGAGCTGACTGGGAATGCCGTTGAGGATCGGGCCGGCCTCGGCTGCCACGATCGTGGATCCTTTCTCGTCGCCTCGCGGTCACGACCGGTCGGTCGCAGCGCTGCTGCTCCTATCCTCCCCCAAAGCGTGGTGGTCGTCACACCCGGGTCTGCTGCCCGGGCACCCGGTCTGCTGGTACAGCCGGGCGGTGCCGGGGCACGCCCGGGTGACCGGAAGCGCGGCGTTGGACACCGGTTGCGCGGTAGCGTCGGAGCCGGTGCACTTGGTCTGCACCGAAAGCACGCGTGACCCCTCTCCATCCGATCCCCCCAGATCCCATCCCCGACGAAAGGAACGGTGACTGTGAGCACGACCGCGGGAGCGGCGTCCCTCGCCAAGCTCGGATTCGCGCCCGGACAGATCATCCAGGAGTTCGGATACGACGACGACGTCGACGACGACCTGCGGTTCGCGATCGAGGATGTCGTCGGCAGCGATCTCGAGGACGAGGAGTTCAACGACGGCGCCGACGGTGTCGTGATCTGGTACCGGGACGGGGACGACGACCTCGTCGACCTGCTCGTCGATGCGCTGACGAAGCTCTTCGATGCGGGCTTCATCGTGCTGTTCACCCCGAAGGCGGGCCGTCCGGGGCACGTCGAGGCGAGCGACGTCGAGGAAGCGGCGTCCACCGCGGGGCTGACGACGGGTGGCCAGGTCAACGTGGCCTCGGAGTGGGCCGGTGCCCGGCTCATGACGCCCAAGGGTGCCCGCCGCTGAGGCCGTTGACACACCGCTGACACGGGGGCTCGACCGACTGGCACACTGGCGGGCATGACCACGCCTGCCCGCCCGAAGCCAGACGTCGGCCCACCACGGGTCGGTGAGCAGGCTCCGGACTTCACCCTCCCTGACCAGCACGGGGTGGACGTCACGTTGTCCTCCGTCCGGGGCGCCAAGTTCGCGGCCGTGGTCTTCTACCCCTTCGCCTTCTCGGGGATCTGCACCGGTGAGCTGAGGGCGATCCGCGACGGTCTCGAGGACTTCCAGGACGGGGACGTGCAGGTGTTCACGATCTCCTGCGATGCCATGTACAGCCTGCGGGCGTGGGCGGACCTCGAGGGACACTTCTTCCCCCTGCTCAGCGACTACTGGCCGCACGGCGAGGTGACCCGTCGCTACGGGGTCTTCAACGAGGACCAGGGCGCGCCGCTACGTGCCACCTTCCTCATCGACCGGGACGGCCGCGTTGCCTGGCAGGAGGTCAACGGCCCGGGGGAGGCCCGCGACTTCGCGACCTACCGCACCGCCCTTGCCGAGCTCCGACGGGCGGACAACGTCCCGGCCGAATGATTCCCCTTCCTCCCCGTCGAGTGTGCACTCCGCGCCGCTCGCGACGCACGCATCGGATGACCACGGCCGACCGGGCCTGACCTGGTTCGAGGTTGCAGCTCGCTCTTGAGAGCGAGCTGCAACCTCGAACCAAATACCTCGAATCGATGCACCGGGCGGCGGGGAGTGCCCACTCGAGCAAGAGGGTCCGTCAGCGGTGGGGCTCTACGCCGAGATAGGCCTCGACGATCTTGGGATCGGCGAGCAGGTCGGCGGCGGGCCCGGAATGCACGACCTCACCGGTCTGGAGGACGTAGCCGTGGTCTGCCGCCCGAAGCGCGCGTCGGGCGTTCTGCTCTACCAGGACGATGGTCGTTCCGGTGGCACGGATCTCCTCGATGACCCGGAAGACCTCGTCGACGACCTTGGGCGCGAGGCCCATCGAGGGCTCATCCATGAGCAGCACCTGAGGGCGTGCCACCAGAGCCCGGGCGATGGCCAGCATCTGCTGCTCGCCGCCCGAGAGGGAGCCGGCGGGCAGGCTCCGGCGGTCACCCAGGACGGGGAAGCGGTCGTACGTCTGAGTGAGCGCCTCCTCGGACGCACCCCCGACGTGCCAGCCGCCGAGGTGGAGGTTCTCCTCGATGGTGAGCGTGCCGAGGATCTGGCGGCCCTCCGGCACTTGGACCAGGCCCTCGCCAACGAGTCGGTGGGACGGGGTCCGGGTGACCTCACGGCCGCCGAAGGTGATCCGCCCGGACTTCGGACGCAGCAGTCCCGCGATCGCGTTGATGATCGACGACTTGCCCGCGCCGTTGGCGCCGACGAGAGTGACAAGGGCGCCCGGGTCGACGGAGAAGGAGACTCCGCGGACCGCTTCGACCCGGCCGTAGGCGACGTGGAGGTCCTCGACGACGAGGATCGGCCCGTTGCCCGCGGTGCCGTCGGTGTTCGCAGGGTTCGCCGTCTCGCTGTCGCCAGCCGCGGCTGGGTCGGTCTGGCTCACGAGTGGCTCCGCTCGGTGCGATCGGTCGGACGGGTGTCGTCGGCAGAGCCGAGATAGGCCTCGATGACCGTTGGGTTCGAGGCGATCTCTTCGGGGGTCCCGGTCGCGATCACCTTGCCGAAGTTGAGCACGACGATGCGGTCACAGGTGCTGAGGACCATGCCGACGTTGTGCTCGATGAGCAGGATGGTCAGGCCGTCGGCGGCGAGCGAGCTGATCAGGTCGGAGAGCTGACTGGCCTCGACGTGGTTCATGCCGGCCGCGGGCTCGTCGAGGATGAGCAGGCTCGGGTCCGACGCCAGTGCCCGCGCGATCTCGAGGCGGCGCTGGTCGCCGTAGGAGAGAGTGGACGCCCGGCTGCCCGCGAGGTCGCCAAGGCCAACGCGTTCGAGGCACATGGCCGCGTGCTCGAGGGCGGCCGACTCGTCCCGGCGGGCCGAGGGCAGCCACAGCAGCCGACGTAGGAACGAGGGCCGACTGACGAGATGGCCGCCGACGAGCACGTTCTCTAGTGCGGACAGCCGGTTGAACAGCTTGGAGTGCTGGAACGTGCGGCTCACGCCCGCCTGGGCGACCCGGTGGACGGGAACACGTCCGACTTCGGTGTCGAGGACGGTCGCCCTGCCGGAGGTCGGTGGGGTGAGGCCGCTGATCATGTTGACCAGGGTCGTCTTGCCGGCGCCGTTCGGGCCGATCAGGCCGAGGACCTCTCCGCTGTGCAGCTGGAGGTCCACGTCCTGCACGGCGTGGACGCCGCCGTACTCCTTGCTCAGGCCCTCGAGGCTGGCGAGCAACTCGCCGGGAGCCGGATGACTGCGGGTGTGCAGGCCTTGGTCTCCCGTCGCACGCTTCTTGGGCATCCGGAGACGGCGCCGGAAGAGACTGGCCAGGCCCCCCGGGAGGAAGAGGATGATGACGAGCAGCAGGGTGCTCGCGACAAACGGCCTGATCCAGCCGGCCTCGACGCCGAGCGTTCGCTGGATCTCCGGGACGAGGGTCTGGAACCCGCTGCCGAGGAGCGGGCCGACGAACATCGTCGAGCCGCCGACGACCGCCGTGACGAGACCATCGATCGCTGCCGTGAAGCCGAAGTCCTCCGGAGCAATGAGGCGCACGTAGTAGGCCCAGAGCACGCCGTAGAGGCCGGCGACCGCTCCGGCGGTGACGAAGGCGGAGAGCCGGTGGCGGCCCACGTCGATGCCCATGGCGCGGGCGGCGAGCTCGTCCTCGCGGATCGCCTCGAGGGCGCGGCCGTAACGGGAGCGGCCCATTCTGGCGAACCAGTAGGCGACGACCGCCAGGATGATCCACGCCATGCCCGGCGTGAGGACCTTGGGCACGGACATGCCCTGGGCGCCTCCCGTCCACTCCTGGTTGAGGATGAGGATCCGCACCGCCTCGGCGAAGGCGAGCGTCGCGATGGCCAGGTACACGCCGCGCAGGTGCATCGTCGGCAGGCCGAGCACGACGGCGGCCGCCGCACCGACGACCATGCCGATGACGATGGCGATGAGCAGGGCCGGCACCTCGCCGGCGTCGCTCGGCTTGGGCGCGAGGGTGGCCGCGGTGAAGGCAGCGAGCGAGGCGAAGCCGGCCTGACCGAGACTGAGCTGCCCGGCGACGAGGACGGCGTAGAACGAGTAGGCGAAGATCGCGCCCAGGGCGACGAAGGTCAGGGTCGCATCGGTCAGCATCAGACCTCCCGCACCTTCCGGCTGCCGAAGAGGCCCTGCGGGCGCACGAGGAGGATGACGAAGAGCAGCCCGAACGCGATGAGGTCGCGCCACGAGCTGCCGATGTACTGGACTGCGAAGACCTCCGCAAGGCCGAGGACCAGACCGCCGACGAGGGCGCCCGGGAGGGATCCCATCCCACCCACGATGATGACGGCCAGTCCCTTGAGCTCGATGGCCGAGCCCATTCCCAGCTGCGCGGAGTTGACGTTCATGGCGAAGAGGGCGCCCGCCACTGCGCCCAAGGCCGACGAGATGGCAAACGTCACAGCGGTGACCCGGTCCACGTTGACGCCGAGGACGCGCGCGGCCCTGGGGTTCTCGGCGATGGCGCGCATGGCCCGGCCGAGCCGAGTCCGGGCCACCAGCCAGCTGAGGCCGACCATGAGCACGAGGGAGATGAGCAGGATCGCCAGCTGGAGCATGGTCACCGAGACGCCGGCGAACTGGATCGGCGTCTCCGGGAACGACCCGGCCGGGAAGCGGCGGGTGTCGGGGCCGTAGCGCCACTGCAACAGGGCGATGAACATGCCGGCCAGCGCAATGGAGGAGATCAGCCCGGCGAAGTGGGCGTCGGGTCGGTTCTTCAGCGGCCGGAAGGCGAGCCGCTCGATGATGAGCCCGAGCACCGCGCCAACGACGAGCACGATCGGCAGTGCCAGCCAGATGGACAGGCCCCCATCCGCGACGAGCTCGATGCCGATGAACGCCGAGACGGCGAACACCGATGGGTGGGCGAGGTTCAGTCGGTCGAGGATGCCGAAGACCAGGGTGAAGCCGATGGCGAACAGCGCATAGATCGATCCGATGAACAGGCCGTTGAGGAGTTGCTGCATGGGGGTCCTTCGTGGTCCGGAGGCGAATGGTCGGCCGAGCCGGGCGGCCGGGGGTGGCCCAGCCGCCCGTCCCGACTCGCGATCACTCGATCACTCGAGCACGGCGAACTTGCCGTTCTGGACGACCTGGACCACCGCCGGGTGCTCCGCGTCCCGGTTCTCGTTGATGGACACCTCGCCGAGCACCGTCGGGACGTTGCTGATCTTGGTCAGCCCGTCCCGGATCGCGTCGCGCTCGCCCGAGCAGCCCGACCGGACAGCGTGGTCGATGAGCGTCAGCCCGGCGTGTGCCTGCGCGGCGAACTGGTCGGGAGCCGCGTTGAACTTCGCCTGGAAGTCCTTGAGGAAGGCGGTGTTGAGCTCGTTCGCGGACGCCGAGTTCCACGCGGCACCGACGACAACGCCCTCAGCGGCCTCGCCGGCGTCCGCCATGAGCTTCGGGTTGTTGAACCCGTTGCCGCCGATGATCGGGACGGTGATGCCCAGCTCCCGGGCCTGGGTGACGAGCGGGATGGCCGCCTCGATGAGGCCGGACACGACGAGGGCCTCCGGGTTGTGACCCTTCGCCTGCGTCAGCAGGGCCCGGAAGTCGGTGTCCGCCTTCGAGAAGGTGATCGTCTCGAGGTTCTGGATACCTTCGGCCTTGAGCGCCTCCTCGAAGACCTTGAAGCCCGATTCGGTGAAGGCGTCGTCGTTGCTGTACATGACGACGACCTTGGTCAGGTTGTACTTCTCCTTGGCCTTCTTCACGGTCTGCGGGATGACCTGGGCCTCGGTCAGGGAGTCGCGGAAGATGAAGTCGCCCTGCTCGGTGATGCCCGACGCCGTGTTGGAGATGGCGAGGACGGGCGTCTTGCCTTCCTGGGCGATGGGCTGGGCCTGGAAGGCGGTGTTGGACAGGGTGGGGCCGATGATGATGCTCTTGCCGCCGTTGACGAAGCCCTCGAAGACCGTGATGCCCTGTCTCGGATCCGTCTGGTCGTCCTCGACCTTGACGTCGTACTTCACGCCACCCTTGGCGTTCAGCTGTTCGGCGGCGAGCTGGAGGCCCTTCTGCTGCGAGGTGCCGTAGCTGCCGGCCGCACCGGTCAGGCTGAGCGCTGCGCCGACCGGGATCGTGCCCGAGATCGTGCACGAGTCGCCCGACCCCTGGCCCTTCAGCCCGCCGGCCGCACCGGTCTGGCCGTCGTCACCACCGTCGCCGGTGCCGCCGCAAGCGGTGAGGGCGAGCATCGCCGTCGCGGTAACGGCGATGCGAGAGAGATTGGTACGCAAGTTTCCTCCTGAGACTGAACTGAATCCGAACTTGGCATCGGTCGGGACCGACCGGCGAAACGTCATGGGGTGGCGTCGTCGGTCTGCGGGTCCCGTCGGCGGATGATCGCATGATCCGGGGTCAGCTCGTCGAGCGAGGTCACGCCGAGGAGGCGCATGGTGCGGGTGACCTGGTCGCGGAGGATGCCCAAGGCTCGGTCGACGCCGTGCTCCCCTCCCGCCATGAGCCCGTAGAGGTAGGCCCGACCGACGAGGCAGCCCCGTGCCCCGTTGGCCACGGCCGCGACGATGTCGGCGCCGTCCATGATCCCGGTGTCGAGCAGGACCTCGGTCCGGCCTGCGACCGCGTCGACGATCTCTGGTAGCACCTCGAGCGGGGTGGCCGCGCGGTCGAGCTGCCGACCACCGTGGTTCGACACGACGATGCCGTCGATGCCGAGCCCCGCCACGACCTGTGCGTCCTCGGGGTCCTGGATGCCCTTGACGACGATCCGGCCCGGCCACTGCTCGCGCAGCCAGGCGAGCTCGGCCACGGATGCGGACGGGTCGAACATCCGGTCCACCAGCTCGGCCACGGTGCCGCCGGAATGCGTCAGCGAGGCGAACTCGAGCGGCTCGGTCGTCAACAGGTTGAACCACCACGACGGGTGGATCGACATGTCCGCCAGCGTGCGCAGGGTCAGCGACGGTGGCACCGTGAGGCCGTTGTGCACGTCCCGGATGCGCCGGCCGGCGACCGCCGTGTCGACGGTCAGGACCAGGGCCGAGTACCCCGCCTCGCGGGCGCGCCGGATCAGCTGCAGCGATGCCTCCCGGTCCCGCCACAGGTAGAGCTGGAACCAGCGCTCCGCGTCGGGTCGCGACGGCCGCGACATCCTCGACCGACACCGTTCCCATCGTCGAGAGGGCATAGGGGATTCCGGCTCGGGCTGCGGCTCGGGCGACGGCCCGCTCGCCCTCGTGGTGCATCATCCGGGTGAACCCGGTGGGCGCGAGGACGAGCGGCAGGCTGCTCTGGCTGCCGATGAGAACCCGGGTGGCGTCCACCTCGCTCACGTCACGCAGGACGCGGGGGCGGAACTCGACGCGGGTGAAGGCCTCGCGGGCCCGGCGGAGGCTGATCTCCTGCTCCGCCGCCCCGTCGACGTAGTCGAAGACGGAGCGCGGCGTGCGTCGCTTGGCGATCCTCCGGAGGTCCGCGATCGTCGCGGCCGCCGCAACCCGACGCTCCGAGCCAAGACGCGGGGGCTCGATCCGGACGAGGGGGCGTACCTCGGACCAACGAGGACGTCGACGCCGGGTGCTCATGGCGCCTCATCATGCCGCCTGGACCAGCACGTTGGGGAGATGCCCGGAGTTGCGCTTCGGCGACAGTTCACGGCAGGCGGCGCCTGGCGCAGTGTCCAACTCCTGACACAATGGGCCGCCGGATGAGGGAGCGCCGTGGTGGCGCAATCCGTCCTGAGGGCCTGTAGCTCAGTTGGTAGAGCACCGCGTTTACACCGCGGGTGTCGTCGGTTCGAGACCGGCCGGGCCCACGTGAGTGACCTGACGCTGCGCGAGGTCGTCGCCGCCCTGGAGACCCTCTATCCGCCGGACAGCGCGGCCGACTGGGACCGGGTCGGCCTCGTCACCGGCGACCTCGACCAGCCGGTGCGTCGCATCGCCTTCGCGCTGGACCCGACGCTCGCCGTCATCGAGGAGGCGCGCGACTGGGATGCCGATCTGCTCGTCACGCACCATCCGCTGCTCCTCCGGGGCGTCCACTCCGTCGCGACGACGAGCGCCAAGGGCGCCTCCGTCACGCACCTCGTCGTCTCCGACATCGCCCTCTACGTCGCCCACACCAACGCGGACGTCGCCGACCCCGGGGTCTCGTCGGTGCTGGCTGACGCCCTCGGGCTCACGTCCCAGCGTCCCCTGACCACCATCGGGCCGTATGCCGCTGGGCGCGTCGGCGAACTCTCCTCGCCTGTGTCGCTGGCTGAGTTCGCAGACGCCGTCGCCGGTGCCCTGCCGCCGACCGCAGGCGGCATCCGGGTGAGCGGTGACCCCGAGGGGATGGTCCGGTCGGTGGCGGTCATGGGCGGCTCGGGGGATGACCAGTTCGAGGCCGTGCGTGCGAGCGGCGCAGATGTCTACGTCACGGCCGACCTGCGTCACCACCCGGTGCTCGAGGCCCGCGAGGAGGCGCGCGGAGGGACGCCCTACCTCATCGACGCAGGTCACTGGGCGACCGAGTCGCTGTGGCTGGCCAGTGCCGAGCGTCGCCTTCTGGCGGAGCTGGCTGAGGATCCGTCCGCACCGGCTAGGGTCGAGACGAGAATTTCGTCCATCCGCACCGAGCCGTGGACCTTCGTTGTCGCAGCGAACTCCGCAGGTCTTGGTGCGGACTCCCCTGGAGGTGTGTCCTGAAAGCCGATCCGTCCCGACAGTGGCGTCTGCTCGACCTGCAGGCGATCGACACGCGGCTCGACCAGATCGCCCATGCCCGGGCGAAGCTGCCGCAGGTCGCAGCGATCGCCGCGGCCCGGAGCGAGCTGGCGACGGTCGACACCGAGCTCGTCAACGCCCGCACCGCCGTCGGCGACGTCCAGCGCGAGCTGACCAAGTCGGAGCAGGACGTCCAGCTCGTCCGGGACCGCGCCGCTCGTGACCAGGCCAGGCTCGACTCCGGTCAGGGCAGCGCGAAGGACCTCGCCGCCACCCAGCACGAGCTCGTCTCCCTCGCCCGGCGCCAGTCCGAGCTCGAGGACATCGAGATCGAGGTGATGGAGCGCGCCGAGACCCTGACGAAGCGGGTGGCGGAGCTCGAGACCTCGCGCACCGAGGTCGCAGACCGGCTCGCGAGTCTCGAGGAGGAACACGCCACGGTCCTCGCCGGCCTCGAGGCGGAGGCCGAGCAGGTCGGATCCGGACGCGCGGACATCGTCGCCGGGGTCGGTGAGGAGTTGATCGGGCTCTACGAGAAGATCCGGGCCCAGAGCGGCGGCATCGCAGCGGCGGAGCTGCGCCAACGGCGTTGTGGCGGCTGTCGCCTCGAGCTGAACACCGTCGACTTCGACCGGATCAGGCGCGCCGCCGAGGACGAGGTCGTCCGGTGTGAGGAGTGCCGGCGGATCATGATCCGGACGGGCGAGTCAGGCCTGTGAGTCGTCCCGCTCGCCGCGGTCTCATCGTCGAGTCTGACGGCGGCTCGCGCGGAAACCCGGGCGTGGCAGGGTACGGCGCGGTGGTGCGGGAAGCACCGTCGGGCAGGGTGCTGGTCGAGCTCGCAGAACCACTCGGCACGACCACCAACAACGTCGCGGAGTATCGCGGCCTGCTAGCTGGCCTGAGGGCTGCGTTCGACATCGACCCGGGCGCCGACATCAGTGTGCGCATGGACTCGGACCTCATCGTGAAGCAGATGACGGGTGTCAACAAGGTCAAGCACCCGAACATGCGGCCGCTTGCTCTCGAGGCCCAAGCCATGTGCAGGGCGATCAGGGACAACGGCGGCACCGTTGATTTCGAGTGGATTCCGCGGGAGCTGAACCAGACCGCCGATGCCCTGTCGAACGCCGCCATGGACGGCAAGACCATCCACCGCGTCCACGGGGAGCAGGGCGAGGCACCCGAGCCGGCCGACGCGCCGGACGCTCCCGACGACCTGACCGACCGGCGGGACCTACGCCTGCTCCTCGTCCAGGCGCCGTCCACAGAGCGCGCGGTCGAGCGAGTCGCAGCGGCCGTCCGGCCGCTCGTCGGCACGGGCAGCCGGGTCATCACTGCGCCCGAGCCGCTTGCCGAGCAGACCGGGCGGGCCGTTGCCGAGGTCATCGGCACCGAGGTCGAGGTCTCCGCGGACTGGGCGGCGGACCCCGGTAGGGCTGGGAGCGAGCCCGCGGACGCGGCGAGCTCAGCGGCATACGGCAGATTGCGGTTGAGTGGGGGGACGGTGGTCATCGTGACCACGCGACGCGGCATCGTCACCGTCCTGGCGGAGGTCCTCGGGCTCGGCCCCGAGCGGTTCTGGAGCCTCGCGACCGCACCCGGCAGCCTGAGCGGGGTGGAAGTGTGGGCGGACGGCACGGCGTCGGTCGCTTTCACGAATCGGACGGACCATCTCGCCTAGTGGGCATTGTGCGATATTCGCAGGCATGAGCTACGCCGGTGACGTGACCCCGACCGAAGCTTGGATCGTCCTGCAGGGAGACCCGCGGGCCGTGCTCGTCGACGTGCGGACCCACGCAGAGTGGTCGTACGTCGGGCTGCCCGACCTGCGATCGCTGGGCCGGGACGTCGTGCGCATCGAGTGGCAGCGATACCCGGACGGCAGCATCAACGACCGCTTCGTCGACGAGCTGGCGGCGGCCGGAGTCGAGACGGACCAGCCCCTGTACTTCCTCTGTCGGTCCGGGGTGCGCTCCATCGCCGCGGCCGAGGCGGCCACTGCGGCCGGGTGGACGGAGTCGTACAACGTCAGCGAGGGCTTCGAGGGGCCGCACGACGCCCAGCACCACCGCGCGGTGGCGGGTTGGAAGGTCGCGGGACTGCCGTGGGTGCAGGGGTGAGCGGCGCCGGCGGCGAGTGGCGTCCCGACACCATCGCGGTCCGGGGAGGGTTGGCGCGCAGCGGTTTCCAGGAGACGTCCGAGGCGATCTACCTGACGTCCGGGTTCGTCTACGAGTCGGCCGAAGCCGCCGAGGCGGCGTTCAAGGGGGAGGCGGACCGGTTCGTCTACTCCCGGTACGGGAACCCGACGGTCCGGATGTTCGAGGACCGCGTCGCGAAGATCGAGGGGGCCGAGGCGGCCTTCGCGACCGGGTCCGGCATGGCGGCCGTGTGGGTGGCCCTGGCGGCGTTGCTCGGCACAGGGGACCGGGTCGTGTCGTCGCGGTCGCTCTTCGGGTCGTGCTTCGTCATCCTCGACGAGATCCTTCCCCGGTGGGGGGTCGAGACGGTCTTCGTCGACGGGCCGGACCTCGACCAGTGGCGCGAGGCCCTGTCCGAGCCCACGACGGCGGTGTTCTTCGAGACGCCGAGCAACCCGATGCAGGAGCTCGTCGATATTCAAGCGGTCTGCGACCTCGCGCACGCGGCTGGGGCCAAGGTCGTCGTCGACAACGTCTTCGGGACGCCGGTGTTCTCCCGTCCGCTCGAGCACGGCGCCGACATCGTCGTCTACTCGGCGACGAAGCACATCGACGGGCAGGGACGTGTGCTCGGTGGTGCGGTGCTCGGGTCGCGCGAGTTCATCGACGGTCCGGTGCAGAACCTCATGCGGCACACCGGACCCGCGATGTCGCCCTTCAACGCCTGGGTCCTCGTCAAGGGTCTCGAGACGATGTCCCTGCGGGTCGAGCGCATGGCGGCGAGCTGCTCTCGAGGTGGCGCAGTTCCTGGAAGGGCATGCACGGGTGACGCGGGTCGTGCACCCCTTCCTCGAGTCGCACCCCCAGCACGAGCTGGCCCGGCGCCAGATGCTCGGTGGGGGCACCGTGGTGACCTTCGAGCTCGACGGGGGGAAGGCTGAGGCCTTTGGGGTGATGAACGCCCTCGAGATCATCGACATCTCGAACAACCTCGGCGACGCGAAGTCGCTCGTCACGCACCCCGCGACGACGACGCACCGGCGGCTTTCTCCGGAGGCCCGGGCGGCCGTGGGGATCACCGACGGGGTCATGCGGATCTCCGTCGGGCTCGAGGACGTCCGCGACCTCGTTGACGACGTCAAACGGGCCCTCGGCTGACCGGCCTGCCCGGTTCGAGGTACTGGTTCGCTCTATGGAGCGAGGTTCTACCTCGAACCAGGTAGGGCGGTGGCGGCGAGCTGCCACGGGCGTCCGGGGCGCGCCGGCTCGGAGATCCGCACCTCGAAGGCGTCGGACAGGATGTCGACGAGGTCCTCCGGGTGGCGGGGCTTGGCCGCCGACTGGACCAGGTGCCGGGCGACCAGGCCGCGGGTGTGCTTGGCCATGTGTGACGCACCCGGGACGGTGACCTGCACCCGGCGCTCGGAGAGCTCGCCCCGGGGATTCCACATCGCCGCGTAGGTGCTGGACCGGCAGTCGACGATGAGGCGCCTGGCCCCCGCCTCCTGCTCGAGGACAGGCGCCAGGACCGGCCGCCAGGCGTCGGTCAGGCCGCCGATCCCGGGCAACTCCACGCAGGGGTGGAGCCGGTAGGCGGGGACCCGATCCGTCAGGCGCAGCGCCCCGAAGAGCGCAGAAAGGATGACGATCCGGCGGTTCGCTCTCCGCTTCGACGCCGGGTCGAGGGAAGCGAGGTCGAGGGCGTCATAGAGCACGCCGCTGTAGACCTCGCCGGCAGGCGCCGTCGCCGCGACGTGGAGGCGCGTGTTGCGAGCCACCTCCTCCACCAGGTCGGGGCTCACCCCCAGGAGCCGGTGCGCGTCGGGACGCGCGCTGATCTCACTGGCACCCTCGACGATCGCCGCCCGCAGGCCGGTCAACTCCGGGAAGGACAGCGTCTCGAGGTCGAGCGCGCGACCGCGGCGACGCTGCGTCTTGCCCTCGGAGCGGCGGCAGCAGGATGAGCACGCCGCACAGCCTAAGTGGTCCGGAGCGTCAGCACCGAGAGAGTGGAGCTGAGGGGATTTGAACCCCGACCTTCTATCGCGAAGGCTCGTGGGTCGCGGCCCGAGAGGTGGTCGGGCGCCATTCCAACCTCGTCCCAGCCCACCAACCGTGGCTGGCTGATGACACGGGGCATCAGTGGTTCTGGTCGAACTAGCGCCAGCCGCCGCGTCGCGGTGTCGAGCGCGTCGATGTCGTCCTGGGTGAGGTGGAACGTCAGCGCCATGGCATTGGCCGTGGCCTGGTTGCCGTTCTTGGCTCCGGGGATAGGCAGAACCACGTCGTTCTCGATCAGCCAGCGCAAGGCCACCTGCGCAGGGGTCCTGTCGTAGCGCTCGCCGATTTCCCGAAGCAGCGCGGTGATCGGCTCGAGCCTCGCCAGACCGCGGCCGACGAACGGCTTGACGAAGCGCCTCAGGCCTCTGGGCCGGTTGGTCGGGGTGTACTTTCCTGTCAGCGCGCCGCTGGCAAGCGGCTGGTAGGCGATGAGGGTGACGCCCAGGTCACGGCAGGCGTCCAGCACTCCGTTGGTCTCGGGTCGGCGGTGCAGCAGCGAGTACTCCACCTGGTTGGACGCTAGTGGTATGCCGCGCAGAGCCAGAGCGGCATGAGCCTTGCGCATTTGTTGGGCCGAGTAATTGCTCACCCCGACGGCCCGCACCTGGCCAGCCGCGACAGCGTCGGCCATGAGGTTCATCAGGCGCACGATGTCCACGCGTCGGGAGGGGAAGTGGTGCTGGTACACATCGACGTGGTCGCGTTGCAGCCGGGCCAGACTGTCGGCGAGGTGAATGGGCATGTCGTCGGCAGTGGCCCATGGAGTGGCGGGGAACTTGGTGGCGATCAAAGCCGTGTCACTTGAGAGCTCGCCGAGTCGCCGCTCCGACGCGCCGCCAGCGTACATCGCTGCCGTATCGAAGAGAGTCACCCCCGCCGCGATGCTGGCCTCCCATGCGCCCTGCTCCTCGCCGCGGCCGTCGGCTCCACCGTAGGCGATCTTGGCCGGGTGCAGCCGGGCCAGCCCGTGTGCTTCTCCCCACGTCATGGCGCCGACCCCGAGGCGCGGCACGATCAGGTCGCTGCGTCCCAGCGGCTGGTGAGCTGGCATGGCACGACCCTCCTGTCGACCGTGGCCGTCACCTGACTCTACGCATCGGGTCGAGTGCTGACGGCTTCCTCAAGGAAGCCAACCGCCTAGAACGTCAAGACCGCCATCAAGGATGCCGATCATGAACGAAGCCCCCGTGTGGTGGAGCTGAGGGGCTCCATTCCCCTTGTTACCCACCGCACTCGGAGCGGCACGAAATCTCGGACAACGGTCGTTCGACGGAACAGACGCTCATCGGCATCCCCGATCCCGGCCTTGCCCCGAGCCGGGCGCCCAGCGGCTCAGGGGATCCACACAGCTGAGCGCATGACCCAGCGTGCGGGCCCGGGACGCGAGGACGTCGGCCGACCATCCAGACGCCGTGTCGTGCGCCTGACCGGCCAGGACGAGGGACCCCTCATCGCACTCGAGCACGATGGACTGATGCCCGTTGACGTGACCTGGTGTGGGAATCACGTGGACGCCTGGGGCGAGTTCGGCCTCCCCGTCGAGCAGCTCCCAGCGCGCCCCAGGAAAATCGACCAGCTCCGGCAGGGTGTAGTCCCCCGCTCGGGCGGTCTCCAGCTCGACGCGCTGGCAGTGGATCGGCTTGCCGGGAAGTGAGCGGTTGCCGCCGATGTGGTCGAAGTGCAAGTGGCAGTTGACGACGATGTCGATGTCGTCGAGTTGCATCGACCGAGCCTAAAGCCCTCCAGCCGCTGGGCGAGTGCGGCTGCGTAGGGTTGCCCCATGGCCAAGCGACACATCGTCTATCGCCGAGCAGAGCCGCCGGGCGGCGCGGGAGTCGCTCTCGCCCAACGCTTCGAGGCGATTCGCAAGGAGTTCGAAGTGCCACCGGAGTTCCCGTCGGACGTCGTCGCCGAGGCCACCCGTGCGGTTGCCAGCGCGGAGCTGCCGACGGCTGACGCGACAGACATCCCGTTCATCACCATCGACCCAGCAGCGTCGATGGACCTCGACCAGGCCATGCACATCGAGCGACAGGGCGACGGCTACCGCGTCCGCTACGCCATCGCCGACGTGCCGGCGTTCGTGCGGCCGGAGGGAGCGATCGACGCCGAGGCTCGCCGCCGTGGTCAGACGATCTACTGCCCGGACAAGCGCGTCCAGCTGCACCCCAAGGAGATCAGCGAGGGTGCGGCAAGCCTGCTGCCGGACGAGGTGCGGCCGGCCTTCGTCTGGGACCTGGTCCTCGCGGCCGACGGCGAGGGCGTCGAGGTGAGCGTCGCGCGGGCCATGGTCCGGAGCGTGCGGCGCTACGACTATGTCGAGGTGCAGCGGTTGGTCGACGACGGCTCCGCCGAGGATGTACTGGTGCTCCTCAAGGAGGTGGGGGAGAAGCGGATCGCCTTGGAGGCCAAGCGTGGTGGTGCATCCCTACCCATGCCGGAGCAGGAGGTTGCCGAGGACGGCAAGGGCGGCTTCACGGTCAGCTTCCGCCCGCTGGTGGCTTCCGAGGACTGGAACGCCCAGATCTCGCTGCTGACCGGGATGGGTGCCGCTGACCTCATGCTCCGCGGGAAGGTCGGCATCCTGCGCACCATGCCCGACCCGGATCCGCGCGACGTCAAGCGGTTCCGACGCCAGGCAGTCGGCCGTCGGGGTCCCGTGGCCGGAGAGGCTGGCCTATGGCGAGTTCCTCCGCACGCTCGACCGGACCAAGCCGAAGCACCTCGCGCTCATCCACGAGGCGACGACGCTCTTCCGAGGGGCGGGGTACACGTACTTCAACGGCGAGGTCCCCAAGCAGCCGAACCACGCCGCAGTCGCCAACCCATATGCCCACGTCACGGCCCCGCTGCGTCGCCTCGTCGACCGGTTCGGGCTCGTCGTCTGCGAGGCCCTCTCCGCAGGCACCGAGGTGCCGCCCTGGGCACTCAAGGCCCTGCCGACGATTCCCGAGATCATGACGACCTCAGACCGCAAGGCCGGGGGAGTGGAGCGCGCCTGCACGGACGCGGTGGAGGCGGCGGAGCTCCGCTCGCTCGTCGGCTCGACGGTCGAGGGCGTGGTCGTCGACCAGAACGACAAGGGCGTGGTGGTCCAGCTCATCGACCTCGCCGTGGTGGCGAAGGCAACAGGGCGGGCCGACGAGGGAGCGACCGTGCAGGTTCGCGTCGACGCCGCGGAGATCGAGACCGGAAAAGTCGCGCTGAGCGTGGTCGGCTGAGCGCCCGGCTGGCACCGAGATGCCGTATGCCGCTCAGCCGGCTGGCGTCGTCGGGCTCACCGGGTTGGTCGGCTGGGTCGGTGTCGGGCTTCCCGAGGTGGCTGGGTCCGGGGAAGCCGTCTCGGTCGGCGTCGGGACAACCGGGTTCGGGTCGCCCGTCGGTGCGGTGACCCCGGATCCGTCGGTGGGCTCCGGCGCGGGCACCTGCAGAGTCGCGGGACTGGTCGACTCTGGCGTGGCCACGGACTCCGTCACTTGCGGGGTCTGCGGGTCCGCGATTCCGTCGCGTTCGCGCGGCTCGAGCCGGCTGTCGGACGGTGGGGTGCCGAGGGAGGTCCCGGTCACGTCTGCGCCGGTGGCCAGCTGGAGTCCGGTGAGGAAGGCGACGGCCAGGGCGAAGAGCACGCCGGCGGTGGCCAGGAGCCGCCGCGGCGAACGGGCGGGCGTGGGCTGCACACTCGACGGGAGCGGGGCGGGCGGAGCTGCACACTCGACGCGGCGGAGGCGGGCGTGAGCTGCACACTCGACGTGGGGGAGGCGGGCGCGTCGGGTGAGTTGCGCACAGGCGACTGAGCCTGTCGAGTGTGCAGTTTCTGCCGTAGTACTGCCTCGCGGGCGTGGGTCATCGATGCCGTGTAGAGGCTCGCGGCGACCGCGCTCACGACGGATCCGATCCCGGCCCCGGTGACCGTGCCGACCCAACCGACGCGCGAGCCGAGGAAGGCCGCGGTGGCGGCAGCGAAGGACCCGGCGATGAGCTGGGTGAGGGAGAGGTCGAGCAACGTCGCTCTGCGGGCGGGTGGGGCGGGTTCGGTCTGCAGTTGCTCGGTCATGTCCTCGTTCGGTTGCGTATCGACGTCTCACGAAGACCAACGAGGGCCAACCCTCGTTGATGCCCGTGCCCCGTTGTGAACCAGGTCACGCACCCGCGGTCCTGTGGGCGCGGTGCGAGCTCAGCGGCATACGGCATCTATGATTGAAGACGGATGAGTCGGCCAGGCGGTCGCGTCAGGAGAGATCCTGCCGAGGAACGTCCGGGCTCCACAGGGCAGGGTGGTGGCCAATAGCCACCCGGGGTGACCCGCGGGACAGTGCCACAGAAAACAAACCGCCTGCTTGACAGGTAAGGGTGAAACGGTGGTGTAAGAGACCACCAGCGCTCCAGGTGACTGGGGCGGCTCGGTAAACCCCACCCGGAGCAAGCCCAGACAGCGCACGCTCGAGACCGGCCCGGTCGAGTGCGCGGGTAGGGCGCTGGAGCCGGTCAGCAATGGCCGGCCGAGATGGATGGCCGTCGCTGCGTCACTGGTAACGGGGACGCGGAACAGAACCCGGCGTATCGGCCGACTCATCCACTTTTAGGCCCCTGACCTACGGTGATGTGTTTCGGGACCGCCGTTAGTCCGCAAATAGTCCGCAAAATTTCGGAGGACTCCGTCGACGGCGGCCCTCGTGCGCTCGTCGTTGTCGGGCCAGAGGTGGCTGTAGGTGTCGAGAGTCTCGCTCGCGCTGGCGTGGCCCAGACGTGCCTGGACGGTCTTGACGGACTCGCCATGACGGATGAGCAGCGAGGCGTAGTAGTGCCTCAGCTCCTGAAAGCGGATGGTCGGGACGCCGGCCTGCTTGAGAGCTCGGTTCCACTCCGTCCATCTGGCCACCCCGAACGCCTGCGGCATCACCCCGCTGGTGCCATGGTCGTCGTATGCCAGCTCTTGTGCCTCCCGAAGATCTCGCAACCACCGACCTTCTCCGCTGGATGTTCGACCGCCTCAATGAGCACGACATCACGAGCATGCGCCAGTTCTGGACTGTCTCGACCGTCGAGTACTTCCCGGACGCTACGTGCCGCGGCACTGATGAAGTGGCCGCCTACTTCGCTGAAAAATTCACCGCGATCGAAGACTTCCATCTCGAAGTGCTGGCTGTCGCCGCGTCGGGTGACGACGCGTTGGTTCACTGGCGGATGACGGGGCGCCATATTGGCCTGCTGCTCGGGTCGCGGGCACCGGCAAGGAGATCGAACTCGACGGAATCGACCACTTCGTCCTGCGTGACGGGAAGGTCGCGACCAACACAGTCGTCTTCGATCAGATGAAGTTCGCACGCCAAGTGGGCCTGTTGCCGCCGGACGGGTCGGTGGCAGACACGGCACTCAAGGGTGCGTTCAACGCTAAGACCAGAGTCGCGAGGGCTGCGCGACGCCGTCTTGGGCGCTCCACCACTGCCGCATCTTCGGTGGATTGACCCGCGTCGACGTGTAAGACGCCTCGGGCCTGAGGGCGTAAGAAGCCGCCCGCCATCGGGCCCGCGCGACGACGTGATATCCGCCGCGTATCAGGACGCCACGCGGCGGAGTGGGCTACGCCTGATCGTTCGGACTTTGGTGCGCGCCTACGATGCGGTATGACCGATCGGGCGACACCGAACCTGCCAGCGCGTGATTTCGTGAGTACGAGCGCGTTCTACGCGCAGTTGGGGTTCATCGAGGACTAGCGCGACGACGGCTGGATGATCTTGCGACGCCGCGGGGTGCACCTGGAGTTCTTTCCCTTTCCGGATCTGGACCCCTCCACGAGCTCGTTTGGCTGCTGCCTGAGGCTCGACGATGTCGATGACTTCTATTCGGTATGCCGCGCCGCTGGGCTGCCCGAGACGACGCGCGGATGGCCTCGGATCCATCCACCTCGTCGCGAGTCGTCCGGGTTGCGAATCGGTGCCCTGCTCGATCCGGACGGCAGTCTGCTCCGACTCGTGCAGAACGGCTGAGCGACTTCGCCTGTGAGGATCGTCACATGCGAATCGGCACCTGGAACATGGCAGGGCGGTGGTCGCCTCGGCACCTCGAAGTGCTGACGCGCGTGAACTGTGACCTGTGGCTCCTGACGGAGGTTCATCTAGAAACGTCGGTTCCCGGGATGCAAATGCACCGCACTATTGAACCGATGGGCGATCGAAAGACCTGGGCCGCCATTCTGAGCAACAGCGGCGTCGCACCCACGCAACCTGACCCTCATTGGGCCACCGTTGCGGTGCATGTCGGGGACCTGCAGGTCGTGAGCTCCGTCCTGCCATGGCGTTCCCGTGGCCCAGAATGGGGCGGGTCCACCCTGGCCGAGGACATGAGGAAAACACTCGCCGCGATACTCGAGCACGTAGACCCGACGACCATCTGGGGCGGAGACTGGAACCAGGCCTTGGAGGGCAGCGAGCACGTCGGGACTCTCGATGGGCGCAACCAGATCCTCGAACTTCTCGATGCCTCAGGTCTCTCCGTGGCGACAAGGTCACTGGGCAGCGCAGTGCCAGGGCATCGGTCGATCGACCATATAGCTGTTCCGGTGGGCTGGGATGTGAAGGCCGCTTACCGCGTCCCCACAGAAGCGCAAGGACAGCGTCTCTCCGACCATGACGCGTACGTCATCTCAGTGGATCGCTGATCCCGCGTCGGCCCACCACGTCCACGGGCCGCAGGCGTGCCGGGCACGCGGCGAAGTGACGCACTTAGCGCTGGCACGTCTGCTGGTGCACAGTGGGCAGGCATCTGACAGCCTGCGCATCTTCTCTCGCGCCGATGAGAAGAGAGTTCGGAACTGCGCGAGGGGCCGGACGGCGCTATGTGTTGAGCGGCCAGCACAGTGGGCGCAGTGCTACGGCGCACGGAGTTGGGCCCCGGGAATCCGCGGGTCGTCAACGGTCACCCAACAAGGACGTTGGCGAAGACCTGCCACGCCAGCAAGCTCTTCGCTACGAGACTGAGGACGATATAGGTCCGTTCCCCTGTCAGATAGTCCTGCCACCGGCCGGCCTGCTTGTACTGCAGCCACTGGTTGATGGCGAAGCTGTTGAAGAACACGAAGAGCGAGACGATGATCCCGTAGACGAATCCCGGCGGGCCGGGGCCATCTTTGACGGCCACGTTGACGATCAGGTATGCCGCGGCGGCCAGCCAGGGGCCGATACCGGCGACGCAGCCGAACCGGAAGGACGTCCACCATGCGCGTTGCCCGCGGACCGGATGCCCGTCCTTGCCATGCATCAAGCCGTTGTTGGACATCTCCATCAGCCAGCCGAACAGGATCATCGAGACGTTGGCGAAACCGAGCCCGATCAGTGCCGCAATGTCAGAGATCCCCAGCACCAAGCTGATGAGGACGATCATCAGCGTCGAGGAGAGGCTGTACTCCACCCAGCGGAAGCGGTTGCGGCCCTTCGACAGCTCGTCGATGTAGCGCTTGAAGCCCCATGGCGAGGCGATCAGGAAGTGGAAGAACGCCGACAGGAACAAGAAGGAAGCGGTTGCCACTCCCAGTGGTACGTCGAACACGAGGTTCGTCACGCCTTGAGAGAGCGGCGTTCCGGGCGGGCCGTTCAGCGCAAAGGTCGACACTGGCAGCGTGAAGTCGTTGCTGAGCGCCACCATGGCCGCGCCGGACACCAGGTGCAGGAACCCCATGACCGCATTGAAGACCCGTAGGCGCTTTGCGCTGTCGCTGCCCACGTCGACGGATCGAGTCTGCAGCTCCAAGGGGTACGTGCTCATCCCGCAGTGTTGCATTCCTGCAGGGATGTTCGAGCCCCAACAGAGACCGGGGTGAGCTTGGCCTCGTCTCGGCCTAGCTCCTTGACGTCGAAGCCCAGATTCTTGGTGGCCTCCTCGGACGTAAGGACGAAACTGTCGGTGCGGGACGTGACCGCGACGCGGTCGAGGTTCGCGATCGTCCCGAGGAGCAACCTCGCCTGCGTGGTGAAGTCGCCGGTGTCGAACGGCTCGCCCAGCGATCTGTAGGCCACGGCATACGGCATACGGCACACGGCGGTGTGCAGGGCAAGCGTGTGCGTGCCCCTGGAACCGAAGCCGGCGTCAGGGGTGAGCGACGACTTTGGCGTTGTGCCCAGGGCTGGGCCGGAGATGGGCGACCGTTTCGGTGCCGTTCCTGGGGCAGGTGCCTCAGGCGGCGGGCTCCGCGCCGGACCACGCTTTGGCACATGACCACATCACTGACCACCGCGGAACCCACGGGCTACGGCCACGCCGGTCGTCTCCTCGAAGCCCTGGCCCACCAGGACTTCGTCATGCTCGCCGACGCTCTCGAGGGCGACGTGCACCTGCGGGCCCTCGTCGGCAAGGGCCTGGTCGAGCTGGAGGGCTCTGTCGATGTGGCCGACAAGTTCAGGTTCTGGTTCGGCGACACCGACGCTTTCGAGCTGCTGGACGCCACGATCGGCGCGGTCGCCGGGCGACTGCACCTCAGTTGGCGCGTCCGGCTGCGGGCGCCCCGGCTGGGCGACGGCTGGCGTGTCGTCGAGCAGCAGGCCTACGTCACGTGCGCTGAGTCGGGTCGCATCGCCCGAATCGACCTGCTCTGCACCGGATACATCCCCGTAGGAAAGGAGCTCGTCCCATGAGCAGCAAGGCTGTCATCTCCCTTACCACCGGTCTGGAGGACCCCGAGCGTGTCACCGTCGCCTTCCTCGTGTCGGTCGGAGCCGCCGAGACAGGCCGGCGCACCCTGATGTTCCTCACGAAGGAGGCGGTGCGCCTGGGCGTCGACGGGGTTGCCGTCGGGACCGCCTGCTCCGGGTGCCCGGACCTGCCGAGCCTCGTCAAGCGCTACCAGGCAGCTGGCGGCGAGATCTTCGTCTGCCCGATCTGTGCCTCGTCCAGGGGCCTGGACGATGCACGGCTCATCGAGGGCGCGAGCCTCGGCGGCACGATCCCGATGTGGGAGTGGATCGGCGACGACGGAGCCACGACGTTCAGCTACTGACCGGCGCCGAGTGGGAGGATCGGGCCATGCGGGATCCCCTCCCGGATGGCCCGAACCCACCTCTCCCGGCGCGCGCCGAGGTGCTCGCCGCACTGTCCCTGGCCATCGACCTCGGCCTGGGGCTGCCGGTGGAGCACGTCCTGCGGGCGTCGCTCGTCTCCAAGGCGCTCGCCGAGCAGCTCGGCGGGGACGAGGCCGAACAGGCGACGGCGTTCTACACGACGATGTTCATGTGGGTCGGCTGCGTGGCCGACTCCCATGAGTACTCCCGGTGGTTCGGTGACGACATCGCGGTCCGCTCGGCCTCCTACGAGGTCGACTGGACGGGGGTGCCGTATGCCGTGTTCCTCCTGCGCAGCCTCGGCTACGGGCGTCCCCTGCCGCAGCGGATCAAGGTGGCCGGCAGGCTGCTGAGCAACCCGCGTGGCAACCTCACCGCGATGATCACCTCCCACTGCTCCTCCGCGGCCCTCTTCGCGAGCCGGCTCGGGTTCGGGGACGACGTCTGCGGTGCCCTTCCTTTCGGGTTCGAGCGGTGGGACGGCCAGGGCCTCCCCGCGGGAGCCTCCGGCGAGCAGCTCCCCATGGCCATGCGGATCACGCAGGTCGCCGACATCGCCGAGGTGCTCCACCGTCGCCACGGCCTCGACGCGTGCATCGCCACGGTGCGTGAGCGCCGGGGTGGCTGGTTCGACCCGCAGGTGGCCGAGGCGTTCGCCGCCAACGCCGAGGCACTGCTCGACCTGCCGGATGACGTGTGGCAGCTCGCCGTGGCGGAGGCCCCCGGGGCGCAGGAGGCGGTCACCGAGGCGCAGCTGGACGACCTGGTCATGGCCCTCGGGGACTTCGTGGACCTCAAGAGTCCCTACACGCTCGGCCACTCGCGTGCAGTCGCGGGCCTCGTCGGGGCCGCTGCCCGACACGCGGGACTGACGCGAGCCGAGCAGGGGACCCTGCGCCGGGCCGGGCACCTGCACGACATCGGGCGGATCGGCGTCTCCAACCTCGTGTGGGACAAGCCTGATCCGCTCACCGCGACGGAGCGGGAGCGGATGCAGCTGCACCCGTTCCTCTCCGGTCGCATCCTCGCCCGGGTGCCAGCGCTGGCAGCCGAGGCCAGGCTTGTCGTCAACCACCACGAGCGGCTGGACGGCTCGGGCTACCCGAACCGGCTGTCCGGTTCGGACCTCAGCCTGTCCGACCAGCTTCTGGCTGCCGCGGACCGACTTCAGGGTCTCGTGGAGCCACGTCCGCACCGGGCGGCGCTGTCGCCGGGGGAGGCGGCTGACCTGCTGCGGCAGGACGCCAGGGCCGGCCACCTGCACTCGGGCGCGGTGGACGCGGTGCTCGCCGCGGCCGGTCGCACGTCGGCGCGAGGCGCCTGGCCGGTCGGGCTGACCGACCGCGAGGTCGACGTGCTGCGGCTGGTCGCGGCCGCCACGCCGACTCGTGAGATCGCCACCCGGCTGGGCATCACGGAGAAGACCGTCCGCAACCACATCGACCACGTCTTCGCCAAGACCGGAACGTCGAACCGCGTCGGGCTGAGCCTCTTCGCCCTCACGAACGGCCTGGCCGCCGCCACCCCGACCCCCGCCTGAACGGCGGCCGCCCGTGGGGTCAGTCGCGGCTGCGGTCAGTCGGGTCGCTGCGCAGGTATGCGAGGACCGCCGCTACCGAACAGTTCACCCCGGAGGTTCTTCTCGATCTCTGACTCGGACAGGTGCGGGCGGCCCCGATGGCCGCGGTGGTCCGTCCCTCGGTCATCTCGCGCCGCATCTCCCGCTCGCGGGGCGCAAGGGTCTGCACGAGAGAGGCGCGCTCGGCTCGCGGCTACTTGACGATTCCCTTAGGGCCGGTGTCCGGCCAGACTCGGTCCAGGTGCCCGGCGGGAAGCTCTCCTCGCGGCTGCCCACCAGAGTGATCGGTGTGGCTCTACATCGGTTTGCGTTCCCGTCGGGCACCGCCCCCGGAGTCGGATCGTCGGCTGTCGGACCTGGTGTCCGTTGGGGTGTTGACGCGGGTGTTTCCGCCGGGCGTGGTCGATGAGGTGATCGCGGCGGCGGGTCGGACCGAGCAGCGTCACCGCTCCTTGCCTGCGCGGGTGATGGCGTACTTCTCGATCGGGATGGCGTTGTACTCGGAGGGCTCGTACGAGGACGTGCTGGCGCAGTTGACCGACGGGCTCTCGTGGGCCTCGGGGTGGCAGGAGGAGTACATCCCGCCGAGCAAGTCGGCGATCTTCCAGGCCCGGGCCCGGTTGGGGTCCGAGCCGGTGGCGGCCCTGTTTGCGCGGGTGGCCAGGCCGATCGGAACCGGCGCGCGCGCGGGGGCCTGGCTCGCCGGTCGGCGGCTGGTCGCAATCGACGGGTGTTGTCTCGACGTCGCGGACACGCCGGTGAACGCGGAGTACTTCGGCCGGCCCGGGGTGAACAAGGGCGAGCAGGCCGCGTTCCCGCAGGCGCGGGTCGTGGCGTTGGCCGAGTGCGGCACGCACGCGATCTTCGCCGCTGGCGTCGGGACGTACACCCAGTCCGAGGCCACCCTGACCGAGTCGCTGCTGACACATCTGGGCCCGGGGATGCTGGTGCTCGCCGACCGAGGGTTCTTCTCCTACGCTTTGTGGCGCAAGGCGATCGGGACCGGGGCCGATCTGCTGTGGCGGGTCCGGACCGACCCGGCCGGGCCCAAGCCGACGCACCTGAGCGACCTGGACGACGGCTCCTGGCTGGCGCACCTGCGCAAGTCCACCGACCGCCACGGTGAGCCGATGCTGGTGCGCGTCATCGACTACTCCATCGAGGATGGACGGGAGAACGCCACCGCCTACCGGCTCTTCACCACCATCCTGGATCCGGCCGAGGCCTGCGCGAGCGACCTCGCCGCCGCGTACACGAGGCGCTGGAAGATCGAGCTGGCCTTCGACGAGCTCAAGACCCACCAACGCGGCCCGCGGACCGTGCTGCGCTCCAAGTCACCGGACCTGGTCCTGCAGGAGATCTGGGGCCACCTGTGCTGCCACTACGCGATCCGCTCCCTGATGACCGAGGCCGCCGTCCACGCCGGACACGACCCGGACCGGGTCAGCTGAAGCGGCACGGGTTTCCCGCCGCTTGTCAAACGAGCTGTTCCTCGAGAGTGAGGCCAGCGTAGTAGGCGTTCTCGAACGCGATGGGACTGAGCATCTCGATCGCGCTGTGAAGCCTTCTGTTGTTGTACCACTCGACCCATCCGGCGGTGGCGTACTCGACGTCCACGAGGTCCTTGTAGGCACCGTCGTGGAAGATCGTGGTGCGGATGCACTCGGTCTTGTAGAGCCCGTTGCCGGACTCCATGAGCGCGTTGTCGAGCGCGTCACCGACCGAGCCGATGCTGGCGGCGATCTGCTCGAGGTCGAGCCGCTCGGTCAGCCGGATCGAGGTGTACTGGCCAGGTTCAAGGGGTCGTTGCAACACTGTCTGGATCGTGTTGGGACAGTAGCGCGTTCGAACGCTTCGGCGGGGGTCTTCCAGCCGAGCGTCTTGCGGGGCCGGCCGTTGAGCGCGGCGGCGACGGCGCGAGGTCCTCGGGGCCGTGGCGGGTCA
Source organism: uncultured Actinomycetota bacterium (assembly GCA_963826445.1). Classification (GTDB taxonomy): domain Bacteria; phylum Actinomycetota; class Actinomycetes; order Actinomycetales; family Dermatophilaceae; genus Intrasporangium. The sequence continues at coordinate 108,347 of CAWGXD010000020.1, forward strand.
GGTCGGTGCCCTTGGGGAAGTACTGGCGCAGCAGGCCGTTGGTGTTCTCGTTGGTGCCGCGCTGCCAGGGGCTGTGCGGGTCGCAGAAGTAGACCGCGAGCCGGTGTCGATGCGCAGCTGGGCGTGCTGGGCCATCTCCGCGCCCTGGTCCCAGGTCAGCGACCGGCGCAGCTGCTCGGGCAGCGTGGTGATCGTGGCGGCGATCGCGTCCCGGACCGCCTCGGCGCCGTGGCCGGCCAGCGCCGGGCCGTTCTTGACCCGTGGGCCGGTGCCGTGGCCTTCCATCGGCGGCAGGTGCAGCAGCATCGTGAACCGGGTGGTGCGCTCGACCAGGGTGCCGATCGCCGAGCTGTCCAGCCCGATGATCAGGTCGCCTTCCCAGTGCCCGGGCACGGCCCGGTCCGCGGCCTCGGCGGGCCGCTCGCTGATCATGACCTCGGCGGTGACGAACTTCTTGCCGCGGCCTGCGCGCGCGCGCCCGCGGGACCGCAGCGCCCGGCCGGTGCGCAGGCACGCGGTCAGCTCGCGCTGCAGCGCGCCGCGGCCCTGGACGTACAGCGCCTGGTAGATCGCCTCGTGCGAGATCCGCATCGACTCATCATCGGGGAAGTCGACCCGCAGCCGGTTCGCGATCTGCTCCGGGCTCCACGCCGTCGCCCAGCGCCGGTCGCTCGCGCGGCCGTGCCGGCGCCCGATCCACGCGCACCTTCGGGCCCGGCACGCCGCGTCCCGTCCGGGCCGGGTGATCGTCGCCGGCGAGCCGGTCCTGCACGTACTCGCGCAGCCGCTCGTTCGCCGCCAGCTTCGCGGTCTTCGGACGCGCGCGCGCCGCAGTCGGCGTGCCACTGCGCCGTCGTGGCCCGGTACTCCAGCCTGCCGCTGCGGGTCGCCGCGTTGCGGCGCAGCTCCCGCGAGATCGTCGACGGCGACCGGCCGAGCCGCCGGGCGATCTCGCGCACCCCGCGCTCCTGGGCGCGCAGGAGCGCGATCTCCTCCCGCTCGGCGAACGACAGGTACCGGCCCGACGGCGGCGTCCGAGGCTGATCGGCGGCATGCCGCCACCGTCACGGAACCACCGCGACCCGACCGCCGGCGACACGCCAGCCTCAGCCGCCGCGTCCTCGCTCGGCAGCCCCGCGGCGATCGCCGCCCAGAACCGCTGCCGATGCTCGCGCCTGGCCACCGGCGGCCGGCCCGGCGACCGCATCGCCGGCCGCCCCGCCCGAGCTCCGACCACCGACCTGCGGTCGTCCCATCCGACACCTCCGCATCGAAGGTGTTGCGACGACCAGTTGAATCCGCCCTGGCTGCCGGCGTCGGAGTGGTGGATCAGCTCGCCCGCCACGACCGGGTGCCCGTCGCGGTCGCGCTGCCACAGCGCCATCCGCAGCGGGATCATCACCAGGTCGGTCCGCTTGGACATCGAGGCGTGCCAGGCCACGATCCGGCGCGAGTACACGTCGAGGATGAACGCGACGTACACGAACCCGGCCCAGGTGCGCACGTAGGTGAAGTCGGTGACCCAGACACGGTTGGGCGCCTCGGCGCTGAAGTCCCGGTTGAGCAGGTCACCGGCCCGGTTGCCGTCCTTGGCCGGGATCGTGGTGCGCACCGGCTTGCCGACGCCGAACCCCCTTGTGCCCCATGGCGTTCAGGCAGCGCGCGACCGTGCACGAGGCCACCGCCGGGTGGCCGTTCGCGCGCAGCCACGCGGTCACCTTGCGCCGCCCGTAGAGCGACTCCGGGCTCGCCTGGCTCGCCGCTGTGCTCGTCCCGGACGTGGAACAGGTCCCAGATCACGTCCATCAGGTACGCGTCCGCCAGGTCCCGGGCGCACGGCTGCGCCTTCTTCCAGTCCCGGTAGGTGCGTGCGGCGACCTGGCAGCCCTGCCCACGCAGGACCCGACAGACCGACTCGACCGCATGCTCCTCAGCCTTCAGCTCGTCGATGAAACTCATGATCATCGCCCTCGGGGGTCGAGTTCCCCCGCGAAGAAAACCGCTGCCCGCCGGAGCACTTCGTTGTCTTCCTCGAGCCGGCGCACCTTCGCCTTGAGCGCGCGGATCTCCTCGCGCTCGACCGTGGTCACCCCGTCCTGGCGACCCTCGTCGACCTCCTCGCGCCGGTACCAGCCGCGCAGCGTGTCCGCCGAGATCCCCAGCCGCGATCCCGCAGCCGAACAGGCCTTCGTGACCGAGCCGTACTCCTGCAGCTCCTCACGGACCAACCGCAACGCCCGGCTCTTCTCCTCAGCCGTGTAGTGCCTTCCCATGTCCCGCATCCTTCCTGATCGGAATCGATACGGCGGGAAACCCGTGCCGCTTCAGTCGTTGACGTTGGTCGATGTGCGAGCGCTGGCCAGCATGGCTTCGAACTGTAGATGGGTCAGCCCGAGTGTCGGTGACTCGGCGGGCACGTTCGGTCTTCGGACGTGCTCGGCCGGAGAGTGCGCGAGGACAGCGTCGATGACGCAGGTTCGGTAGAACCCGGCGACGACAGCGATGCGGCGGCTCACGGTGGAAGGCTTGTAGCGGCAGGCCTCCTGCATCCAGCGGATGTAGAGCTCGAGGTGGGGCCGTTCCGCGGTCAGCGGGTCCAGGCTGTGACTTCTGCACCAGGTCAGGTATGCGCGCAGGTCGGACTCGGTGTGAACCCGGGACTGGCTTTTGAATGGGGCCAGGTAGGCGGCCACCGCGCGTCTGAGCGTGTCGGATTCGGGCGGCAGATGGATCGGGATCAGGACGTTCTCGTAGGTGCTTATCTGCAAGCGTGACCCCGGTTCGACACGGGACAACGTCCGCAACCGCGCCATCAGCGGCAGATGCGTGCGTTCACCGGCATACTGCTGCCGTGCACTACCAGGAGGCGTTCTCGGACCTGGCTGGTGTGTACCTAGAGGACTCCTGGGTCTTGGAAGTAGCCCCCAGTGACGACGGACTGGCGCTTCGCGTCGAGGCAGTGCTGACCCCCGAGCACTCTTGCTACGAGCCTCCGAAGCCAAGCGAGCAGTACTGCTACAGAAGTGGGTGGCTGACCGTGCAAGCCGACTCGATGGAGATAACACTTAGCGGGCGGCCACCTGCGACTGATGCCGCCGGAGAGGCGGACTTTGGGAACGTGGACGCCGTCGCGTTCGACCCCACGGACGGCCACTGGAAGCTGGAGGGCGAGTGGGGATATGCCCGCGGGCGTGATCCCAAGGTGACATTGCGGTTCGACTGAGGATGACCTCCGCACATCGGCACGACCGCGCGGAGTGTGGCAATGTCGGACGCCCCGTCCTCCGAGCGGCATGAGCGGTAACGCCTCGCCGTGACCAGCGCTCGCCTCACTTGGCTCAAACGGGCGTTACATGTAACGTTGGGGTATGGCCGTACGAGAGCGGGTGAACGCGCACCGGGCCCGGATGAGGGCTCAGGGTCTGCGGCCTGTCCAGATCTGGGTCCCCGACGTCCGCTCGCCACAATTCGCAGCCGAAGCGCATCGCCAGTCCGAGCTCGTGGCGGCCGCTGACCGGGCCTGTGACGACATGGCCTTCGTCGAGGCAGTCTCCGACGACTGGGACGAATGAGGCGCGGGGACATCGTCACCGTCGCGGGCGGTGTCTATGCGACCAAGCCGCGTCCGGCCCTGGTCATCCAGGACGACCGGTTTGACGCAACGGATTCGTTGCCCGTCTGCCCGTTCACCAGCACCGAAGTCGACGCGCCTCTGCTGCGGGTCGCGGTGACGGCGGACCAGGGGAACGGCCTGCAGCGGGACTCCTTCCTCATGGTCGACAAGATCACCACGATCCGAAGGAGCAACGCACTCGAAGTGGTGGGAAGACCGAGGCGGCGACGCTGGTGGAAGTCGAGAGGCGACTTCTGGTCTTCCTCGGCTTCGGTGCCTAGCTTCGCCACACTCGAGGAATGGTCGGGCGTTCGCCCGCGGAGCGGCATGGTCGGGCGTTCGCCCGCAGAGCGGCAAGATCGGACGTCCCGTCCGCGGCATAGGAAGGCGTTAAGCGTCTTCGGTCTGGCGTGGCGAACGTCCTCCTGATGCGCTTGTCGGGCTTGGTGTCCCATCGCATTGAAGGAGGACGTTCATGTCTCACGGTAGTGGTGTTTCACGCGGTGACCGGAACCGGAACGCGAGGTTGTCACGGCTTCGGGCGGCGGGCCCGGTCACGAACGCGATCGTCGGGATCGACTTGGCCGACCGCAAGCAGATGCTCGTGGTCACGGACCACGACTCCCGCGTCCTGGCCCGGCGCATGTTCCGGTGCAAGGCGTGGGACCTGGGCGTGGCGCTGGACTGGGCTGCCGTGCACGCCACCCGTCACGGGTACGCCGGGGTGACGGTGGCGTGCGAGCCGACCGGTCACCGGTGGCGGGTGCTCGGCCAGCTCGCCGCCGAACGGGGGATGAGGTTCGTGTGCGTGCAGCCGATGATGCCTCGTGGGCGCGCAAGAGTGAGGACCTGACCTTCGACAAGACCGACGACAAGGACGCCGTCCTCATCGCCCGGCTGACCGGTGAGCTGCGCTGCTACCTGCCCGAGCCGGTCGATGAGACGTGGGGCCGGCTGCGGCACCTGGGCACCCGCCGCGCACAGCTGCTGGAGGAGCACGTGGCCGCGTGCAGCAGCTGCGGGACCTGCTCGAGTGCGTCTGGCCCGCCGTCCTGGCCGCGGCGCGCACCCGTTCAAGTCGACACCTGGGTCGCCGCGCTGAGCGTCATGCTGGACCGCGACGGCGGCGAGCTGGACCGCACCCGACGGCTCGGGCGGCCCGGTTCGAACGGCGGTGCGCGCCGAGATCACCCGGCGCGGCGAGACACCGGCCGTGCCTGCGGATCGTGCGCAAGGTGTTCGCCGCCCTGACCGATCCGGCCGGGGTGCTCGCACCATCGCCTGGTGCACTTGAGCGGGTCGCGCTGGCTCCTGCGCGACTGGGACACCGCCCGGGCGGAGCTGGCTGACACCGAGGCCCGGATGGTGGCCGTGCTCGACGAGCTGCGAGCTGACCGAGCTGGTCACCTCGATCACCGGCCTGTCCGCGGTCGGGCCGCGGCGATCCTGGCCGAGACCGGTGACCTGACCGGTTCACCAGGCCCGAGCGGTGGTCAAGCACGCCGGCCTGGCCCCGCGGGAGAGGATGTCCGGCACCTTCACCGGCCGGACGCGGCTGACCGGCGCGGGCCGGCCCGCGTTGCGTACCGCCGCGTGGCGGGCGGTGTGGGGTGCCGCAGACGAGCAACCGGTCTACGCAGCCCGCTACCGACACCTGACAACCCGCGAGACAGAACAAGCTCAAGCCGACCCAGGCCCAGACCGTCATCGCCGCCGCGATCTTGCGCCAGCTGCACGCCGTCGTCGGCACCGGCCAGGCCTGGGCCCCCGACCTGGCCACCCCGGCACACCAAGGCCAAGGCGCCATTCGTGGCCGCCTGACCCACACACGCGCAGGCGTCGCCGTCAAAGCAGGGTCGGGGCGAGCCTTCCGCGGCATTGAGAACCACCACCGGTATCTCGTCGCTCATCAAGGGCCGCCCCGGCCCGTCGCTCACCAACCCGATTACACGCTGCAGGCCACCAAGCCCCATTACCGCTATGCAGGGACGACGACGGGCCACCGGCACCCGACCCACTTGACGCACAACGCCTCACGCTGATGTGAGGACGTTTGCTCATCTCCCAACGCGTGTCAGCCTGGTGGGACACCTTCACCTGCGCTTCGGGAGGTCCGTTGTGGCAACGACTATTGCGCAGCGATCCGATGCCATCCGCCCGTTCTCCGTGGCCATACAGGACGAGGCACTCGATGATCTGCGGCGTCGCCTTGCCGCGACCCGCTGGCCGAGCAGGGAGCTCGTCGAGGACCGCTCACAGGGCGTGCAGCTGGCCGCGATGCAGGCGGTCTGCAGCTACTGGGTGAGCGGGTACGACGTAGGCCGGGTCGAGGCCCGGCTGAACGCGCTGCCGCAGTTCACTACCGAGATCGATGGTGTGGAGATCCACTTTCTGCACGTGCGGTCGCGGCACGAGGACGCGCTGCCGCTGATCATGACGCACGGCTGGCCCGGCTCGGTCATGGAGCTTCTCGATTCGATCGGTCCGCTCACCGACCCGACCGCGTACGGCGGCATCGCCCAGGACGCGTTTGACGTGGTGCTACCGTCCCTGCCCGGCTACGGCTTCTCGGCCGAGCCGGCCGAGGTCGGCTGGGATCTCGCCCGCACCGCTCGCGCTTGGGCAGAGTTGATGCGCCGCCTTGGCTACCTCCGCTTCGTGGCGCAGGGCGGCGACGTAGGCGCCGGCGTCACCGACGCGATGGGCCGCCAGGCACCCGAGGGGCTGGTGGGCATCCACACCAACCTGCTCGTGCCCGCCCTGAACGACCCCGCCGCCCTGCCTTCGGGAACCGACCAGGAACGTGCGGCGCAGGCGGCGATCAAGACGTTCCAGACCAGCGGCAACGGCTACTTCGTGGAGCAGTCCACCCGGCCGCAGACGATCGGCTACGCGCTCCTGGACTCGCCCGCGGCCCTCGCCGCCTGGATGATCGACCACGACACCGACGCCTACTACAAGATCTCCCGGGCGTTCGTCGACGGGCAGCCCACCGGCAATCTGACCCCCGACCACGTCCTGGACAACATCACGACGTACTGGCTGACCGGCACCGGGACCTCGGCCGCCCGGTCGTACTGGGAGGCATACGGGCCAGACGCACCCGCCGCGCAGAACCCGACACCGCCACCCCGTGTCCGGGTCCCGGTCGGGTTCACCACCTTCCCCGGCGAGATCTGGCAGACACCGCGCAGTTGGGCCGAGCAGGCCTATCCCACCCTCATCTACTTCCATGAGGCGGAGCGGGGCGGTCACTTCGCTGCGTGGGAGGAACCCGAGCTGTTCGCGGCCGAGCTGCGAGACGCGTTCCGACCGCTGCGTGCAGTCGCGATTGCGGAGCCGAGTCGCTGAACCTCGGCCTACGCCACCGACCGGGATGTCACGAAGAGGAACCTGCCTGTCCTGGCGCCTCCTCCGCAGCAGGTCTGCCTGGCACGCCTCGCGACCCCAGCAACGAGCGTTGCTGAACCCGCGACCCGACCGTGCGCGGTGCGAGGTTCCGCACCGAAAGGGTCCCGCCGATTCCGAGACACTGAAGATCCATAACCGGCTCGTTTCCCGACGAGAGTGCCGTCGGTCGGCACGCACGCTCTTCGGCATGTGGGTGAAAGTTCGTCCGCCGGAGAGGAGGCTTGGAGAGGCGCGCGGATCAGAGGCGGCGCCCGGCCATTGTTGATCTTCAGACTGGCCTGCAGGCCCCTCTAAGTACGGCGCCGTAGGGGAGTGGCAGGCATCAGTTGGACGTGGCAAGGGCAAGAGTTGGAGGACGCACCTAGTCCGCAAAAAGTCCGCAAAAGTCCGAGAACTGTCGCGCCGAGCCATGGTGCTCAACTTCATCAACGCGCGTTTTGACTGGTCAGAGGCTTGGGGCACCAAAGGCAGCACGAGCCGATCGGCCTGTGGCAATCCCCGGCGTATCGGCCGACTCATCCACTTTCATGCCCGTTGGCCCGGCGATTGTGCTGGTCGGTGCTAGTCGGTGCTCCCCTCCAGGGCCCGTTCGGCTCGGGACTTGCGGATCCGCCAGATGATGACGATGACGATGACGACGGCTGCGACAACCACGGCGGCGGCTCGTCCCGCCTCCTGCTCGATGCGTGCGTAGGAGTTCCCGGCCAGGTAGCCGAGCAGGACGGAACTGACGCCCCACACGACGCCGCCCGCCGCGTTGAAGGCGAGGAAGCGTAGGTACGGCATCCGCGAGATGCCGGCCAGCGCCGGCATGACGGCGCGGAGGAACGCCACGAACCGGCCCAGGAACACGGCCGAACCCCCGCGGCGGGCCAGGTAGGCCTCCGCCTGGGCGAGCCGCTTCTCGTGGCGCCGCAGCGGGCGGATGTGCAGCAGCCGGGTTCCCACGTGGCGACCCACCTCGTAGCCGACGCTGTCGCCGACGATGGCGGCTGTCACCACGACGAGGATCATCACGGCCAGGTCGACATGCCCTTGGCTGGCGGCCACGCCACCGAGGATGGCGGCCGTCTCACCCGGCAGGACGAAACCGACGAACAGGGCGTCTTCGGCGAACACCAGCAGCCCGACTGTCAGGTACACCGTCGCCGGCGGGGCGTTGACGATCCGGTCGAGCAGCTGCTGGATCATCGCTGCTCAGACTCGTCGGGTCAGGTCAGCGATGTGTTCGGCGATCCCCAACGCGATGGGCATGGAACCCCCGAATTCGCAAGGCGTGGAGCGGTGCAACCTGCGCTTCGCGCTGCCCACCATGGCCATGTCCCTCGTGGGCCCAGCTGCCATGAGAGACATTATCCTCCGGTCCCGCCGGCGCCTGGTCGCGTCACCCTTGTCCGAGCTTCCCGGCCAGGACTACCGTCGTCCCTACTGCGAGGGGAGTCGGTATGCGGAGAGGCAGCAAGGTCGCCACGACCGCGGCATTGGCACTGGTAGCGATTGCTGCCCCTGCGATGGCCGCCGACACCGTCGGCTCACCCGGTGTCGGAGACCCCTTCTTCCCGCTCGCGGGCAACGGCGGAATCGACGTCACGAACTACACCCTCGACCTCGCGTACCACCCGGCGAGCCACCTGCTCTCGGGCACGGCCACCCTCCAGATCCGGGCCACTCAGGACCTCAGCCGGTTCGACCTCGACCTGCGCGGTTTCGACCTCGGCACCGTGACGGTCAACGGGGCCGTGGCGTCGGTCGCCCGAGACGGCCAGGAACTCATGATCACGCCGTCGCACGCCGTGCGCAGTGGTGATGCCCTGACCGTCGTCGTGCCGTACGCCGGGCAGCCCCAGACGGTCACCGACCCGGACGGCTCGAGCGAGGGATGGGTCTACACGAGCGACGGCGCCGCGGTCGTCGGAGAGCCGCAGGGCTCCCCGGCCTGGTACCCCGCCAACGACACCCCTCGCGACAAGGCGACCTTCACGGTCAGCATGACCGTCCCGTCCGGGCTCACGGCCGTCGGCAACGGGCTCACTGCAGAGCCAGACGACGGCGAACGGGGTGACCACCTTCACCTGGCGCGAGAGCTACCCGATGGCGCCCTACCTGGCGACCATCACCCTTGGGCGTTTCGACGTCACGACCGGCATGACGCCCAGCGGCATCCCGACGTACATCGCCGTCGACCCCAGGCAGGCGTCCTCGGCATCCGCGGTCCTCCGCAAGCTTCCCGCGATGGTGTCGTTCCTCGAGAACCTCTACGGGTCGTACCCCTTCGAGGCGGTAGGTGCGATCGTCGACGACGCTCCCAGCTCGGCTACTCACTCGAGACCCAGACCAAGCCGGTCTTCGACGACGCACCCAACGAGGTCACCCTGCTCCACGAGCTCTCGCACATGTGGTTCGGCGACGCGGTCACGCTGCGGCTCGTGGCCGGACATCTGGCTCCACGAGGGATTCGCCACGTGGTCGGAGTGGATCTGGACCGAGCAGCAGGGTGGCAAGTCCGCGGCCCAGCAGTTCAAGCAGCTGGCCAACACGCCTGCACAGCAGACCTCGTTCTGGAACCCACCCCCGGGCAACCCTGGAGACGCCCAGCACCTCTTCGACGGCACGATCTACGAGCGGGGTGCCATGACGCTGCAGGCGCTGCGCGAACGGATCGGCGATGCCCAGTTCACGGACCTGCTGCGCACCTGGTACGCCGAGCATCGGTACGGCACTGTGACGACGGCGGAGTTCATTGCCCTCGCCGAGCGCGTCAGTGGACAGGACCTGCGTCCGTTCTTCGACGCGTGGCTCTACCAGCCGGGCAAGCCGAGCCTCCTTGGGGCCTCCGGCGCGTCTCGGAGCATGACCGGCACCCTGTCCAGTACCGGGTTCATGCGCTGACACCAACTCTTCCGCCAAGATTTGAGTGAACACCTGCCGGGCGTATGCCGCTGGGCTCGCTTCCGCACACAGCGCGCGGATCGCGGACGCCCGGATCCACGTCGTCATGATCTGTCATCCGGGAATCCGGGGACGTAGGGAAAAGGCCGAGCTCGAACGCACGCCTTTGGAGAGTGATCGGCGCCTGGCGGATGTCGATCGGCAGACCATCGACCTCCAGCAGCCAGCTCAACGGGTTGGCCGCAACGAGATCACGACGCATGAACTGGCCGTCGAAGTGGCTCAGTTTGAGGGTGTCGCGGATCATTCGGCCCTTGTTCGCCATCCTCGTCTTCTTGACGCCAAGCCAGAGGCTGAGTTGGTCGGTAGTCGCGTGCGGCGACTGGGAAGGGTAGAACAGGGCGGCGCCCAAGCCGAGTGCTGCGGCATGGGACGTCGACAAGCGTTGCCTTTCGCCGAGACAACCCGGCCCGCACGTGACCGCACGGTGTCTCGGGAGCGAGCCGAGCGGCATACGACAGCCGTATGCCGCTGGGCTGGGTCCCGGCACGCGTCACCCGTCCCAGCCACGCGGGGGCGACGCGGGTTTAGGATCGGTCTGCGCAGATCAACGCGACATCGACTCACCCTGATGAGGAGGATTTGATGTCCGAGGCACCAAGTCCGATGCGTACGACGAAGACCGCTCCTGGCCGTCCGCTCACCATCGTTGCCGGCATCGCAATGGTCTTCATCGCCTTGCAGTTCGTGCTCGCCGGCTATGGCATCTTCGAACGCCAGTACCACGAGGCGGCCGACGGGTGGTTCGAGCCGCACCAAGCCGTCGGCTACCTCACGATCCTGTCACTCATCGCAGTCCTGGTGGTGGTGCTCGTGACCCACCAGGGGCGCGACATCGTCCTCCGCGCGGGCGTGCTCGTGGTCCTTGGGGTCCTGCAGCCATTGCTCGCCGGGCTGGGCGCCGATACCAACCCGTGGTATGGCGTCCTGCATGTGGTCCTCGCCGTCGCGATCGCCGGGATCGACGGGTCGCTCATCGGGAAGGGCGCCCGCGGGCAATCAGAGGCTTCTTCGGCTGGCTGAGTCGAGTGACGCAGTGGCCACGGGCCTGAGCCACCCATGGGACTCGGGCGAGCGAGGCTTGAGAAGGCAACCCCTGGATGAGGACGCCGGTGACGTCAACGAGCTCAGCGGCATACGTTCAGGTGGGGCCACGGTGGGACTGTGTCCAGGCGATCGGCGGTGACCCCAAGCTGGAGGGGCCTCTTCGCCACGGGGTCATGGCGACTCAGCGCCGTCCCGAAACGAGGGTGGCGCCGAGCGCGGCGGTCAGCAGGGCCACGACTGCGGCTGCCGTGAAGGCGGCCGAGAACCCGGTGGCCCCGATAGCCTCCGCCCCGGATGCGCCCGCGGAGATGCCGATGGCCGTGAATGTGGCCGTCCCCAGTGCGGCTCCCACCTGAGTGGTCGAGCCCGCGAGTCCCGAAGCCAGACCGGTGTGCGAGGGCGGCGTGGCCGAGGCGATGACCATGGTGGTGGGGGTGAAGCTGAGGGCGACACCGGTGGCGACCAGCAGCAGCCCGGGAAGGACCGTGACGAGGTAGCCGAGCCCCTGCGGCGCGTGTGCCAGCCAGAGGTGGCCCGCAGCGAGTACCACCATGCCGATGACGAGACTGCGCTGTGGCCCGACCCGTCGCAGGACTCGAGGGAGGACCAGGAGGGAGACGGCGAATCCGGTCAGGGACGTGGGGACCATGGCGAAGCCCGCCTGTGCCGGCGCCATGGCCAGGGCCTGCTGGAGGTAGAGCGCGAGGAGCAGGAAGGTCGACGCGCGGGCAGCTCCACCGAGCAGGGCGAGCACGACGCCCGTCGAAAGGACCCGGGACCTGAAGAGCGCGAGCGGGACCAAGGGGTCCGCGGTGCGTCGTTCGACCATCGCGAAGACGGCCAGCAGCACGGCGGCCAGGACCAGCGCCGCGATCGTCGGGGTGGAGGTCCATCCCGCGTTCCCGGCACCGAGGGCTGCCTGCACGAGGGAGATCACGGCGCCGGTGATCGCGACGGCGCCGCGCAGGTCGAATGAGGTGCGCGAGCCGTGGGCGCTCTCGTCGAGCACCTTTCGTGCCATCAGGATCGCAGCGGCGGACACCGGCACGGTGACGAGGAAGACGGAGGACCAGCCCAGGTATTCGGAGAGCACGCCTCCGGCGAGGACTCCGGTCGCTCCGCCGAGGGTCGAGGCCGCGCCCCAGGCGCTCATGGCCTTGGCCCGGCCCGATCCGGGAAACATGAGCAGGAGCAGGGACATGGCGGCGGGGCTGAGGGCCGCGGCGCCGATACCTTGGACGACCCGGCCGGCGACGAGGGCCCGCGCGCTCGGCGCACCCGCCGCGAGCAGCGTGCCGAGGGTGAACAGCGTTGAGCCGACCATGAAGATGCGGCGCCTGCCGATCAGGTCAGCGGCCCGACCGGACATCAGGAGCAGGCCGCCGAAGGCCAGCACGTATGCGTTGACCACCCAGGTGATGGCGGTCGGGCTCAGCTGGAGGTCTGCCTGTATGGAGGGGAGGGCCACGTTGACGATCGATGTGTCCAGCATGACCGTGAACTGGGCCGAGACGAGCAGGCCCAGTGCGAGCCGTCGTTTGCCCTGGAGGTGCCGGTCGGTTGGCTGCTCGGTTGGCTGCTCGGTGGGCTGCTCGGTGGTGGCGCGGGGTGTGGCGATGGTGGTCATGGCTGGTCCTTGGTGATCCGTGGGTGGAGGGTCCGAGGTCTGTCGTGACTACGGTGCCGCTGGCGGTCAGCTGGTCGCGCCGGTGGAATCGCCGGGTTGGTTGGACCGGCCGGCCCGTCTTGCTGTCGGGCCGGCCAGCCACGAGTCACTGCGTTGCGATCGCGGTGAGGACGTCGAGCCGAGCGGCTCGACGCGCGGGCAGCAGGCCGGCAGCAAGCCCGGCCAGGACGGCGAAAGCGACAATGGCGACGAGGCGACCGACCGGCACGCTGACCACCAGGTCGGTGTCCGCGGACAGCCCAGCCATGGTGGCCACGCCCAGGCCGACCCCGAGCACGAGGCCGACCGCCACCGCGACGGCAGCGACGAGCACGGCCTCGGCCCGGACCATCCAGCGCAGCTGCGCACGCGTCATGCCGACTGCGCGCAGCAGACCGATCTCCCGGGTTCGTTCCACGATCGACAACGCGAGCGTGTTGGTGATGCCGAGCAAGGCGATGACGACCGCGAAGCCGAGCAGCACCGTGATGAGGCCCAGCACTTCCTCCAGGGCGGCAGCACGTCCTGCGGCCGCCTCCGCCTGGTCGCGCACCTCTGCGTTGGGGAAGTCCGCGACCGCGGCGTTCAGTGCCGCCCGGGCACGCGTCTGGTCGACGCCTTTGGCGAGGGCCACGTACACCGTCGCGTCGAGGTTCTCGCCGAAGTGCGCGGCGTAAGTTTCCATCGAGATGACGAAGCTGGTGGACAGTGCCTGCGCTGTCTTCTCGGCCATGACGCCGACCACATGCAGCGACTGTTCGCCCTCACGTGGGAAGGTCATGGCGAGCGCGTCACCGACCTTCAGGCCTCGCGCCGTGGCGACCGACTGAGCGATCACGACTCCACCGTCTGCCAGCGCAGAGAGGCTTCCTGACGTCATCTGGACGCGGACGACTTTTGCCAGCGTGTCCGGGTCGACAGCGGTGAGCGCGCTGGTCATTCCCTTGTCCAGCCAGTGGCCAAACCGGGTCGCCGACGACGTCTCGACCTCCGGGAGGGAGCCGATGCGATCGGCGACCTCGGGGGAGAGGCCGCCGAGCATCTCGTCACGGCTGCTCTGGACCAACAGGTCGGCGGTGACGGACTCGGTGCCGGCCGCGGTGATCGCCTTGACGGAACTGCCGAGCACACCCACGAAGGCCACCAGCGCCAGCCCGATCGCGAGGGCCGATGCGGTGGCGGCCGTCCGTCGTGGGTTGCGTGCGGTGGAGTCCTGTGCGAGCCGCCCTGGCACACCCGCGCTGCGCAGCGGCCGACCGACCGTCCGCGCCAGCCATGGCGCCACCAACGGACCGAGCACCACGATGGCGGCGAGCAACAGGGCAGCACCGAGACCCACGCCTCGGACGTCGCGGCCGACGCCGCCAGCGACGACTTGCGCAACGCCGAGGGCCAGCAGGACCCACCCGGTTACTGTGCGTCGCCGGCGATGGACGGTGGGAGCAGGGTCAGAGGCACGCATCGCCTCGATGGGCGCGACGCGTGCGGCGCGGCGGGCCGGACCGAGGGCCGCCAGCACCGTGACGAGAGTGCCGGCAGCAACGGCGACCACCACGGTCGTGGTCGAGATCGTCAGGGGCCCGTCGGGCAGCGCCATGCCGGCGCCTTGGGCCAGCCCGCGAAGGCCATAGGCAGCGCCCACTCCGAGCAGGGTGCCGCCGGCGGACCCCGTGAAACCGACCAACAGCGCCTCGCCGAGCACCGAGGCAAACACTTGGCGACCGGTGGCTCCTGCGGCCCTGACCAGAGCTAGTTCCCGCGAACGCTGGGTCAGCACGATGCCGAAGGTGTTCGCAATGAGGAACGCGCCGACCACAAGACCCGCGCCGGCCAGAGCGAGCAGCACGACCCGCAGGAGATGCACGCTCTCCTTTGCAGCATCCGCGCTTGCGGCTGCTGCGTCCTGACCGGAGCGGACCGCGTAAGTCTGGCCGAGTTCGGCCCCGAGCCGGCTTCGCAGCTCGGGCACACTGACTCCGTCGGCGGCCACGACGTCGACCGAGCTGACTCGCGTGCCAATGCCGAGGAGCGACTGCGCCGTCGGCAGATCCACCAACACCACAGCGGTGTTGGCGAGGCCATCCGCGTTGCCGATGCCGGCGAGACCGACGACACGGAGGGTGCGGCTGCCGGCCGCAGACACGGTCACCCGATCGTCGAGGGAGATGCGCTGCTGGCGCGCCGTGGCCGCGTCGATGACGACCTCGTCGGCAGACCGTGGGGCGTGCCCGGAGCGCAAGGTGTAAGCCGTGAACGGCGCCTGCGCCCATGACGAGAGCAGCGTCGGACCGTTGGGCTCCACGACGCGGCCGTGGGCCGAGAGCTGCGCGGCACCACCGGCGGTGGGGCTGACTTGGGCAACGCCAGGGGTGGCCGCCACGCGCTCGGCAAGGTCGGCTGGCAGCGGGTCCCGCTGCACCTCGACGCCCATGGCCGAGTCGAATGCCGCCGCGGCGCGCACGGTCAGGTCGACCTCGGCTGCGCTGGTGCGGAACTGTTCGTCGAGGATCCGGGTGCTGGTGTCGGTGAGCACGAGACCACCGGCGACGAACGCAACACCGAGGGCGACGGCGAGCCAGGTCAGGACGAAGCGTGAGCGGTGTGCAAGCGTGGTGGAGAGGGTCAGTCGCCACATGCCGATCACGCCCCGCCAGGTGCGTCGAGCGATGCCATTCGGGCGAGCACCTTCTCCGCGGTGGGATCGGGCAGCTCGTCGACGATGCGGCCGTCGGACAGGAAGACGACGCGGTCGGCATAGGTGGCAGCCACCGGATCATGCGTGACCATGACGATCGCCTGGCCGAGCGACCGGGTCGCGTCGCGGAGGAACGCCAAGAGGGCGGCACCGGAGCGGGAGTCGAGGTTGCCGGTCGGCTCGTCGGCGAACACCAGTTCTGGGCGTGCGACCAGTGCGCGGCCGACGGCGACCCGCTGCTGCTGCCCTCCTGACAGCTGCGAGGGGCGGTGGGCGAGTCGGGCGCCGATGCCGAGCATGTCGACCAGCTCCGCCAGCCAGGCAGGATCGGGGCGTTTGCCGGCGAGCGTGAGCGGGAGGGCGATGTTCTCCTCGGCCGTCAGGGCGGGCACGAGGTTGAACGCTTGGAAGACGAACCCGAGGCGCTCGCGGCGCAGGAGGGTCCGCTCCCGCTCGGACAGGGTGGTCAGATCGGTGCCGCCGAGCAGGACCTGGCCGGAGTCCACGCGATCCAGGCCGGCGAGGGCGTGAACCAGCGTGGACTTGCCGGACCCGGACGGGCCCATGACGGCGGTGAACCGGCCGCGCGGGATGGCCACAGTCGCGCTGTCGAGGGCCCGGATGGTGGCCTCGCCATGACCGTAGGTCTTGACGAGGTCCACGGCCCGGGCGGCGTCCGGCTGCTCAGCCGCCGCAGGGCGCCCGTGGTCGAGGGTGGAGAGGATGGTCATCGTCGCTCCTTGATGTGGTGGGGGTCAGTGGAGGGGGAACGGGACGGGTGGAATCGGGCGGCGGGACTCGGCATCACGTCTGCTTGAGCGGTTCACGTGGGCTCGGTGGATGCGCTCCGCCTGACGTCCGTGTGCGGTGTGCGGGCGCGGTCGGAACGTGGGGGTCGAACGAGTGCGAAGGGAGCTCATGGCTGGGTTGTCCTTTCGAGGTCTGGTTGGGCTTCCTATCGGTGTGGCGGCGGGGCGAGGAGTCACCCCGCCGACAGTCAGGAGAGGAGGGAGTAGCCGGCCTCCTCGACCGCGGCAGCGATGTCGGCGCGGTCGATGGGTCGGGTCGTGGCGACGGTGACGGTGCCCGAGGCAAGGTCGACCGTCACGGATTGGACACCGGGCACGGCGGCGATCTCCTCGGTGATCGCGCGCTCGCAGTGCGAACCGGTCATGCCGGTGACGCTGAAGGTGGTCGAGCCGACGAAGGTGCGGGGTGTGCCGTACAACATGTGGAAACTCCTTGGTCTGGACGTCGTGATGCGATGTCTTGAGGTTGGCTGTCCCGCCGCTTGGTTCACGCCGGCTGAATCGCCGGGTTCTCGCGAAGAGACGTGGCGTGTCGCCGGGACGGGAGTCAATGGCCGTGGGGGCCGTGGGGGCCGTGGGGGCCGTGACCGCCGTGACCGTGGCTGCTGTGACCGCCTTGCGCTACGGCGCCGGGCCGGCGCCCCGGGACAGCCGCGAGGGTCAGCACGAACAGGACGGCCAAGATGCCTGCAGCCGCGATGAAGGCGTGGCTGTACCCCTCGAGCAGGCCCGTCCTGCTCGTGAGATCGCCTGCGACGGCCGTGAGTGCGGCGACGCCGAGGGCAGCTCCGACCTCGTGACCGGTCATCATCAGTCCGGATGCGAGTCCTGCCTTGTCGGCCGGCACATCGGACATCGCCGCGACTGCGATCGCCACGAACATCGGCCCGACGCCGGCGCCCATCACCAGGAAGCCCGGCAGCACGTTGGCCATGTAGGAGCTCCCGTCGCCGTTGGCTGCCAGGAGGAGGACACCAGCGGCCATGACGACGAGGCCCACGAGGATGAGCGCTCGCGGGCCGACCAGAGCGATGACCTTCGACGCGAACGTGGCCGCCACGGTGATGGCTGCGGCGAGCGGCAGGAACTGCAGACCTGCGGCAATTGGCGACGCACCGAGGACGGACTGGAGGTGCATGGACGACAGGAAGATCGCGCCGACGACCACGCCGGTGATGCCGGCCATCACGGCCGATGCGGACACCAGCGACCGGATCCGCCAGGTTGCCGGCGGCACCAGCGGGTCGGCGGCACGCCGCTCGAGACGGGCGAACGCGAACAGCAGCACCGCAGCCAGGGCCAGCGGAACCCAGGTGCGCGGCGTGGCCCAACCCGCAGACCGGGTGGCCTCGATGCCGAAGACGAGTGCCAGCAGGCCGCCGACGAGGGTTGCCGCGCCGGGCAGGTCGAGGCGGCGAAGCACTCGGGCCTGAGAGCGGCCGCGGATGACGGTCCGCAGGGTGCCAATGATCACGGCGACGCCGATCGGCGCGTTGATGAAGAACACGGCGCGCCAGCCGACGGCGCTGGTCAGTGCCCCACCGAACAGGACTCCAGCCGCGATACCGAGGCTGCCGATGGTGCCCCACACGGCGAGCGCTGTCTGACGCTGCCTGCCGGCGTAGGCGGTCATGATGATCGCCAGCGCTGCCGGGGTGAGCAGGGCCGCGCCGGCACCTTGCGCGGCGCGGGACACGATGAGCTGCAGGGGTGACTGTGCGATACCGCTGGACAGTGAGGCGGCGGTGAAGAGGCTGAGGCCGGCCAGGAAGGCCGTGCGCCGGTTGAGCAGGTCGGCGACGCGTCCGCCGAGCAGCAGGAGGCCACCGGACAGGAGCACGTAGGCGCTGACCGCCCACTGGTAGTCGGCGGCGGACAGGTGCAGGGAGCGGCTGATCGACGGCAGTGCGACATTCACCACCGACACGTCGAGGATGACCATGAACTGAGCGGCGATCATCAGGCCGAAGACGGCCCACGAGCGGCGCGGCTCCGGGGCGGTCAAAGGCTCCGGCGGGATGGTCGCGTGGTGGGCGGCCCCCCCATGATCCCTGGTCTGGGTTGACATGCGTTCTCCTTGGATGCGAGTCGATCTGGACGACAGACAGGTTCGCCCCCGCAGCCGGTCGCTCACACCGGTGTTTTCGCCGGGTTTCGGTACTGCGCTTGTGCCGCGCGGCCGCGTCGGTACCATCGAGCCCGTGTTGGGCGGACGGGATCCCGAACGCGCGGCGATTGCCTCCCTCCTCGAGCGAGCGCGCGGCGGCAACGGCGGTGCCCTCGTGTTGCGCGGGGTCGCCGGGACGGGGAAGTCGACGCTGTTGGCGGACTCGGTCGGTGCCGCCGACGGCATGACCGTGCTGCGCACCTCTGGGGTGGAGTCGGAGTCGCCCTTGGCGTTCGCGGCGCTGCAGCGGTTGCTGTGGCCGTTGCGTGCCGGGATCGATGCGCTGCCCGCTCCGCAACAGCCCGCGCTGCGCGCGGCGCTGGGTGAGGCCGCCGGCGACGGTGACCGGTTCCTGACCTTCATCGCGACGCTGAGCCTGCTCGCCGACGCCGGAGAGAGCGCTCCAGTGGTCGCAATGGTCGACGACGCGCAGTGGCTCGACGACGCGTCCTCCGCCGCACTGCTATTCGCGGCTCGCCGGTTGGAGGCCGAGCGGGTCGGCGCTGCTGTTCGCCGCCCGCGACGGCGACGCGCGACGTTTCGAGGTCACCGACCTGCCAACTCTCACCCTTGGAGGCCTGTCCGGCGCGGACGCCGACAGCCTTCTCGAGAGCCGCTGCGAGGTGACCGTGGACCCCGGAGTCCGCGACCGGCTGGTCTCGGCCACAGGTGGTAACCCGCTGGCTCTGTGGAACTGTCCGCAGCCCTCGACCCGGACGAGTTGTCTGGGCGAGCGCCCCTGCCGGTCCCGTTGCCGCTGACCGGTGGGGTGGAGCGCGGGTTCCTCGACCGCTACCGACGTCTGTCCGACGGCGCGCAGCGGCTGCTGCTCGTGGCCGCGGCGGACGATACCGGCCGGCTGACGACGATCCGTGACGCTGTCGACCGTCTCGATGGCGGTGACGACGCACTGGACGAGGCCGAACGATCGGGCCTGCTGACCGTCGAGGGCATCACGCTGTGGCTGTATCACCCGCTCGTCCGATCCGCGATCTACCGGGCAGCGACGAGCACCGCGCGTCGGACAGTCCACGGCGCCTTGGCCGAAGCGCTCGAGGACGACCCGGACCGGCGCGCGTGGCATCTCGCGGCCGCCACCGACCGTCCCGACGAGCAGGTGGTGGCCGCCCTCGACGCCGTGGCGCAGCGAGCGGCTGGCCGCGGTGGCCACGAGGCCGCCTCGGCGGCCTGGTCGAGGGCTGCCGAACTCACCACCGGAGGCGAGGAGCGGGGCCGACGGCTCTACCTCGCCGCATCGTCCGCCTGGCTCGGCGCGCAGCCGTCGCGGGCCGCCGCCCTCGCGGAGGCTGCAGCCACCAACGTGACCGAGCCGGGTCTGGGGGCGACAGTTGCTGACGCTGCAGGGACAGATCGCCTGGAACATCCGCTCGCTCAACGACGGCTACGAGTGGTCCTCCAAGCCGCGCAGATCGCGGCGAGGGGTCCACCTGGCGATGGCGCAGCAGCTCGCGATGCTTGCCGCAGCACTGTCCGCGTTCGGGGGCACCTCACCCAGACCAGTCGACCCGACAGCCTTGGTGCCGACCCCTGCCGACGACGCCCCGGCGCCCGTGCGGGCCGCGTATTCGTTGCTCCACGGCTCCAGGCCGCCGCCCGCAAGGACTGGCCAAGGGCGGTGCCCGCCTTTCGTGAGGCGTTTGCCCTCACGGGACGTCAGCCGGCCGCAGACCACGTTCTGCAGCCCAACCTGGGCATCGCCGCAGTGCTGGTCGACGACGATGAGCGTGGGGTGCGCCTCCACGACGAACAGCTGACCGCAGCCCGCAGCGCGGGTGCCCTCACCATGGTCGAGCATGCCCTCACGCGTGGCTTCCACCCGCAAGTCGCAACGGGCGCCTGGTCGAAGGCCGCGGCGGCCGCAACCGAGGCGCTGCCGCTGGCCGCGAGCACCGGCCACCCCGGCCTGACTGCCCTTCCCACCGCTGAGCTGGCTCTGGTCGCTGCCCTGCGTGGAGACACCAATGCGTTGGATGGGCACCTGCGCGAGGTCGCACGAGTCCGCGAGCAGCACCCAGTCGGCATCACTGACGGGTTGGCGATGGACTTGGTGCACTGGGCCGAGGCGCTGCGTGACGCGACTCAGCCCGCGAACGCGCTCCGGCACCTCCAGCAGGTTCGTGGGCCGGGCCTGCGTCGATGGCGGCCCTCGACGCGTTCGACCTGGCCGTACGCGCGGGCCGCAAGGAGGAGGCCGCGGCCTGGCTCGACGAGGTCACCGCCTTCGCGGAGGCGGCCCAGACACCGGCAGCACGGGCAGTCGTCGAGCACGGCCGCGCACTCCTGGGGCCCGAGGACGCAGCCGGGCGGCACTTCGAGCTGGCGCTGGCCGCGCACGCGGAATCGCCGAGGTTGCCGGATCGCGCACGCACCGAGCTGGCGTACGGCGAGTGGCTTCGCCGCGCCCGCCGCCGCGTCGATGCCCGAGATCACCTGCGCACAGCGCTCTCCATGTTCGAGCAACTGGGCGCGACGCCGTGGGCCGAGCGGGCCGCGCAGGAGCTGCGCGCATCGGGGGAGACAGCCCGACGTCGAGACGTCTCCACCGCGACGGAGCTCACGGCCCAAGAGCGCCAAGTCGCGGCACTCGTGCACCAGGGACTGTCCAACAAAGATGTGGCCGCCCGGCTGTTCGTCAGCCCGCGCACCGTCGACTTCCACCTGCGCAACGTCTTCAGCAAACTGGGGATCAGCTCGCGTGCGAACTGGCCCGGCTCGCGCTCGACTGATCCCACCCTCTCAGCGCCGCCGGACGTCCTCAACGGTGAGTGCGCGCGTGGGACCATGGACCCGTGTCGATCGAGCAGTGGTGGCCGCGGCTCACTCCGGAGACACGGGGTTGGCTGATCGAGCACAACGGCGAGGCCCTGCCCACCGACGTCCTCAACGAACTTGCACGCGTCGGCGCCGAGATGACGCGCGAGGCGTGGTGGGTGGGGGAGCACCGCCCGGACGGTCTGCACCTCTCCGACGACGCCGTTGACTGGATCGACGCCGTAGCCAACGGTGAGGACCCGTCTATACCTTACAACGGCTGAGCGCCCGTGCAGCTCAGCCCAACTCACCCGCTGAGGTGACGCGGGTCAGCCGGATCGTTGACAGAGCCGCGCGTCCCAGGTCACAGGCGTGCGCTCTCGGACACGCGTGACCCAGCGCCGGCGGCATCGACGGCAGCCGCCGGCCCACGGTCGGCGCGCTCCCGGGTGGCCGTCGCCCATGGACTCCACCGGAACCACGTGGGCAGGGCGGACGCCAGCCGGGGCGGCCCGGTCACCTCGATCCGTCCGGCGTCGACTGCCTCCGACCAGCGCTGGTAGCCCTGGAAGACGTCAGCGAAATCCGATGTCGTTGCGGTGGCGACGACGTCGGACTCGAAGCCCGGATGGTGCAGGCAGACCGACGACCTCCCCACGGTCGAGGACGATCCAGATCGTCTGCGGGCTCGGCGCGGTGTGCCGGAACTCGAGACCATGCGTCGCGGCGGGAACCGGGACGGGTCGACCCGACGGTGCATCCACCACATCAGGGTCGTGCGGGGGCACGTCTTGCGGACGTAGAGCTCATCGAAGAGCCATTCGACGGCCCACCGGCCGAGGCGTCGATGACCCGCTCGAGGTCCCCCCCGCCGGAGTGAGGTGGTACTCATGGCCTCGCCCGCCGCCGGCCGGCCAGGTCTCGACGACGCCCCTGCTTCTCGAGGTGTCGCAGGCGCTGGACGAGCAGCGACCGCGAGATCCCGGGCAGCCCGCGTGCGATGTCGTTGAACCGGGTGTTCCCGAGCACCAGCTCGCGAATGATCAGCGGCGTCCACCGGTCCGCGAGCACCTCGGTCGCCAGCGCCACCGGGCAGTAGTCGCCGTAGTCGGGCATGGACACATCGTCGCAGCGCGGTCGCCCACCTCGGTAGTCCAGAAGTTGGACCAGGCAGGTCCAGAACGTGGACTGGATACGGGCCGAGCGCAGGGCTGACGCTCGACACATGACGACAACGGCTCCGCTCCGAACCGGGAGCACAGACTCCGACGACCAATCCATCGCCAGCGGCTCGCTCGTCGAGCGCGCCGCTGCCATCGGCCCGCGGCTCGCCAATCACGCCGCCCGCCACGACGTCGAGGGCAGCTTCGTCGACCGAGGCCTACGAGGCCCTGCGCGACGCCGGCCTGCTCGAGGCGGCCGTCCCGGTCGAGCTCGGCGGCGATCGGCGCCACGATCACCGAGCTCGCCGCCCTCCAGCGCGAGCTCGCCCACCACTGCGGCTCGACCGCGCTCGCCAGCTCGATGCACCAGCACGTCGTCGCCTTCACCGCCTGGCGCTACCGCCGCGGCCTGCCCGGCGCCGAGGCGACTCTGCGCAAGGTTGCCGAGGAGGGCTCGTGCTGGTCTCGACCGGCGGCGGCGACTGGACCCATCCGCGCGGCGAGGCCGCCAAGCGTCGACGGCGGCTACCGCGTCTCCGGCCGAAAGCGGTTCGCCAGCCAGTCCCGGCACGGCGCGGTCATGTCGACGATGTTCGCCTACGACGACCCCGAGCAGGGCCGCGGGTCCTCAACGTGGCCGTCCCTCTCGCGGCGGAGGGCGTGACGGTGATCGACAACGTGGGACACCCTGGGGATGCGCGGCACCGCGAGCAACGACATCGTGCTCGAGGACGTGTTCGTCCCGGACGAGCGGGTGCTCGCGAACCGGCCCTACGGCGTCGTCGACCCGCCGCTGCAGGTCATCGCAGCATCGCGTTCCCGATCATCTCGGCGTGCCTACCTCGGGGTGGCCGAGGCGGCCTACGCCGACGGCGATCGCGGCATCGGCGCGCCGCCCGGGCCGACGACCCGCTGGTGCAGCGGCAGGTCGGCCTCATGCGGCACCAGCTGCAGGTCGCCGAGTGGGCACTGGACGGCGCGCTCGGCGCGTCGGCGACGGATCCGGCGCCGTCGAGGAGACGCTGCCTCGCGGTGATGCTGCAAAGCCGAGATCGCCAGGGCGGCATCGAGGTCTGCGACCTCGCGATGGACGTCGCCGGTGGGCCGGCGTTCTTCAAGGGGTCGGTGATCGAGCGCGCGCTACCGGGACATCCGGGCCGCGAAGTTCCACCCGCTCACGCCGGAGAGCACCCTCCTCGAGTCGGGGCGGGATGCGCTCGGGGTGCCGGGGCTGCTCCAGTAGAGGCGGAGAGCCACGATGAGTAGTGCCCCGACCGTCGACCCGCAGCACCTGCGCGACTGCCTGTCGCGCTTCGTGACCGGGGTCGTGGTCGTGAGCTACCGCGCCGAGGGAGAGCTGCACGGGCTGACCGTCACCTCGTTCACGTCCGTCTCCCTCGAGCCGCCGCTCGTCTTGGTGTCCGTGGCGCGCTCAGCGCGGGCCGCGGGCCACCTCGGCGGCGGGCCGTTCAGCGTCAACGTGCTCAGCGCGTCGCAGCGCGACCTCGCGCTCCAGTTCGCCGGCCAGCCCCAGGACCCTCTGGAGGTCAGGTGGCGGTCGACAGGGGACAACTTGGCACCCACCCTCGCAGGTGCCATCGCGACGTTCCGATGCTGGTCGTGGCAGTCCTACGACGGCGGCGACCACCTGCTGTTCCTCGGACTCGTCCTCGAGGCTGACGTGCATGACGGCGGCGAGCCGCTGCTGTTCGACCGGGGCCGGCTCTCTCACGTCGACGCCGTCCTCCGGATGCCATCTGCCGATGTGCACGCCGCCTGAGCCGACTGTGCGCACATCACGGAGCGGCCCGCGCGGCGGCTGGCCTCAAGCCGACGGATGGGTCGGGTCTGGATAGCCGTCGGGCCAGGCGGTGACGCACACGCGGTTGCCCGCACGGTCGGACAGGGTCCAGTGCTGCGCGGATTGATCCACCACCGTGCCTCCCGCGGCCAGTGCCGCCTCGACCCGAGCGGCTACGTGCTCACGCGCGACGGACACGTCGACGTGCATCGCGTGCCGCAAGGACTTCGCCGGATCGAGCTCCTGGAGCCAGACCGTCGAGCCGTGCCCCAGTGGGTCGGTCGCGGCTTCGTCGGCGAGGGACCGGTAGCCGAGGACTGCCCGCCAGAACGGCACGTCGATCGCTTGGGGCTGGGCGGCGATTGCCAGCTGGACCTCCTGCACCAGCGCGCGGTCGGCATGGGCACCACGCTCCAGGGCGACTGCGGAGACCGCCTGAGCCAGCTCGACGTGCTCCGGCTCGAGGCTCCAGAGGGCGCGGGTCAGCCGCACGGAGACGTGCCGGTCCGCGACGGTCAGGACTGAGCGTGCCTCCTCGAGGCCCGGCACCTCGGCGATCGCTCCGGCCAGCTGCGCTGCTTGCCTGATCGATGCCGTGCGGAACGCGGCCGTCGGGCCGCCATGCAGCACCACCCAGTCCGCGACGCCCTCCGCGGTGACGAACGCCTTCCACCCCGCCTCGCTCATCGCATGCCTCCCAGCGCTGTATTGTTCCGACGACCACGATGCCGTATGCCGCTGCGCTCGCTCACCTGCGTCCTTGGCGAATCGCTCCGGCGGGCTCGTCAAGACCCTTCAGGCGTCATGGTCGTAGGGTCGATGAATGACCAGCTTGGGTCCCGGAGGAGCCGGGGGAGTGGATGAGTTTCCCTTCGTTCGGCAGGTCGTCCTCGACTGCCCTCACCCGCGGGTGCTCGCCGAGTTCTACCGCCAGCTGCTCGGCTACCGCTATCGTCCGGGCGACGATCCACCCGCGCCGGGGGAGCCGGATCCGCACGGCGGGGACTGGCTCGTACTGCGTCCCAGTGCGGGCGACGCGACGAGCGGTCGCAGCCTCGCCTTCCAGGCGACCGATGACTACGTCCGTCCCGAATGGCGGCCCGACGACGGGACGGGTCGTGCAGACCACGCGACTCGGCAGCGACAGATGCTCCACCTCGACATGACGGTTCCGGATGTCGCAGCCCTGGCGCGGCAGCGCGATCGCGCGCTCTCACTCGGCGCCACGATCCTTCTCGACCGCTCAGCGGACGAGGACGAGCCGCTCTACGTCTTCGCCGACCCGGAGGGGCACCCGTTCTGCATCTTCGTCGCCTGACGAAGGCCTCGCGCCAGTCCCCGTCGAGGGTGCACTCCGCGCCGTGCTCAGTCCCCGTCGAGTGTGCAATCCGCGCCGTTCGGAGCCCGGCGCGAAGTGCACACTCGACTGAAGGGCGGTCCTCCGTCTGGTCGAGTGTGCAGTCCGCGCCGGCCCGGGTGCCCACGTGGGACGCCCGGGCCGACAGGGTGGTTGCGGTCAGCCGTTGACCTGGACGGTCATCTTGCCGGTGCTGTTGCTCTGCACCACCTTGATCGTGACGCCAACGCCAGCGACCTTGACGCTACCCATGGGGTTGGCGGCGTCGTAGTAGCGCTCGGGGTCGCTGTCGTTGAAGGTCGAGACAGGCGCCTGGGCTGGAACCTGCAGCGTCGTCATGCCGGCCGCAGTCTCTCGGTGCAGAGAGATCGGGTCGGTCCGCTCGACTCCGAAGGTCGAGTCGAAGGACTGGATCCGGTTGCGGGCCACCGTGCCGTCGCTCCACGTCAGCGCAGCTGGTCGGGCGTCGATCGGCAGGATACGGCCGGTGCCGGGGTGCGTCCTCGTGTTGTTGTTAGACACCGCGGTGTTCCAGTAGGTGATCAGCAGGCCGTCCTGATAGGGGAAGTGCTCCACCCAGTTGGGCTTCGTCTCGAGCCAGCCGAAGTTGTACGGGCCGACCCTGAGCGTCGAGTCGTACCCGGCATACTGCCGGTTCTCAGCAATGTAGAAGCGGTCGCGCCCGTTGGCGTCCTCGGGCAGGGTGACGATGAGCGCCTGGCCCTTCTTGTTGGCGTGCATCGACGGGCCGAGGGTCAGGGTTGCCGCTTGGTCGTGGGCCACCGTGGCATAGTCGAGCCAGCCGAGCTGCAGCTTCTCCCACGCGCCCATGTGGTTGGGCGTCGTGCCGATCGTGTCCTGGCCATGGCCCATCCAGGAACCGGAGCTCATGAGCGTCCAGAACCCGGTGCCATTCTCGCCACCGCTCGTGTCATAGAGGTCCGGGAGGCCGAGGTCGTGGGCGAACTCATGCGCGAACACGCCGAGTCCGCCGTTCTCCGGCTCGGTCGTGTAGTCCCGGATCCAGAAGCCGGTGTCACCGACCTGGACGCCGCCGTTGCGGTTCCACGTGGGCCCGCCAGCCGCGCGCTGACCACGGACCAGCGGTGCGACCAGATCGCCCACTCCGGAGCTCCGGCCTCCTCGCCCTCGCCGGCGTGCACTGCCTGGAAGTGGTCGATATAGCCGTCCGGCTCGTTGAAGTTGCCGTTCTTGTTGTAGTCGTAGCGGTCCCACTGGTCGAACGTCTGGAGGTACTGCGTGATCTCGGCGTCTGACTTGCCGCTCGCCTTCTGCTGGGCGTACCAGGCATTGGCGCCGTCCTGGATGAAGCGGGTCATGTCGGCCTGGCTCTCGGTCTGGCCGTAGCTCGCCTCGTTGTAGGGCACGGTGACCCAGTCCGACGTGTCGCCATGCACGGTGTAGCGCCCGCTCGACATCTCGCGGTAGAGGCTCGTCATGGACTCGCCGTCACCGTAGAAGATGTCCTGGAAGTGGTCGCGGTTGAAGTCCTCGACCCAATACGTCGTGTCGTCCACCGAGCGGTCGGGCTCCGGAATCGCGTTGTGCACCGGGCCAGCCGGGGCCGTCGGGTAGCGCGTGTCGATCTGGTCACCGAACTCGATGAGGAACGTCAGGATGTTGTCCGTGGACTGCAGGCCGTACTGCGCCCACTGGCCCGGGGAGACCTGGACGGCCTTGCCCTTGCCCTTGGTCACTGGAGTGGCTTCGCCATTGATGACCTGGGCGACAGCCTCCTCGATCAGCGCGCGTCGGGCGTCGCTCTGATCGTCGGGGCGGTCATCGGTGCGTTGGACGACGGTGTCCTCCACGTCCGGGACCGCGTTCGCGGCCACGGCAGGGACTAGCGCGGTAGCCGCAGCGACTGCTGCGCCCACGAGAATTCGGGATCTGGTATGCCGCATCTCAACTCCTCCGTCCTGCTCCGTTGCAGGACCTGTTGCGTCAGAGCGCGCCCGACTTGGAACGGACGCAGCCGCCCTTTTGGGGCAGTTGACGGGAGACTAGGACAAACTGGCGCCCAACGCCCGCTGAATCGCCCGAGTCGCGACACGGAGCGGGGACCCGACGCCGTGGGGACCCCGCTCCGTCTCCGCGCAGGGCCGGTCAGGCAGCGACGAGGTCCTCCGACTCGCCACTCTCGACCTGGGCGACGACTCGTGGTGGCCGATGAGCCCCACCAGCGACAGGAGCGCCGCGATCAGGGCACAGTGGCTGGCGAGCAGGAAGGCCGTGTTGTAGGCGCTGCCCAAGGACTCGAGCGCGAGCTGCTGGAGCTGTTCCGGCATCGGGACGGGGGCATGTCGGGACCCGCGCCGGGGACGACGGGCATGGAGTTGATCGCCATGGCGCCGCCCTCGTGGGCGATGCCGCCCGCGATGTCCGGAGGACGGCGGCTCGAGGCCGGAGGCGCCGATGGCCGGGCCGACCTTCTCGAGCATCCACTCGTTTGCCTTGCTTAAGGCCACGCGCGCCGATGAGGACCGGGCCGAGCGCGAACCCGAAGTCGCGCAGCAGGTTCGTGGTGGCGCTGGCCATACCCGCGAGCCGGATCGGGACCGTGTTGATCGAGACGGCGGCGATCGAGCCGACGGTGAGCGCGAAGCCACAGCCGAGGATCAGCATGGGAGCGATGAAGCGAGTCCAGCTCATGTCATGGAAGTCATCCTCGGCTGGCTGACGCAGACCGCCGACCGCTGGCCATCGATCCACTCGATCATCCGGATCGGCCGGGATGCCGCCGCGGTCGACCCCGAGCTGCGTGACCTCGTGGAACATTGGGCTCGAGCAGATGCTCGAGGAGCTCAGCGACAGCTGGTACGCGCTGCTGGGCCCCTGAGGGTTACGGCTCGATGACCTGCTGACCGATGGGTGGTTCGCTTGCCGGGTGCTCGACGAGCGCGAGGACGCGGCTGGACATGAACCGTGCGGTGCGCACCGGGGTGCCACCTCTGGTGACCTCGGCAACCTCGACGACCCCTCTGGTGGTCGTGATCTCGACGCGACGCCCGTTGCGTGTCGCCTCGATCTCGTAGATTCGCACCTCGCCCCCGGCGTCGATGACGACCTCAACTCGATCTCCTCGCACGCGTTCACGCTAACCCGACGTGAGTCGCCCGCGCAGTCCACGCAGCATCGAGGGCGGCGACGATGCGCGCGTAGTTCACGCGCTCCTGCTCCAGCCGGAGCGACGTCCCGAGCTCGTTGTCGCGCAGCACCTGGTGGGCCGCGGCCTCATCGGGCGTGAGCCGCTGGAGCACCGCGCGTGACGGGGTCGGGTCGGTCGTCCATTGGCTCTCATGGGCCATGAGCGTGTCGAGATCCATGAGCACGCTGCGCACGTGCCTCAACTGGCCTCGCAGCCGGTCGAGGATGACGAAGCCGTCGGTGTCGAGGTCGCCCCAGTAGACGACGTCGCGGTCGTCCAGCCAAGGAATGCGTCCGAGCCGCAGCACGTCGAAGCCGGCCCCGAAGAACGCCACGGCCCCGGGCACGAATGGCAGTGCAAGGAAGGTCACTTCGTTCTCGACGACGACGACGCGCTGAGCGGGAAGGCGGATCCCGGCAAGCTCGTCCACCCTGACCAGGGCATCGGTGACCCCACCGAAGAGGGGAGTGCCGTCCAGTGACCGGACTCTCGTCATGGCAGGCTTGTCGCTGAAGCCGTAACGCCGCGCGAAGTCCCTTCCGGGCGAGCGTGATTCGTCGGCAGCGCCCGGAATGACGGCGTCGAGCAGCTCGGCGAGGAGCGACCGGTTGCCCTCGATGAACTTCGTGTCGACGCCGGGCACGTCGATCTGGCGGAGGTATGCCGCTGTCCCCACTCTCGAGCCCAGCCACAGGACCGTCGCCGTGACCTTTGGCCAGATCGCCCGGTGCGCTAGCGCCCGCAGAGGATGCTCGGCCACCCACTCCGCGATCGCCGGATGCGAAGACGCCGACGCCTCGTGCAGCCCGGCCAGGGCCGAGACCTCCTCGGCAACTCCGAGCAGTCGCCAGACCTGCTCCGGCTCGTCGAACCAGGCGGCGGCCGGCACGGCGTTCGCGCCGACGAGTCGTCCACCGACACGCCGCTCCTCGAGTCGGAGCGCGGGGACCGCGCCGCGTCCGCGGCCCGGTGGAGCCGGATCGCCCACTCCTGGACGGCGCCGAAATCGCTGGCCAGCTCTCGGGCACTTGGCGTCTTGAGAGGCACCCGGATCGGCTCCCAGGACTGGTTGCCGACGACGGTCCGGAGCAGTTCGCCGCGGTCCCAACGCCGCTGGAGGGCCGCCTTGATGTCGTTGACCGTCGACCATCGATGACGCGCCGACGTCGGCGAACCAGGGTCGCGGGCAGAAGTCATGACTGGCGCTCACCGGCCCGGGTCAGGGCCGCCCCGGCTCGCTCCTGCTGGTACTCCTCGATCGTCAGGTTGTGCAGGCGTGATGATCGGCCGCTCGGGTTGTCGACGAAGCCGACCCGCCGGACGAAAGGCTCGATGGTGTGCACCTTCTGCAGCGGCGTCACGACGAGCAGTTGCAGGCCGAGCCGGGCGAAGAGCCGCAGGGCGAAGCGAGTCGACTCGTCGGAACCCGCGTCCGAAGGCCTCGTCGATGACCGCGAACCGGAAGGTCCGACGCCGAGCCGCCGGGCGCAGTCGAGCCGGAACTGGTAGGCGAGCGAGGCGGCGAGGATCGTGTAGGCGAGCTTCTCCTTCTGGCCGCCGGACTTGCCGTCGGAGTCGGCGTAGCGTCTCGTGCTCCTGGTCGGTCTCGCGCCACCGCTCCGACGCGTTGAAGACGAACCAGTTGCGCACGTCGGTGACACGGGCGTCCACTGCCGGTCGTGCTCGGTCGATGCCCTCGCGCCCCTTGAAACGGGCGATGAGCGCCGCGCACCTGCTCGAACTTCTCCTCCGAGTACAGCTCGTCGGCGACGCCGCCGAGCAGAGCCCCTTCGGTGCAGGCGCGGAGCTGGGTCCGGAACTCGCGGATCTCGGTGATCGGGGTGGGCACGGCGTCGAGCCGGATGAACCGGCCAGGGTTGTAGTCGATGTCGCGCAGCGACGTGTTGATCGTCGGATGCGCTCGGTGATCTGCTTGGACTGCTGCGTCGAGCCGAGTCTGGAAGCCGGCGATCTCACGGATCGTGTTCTGGTTGAGGTAGCGCTTGAAGTCCGCCTCGAAGCGCGGCAGGTCGTCCCGAGCCACCCGCTCGCGGAACTCGCGATACTCCGCCGCGGCCTCGATGCTGGCGTCGAGCTCGGCCGTCTCGGTCGGGATGATCGCGCGCGGAAGGCGTCCATGGCCCGCTCCGTGCGCGACGTGGCGCTGCTCAGCCGACGCGAGAGTGCGTCGGCACTGCGTCGACGAGCTCGGCCCGCAGCGCCTCGACGACATCGTGCGACGGCGTCGAGCCGCTCGACGCCGCGGCTCATGGAGCGACGGCCGCAGCCCGTTCCACGGCGGCCGCGTCGGCGTCGGACACTGCGCGAGCGGCTCGGTGTTGCGCGCTGCTGCGCCTTCAGGTCCCGGAGCCGACCCTCGAGTCCGCCGATGGCGCGGTCATGCTCGGTGCGTCGCTGCTCGGCCGCGGTCGAGCTCAGCCTCGATGGCCTCGCATCCGCGCCTCGAGTCGCCGCGAGCTCGCGGGACGCCTCGACGAGCAGGGCCAGCTCGCGCTCGACCTCCTGGAGCGCCGAGCGCTGAGCCCACCAGTCGACGTCACGGACGTCGTCGACGACGAGCGCGCGGGTCAGCGCGTCCCGGCGCGCCGTGAGGTCATGCGTCGCCGAGCCTCGGCGGTCGCGGCGTGGCATCGTCGACCGCGTCGAGCTGCTCCTGCACGCGGGCTCCGCGCTCGATCAGCGCGTCCTGCTTGGCCTTGTTGTCCCAGCCGAGGACGTACGTCGGACCGGTCGTCGACGCGCACGCCGGTCGTCCTTCTCGTGACGGCTGCCCGACTTGACCTGGCCACGCACGGTCACGGCACGGCGTCAGCGCGCCGGAAGTCCTCGATGCTCTCGACGCACTCGTGCGCGGCCCGGGCGGCGAGCTCGGCGCGCCAGCCAAGCGGCATACGGGCCCTGGCTGAGCTCGAGCTTCGCGGCCGAGGTGCCGCGCACGGGTCGGTCGGCTGACGTGGCGCTCGCCGACGCGGACCCGGTGGTAGACGAGGCGGGCGCCGAGGTGGTGGCCGTCGACCCATCCGGCGACCCGGGCGTAGTCGTCGTCGCCGACGATGAGCGAGAGCGCGAAGCCGCGCAGCACGCGCTCGGCGGCCCCTCGCCACCGGTCCTCGCCGGCGCGGACCTCGACAGCTCGCCGACGAAGGGGAGCGCGGTCCTCGTCGACGCCCGGTCTCGCTGCAGAGACGCTGCACGCAGGGCGAGCAGCTCGCGAGGGATGCTCGAGCGGCGCTGGGCCAGGCTGATCAGCTCGGCGCGGATCTCGTCGGACTCCTCCCGCAGCCGATGCGCTGGCGACCGCGTGCGTCGTCAGCTCGCTCCCCGACTCGCTGGGCTTCGTC
This sequence comes from uncultured Actinomycetota bacterium, assembly GCA_963826445.1. GTDB lineage: Bacteria > Actinomycetota > Actinomycetes > Actinomycetales > Dermatophilaceae > Intrasporangium. Next base: position 140,328 of record CAWGXD010000020.1, read on the forward strand.
CTCGACAGCGGACTGCGCATCGAGTGCCTCCGAGCGCACGCGCGCGAACTGGCCAGCGTCAGCCAGCCGCTCGAGTCCGGCCACGGCCAGGTCGTCCCCCCACGTGCGGTGTCGCTTGGCGCGGGCCTCCTTGTCGGCCGTATGCCGCTGCCTGGCCTCCTCGAGGGCACCGACCCTTCCGCCGGCGTGGCCTGCGCGAGCATCGCGCAGGCCCTGCTGCTCAGCCCGCAGCGAGTCGACCGCGGCCTTGGCGCGGTCGTGCGCCTCCCGCTCGGCGGCAAGCTTCTCCTCGGAGCCCGCCAGATCTGCCGCCAGCAGCTCGAGCATGACGGTGGCGGCGGCATACCGCAGGGCCTGCTGAGCGTCGGTCGCCTCAGTCAGGTTGGTGCGGATCCGGTCCGACCTCGTCGCACCCGGTGACGATGGGGTCGAGCGCGGCGAGCTGGGTCCGGGCCTTGATGACCGCGTCGTGGGCGGCGGTGAGATCCTCGAAGTGGCCGATCAGCTTGCGGATCGTCGGCTGCGGCGTCGAAGGGCTCGAGCATGTGGGCTCGGACGAAGTCGGTGAGGTTGCCGACCGACTTCATCGACACGGTCTGGTGGAACAGCTCCATCGCCTGGCTCGACGGGATGCCGAGGGCACGGCGGAAGGCCGCGCTCGTAATCCGGGAAGCTGTCGTGCGCGGGCGACCCGGCACTCGCGCAGCCGCTTCTTCAACGCGGTCACGTCGGTGCCGAAGTCGACTGAGGTCGCTGACGATGACCGAGCTCGCGGTCGGCGACGACATAGAAGCGGTTGGGCTGGCCGGCATGGTCGTCGCGCATCCAGAAGACCTGTGCGAGGGTGACGGCCGAGCCGTAGCCGCTCGTTGCGGAAGACCGCGAGGATCGCCGAGTGCGAGGTGTGATCACGCAGCCCGACGGGCCGGGACATGCCGGTCGTCTCGTTGCGCTCGGACTTCCAGTAGCCGAGGACGTAGGAGCGGAGGCTGCGCTCGCGCGTCTCGGCACCGGCCGCCTTGTTGTAGGAGATCCGGTTGGCGGGCAGGAGCAGGGTGGTGATGGCGTCCACGAGGGTGGACTTGCCCGAGCCGATGTCGCCGGTGAGCAGGGAGGTGTGCCCGTCGAGGTCGAATCGCCACACGGCCCGGTCGAAGGTTCCCCAGCCGAGGACCTCGACGTGGTCGAGGCGGTAGCCCGCGGCTCCGAGCTGCTCGTCGAGGGGTAGCTCATCCATGTGCGGGCTCCTCGTCGTCGGAGGTCGTCGCGTCAGGCTCGAGGGTGGCGAGGTACTCGCGAAGACGCGCGTCGAACTCCGCGAGCCACTGCGCGTCGACGTAGGCCTTGAGGATGCGACGGACCTCGTAGGTGCGCTCCTGACCGGTGACCTTGCGAAGGAAACCCGAGCGCCTCGACCTTGGCCACGAGCGTGTCGACGTCAGTGGTGAGTCGGACCTCGTTGGTGCTCTGCGGCAGGTGGACGCGCAGCAGCTCGGCGATCTGGTCCCGGTGAGGATGAGCCGCGGGTCGCTGCTGCTCGCGTCGAACTCGGCGAGCCGCTTGCGCAGCAGGGCGAGCAGCAGACTGACGCGGAAGGACAGCCGGTGACGTGGGATGAGCCGCGGGATGTCGACGTCGTCGTAGTCCAGCTGCCGCAGGTGGGCGTAGCCCTCGGCCTCGTCGATGACGAGCGCCAGCCCCATGACGGCCATGTGGTCCTTGACCCGGGCTTGGTGCCGACGCAGGAGGGACCACGTGGCGGGGTTGTCGGCCTGGTAGATGACGCCGCGCAGGAGCGGAATGACGACCCGCGAAAGGTCGAGCGCGTCGTCGGGGAGCCTCGCAGCGGGGGCGGCGAGAGCGGTCATGGCGGGTCCTTCGTGGGCGACTGGTCGTGTCGGACGTAGAGGAGGGTCGGGACGTCAGCCTCGCGCCGGGTCTCGTCGTCGGCCACCCACCCCACCTGCTGGCGCGCGTCGTCATCGATGACGAGGTCGATGCCGTCCTCGGTGAGGGCGAAGTAAGCCATGAGCTCGGCCAGGCCCTGCTCGGCAGGGTGCTCGTCGATGATGTCCCCGAGGCTGACCTGCGCGCGACGGTGGAGCGCCGCGCGGATCTGGCTGATGATGCGCTGGTGGTCGACGTGGTCGACGCTGAAGAGGGCGGCGGTCTCGGCGGACTCGGCCGCCTCGGTCACGGTGCTGTCGATCCGGGCAGGAGCGGGCGGCACATAAAGTGGGCGCTCGAACGGCAGGGCGATGTCGGGGCGCGTCGCATCGAGCTCCATCACGAGGTCGGGACGGGCATCGCGCAAGGCGACGGAGGTGCTCTCGATGCCCCGGAGCAGCTCGATGACGCGCCGGTTCTCCAGCCAGACCTTGTCGTCGAGGAAGCGGCGGAGCTGGTCGGAGAGGGTCCGCACGGTCGCCTGGGTGCGATCGGCGGCGGTCAGCCAGTCGCGGTCGATACGGCGCACCCGCTCGTCGGCGACGATCGACTCGAGCCTGGTGCACCTCGTCGAGCAGGTGCCCCAGCTCCTCCTGCCGCTCGGCGGACAGGAGGAAGTCGTAGAACGCCTGGAAGCTGCGGCCCTGGTCGGACTCGGAGATCGCATTGCGGTCACCGAGGAGCTGGTCGAGCAGCTCGCCCTTCGACCCGTCCCAGCCAGCAATGGTCTCGCGCATCTGTCGATCGAGCGCCCGGAACTTGACCTCGACCTCACGGAAGTCCGAGAGCAGCTCACGCGCCGTGCTCGCGAACTGCTGGTAGCGGTCGCGCTGCGCCGTCGGGTCGAGCACGTCGATCTCACCGGAACTCGGCCCGGGCGATCTGGTCGTCGAGCCGGGCGCGCTCGGCGCGAAGGTGCTCCAGCCGTCGCTCGGGGTCGCTGTCGCTGCCCTGGACGATCTGCTGCAGCAGGCCGACGAGGGTGTGCAGCCGCGACTCCGTGCCGACGAAGGCACGCTCCTGCAGGGTCCCGACCCAGGCCACCGCCTTCTCCAGTGCTGGCGTCGCATCGACGTGCGGCTCGTCACTGCCCTCGAGGTAGTAGAGGCGCAGCCAGCCGGACTCCGGGCTGGCCCAGTCGGTGACGTAGGCGGCGGCCGACTTCGGATAGGCGTCCTCGCCGAGTTGCTCCCGCAGGGCGTAGAGCTCGTCGTCGAGGCGACTGACCAGCTCGCGCTGGGTCAGGACCCCGGACGTTGTCCTCGACGAAGGTCCGGCCGAGGAAGCCGACCATGAGCGGTGCGTTGGCAGCACGCAGCAGCCGCCACGCGGGATGTCGGTCGCGCAGCAGGCTCAGCTCGTCGTGGGACAGCACCCAGACCCCCTTCCGATCCAGGAGCATAGGTGAGCCCGCCGACAGGCTCACGCAGGTCAGGCAGAACCCGCGGAGTCGAAATCGTCCGCCTGCAGCCGCTCGGCGAGTCCGCGCATGCGCTGCAGCAGTGCCGCCGAAGGCGTCACCCGTCCTGATCTGTAGGTCGACATCCGTGAGGTGGAGGTGCCGATCCGTTGGGCGAAGGCGGCGAGCGTGAAGTCCTGACCGGCGGACGAGGTCGTCCACCTCGCGAGCCACCGTCGCCCGCTCGGACGCTTCCGCGTCCGACCGAGCCCCCGCGATGACCTGCTCCAGGAGCGCGGTCAGGCCCCGGGGGCGTTCGTAGGCGAGATACTCCTCGATCTGTCGTGCGATGGGCCCCCACGGGTCGCGCCGGATCTCTCGGCTCAAGGTGGCCCAGTCGGTGATCGTGCCGCGCTCGATGGTTGCGGCGATCGCCTCGAACGGCCACTCGCTGACGGGAGTGCCCGGCGGCACGTCGACGTTGCGGAAGGCGAGCCTCACGACTGGTCCTCCACCACTCGGAGCAGGCCGTCGGCCAGTTCCGCACACACGCCGGTGACGGCCGACCACTCGTGCCAGCGCGGATCCAGACCCTTGTAGGCACGCAGCTGCTCGGTCACCCCTGACGTCGCGGGGCTGGGGGTCGGCCAGTCGTAGGACCAGTGATGTCAACACCGAATCTGCTTCGCCACTCCGGTCCTGGTAGAACTCGTCGATTGGGTCAGCACCCCGATCGCAGCGGGAACGCCGACTCGACTGGCCAGCGCGACCGTGTCCAGATAGTCCCGCGTCGCGTTGCGTTGGACCACGAGGTAGGCCTTGACGCGGAGCATCTCCTCGAGGGTGGGCACGACCACCGACCCATTGCCCGGAATGGGATGCCGCTCCGTCTCCAGCGGCTTTGCCCGGCGCAGCTGCCGAAGGCCTGCCTCGATACCGTCCAACGATCCCAGCAGCGTCAGCGGTGGGCTGCTCGCTCGGACGCTGGTGACCCACCCCTCCGATGCCTCGACCGCCTCCAGGATTGCGGAGTACCGCTCCGCCAGGTCGGCCAGCACATGGTCGTGATCGAACGACACGCGGTGGCGAGCGTGGAGGGCAGCCGCAGTGCCCCCCACCAGCACCGCGTCGGGCACGAGCTCCTGAAGCTTCGCTGCCGAGCGGAGCACCTCGTCAAGCCGGTCGTCACGCGATGGCACACAGTGAGTTTATCAGTTCTGATAACTCCGCGGCCCCTCTGAGCACGGCCGTGCGTGAGGAGGCTCAGATCTCGACGATCGCGCCGCGGCTCAATAGTCGGAGGCGGGGCCGGCTCGCCCTGCTGGTCTTCCGGCTGCCGCTGCCGCTCTACCGCTTCGGCTTCGGCTGGGTCCTGGGGCACGCCTTCCTCCAGCTGACCCACGTCGGGCGCAGGACGGGCAAGGCCCACGGCGGTCGCCATGGTGTTGGCCCACGACCGGAGCAGCCGTGAGGCCGTGATCTGTGCCGTGTGGGGTCCGCGGACCGACTGGGTCAGGAACCTCCTCGCGCGCCAGGCCCTGCGCGTCCAGATCGGGAGGGAGGCGTTCGTCCCACAGCACCGGTTCCTCAGCGAGGACGAGGCGATCGCCGTGGGCAAGGCCTTCCGTCGTCGGCACCCGTGGCGGCTGCGGCTCATCGGACGGGTGCTCGGGCTCGACGACCTCCGCTCGGACGCCGCAATCCGAGAGTTCGTTCGCACCAGGCCGTTCGTCGCGCTGCGCCCCGAGCGGACGACCGACCCCGACCCTGGGCCCGTCTAGAGCTCTCGGACCACGCGGGCCGGCGACCCCACGGCCAGCACGCCGGAGGGCAGGTCGCGCGTCACGACCGAGCCTGCGCCGACGACCGTGTCGGCGCCGACCGTGACCCCGGGGCACACGATGACGCCGCCGCCGAGCCAGACGTTGTCGCCGATCACGATGGGCTCCGCCGCCTCCCACTTGTCCCTGCGCGGTCCGGGCTCGAGGGGTGGGTCGCAGTCAGCAGCTGGACGTTGGGACCGATCTGGACGTCGTCCCCGATGGTCACCGTTGCCACGTCGAGCAGGATCAGCCCCCAGTTGGCGAAGGTGCGAGCGCCGATCGACGTCTGGTAGCCGTAGTCGCACTGCAGCGGAGGGCGGATCTCGCTGCCCTCGCCAAAACTGCCCAGCAGCTCGGTCAACAGATCCCGCTGACGGTCGTGGTCCGTCGGGTCCGAGGTGTTGAGGAGATGCGTCAGCCCCTGCGCCCGCTTGGAGTCTCGCGCCAGCGCAGGGTCGTCCGCGATGTACAGCTCGCCGGCCAGCATCCGCTCATACATGCTCTTCTCGGCAGTCACTCGACGACCCTAGCCACGACCTGTGGGGTCTGGAGCGGACCGGGACGGCGCACACTTCGCCCTCGACCCGATGACCTAGGTTTGAGGTATGCGAGTGACTCACTTGGGACACGCCTGCCTGCTCGTCGAGATGGCCGACCGGCGCATCCTCGTCGACCCCGGCAACTTCTCGACCGGCTTCGAGGACTTGACCGACCTCGACGCGATCCTCGTCACCCACAACCATCCGGACCACTTCGACCCCGAGCCCGCCGCCCGGCTGATCCGTGCGAATCCCCGGGCGTCCGTCCATACCGACCCGTTGACGGCGGAAAAGCTTGGGGCCGAAGGCCTTCAGTCCGTGCCGACGCGACGCGAGCAGCAGGTCGCCATCGGCGACATCACGGTCACCCCCGTTGGAGAGCTGCACGCCTTCAACAACGACCAGGTGCCGCAGATCCCCAACGTCGGGCTGGTCCTGCGTGCCGACGGTGAGCCGACGCTTTTCCACCCGGGCGATGCCTACGATGCCGAGCCGGGCGAGGTCGACGTCCTGGCCCATCCGCTCAACGCGCCGTGGTGCGCCAGCCGGGACTCGATCGACTTCGTGGCCCGCATCGCGCCCAAGGCCTTCGTGCCGATCCACGACGCACTCCTCTCCGAGCGGGGCAAACGGATGTACTGCACCCACATCGAGTCGTTCTCGGGGGTCGACGGCCTGACCCTGCGCTACCTGGCCGACGGCGAGTCCGGCGAGTTCCAGTGAGTCCGGCACCGACCACCAAGCACCTTCCACGACTCGGGGAGAGATGACAGAACACCTGGACCTGCCTGCGCCGCACGGCTCGCCGGTCACCGGACCGGCCATCGCCATCCGTGGCCTCGGCAAACGCTTCGGCGACGTCATCGCCGTCAAAGGGATCGACCTCGACGTCCCGCGTGGCTCGTTCTTCGGCCTCGTCGGCCCGAACGGCGCGGGCAAGACGACCACGCTCTCGATGGCGACCGGACTGCTCCGTCCCGACGCCGGCCAGGTCTTCGTCCTCGGGCACGACGTGTGGGCCGACCCGGTCACCGCCAAGCAGCTGCTCGGCATCCTCCCCGACGGGCTGCGCGTCTTCGACCGGCTCACGGGGCTGCAGCTCATCGTCTACGCCGGCCTGCTCCACGGGCTGTCCCGCGAGGTGGCGACGGCCCGCGCGGACGAGCTGCTCCGGGCCCTGGGCCTGACCGAGGCCCAGGGCAAGCTCGTCGTCGACTACTCGGCGGGCATGACGAAGAAGATCACCCTCGCGACGGCTCTCGTCCACGCGCCCCGCGTCCTCGTCCTCGACGAGCCGTTCGAGGCGGTGGATCCGGTCTCCGCGGCGACGATCCGCAGCATCCTGGCCGACTTCGTCGGCGCGGGCGGCACGGTCATCCTCTCGAGCCACGTCATGGACCTCGTCGAGCGGATCTGCACCCACGTCGCCGTGATCTCCGACGGCCTCGTCCTTGCACAGGGCACGGTGGATGACGTGCGGGACGGCGGCAGCCTGGAGCAGCGCTTCGTCGACCTCGTCGGCGGGAGCATCGAGGTGGAGGGACTGGCGTGGTTGCGCACCTCGTCCGACTGAAGCTCGACCTGCTGCGCAACAGCCTGAGACGCAGCCGGGCGCAGGCCATCGGGATGATCCTCGGAGTCCTGTACGGCGCGTTCGTCGTCGTCGCGCTGGCCGTCGGGGTCGCCGTCCTGCGTGGTGAGCCCGACGTGGCGCGGCTCGTCGTGACGATCGGCGGCGCTGCCGGGATCGTGCTCTGGATCCTCCTGCCGATCTTCGCCTTCGGCTCGGACCCGACCCTCGACCCGGGCCGCTTCGCGACCTTCTCGATCCCACCGCGGCAGCTGGCGATCGGTCTCCTCCTCAGCGCCTTCGTCGGCCTGCCCGCCATCGCGTCGATGGTGCTCGGCGTCGGGGTCGTCATCGCGTCGTCGCAGACCGCGCTGTCGACGGTCACTGCGCTCGTGGCCGTGCCGATCGGCCTGCTCACCGCCGTCGCCGTCAGCCGCTGGGTCTCCCACTCGCGACGGGCGCCGTCTCCAGCCGGCGCGGGCAGGGACGTCACCGCCATCCTCGCCGTGTTCCTCCTGGCGGTCGTCGTCCCTGCCGCATCACTCGCGGGCAGTGCGGCAGGTGACTGGGGCGGCTTCGCCGAGACCGCGGCGTCCGTGCTCGGGTGGACGCCCCTCGGTTGGGCCTGGGCAGCCCCCGGGGACGTCGCCAGCGGGCAACGTTGCCATCGGTGTGCTGCGTCTCGCACTGGCAGCTGGTGGCTTGGCCGTCGCGATCCGCTTGTGGGACAGGGCGGTCCGTCAACAGGTCGTGTCACCGCGAGGTGTCGTCCGGCCTGGCTCTGAGGGGGCGGCGGCAGGCGACCTGGGCGTCCTCGGGCGCGTCCCGGACGACGCGACGTGGGCGGTGGCCGCGCGCACACTGACGTACTACGCCCGGGACCCTCGCTACCAGGTGTCGATGTTCCTCACGCCGTTCGCACCGCTCGCCCTGCTCATCCCGTTCTTCATGAGCGACGTCACGTGGGTGCCGCTGCTCATGGGTCCGCTCACCGCCTTTCTGCTCGGCTGGAGCGAGCACAACTCCGTCTCGTACGAGTCGACGGCCTTCTGGATGCATGTCGCCTCGGGAGTCCGCGGCCGGTCGGACCGGCTCGGCCGTCTGCTGCCCAGCCTGCTCATCGCCGTCCCTCTCGTCAGCGCCTACTCCGTGGTCGGCGCGTGGCTCGGCGGTCGGTGGGACCTGCTGCCGGCGATCGTGGGTCTCTCAGCCGCCCTGCTGGGAGCGGGCTACGCCATCTCCTCGATCATGAGCATCGCCCTGCCCTATCCCGTCCCCAAGCCGGCGAGAGCCGTTCCAGACCCCGCCCGGTGCCGCCGGGATGACGATGCTGTCGCAGTCCGTCGCCGGCCTGGGCACCTGCTGGTCGGGGCACCGGTCTTCGCCCTCAGCCTCCTCGCCTGGAACGGACCAGCTGGGCGCCGTGGCCGGCTCTGCTGACCGGCCTCGCGGTCGGCGTGGCCGCCTTCTGGCTGGGACTACGCCTCGGCGCGGCGCTCTACGAGCGGCGCGCCCCCGACCTGCTTCTCAGCCTGACGGTCGACTGAGCGCTCGCCCGCGAGCGAGCCCAGCGGCATACGGAACATGCCGTATGCCGCTGAGCTGGGACCGCGCGTCAGCTCGCGAGGTCCACGGCGCGGTGAGCGGCCCCGATGATGCCGGCCTTGTTGCGCAGCTCGGCCGGCACGATGGGCGCGCGCAGCCGGAGCTTGGGCAGGAACTTGTCCGAGTCCCTCGAGACGCCGCCCCCCACGACGATGAGGTCGGGGGAGAAGAGCATCTCGATCGTCTCGTAGTAGCGCTGGAGCCGCTCGATCCACTCGTCCCACGAGAGGCCCTCGCTCTCCTTGACCGAGGAGGCGACCCGGTCCTCGGCGTCATAGCCGTCGATCTCGAGGTGGCCCAGCTCGGAGTTCGGGACGAGCCGGCCGTCGTAGATGAGCGCCGAGCCGATCCCGGTCCCGAGTGTGGTGACGATGACGAGGCCGTGCTCGCCCTTGGCGGCGCCATAGTGCAGCTCCGCCAGCCCGGCGGCATCGGCGTCATTGAAGACGGTGACCGAGCGGCCGGTGTGCTCCTTGATGAGGGCCTCGGCGTCGGTGTTGATCCAGGAGGGGTCGATGTTGGCCGCGGACAGGACGGTGCCGCGAATGACGACCGCGGGCACCGTCACCCCGATCGGAGAGCCTCCCGTCTCCTTCTCGAACTCGTCGACGATCTGGTCGACGACCTGGGCTACGGCCTCTGGCGTCGCCGGCTGTGGCGTGGCGATCTTGAGCCGCTCTTGGCGAACTCGCCCTCCTTGAGGTCGACTGGGGCATCCTTGATGCCGCTGCCGCCGATGTCGATGCCGAGCGGGTAGCCCTTCTTCGCCATGCTGTCGCTTCTCCGAGGGGTTGGGGGTGAGGGTGCCGGGGCCCGGCCGGGGGCCCCCTCAGACCAGGCAGGGTGAGGATCTCGTTGCCATCGTCGGTGATGACGATGGTGTGCTCGAACTGTGCCGAGCGCGGCCGTCACGGGTGACCACTGTCCACTTGTCGTCCCACATCTCCCACTCGTGGGTGCCGAGGTTGAGCATCGGCTCGATGGTGAACGTCATGCCGGGCTCCATGACGGTGTTGTACTGCGGCGCAGCGTCGTAGTGCGGGACGATGAGACCGGAGTGGAACTCGGGCCGATGCCGTGTCCGGTGAAGTCCCGGACGACGCCATAGCCGAATCGCTTGGCGTAGCTCTCGATGACGCGTCCGATGACGTTGAGCTCCCGCCCGGGGCGAGCTGCCTTGATGCCCCGCATCATTGCCTCGTGCGTACGCTCCACGAGT